>NZ_JBFTPA010000017.1:0-161016 GCF_056398245.1 Paenibacillus sp. 01T47
TCAACATGTAAGCGGATTGCCTCCACTTTCGTTGTATCTTCATAATGCTTAAACTTTTGCCCTTTAACCGCCACAAAAATACACCCCCTAGAATTTCATCGGAATAACCTAGGGGTTTTTCCAATGTCTATTCTAAGGGGTGCACTTCAGCCAGCGGGCGGCTCTTTTTTTATTAAACAGCCCTGCGACAATAGGCTGATCCCGAGAAGCATAGGGCGTCATCTATCATAAAGAGGGCAGGAACAATCCTGCCCTCTTCATTTCTATTGCTTGATTTGGGGGAGTGTAATACTGATCACGGTCCCCAGCCCTTGCTTGCTCTTGATCGTAATTTGATAGTTCCGATCATACAGCAGCTTCAGCCGTTTATTCGTATTCAATAAGCCGATGTGCTTGGACTGCTCTTCGAGGGAATTGCTTTTTTTGTTCGTGCTGTCGCTGTAAGGCTCTGTATATTGTAACTGATGAGTTATATCACATAACAATCCGGTATTTTTGATAATTACTTCGAAAGTTAATTGAAGAAAACAATGATGAATTGTAGAATAAAATGGCAGCTAAACTACATCCCTGAACAGGAGACACATAAATGTCATCAACAAAGATTTTGGATAAGGCGAATAAAATAATTGAGATCGTTTGGGATCAGAAAGCTAGGCCTGAAGATTTTGATAGCATTACTAGAGAGATCGAGACATTTTCCATAGAATTGGGCGGTAAATTTGACGTAGTTGTTGATATGCGAAGTGTCAAAGCTTTCTTACCCGAGTCTCAAGCTAAGCTAGTCGAGCATCAAAAGCAATTATTAACCTTTGGCATGCAAAGAGCAGCGGTTATAGTTGAAGGAGCCATGATAACCAAAATCCAGTTGAACCGCTCCGCTAGGCAATCTGAGCATACTTCAGAAAGTCACTGGAATAGTTATGAGGAAGCACTAGCATTTTTGAAAGAAACGAAATAAAGTATTCAAGACCGCTGATGGCGGTCTTTTCTTTTGCTTGTTTTCATTCTTGTGGTACGTGTGTCTAGCTAAAAGATTAATTCAATAAGGATGAAAAACCAATATATGTTAAGATATTTATGGGATATCATTTGGGAGTAACGATTTACCTTACAAAGTATTTAGAAGCTGATTTACTTCGTAAAAGATAAAGTTATGTGGACTGCTAAGGAGGGCAGATATGACTATAAAAGCGAGATACATTTTGCTTGCTGTATTAATAATTAGTGTGACCATTTTAATTTTACTGCTGTCATCAAGACAAGAGAAATTTATTCACAAAACAGCAGTTAACGAAAAGATAGTTCAAACTAGAAGTTTTAGCGTGAGTTCTGATTCTACAGATTTGAATACATCAGCAAAAGGAACATTATTTATCAAGGGAGACAAAGGAATTCCGGAACATATTCAGATTGTTGCTTCGATTTCAATCGACCCTAAAGACTGGGGTGGTGTTGCTCTCAATATTCCTGATAAATGGTATATTTCAAACATTACAAGCAGTTATCCTGAAAAAGAAACAAAATCCATACCTGCGGACTATATAACGACATTGACTACCGCGGATACAGAAAATAAATGGAGAGCAATAATTGAAATTGGAAGAGGACGA
Source organism: Paenibacillus sp. 01T47 (assembly GCF_056398245.1). Lineage (NCBI taxonomy): Bacteria > Bacillati > Bacillota > Bacilli > Caryophanales > Paenibacillaceae > Paenibacillus > Paenibacillus sp. 01T47. The sequence continues at coordinate 1,614 of NZ_JBFTPA010000017.1, forward strand.
GACGCCTATAAATCAACGGGAGGCGGTACAGGAACGGTTGTGATTGACTTAGTTTCTGATAAAAAGGCAATACAAGAGTCAGATAAGTTCAGTATTTCGGTTGCGGTGGGCTCAGATGAAAAAGAGGGTGTAAAGATTGTAGGACCTGATTATGCTGAAATACCTATATCGTTAACGGATATGTCAGATGATTAAAATTAGATAATAGACCATTGCACTTCATGAGAAACTTAAATTGCCGCGTCATACGCGGCTTTTTCTATTTGAGAGGGATCTCGTTATAATGAGAAGAGCGATTATAGAAAGAAGTGAAATCATCATGAAGATCATTGTCATTGGTGCAGGAATTGCTGGAGCATCAACCGCATACCATTTGGCTAAGCAAGGTGCAGATGTCCTCATTATCGATAGGAAAGATGAAGGACAGGCTACGGATGCAGCAGCTGGCATTATTTGTCCTTGGCTGTCGCAGCGGCGCAATAAGGCGTGGTATCGCCTTGCTAAGGCTGGAGCGAGTTATTACCCTGTTTTAATTGAAGAGCTGGAAAGTGAAGGGGAAACCGAAACCGGATATGCCAAGGTCGGCGCCCTAAGTATACATATGGATTCGGAGAAAATCGAGAAAATGGAAGCGAGAGCTTACAAGCGTTTAGAAGAAGCTCCAGAAATCGGTGAGATTACGCAGCTTGATGAACATCGGACCCGAGAGCTCTTCCCGCTGCTCGTCGAAGGATATTCTTCCGTTCATATTAGTGGAGCCGCCCGTGTGGATGGCCGTGCGCTGCGTGATGCTTTGCTTCGATCTGCACAGAGGAATGGGGCTGAGCTTATCTATGGGGATGCTGGGCTTGAATATCAATCCAACCGAATAACGGGTGTAACGGCCCAGGCAATTAGTTATCCGGCTGACATCGTGATCGTCTGTGCAGGGGCCTGGGCTGGTCAGCTGCTGCAACCGTTGGGCATTGATTTTAAAGTGAGTTATCAGAAAGCACAAATTATGCACTTGCAGGTACCAGATGCCAAACAGAATACTGGCATCTGGCCGGTTGTTATGCCGCCTTCCGATCAATATTTGCTCGCCTTTGATCAACAAAAAATCGTCATAGGGGCAACTCATGAAAATGATATTGAAGGTTATGATACGAGGATCACACCCGGTGGAATGCATGAAATTTTAAGCAAATGTCTTCCATTCGCACCTGATCTGGCAGATAGTACATTTCAGGAAGTAAGAGTAGGCTTTCGCCCTTTTACCGCCGATTTTCTTCCGGTTATAGGCGCCATTCCAGATTGGGAGGGACTGCTTGCGGTGAACGGTCTCGGGGCTTCCGGCTTGACGATGGGACCTTATATCGGAGATCAGTTGGCTAAGCTAGCACTAGGAATGGAAGTGGATATCGATTTAACCGATTATGAAATTTGTAAAGCCATTAGCTGAGCTGTAGGATAAATTCATAATGAGTCATTTTAATATCGTAGAAGGAGAGCTGCTGTTTTGAAGAATAATATCATCGAATACTGTTTAACGAAGAACGGAGCGTCTAAGGATTATCCCTTCGGATTCGAACCGTTGGTCATCAAAGTTGCAGGTAAAATATTCGCGTTTATTTTTGAGGACAAAGGGGAGCATCTTCGCTTAAACCTAAAATGTGATCCGGTAATTGCGGAAAACTTAAGGGAACAGCATGAGGCTGTTCGACCAGGATACCATATGAATAAAAAACATTGGAATACAATTACGATCGACGGTTCTTTGCCAGAGTCGGATGTTTTTGAAATGATTGATCATTCTTACGAGCTGGTTGTCAAAAGTCTTTCTAAGAGCCTTCGAGAATCTATTATCGAAAAGAACTAATGGCTCAGAGCGTATGACGGGACTTCGCAGGTTGTAGTTAAATTAAGATTGTGATAAACTGTACCTAATTTTGATGACGGGAGTTGAACGAATACAATGTAGAACTTTCTTGCTGTGAGATCACGAAAAGAACGAACTCAGCAATCCGCTGTGGTTGGTTTATTTCGTCTCTGCAAGAAAGGTCTGCATTTCGTTTGCGCTCCCTATCCGGATAGTCATCCAGTCCCATAAAATGGGGCTGTATTTCCTCGTATGGATTAGAGACGTAAGAAAGCACCTTTCTTGCGTCTCTTTTTTATTTTCATACGAAAGGATGATCGCCATGCCCGCGATTCAAGTATCTAATCTTACTTTTGCCTATCCAGGCAGCTATGACCTCATATTCGAAAATGTTCATTTTCAAATCGATACAGACTGGAAGCTCGGGTTTACAGGGCGAAACGGTCGGGGCAAAACGACGTTCTTCAACCTGCTGCAGGGGAAATACGAATACAGCGGTACGATCTCCGCACCCGTTGCCTTTGATTATTTTCCGTTTCCCGTTGAACATCCGGAATATTTGACCGTCGACGTCATCGAAGAAATCGTGCCAGGCTATGAGCGCTGGAAGCTGATGCGAGAACTAAATCTGCTTAAGGTTTCGGAAGATGTGTTGTACCGGCCATTCGAAACGCTGTCCCAAGGCGAGCAAACGAAGGTACTGCTTGCCGTGTTGTTCATCCAGGACAATCGCTTTCTGCTCATCGACGAGCCAACCAATCATCTCGACTTGCATGCACGCAAACTTGTCGGTGATTATCTAAACACGAAGCGCGGTTTTATTCTTGTGTCACATGACCGCTCATTTCTCGACCGCTGTGTCGATCATATTTTATCGATCAACAAAACAAATATAGAAATTCAAAAAGGCAACTTCTCCAGCTGGTGGACGAACAAAACTCGCCAGGACACGTTCGAATTGGCACAAAACGAGAAGCTGTACAAAGATATCGAGCGTTTATCTAGCTCTGTCAAACGCACGAGCGGCTGGTCCCACGAGATTGAAAAATCGAAAAACGGCACACGAAACTCCGGTTCCAAGCTGGATAAGGGATATGTCGGGCACAAAGCTGCTAAAATGATGAAACGTGCGAAATCCATTGAGCAGCGGCAAAATGCCGCTGTTGAAGAGAAATCGAAACTGCTTCGAAATATTGAACAGTCAGAAAGCCTTGTGATCTCTCAACTCGCGTATTCCAAATCCGAACTGGCTGTGCTGGATCACGTCTCGATTTATTACGGTGAAAAATCAGTTTGCGAGAACGTTAATTTGACGATCGAACAAGGGGATCGGATCGCCATTTCGGGTCCAAACGGTTCGGGTAAGTCTAGTGTGCTCCACCTGCTAAACGGCGAGGCGCTTCACTATACGGGTACGTTTCGGATTGATCCTCAGCTGCGCGTTTCCTATGTATCCCAGAATACTTCTCATCTGAGAGGGTCACTTTCTGATTATGCAGCAGAGCACGGAATCGACGAAAGTTTATTTAAGAGCGTGCTGCGAAAGCTTGATTTCGCCCGTATCCAGTTTGAGAAGGATATGTCGGCGTTTAGCGGTGGACAGAAGAAAAAGGTTCTGATCGCGAGAAGTCTATGTGAAGAGGCTCATCTGCATATTTGGGACGAACCGCTGAACTTTGTTGACGTCATTTCCCGGATGCAGATTGAGGAGCTGCTGCATGAGTACGCACCGACCATAGTGTTCGTGGAACATGATCGTGAATTTCACGACCGTGTCGCCACAAAAACGATTGAACTGACGGGAAACTTTGACTAAAAATCGTATCTTTTAAACGAAACAGCAGCCATAAGGCTGCTGTTTTTTTGTGTGTAATCGAAGGCCAGTTTTATTATTTGCCAGTTGCATGATTCGATATTAAAAATTGGGGCTGTGCAACACTGTTTGTCTGAGCTTATTTTTGATGCCAAAAACAAAACTGTTTCTCTAGACCCACACGCATTCTATCAAGTAACATAGGTTTTGTTCTGCAAAACCGACTGGGAGTGAAACAAGTGCAAGATACGTATGATGATATCAAACAAGGCGAAAAAGGTGCATGGCTGAGCATTGGCGCTTATATTTTCTTGTCCGCAATAAAGTTAATTATAGGTTTCCTCACTGGCTCCGAAGCCTTATCAGCTGATGGTCTGAACAACTCAACCGATATTATTGCTTCTATAGCCGTGTTGATCGGGCTTAAAATATCTCGGAAACCACCGGACAAAAACCATCGGTATGGTCATTACAGAGCTGAAACGGTAGCTGCCCTAATCGCTTCTTTTATAATGTTCGCTGTTGGTATACAAGTATTGTATCAGACGGTTATGAAGTTCAGAGCTCCAACAATTGAATCACCTGATATTATTGCAGCTTGGACTGCCCTATTTTGTGCCATAGCCATTTATTTCGTTTACCTTTACAACATTCGTTTAGCAAAAAAAATAAACAGTCACGCAATGATGGCGGCCGCACAAGATAATCGTTCGGATGCTCTTGTAAGCATGGGCGCTTTTGTTGGCATCATCGGTTCACAATTTGGCTTGCCATGGCTTGACCCAGTCACAGCTCTAATTGTAGGCATCATTATTTGTAAAACAGCATGGGATATTTTTCGTGATTGTTCGCATGCGCTTACTGACGGTTTTGATCATGAAGAACTTCAAACCATTAAACAAACCGTCTCCGATACCCCAGGTGTAGAGAAAATAATTGATATAAAAGCTCGTATTCACGGGAATAACAAACTGGTAGACGTAACGATTGCCGTAGACCATCAGCTAAATGTAGGAGAAAGCCATGACATTTCAGAACAAATTGAGAAACGTATTGCTGAATTGCACAGCATTTCCTACGTACACATTCACATAGAGCCTTTTTTGGCGAGTAGTTAGGTACACAGAGTAAGTTCAAGAGTAACAGCTGTGCATTGACATGAAAAAGTGGAGAATAAAGATTTTTTCAAGTTGATATCACATAATAAGAACATCATCAGAAAGGAATTGAACATGGCAGTAATAACTTTATGCGGTTCTACAAAATTCAAAGATCAATTTGAAAAAGCAAACGCGTTTCTTACACTTCAAGGCAATATTGTTATTAGTGTTGCTTTTTTTGAACAAAGTGATGGTTTTAAAATTACAGAAGAACAAGCAGAGTTACTAGGGCATCTGCATTTAAGAAAAATAGATATTTCTGATGAAATATTCGTAATTGATGTGGATGGATATATAGGCAACAGTACAAAAAAAGAGATTCAATATGCTGAAGAAAAAGGTAAGGCAATCCGTTACTTTTCCGATGGCGAAATCCCCACAAGTATATTCAGCTAACGGATAACTACGGTGGAAGAGTTGCAGTTGTGCAGTCCCCAAAAAAGCCCGCCCGATATTATTTTCGGGCGGGCTTTGCTCTTGCAATTATTGTTTAGGCAGTTGGTCCAGTGGTGGTGATCATCCACATTACGCCGTATTTGTCTTCGATATGTCCGAATAATGTGCCCCAAAATGCGGGTTCTAACGGGCATTTAATGTTGCCGCCTACAGCTAGCTTATCGAAGGCTTCGCGGGCTTCAGCCTCTGCATCATACTCGAGACACAGATGTATGGCATTTCCGCGAATGATGGGTTCAAATACAGAATCGGACATTAAAAAGTGAATTCCTCCAGCCATCAGACTCAAGTTAACAACTTTATCCTTGAGTTCTTCCTTTGCATCAGGAAGCTGTCCATGCGTCATAACGGACAGGATCTCTCCACCAAGTGCATGAGTATAGAACTCAGCTTGAGCTTTTGCGTCCTCCGACATCATATAAGTTGTGTGTTTTGCCATCTTATAACATCCTCTCATCCCATAGTTTGGATTATTTTTGTAGATAACCGATGAACTCAGCCTCTATTTAGACAACGAATGAGAAGTTTGAAAATCGACAGATTCCAAAAAAAATTTTAAAACTTTATTTTATTATGCTGACAGGCAGTGAATTTCCAGTAATGATAAAATGAAGTTGCAGCTCGGGAAGGTGTTTATTAATTATTTCTGATCATGGGCTGCCTAAAGAGTTATTTTAAAAATGGGTACAATGCTGGCTTTAAGAGTAATTGTAGCTTAATGAGGTGTTTGGATTGGTTACTGTTAAAACCGAGGTTCTTATAAATGCTCCAATACATCATTGTTTTGACTTAGCGAGGAATATAGAAGTACATACTCAAACGGTCTGGAAACATACGAAGGAGAGGGCTATAGCAGGAACGATTGAAGGCATGATTAATAAGGGAGAAACCGTGACCTTTCTGGCTACTCATTTTCTAATCAGACAAAAACTAACCTCGAAAATTACGGAATATGAAAGTCCCTATCTTTTTGTAGACGAAATGAGCAAGGGGGCTTTTAAAAGTTTAAGACATGAGCATATATTTGAGGAACATGATGGAATGACATTAATGAAAGACATATTGGTTTTTGAAGCTCCGTTTGGAATAGTTGGATGGATTACAGAGAGATTGATATTAAGAAGGTACATGAAAAGTTTTTTGGAGCATCGAAATAATCAATTAAAGAGTAGGGCAGAAGAGCTAGTCACTGACCTTGATTAACCTCGTTTAAACGCTCTGTACTGGCAAGCTTCTCATAACAATCAAGCAAGATGATAGAGATCATATATGAACAGGTACTACAAAAAGTTGGTACTCGTTTCAAGAAAAGGTTTTTATTAGAATTGATTTGTAAGGAAGCAGATGATTGCTGGATTACGAGCTGGGAGGCATCAATATGTCATTTTTAGCACTAATTGTATTGTTAATCATAGGAGTAATCATGTTAGTGGTCGGATTTGCAGCTAAAAAGAATTGGCTTAAGCTGTTATCCATTATCCCGCTAGCTATTTCTACGTGGCATTTTTCAAATTTGTTTTTGATAGGTTATGGATGAAATTTGTGAGCATATCTCTAGCATTTTTTCCAGCTCTTAAAATATAATCATATGATCCAAAAGGAGGCAGCCATTATTATGGCTGTCTTTTACCTCATAACTGAAAAATTATGGTATTATCAAGCTGCTGTTATAGCTAGAAATAGGAGGGTGTGAACAAAATGAAGGAAAAGGTTGTCACAGCGTACGACAAACTTGCAAAAGACTACGAAAAGCATGTGGATACTGAGAGCGGGCACAACGCTTATTATGAGCGGCCAGCAATGATGAAACTTATGCCAAATAATATGAATTCACTTACAGTCCTTGATGCTGGCTGTGCTGCAGGTTGGTACACGGAGCAATTTTTAAAGCGCGGTGCTCAAGTAACGGCTATTGATTTGAGTCCTGCTATGGTAGAAGCATGCAAAAGGCGAGTTGGTCATGAGGCAGAAGTATTCGCTTGTGATTTAACGGAGCCCCTCCTATTTAAAAACGAAACATTCAACCTTATAGTAAGCTCATTAACCCTGCACTATATCGATGATTGGGCGCTAACCTTTCAAGAATTCCATCGCATATTGAAACCGGGTGGACAAGTTATTTTCTCCGTACATCATCCATTTATGGACTTTAAACATTTTGAAAGACCTGATTATTTTGCTCACGAGCTGCTTATGGAAACCTGGAACAAGAAAGAATCTGGCCCAGTGGAGGTTACATTTTATAGGAGGCCTCTTCAAGAGATTCTGAATGTCACATCTGCCCAATTTATCATTGATCAAATCATCGAGCCGCAGCCGGATTTAGCTTTTAAAGATAAACCAGATGCTATGGATTGGTATAAGCGTTGGTATGATCGTCTTTCGACTAATCCTCATTTTCTCATTGTGAAAGCTCGGAAATAAAAGGAGAGAATCCTTAATTAGGTTTAGGGGGATATGATGCAGACATTAATCGATGAGCTAATACACTATTATTTTATTCATCCGTGCTATGAAATCGAGTCCGTTCCTTTTGGTCTAACAAACCTCACGAAGATTGTTAAAATCAATGATCAAAAGTATGTAGTCCGCATCTACGATCGCCATACGAAAAATGTACAAAGCATGGAAATGGAATCGAAAATAACTTCGTTTTTGAGTGGCAGTAATCTTACATTTCAAGTGCCTGTATTTCTTCGGGCGCTCAATGGGGATGAATACATACAATTAGCAGACGGTACTTTAGGTGCGGTCGTATCATTTATTGAAGGCCGTGTACCAGAAATAGTAGAAACACAACAAGCCTTGAAATTTGGTCATGTCGTTGGAGAAATCTCTTCAACACTGAGCGAATATGAAACTGATCTGCTAGACCACCATGGAAAAGCTTTCTCAGATCTTTATGATCTTCATCCACTCGCCCATCGTAATGATATAACTTCTTTTATTGAAAATCCGCCATTTCACATTTCTGAATCCCACCTGAACTTCTATAAAAATATGATTTTGTCTGTTGAGATGTCTATCCACCAGCTAAAAAGTTTGCCAAGGCAGCTCGTTCATCATGATTTGCTCATATTCAACCTATTGTCCCAAAACAACAACATATGTGGCGTATTGGATTTTGATTTCACTTCGATTGATGCTAGTTTTATGGAATTTGTCATTAGCCTTAATCATATTTTGCAAATGTCGAATGGATCTTTGGAAATGACTGAAGCCTATATTAAGGGGTATGCCGGTTTTCGTAAGGCAACTATACAAGAAATTAATCATTTGCAGCTCATGACGCAGATTTATCATATTGCAGTTCTCCATATTTATATAGGCCAGCATTACTCAGGTAAACCGATTGAAGCTAACTTCAACTATATACTCCATCAATTTCAAACACGAAATAACTGGTTGAATCAGCATCGTGAGGCCTTGCAAGCACTACTTGAATTATATCTGGTTTGAGAAATTCTGGGCTCAAGCACCACTTGATATACAAAAAGAAGGGTCAAATATACACTGAAAGTATCTTGAATGAAGGGGTGATGACAGTGTTTGATATGATGAAGGTAGGCAGAAATATTTCGAAGCTAAGGAAGAAGATCGGAATTACCCAAATGGGTTTAGCAGACAGACTTAATATCAGTTATCAGGCGGTGAGCAATTGGGAGCGGGGAGAGACGATGCCTGATATTTCTAAGCTTCCCCAGATCGCAGAAATTTTTGATGTCAGTATCGATGAGATTTTGGAGGAAGGCAAAGGTACTGAAATCCTTAGAAGTATGCTGGATTATTCAACAGAAGATTATTTACAACATAATGAAGTTTCACTTAAAGATATTTCCGAAATTGCACCATTGCTCAAACCAGAGCAAGTGGATGAGTTCGTTGCGAATGCAGAGGACAATGTTGAAATAGGCGATCTTTTGTCCATTGCTCCTTTTGTTAGTGAAGAGACGATAGACAGAATTGCAAAACAGGTGTTTGAAAAAGAGGGCATTTATGTACTCGTATCGTTAGCTCCCTTTATGAGTGAAGCTGCGATTCACGAGTACGCGAAGCAATCTTTTGAAAAAGCAGGCATACATTCACTCGTGGCGATGGCCCCATTTATTAGTCAGGGTGCGATTGATGAATGTGCGAGGATGGCGGTTGAAAAAGAAGGCATTAATGCCATTGTGTCACTCGCCCCATTTATTAGTAAAGAAGTTATTGATGAATACGCGAGGATAGCCGTTGAAAAAGAAGGCATAAATGCCATTGTATCGCTGGCGCCATTTATTAGTACAGAGGCAATTGACGAATGTGCGAAAAAAGCTTTTGAGAAAGAAGGCTTAAAAGCACTGGTGTCGATCGCACCTTTCATCAGTAGAGGTATATTGAATGAGTGTACTGAAAGCAGTGCTATAGCGAAAAACTGAAGGATGGACGTAGAGTTAGTCTTCCAGCGATAGCTTTAAAGAACGTTTGGGAATCCGCTGCAATTCGGGTTCCTTTTTCTTATGCTTAAACGGCAGGCGATGCAATGTTTGGCTTGTTTTATATGTATAATATAAGAAAGACAAGCAGGATGTTAGAAGGGAGTATTTCATTGACTCTACAACAATTAAAATACGTAATTGAGGTCGCCAATCGAGGCTCCATTAATGAGGCAGCCAAGCGGTTGTTTATTTCTCAGCCTAGTCTTTCCAATGCCATTAAGGATCTGGAAGAGGAAATGCAGCTAGAAATTTTCGAGAGATCTAATAAAGGAATTTCACTTTCTAAGGAAGGTGTTGAGTTTTTAAGTTATGCAAGGCAAGTTGTTGAGCAGGCGGAATTGTTGGAAAGCCGTTACCTGAATGCCAAGCCTTCGCCGCAGCATTTTTCGGTTTCTACTCAGCATTATGCTTTTGCAGTGAATGCATTTGTCAGTTTGGTTCGCGAGTATGGTCAGGAAGAATATGAATTAACATTACGTGAGACTAAAACCTACGAAATTATTGAAGATGTTAAAAGCCTGCGCAGCGAGATTGGAATCTTGTATCTTAACGAGTTCAATGGGAAGGTCATCAATAAGTTGCTCAAAACGGCGAATTTACAGTTTATTAGCTTATTTACAGCTAAGCCTCATATTTTCATCAGCATTAATAACCCGTTAGCCAATCAATCGATCGTGACCATTGACCAGCTTCAAAATTATCCCTATTTGTCCTTTGACCAAGGCGAATACAATTCTTTTCATTTTTCAGAAGAAATTTTAAGTACGATGACTCATAAAAAAAGCATCCGTGTAAACGATCGGGCGACGCTGTTCAATCTCCTAATTGGACTAAACGGATATACGATATCGACGGGTGTTTTAAGCGCTGATTTAAACGGCAATGAGATTATTCCAGTACCGCTCGATTGCGAGGAGACGATCAATGTAGGTTGGATCTCGCAGCGAAATGCTTCCTTATCCAAGCTTGGATCGGCATATATTGAGGCGCTCAAACAAGCGATTGGCAAATAAAAGTGCGGGTATAGCTTAAGGCTATGACTAGATATAGTTTAATCCAGTTACTCTATAACAGTGAATACGTGTTATCTTTCTTGTAACAATTTGTATAGGAGTGTTACGAGATGGTGAAAAGCAGTGTTTTGGGATATCCACGTATTGGTGCGGATCGGGAATGGAAGAAGGCGCTAGAAGCGTTCTGGGCAGGCAAGCTTGAAGAATCAGAGTTCCATGGCAAGCTTCAAGAAATCCGTTTGAATCATTTGCGCAAGCAGCAGGAGAAAGGCATCGACCTTATCTCGGTCAATGATTTCAGCTATTACGATCACATTCTTGATACAGCAACGATGTTCGGGATCATTCCGAAGCGCTTCACTTACGAAGGCGGTTCAGTACCACTGTCGGTTTATTATGGCATTGCCCGCGGAACGAAGGATGCAACGGCAAGCGAAATGACCAAGTGGTTTAACACCAACTATCACTACATCGTACCTGAACTGGACGGAGCAGCACCTGTACTTACAGAGAATAAGCCGCTTATCGCATATTTGGAAGCTAAAGAAAAGCTCGGTATCGAGGGAAAACCCGTTATTGTCGGCCCATTAACTTTCTTGAAGCTGTCCAAAGGATACAGTCAATCAGAGACGGATGCTTGGCTGGATCGATTGCTGCCGCTTTATGTGCAGATCCTGCAAGAGCTTGAAAAAGAAGGCGTTCAGTGGGTACAAATAGATGAACCAATTCTTGTAACAAAACTTAGCGATGCTGATCGCAGTCGCCTAAAAAATATTTATACCACGCTTGCTGCATCGGTAACTAATCTAAACATCATGCTGCAAACGTATTTCGAATCCGTAGAAAACTATACTGACATCGTTGCGTTGCCGGTCAAAGGAATTGGGCTTGACTTCGTACACGGTTTGTCCGCAAACTTGTCATCCATTAAACAATTTGGCTTCCCTCAGGACAAGGTTCTAGGTGCAGGAGTCATTGATGGCCGCGGCATCTGGAAAGCGTCACTTCGCGATAAATTGGCATTGTTGAAAGAGTTGGCTGAAGTCGTAACGGCTGAACAGCTAATTGTACAGTCATCTTGCAGCCTGCTTCATGTTCCAGTCACAGTGCAAAATGAGACTAAGCTATTGCCTGAACTAAAGGGTGCTCTAGCATTTGCGGAAGAGAAGCTGGATGAGATTGTTCTTCTTGCGAAAGCAGTTACTTCGGAAGATGCTTTCATTACTGCTGAGCTTGAGAAATGTGATGCTGCTCTAGAGGCGCTTAAGCAATCAGGCGAGCGCAATCGTAGCAGCATTCAGCAAGCCGTAGCCGCTATTAGCGTGCAGAATCCAACACGCAATCTGCCATTTTCTGAGCGTCATATTGCCCAACAGAAAAAATGGCAATTGCCGATTTTCCCAACGACGACAATTGGCAGCTTCCCGCAATCCGCAGAGGTGCGCAAAGCCCGTCAACAATGGCGCAAGGGTGATTGGAACAATGAACAATACGCTAGCTTCATCCGTGAGCAAATCGATATCTGGATTAAGCTTCAGGAAGAAATCGGACTGGATGTACTCGTGCATGGCGAATTTGAACGGACAGATATGGTTGAGTTTTTCGGTGAGAAGCTTGCGGGCTTTGCGTTCACTCAGTTCGGTTGGGTACAGTCGTATGGCTCCCGCTGCGTGAAACCGCCAATTATTTTTGGAGATGTAGCGTTTGAAGAAGCAATGACTGTCGAGGAAACGAAGTATGCTCAGTCGAAGACTGAACGTCCAGTTAAAGGAATGCTTACGGGACCGATCACGATCATGAACTGGTCGTTCGTCCGTGATGACATTACTCGTGAGCAAATCGCGTACCAGCTTGCCTATGCGCTTAGACAAGAGGTAGAAGCGCTTGAGCAAGCGGGCATTGGGATGATTCAGGTTGATGAGCCTGCGGTTCGCGAAGGTCTGCCGCTTAAGGAAGAAGACCAAGCCAACTATTTAGTTTGGGCTGTCAAAGCTTTCCGTGTGACTACATGCACGGTTCAGGATACGACGCAAATTCACACGCATATGTGTTATTGCGAGTTCCATGACATGATTGATTCCATTGAAGCGATGGATGCAGATGTTATCTCCATCGAGACTTCACGCAGTCATGGTGAATTGATTCATAGCTTTGAGCTGAATACTTACAAGCTGGGTATAGGTTTAGGCGTATACGACATCCACAGCCCGCGTATTCCGCGAGTGGAGGAAATGACGAGTATGATCGAACGCGCTTTGCGTGTGCTTGATCCGAAGTTGTTCTGGATTAATCCAGACTGCGGACTTAAAACACGTGGACTCGAAGAAACCGTTGATTCCTTGCGCAATATGGTTGAAGCGACACAGATCGCTCGTGCGAAACATTCTTTGCAGGTGTAAGCTAGGTTAATAATAAAAATCACAGAAGAGCAGGCTGCCACGGCAGCCTGCTCTTTTTGATAGGATCAGATCCGATTTTGTTTATAAATAAACTAGAATTAGACTGATTTCTCAAATATGATACGATAAACGAAACGAATTGATTTTAAAAGGAATGAATATCATGGATAAGCTTCATACCGCCATAAGTTTAAGAGAAGCAGGGAAACTGGAAGAAGCCAAGACATTGCTGATAGATTTAGTCAAAGAAGAGCCGCAGAACGCTTCAATATGGTATCAACTAGCTTGGGTTCATGATGCTATGGGACTCGAAAGGGAAGCCGTACCTTTTTATGAAAAATCGTTGGAACTAGGATTAGTAGGTAAAGAAAGAGAAGGGGCATTGTTAGGCCTAGGAAGTACATATCGTACTTTAGGCATGTATGATGAATCAAAACGTATATTTGAAGCAGCAATAAAAGAGTTTCCAGAACGTAGAGAATTTCAGGTGTTTTATGCGATGGTTCAATACAACTTGAAGGCTTATGACAAGGCAATGGAAATTTTATTGAAGCAATTAGCCGAAACGAGCGCTGATGAGGGAATTCAGTCGTACAAGAGAGCTGCCCTTTTTTATTCAGACAAATTGGATCAGGTATGGGACTGATCCAGCCTGCTATTGTCCAACTATACGGCAACAGACTAGGACGTCATAATGACGCCATTGTCTATCGCCGTTTTTATTTATTCGAATCAGCCGAAACAAATAAGGTTTTGTACCGTGTAACAATTAGTGTAAATTTTACCATTAAAGCGGTTTACGTTGATTCGCAGGAGGGGGAGCAATACGAATGAAACAAAATGGATTGAACTTAATAATGAGAATGGGGCGCGTCTTTCTGGCTGGATGTCTGATGTCGCAGCTGCTTGTTGGCGTCGCGTCAGCTAATACGGCGGAGAAGCTGGCATCTGGCGGCAGCGTGAACGCGAGCAGCAAGGTCGATCGTTCGCTGGCCTTCACAACAGACATGCAGGATGCATTAAAGGAAGCGGAGCAATTGCTATATGATCAGAAACCGTTTTCGGATTGGGCGGCGATCGGATTTGCAAAGAACGGCCGAGCAGTTCCAAAAGGCTTTCTGGAGGAGAAAGCAGATGTCATATTAAATAATGGCGGAAGATTTGATACGTATACAGATATGACAAGAACGGTGATCGCTTATGCTGCTGCTGGCGGCAGCAACATTAACAATATCGCTGGTCTTGATTTTTTCTCAGCCGTTTTGAACAATCCTGACCTTGAGAAGAAGGGGATATATGAACTCGTACCCGCTTATGTCGTGGCGAAGAGTTCCAGTCCCTACTCTCCTAATTCAAACCCTTTCTGGTATCCTGACGCGTTTTCTCATATCATCACAAATCAGCAGTTGAAAGATGGAAGCTGGTCCGAGTCCGTTAATGGAAAAGGTAGTGCTATGGCAACGGCTGTAGCTTTGACAGGATTGTCACTCATTTCGAGAACGCAAGATCGGGAGCTGACGGAGTCAGAGCAGAAAGCGCTGGAGTGGCTGCGCATGCAGCAATCAGTCGACGGTGGCTTCGACTTCAGCACAGCGGCGACAGCCCAGGTTATCATTGCACTGTCATCGCAACGAATGGACGCTGCTGCGTTCGCGCAGCAGGGAGGCGCTCAGCCGCTCGATTTTCTGATGTCTCGTCGATTGGATGAAGGTGGATTCTCGGAGCGCAGCGATGGCGTTTTGGATATGACGGCGACGCTCCACGCTTATTTGGCGTTGACCGCTTATAAGCTGTATGTGAATGGCAAAGAACGGCTGATCGATGACTTGAATTTGGCTGCGGGCAGCGCGATTATTCAGATCGAGGGGCCTACAGGTACAATCGCACAAGGACGCGTTCCAAGTGGCGGTAAGGCAATAGATACAGCTCTTGCTTTCCTTAAGCAAGAAGGAATTGCCTACGAAATGAAGACAGCTTCTTCCGGGGAGAAGGTAATCACCTCAATTAAAGGAATCGACGTCCTGCAATACGGCGGAAAGAATGGATGGAAGTTCGCTGAGTATAGTAGATATAGCAGTTGGATGTTCCCAGAAAACGCTAGCAGCGGGAATGTTCTTAGTGATAGAAGTCGATTGCTTCTTTATTATGGTTCGGATACAACCGAGGTTATCGACTTAGTCGTTGTTAATGGCTCAAATGCGAACGGCCAACTAGCAGAGGGACGGCCTTTAGCGAATTCTCCTTTCGAGCTGTTCGTTAAGAAAGCGAATCGTAAATCGGGTCAACTGCCTGCGCCGAATATAACGGTGACAGTCGGTGGGAAGACGATGGTGACCGATGCGAAAGGGAAAGTGGCTTTTGCGGGAATGCCCTCGGGTGTGCATGTCGTTACTCTAACTGGGTATCGGAAGGATGCTGCGCCTGCTGTGGCCAAAAATCTTTACTATTTATCGGTCTCTGCTCCTCCGTTGGCTGACTTTAAGGATGCTAATCAAGTTGCCGGCTGGGCAAGAGAAAATATGGCACATGCGCTTTATGAAGGTTACATCCAGGGCGTAAGCGTGAAGGATAATGTACTGGCTCCGAAAAAGACGTTGTCTCGCGCTGAATTCGCAGCCATGCTGCTCCGCTTGGTACACGGCGCTACGGATCAGCCTGCTGGCAGCTCTCCCTTTAATGATGTTCCAGCGGGCAAATGGTACAGCGACGAAATCGCAAGAGCTGCAAAGCTCGGCATTACTGACCGTACATCAGGTCGGTTCGAGCCAGAGCGTACAATTACCCGCGAAGAGGCAGCGATGATGTCCGCAAATGCTGGTCGTTTAGCAACCTTCGGCAGTGAGGGGCGAATAGCGTTCGGCGACATTAAGGGGCTATCCGCGATGAGTCTCCACGCTATCCAAGCCGTCAACGAGTTTAAGGTGATGGTCGGCAGCGACGGCAAGTTCAATCCGCGGCAGACGCTGGTCCGAGAGCAAGCGGCGGCGATCCTTATGAGGCTGCAGAAGCTGCTATATCCCGAGAAGTACTTAGATTGATCATGCAGCTCTCTGCTCAATGGCTATGTATTCATTTTCCTATTCGAAGTCTGCAATTCACAGTTTTGGACCAGTCAAACCACCCACAAACGCTTGCTCAGGTTCAAAGAGGAGAAGCGAAGGAGGAAATGGTGTTATAATCAATCTATATAAACCGAATTGCCTTGCAAAGAAATGGGAACCATCTAGGTGATAAATGGTATTTATGACTTTTTTTCATTAGATGACCATGCAATAACGAAGATAAACGACACAAGAATATAGGAGATACGATGACTGAGGAAACAGCATTAGATAAAACAGGTTGGAACTTTGACAACAGTTATGCACGGCTGTCGGAAACATTTTTCACAAAAATGAGCCCGCCGCCTGTACACTCTCCGCAGTTGAATATTATGAATGAATCGCTCGCAAAATCACTAGGCTTAAATGTTCAATCACTTCTAAGCCAGGACGGTACTGCTATGCTGTCGGGAAATGAAATTCCCGAAGGCGCTTTGCCGCTTGCTCAAGCTTATGCTGGGCATCAATTTGGACATTTTAACAGATTAGGGGATGGCCGTGCTCTATTGCTGGGTGAACAAATTACGCCTACAGGTGAGAGGTTTGATATTCAGTTTAAAGGTTCTGGCAGAACGCCATACTCCCGCGGAGGCGACGGCCGGGCGTCACTTGGACCTATGCTGCGCGAATATATTATAAGTGAGGCTATGCACGCGCTTGGTATTGCTACCACTCGCAGCCTCGCCGTTGTCACAACTGGCGAGCCTGTATACCGCGAAACGGAGCTGCCGGGTGCAATTCTGACCCGCGTGGCTTCCAGCCATCTGCGCGTTGGCACCTTTCAATACGTTGCCCAGTGGGGTACGGCTGAAGAACTCAGACAACTTGCTGATTACACCTTGCAAAGGCATTACCCAGAGGTTGGCGAAGCTCAAGATCGCTATCTTCGCCTGCTTCAAGAAGTAATTAAGCGTCAGGCAGCGCTAATCGCCAAATGGCAGCTCGTTGGTTTTATCCACGGTGTGATGAATACAGACAATATGTCGATAAGCGGAGAGACCATTGATTATGGCCCTTGCGCCTTTATGGATGCCTATGATCCTGAAACGGTATTCAGCTCCATTGACGTTCATGGCCGTTATGCCTATGGCAACCAACCGCGTATCGCCGCGTGGAATCTCGCTAGATTTGCTGAGGCGCTTTTGCCGCTGCTGCATGACAATGAAGAACAAGCTATAAAACTGGCAGAGAATGCGTTATCTGGATTTGCAGAGTTGTATCACCAGAGCTGGCTTAGTGGAATGAGAGCGAAGCTTGGAATTTTTAATGAGGAGCTTGAGGACGAAGCTCTAATTACAGAATTGCTTCGCATGATGCAGGAGCATGGTGCGGATTACACCAATACCTTCCGCTCGTTCACAATAGATAAACCTGAAGACACAGCTATTTTTGGTACCGAGGGATTTGCACCATGGTATGAGCTGTGGCAGGCGAGACTTGGCAGGCAGCCGGAATCCAAAGCTGCATCTTATCAGTTGATGGGCGCAAGCAACCCTGCGGTAATCCCGCGCAACCTGCGAGTAGAAGAAGCGCTAGAAGCCGCAGTGAAACAAGGCGACAACCGTGTGATGGAGCAGCTTCTGAATGTTCTTTCGAGCCCATACGATCACGCCCGTGAACGGTCTGATCATTACACGTTCCCTGGGGTATCAACTCGTCCATACCAAACTTTTTGCGGTACCTGATATAAAAAAAGCGGCAGCTCACCTCAATGGTCAGCTGCTTTTGTCTGTTCTGTGCTGTTTTTATCATTCAACACGATTTATAGTATAATGATTACTATTATATGGAATGTATAACAGGGAAAGAGGGAACGAATGCCTACTATACTGGTTGCTGATGATGATGCGAACATTCGCGAACTCGTTTGTTTATTTCTACGCAACGACGGATTCGAAACGGCTGAAGCGGGAGACGGCAAGGAAGCACTGGCCGTCTATGCCTCGATGCATATTGATCTTGTCGTACTCGATATTATGATGCCGATTATGGATGGTTGGACGTTGTGCAAGGAGCTCCGAAGAAGCAATCCTGATCTTCCGTTACTTATGCTGACTGCAAGAGGCGAGACATGGGAGAAGGTGAAAGGCTTCCAGCTCGGGACGGATGATTATTTGACGAAACCATTTGATCCATTGGAGCTGACGGCTCGTGTTGGGGCTCTTCTGAAAAGATACCGGATTGGCTCAACGCAGACGATTCGGCTTGGCAGCATCATTCTTGACCGGCAAACCTATAAAGTAATGAGAGGAACGGAATCACTTGCGCTGCCGCTAAAGGAGTTTGAACTCCTTTATAAGCTCGCTGGAACACCTGGACAAATCTATACGCGTGAGCAACTGATCGATCAAATTTGGGGGATCGATTATGCAGGCGACGATCGAACGATAGACGTACATGTTAAACGACTGCGCGAACGCTTCGCGACGACTACCGATTTTCATATCGAGACGGTGCGCGGGCTTGGCTACCGGCTTGAGGTGCACGAATGATCAAATCTTTATATACACGAGTCGTCCTCATTTTTCTAGTCTCCACGATCGGGGGCACGATTATTGCTTTTTTTGTGGCAACTTGGGCATTTGAAGAAAAATTGAGTGAAAACTCGCAAATTTTGATGCGTAATTTTGGACAAGACATCGCGCGAATTTATGAGGCTATCCCCTCACGTGATGCGGACAAGTTCGTAAGTGGAATGAAGCAGCTCAATTCCTATCATATTCGAATTTATGAAACGACGGATCGATTCCAGTCTTTCGGAGCGCTGCACGGGCATAAGCCTGCTGTAATAGCCAAGGAACAAGTAATGAAGGTATTAGCTGGAGAAATGGTTCGGGTTCGTATGAAGGGGGTTACTGTTACTTTCATAGGATTGCCGCTCAAAACAGACATGGGAACGAAAGCGATGTTTGTGGAAGCACTCTCCCCTCCATCTGCTTCTTTTGTATTCAAATGGGGATTATCTTTTGTCGCTTATGCGTTGATTACAGGCAGCTTATTTATTCTAATTGCCTCCATATTTCTAATAAGACCAATCAAAAAGCTGACAAAAGCGACTAGACGGATAGCATCTGGCGATTTCAACGTCAAGCTGAATATTAAACAAACGGGCGAGCTGGGAACGCTGGCTCGAAGCTTCGAAGAAATGATGCATGACCTGCAGCAGTTGGAGCAGATGCGCAGAGAATTCGTAACGAATGTCTCGCACGAAGTTCAGTCTCCGCTCACGTCGATATCCGGCTATGCTATAGCGCTCAAGCAAGCAAATGTTGCGGATAACGATCGAAATCGCTACCTAGATATTATTATTGCTGAAGCTGAACGGATGTCCAAGATGAGTGATAGCCTGCTAAAGCTGAGTTTGCTTGAATCACAGTCACAACAGATGCGGCTGACCGCATTTAGACTTGATGAACAAATAAGACGAATTATCGTCGCGATACAGCCGCAGTGGTCGACTCGCAATATCGATTTCGAGCTCCATTTGCCTACCGTTATTTTTTCAGCTGATCATGATCTGTTAAATCAGGTATGGACGAATATAATCGGCAATAGCATCAAATTTTCGCAGGATGGCGGTATCATTAAAGTGAGTATCAAACAAGATATCAAAAACGTGACCGTCCGAATATCCGATAGCGGCATAGGTATTGCGCCAGAGGATCAGAAGCGTATCTTCGAGCGATTTTTTAAGGCGGATCGCTCCCACAGCCGTAAATATGAAGGCAGCGGAATGGGGCTTGCCATCGTTAAACAGATCGTATCGCTTCATCAAGGTGACATTCGAGTGGAAAGTGAGCCTGGCCGAGGAACGACCTTCATTGTCACCCTGCCAATCATTACTCCGACAGAGTAATTCGATTCGTATTGTATTAGTTGACATCGCTCGTTTACTCTATGCTGCGGCAGCATGTGCAAGCTCTTGGCATGTGTTGCTGCAGCATTTTTTTGTTGTTCATATTCAGTTCATATTGACGTCACGCGGAGTACATCTTCGTCGTATAAGCTTTCTTTAGCGGCCCATTAAGAAAGCCCAACATAGAGTTAATGACAGGAGAAGATGAGAGTGAGCATACGAGAGGTAAAGAAAATGGATTTGGAAACAGGTAAAAAACCAGCCAGTAAAATGAAAAAAATATTGTTCATTTTACTTAAAGTATTAGCAGTAATAGTTATAGCAATCGTCCTTTTTGTAGCTACAGTATTTGTCGTTAATAAGATCAGCAGCAAATCAGAAGAAGGTAAAATAAAACCCTATGGTCAGTCTGTAAAGGTAGACGGGAAAAATATGAATGTTCTGATTCAGGGACAAGGCGAAGAAACAATCGTGCTCCTGCCTGGCCAAGGAACTGCGACACCAGCGCTTGATTTTAAGCCGCTAATTGAAGAGCTGTCGCCATTTTACAAAGTTGTCGTGGTTGAGCCTTTTGGTTATGGATTAAGTGATAGAACCGACAAAGAACGAACCACAGATAATATTGTAGGTGAAGTTCATGAAGCGCTGCAAAGCCTTAATATTGACCGTTTTATTCTAATGGGTCACTCCATTACAGGCATTTACGGACTTGATTATGTGAACAAATATCCAAACGAAGTGAGTGCATTTGTCGGGATCGATACGAGTGTTCCAGCGCAAGGCGGTATGGATAAAAAATTGCCATTAGGAACTTTTAAACTGCTCAAACAATCAGGTTTCGGCAGATTGATGACGAGTTTTGGAGAGGATCCGTTTGCTGGGATGCCATATGATGATGAAACAAAAAAACAAATGAAGATGCTGTCAAACAAAAACATGTTTAATAACACCAGCTTGAATGAATTGGAAAATCTTTATCCCAATTTTGTTGCAGCTCGAAGCTTATCATTCCCAAAAGAACTTCCCCTTATTTTCTTTATACAAGCGAATAATACAGGCGTAAAAGGTTGGATACCGCTGCATGAAGAGCAAATAAAAGATTCTGTTCATGGCAAAGTGATGACCTTTGAAGGTGGTCATTATTTGCACCATACTAAATCAAAAGAAATCGCAGAGAACTTCCGGGCATTTATGGAGCAAGTAAAACAAGACAAGTAGATGATTATTTAGAAGTAGTTGCTGATCAAGAAGATATTGAGCTAAATAAAAAGCGGCAGTCTCGGACGTTGGTAACTCGTCCAGGCTGCCGCTTTTATTTTAGATTATAAACGGATTTTAAAAGATTTTTTCGTAAGCGGATATAGCCACTTTACGCCGCTTGGCGTGAGTGTGTCCGCTACGAGATGAGATAAATAACCGAGCATAGCCACGATCGCGATCCCTTCGATTTGAAGCTGGTTTTCCAGTCCAAGGCCGATATATCCCCAAATTGGGACGGCCCATATTGTATGCGTCATACCGCGGTGCTTCAGCCAAGGCACCCAAGCTGAAAACAGTCCGAAGCCGATGAGCCAGTTCATTTGGTAGTAGTAGCCTGCGTACATCACCGCACAGCCAACTGCGCTGGCAAGTACATTTCGGATCACGCCTTGTTTAGCAACAAGACCCAGCAGGAAGATAGCGGCTGCGACGCCTATGTACACCGGTGATGGAGATTGATCTGTGAAAAAATAATAGGCAACGATTCCGGCTAGCAGGCACCCGGACCAAAGCGTAAGCTCACGAATGAGCTTCGATAGCTTGCTGAGCTTGGTGCTGAGCATGCTTGGTCCGTCAAGATCAGCGCTTAGTGCTGAAAATCCGGCTACGGCAATGTACAAAGCGGCGTGCTCGATCGTAAAGGGATAATAAACAGAAGCGGCTGCGCCAACAGCTGCTCCGATGGCAAGATGGGTCTTTCCTGTCATAATTCCTCCTGTGACTGACTATGCGTGGCATGAAATATGGCAGTCTATTATAGTTGTTCTTTGTTAACTTGCTCGTTTCGAACCATTTGCTCCAGCTTCTCTACCAGCCGATCATGCGCCGGGTCTTTTTTGCCAAAGCCAAATAAACGTTTCCGATTTTGCTGCTTCAGCAGCTGAAGCAAATAGAGCTTTTCTTTTAGAGTAAACATGATGATATTGAACCTCCTTCTGCTTAGGCATGCCAGCTGAGGTTATTCTCTAGCCTCTACGATAGACGCTAGGCGTCATGCCGGTGCACCTTTTGAACAATGCGTTAAAAGAATGAATATCGCGATAGCCAACCATTTCGGCAATGGTACTGATTTTTAGCTGAGAGCCGCGAAGCAGCTCCTGGCTTTTTTGGATACGCAAATTTTGCAAATAACGATGAAAGCTTTGTTTCGTATACTGCTGAAAGAGCCGCTGCAGATGACGCTCGCTCCAGCCGCTTGTTTCGGCCAGCTTGGCTAGGGTCAGCTCCTGCTGGAAACGCTGATCAAGATCATTTAACAGCTTTATAAATTCCAGCTGCTGCGGCGCACGAGCCGTAACTTCCGGATCGCTAGCAACAGAGCGCTGCAGAGTAATGAGCAGTTGGAGCAGCAGCGTATGCAAGTAATCGGACGAGCCGCTCTGAGTCAGTTCAAATTCTCTATGCAAGGATAGAAAGAGCTTCTCAAACTGACTATTTGTATCCATACAAGAATAATAGGGAAAATTGCCGCTTTCCATATCATTAATAAACTGCACGCTGCGATAATCGGAAGCGAATGCACTAAGCTTATGCAGCAGCAATGGAGAAAAGACGCAGTTGAATACGCTTAATGGGTTGCGGGCTTGGTCGGAGGAGATCGGCCTGAACACATGAGAAATACCGATAGGGATGAAAAATACCTGACCTTTCCGCACCTTATGCACCTGATCTCCGATATGGTGATAGCCGGCTCCTTCTGCAATATATACGCATTCGAGAAAATCGTGATCATGATAGGGGCTCATGATGCTTTCGCTTGCACGATTAACATAAAGCAGCTGGTTGTTCTGAAAAAAGTACTCTCCACGGTATGTTTCTACGGGATGGTTCATCGTGAGCTCTCCCTGCGCAAGTTCTACATTTTGTGAAAATGTCCTGTTTGCCGCATGATATTGTCCGTTTTACCCAACATTTTTCAAGCATGCTTTTTTATAATTATAGTGTAAAGCGTTGTGGCAAGGAAGGCGAACACTCAAAAAAAAGGGCGCCAACTCTATTATAAGCTCGGGCAATCAATTAAAAGTTATAAATGATCTTAAGGAGGATTATAGGATGTTTGAAATTAGCGCAGTATATTGTGAATATCAGCAAAACCCAATTGGAATCGGAGTGGCAAAACCTCGTTTAGGATGGAAATTATATTCTGATGAGAGGGCAGTTATTCAAACGGCTTACGAGATTGAGATTGCGGCAGAACCAGACTTTGCATCGATCCTATGGCAGTCAGCACGCGTAAACAGCGAGCAGTCAACGCATGTTGAGCTGGACTCTTTTGTCGGTGAATCCTGTAAACGCTATTATTATCGTGTTCGGGCTTGGAATCAAGATGGAGATGCAACCGCTTGGTCTGCTGTTGCCTTCTGGGAAATGGGACTGCTTAGTCCAGACGAGTGGCTTGGCGACTGGATCGCTGCACCGCTTGCGATGCTGCCAATTGAGGCGGAGCCTAGCCCGCTAATGAGGAGAAGCTTTGAGCTCACAGGCAAAGTGAAGGAAGCGCGGGTTTATGCGACTGCGCTCGGCATATATGAGCTAGAGCTGAACGGGCAGCGAGTTGGCGATAGTTATTTTGCGCCGGGCTGGACGAGTTACAATCATACGCTGCAAACGCAAACTTATGATGTGACTGATCTGCTGAAATTAGGCGGGAATGCAATTGGCGCTTCCCTTGGAAACGGCTGGTACAAAGGGAACTTGGCGTGGGGCAATCAGCGCTGCGTATACGGCGATCGTTTGGCGCTGCTGCTGCAAATGCACATCGTTTACGAGGATGGACGTGAAGAGGTCATTGTATCCGATACGAAGTGGAAGGCTGCGGTCAGTCCAGTTCAGTTCTCGGAAATTTATCATGGCGAAACGTATGATGCACGCCTGGAACAAGAGGGCTGGAGTACAGCCGCTTATGATGACAATGCGAGAGAGTGGCAGGCGGTTGAAGTGGTTCAGCATGAGAAGCATATGCTTAGGCCGCAGGTAAATGAGCCTGTTCGCAAGCAGGAGAGGTTAAAGCCGATTGCTCTGATTACGACACCCAAAGGGGAAACCGTGCTTGATTTTGGCCAAAACATGGTTGGCTGGGTGCAGTTTGCGGTAAAGGGAGAAGCGGGCTCCGAGGTAGCACTGCTGCATGCAGAGGTGCTTGATCAGGAAGGCAATTTCTACACCGAAAACCTGCGTGCGGCAAAACAAATGATTCGATATGTGCTGAAGGGCGGAGAGACTGAAACGTATGAGCCGCGCTTTACGTTTCAAGGCTTTCGATATGTGCAGCTGATTGGCTTCCCTGAAACAGAGAGCATTAAGCTTGATGATTTTACAGGTGTTGTGCTGCATTCGGATATGGAGGAAACCGGTGAGTTTCAGTGCTCTGAACCGCTTGTCAATCAGCTTCAGCATAATATCAAATGGGGCCTCAAGGGGAATTTCCTTGACGTACCGACCGACTGCCCACAGCGGGATGAGCGTCTCGGTTGGACCGGCGATGCGCAAATGTTCATTCAAACGGCATCCTATTTATCAAACGTCGCTCCTTTTTTCACGAAGTGGCTGCGTGATGTAGAGGCGGATCAAGCAGAAGACGGCGGCGTTCCATTCGTGGTTCCTCAGGTGCTGGGCGAGAATGACATGTCCTCGGCAGCATGGGGGGATGCAGCAGTGATTTGCCCTTGGACGTTATATATTTGTTACGGAGACAAACGGATATTAGAAGAGCAATATGACAGCATGCAGGCGTGGGTATCGTATATTCAGAGCCAAGGCGAAAATGAGTTTTTATGGAATACAGGTTTTCACTTCGGGGATTGGCTTGGACTTGATGCCAAGTCGGGCGATTATGTAGGGGCAACGGATCGGGATTTTATCGCGACAGCCTTTTATGCCTACTCGGTATCCATCGTTCAGAAGACGGCAGCTGTGCTCAACAAGGATACAGATGCGAAGAGATACTCGGAACTATACGACAATATTGTAGCAGCGCTTAGAGAAGAGTTTGTAACAGGTGCTGGACGGCTGGCTGTTCCCACGCAAACGGCTCAAGTGTTAGCCTTGATGTTTGGACTCTTGGATGAAGCAGCAGAGAAACGCGCTATTGCCAAGCTGACAGAGCTGATTGAGCAAAGCAAAGACCATCTGACGACAGGTTTTGTCGGTACTCCTTACTTGAACCATGTGCTTAGTGCTTTTGGTAAAAACGACGTGGCGTATAGGCTGCTTCTTCAGCAAACCTATCCATCCTGGCTGTACCCTGTGACCAAAGGCGCTACGACGATTTGGGAGCATTGGGACGGTATCAAGGAAGACGGAAGCTTCTGGAGCAAGGATATGAACTCATTTAATCATTATGCGTACGGAGCGATTGGCGATTGGATGTACCGGACGGTAGCGGGCATTCAAACGGTGGAAGCTGCTCCTGGCTATAAACGAATCGTCATCGCACCGCTTCCGGGCGAAGGGCTGACGTGGGCGGAAGGGAAGATTGAGACGGTATATGGCTCAGTTAGCTCAAAATGGTCCAAATCGGAAGAGGGGCACTTCACGCTTGATGTGACAATTCCTTCGAATACCACTGCGGAAATTCGTTTGCCAGGTGCGGAATCGGGAACGAAGGTAACGGAGAGTGGCGGGTTGCTTGCCGAAAGTGCGGGAATAACATCAGCAGCTGAGACCGAGGCAGGCGTTACGATACAAGCAGGGTCTGGCAGCTATCGATTTGCTTGGTAGATCAGTGCAAGCTGCAAGCAGGTATTTCAAATTCACCCCATCAACCGAAACATGTTATAATATGCTTTAGGATGAATAGGGTTGGTGGGATGATGATGGATAATCAAGTTGTCGCAGCATGTGATGATTCGTGCGCAGGCTCTGAGGTAAACATAGAGAATGTTAGAAGCAAAATGATTAATGAAACAACAGCTGCTCAGTTGGCTGATTTGTTCAAGGCGCTTGGCGATCCCACGCGAGTGAAGATTATCCATGCGCTAGTGCAGTCTGAACTTTGCGTTCATGATTTGACTGAGGTGCTCTCCATGGGGCAATCGGCGGTTTCTCATCAGCTACGGCTGCTGCGAAACATGCGTATCGTCAAGCGCAGGAAAGTCGGGAAAACCGTCTTTTATTCGCTCGATGATGATCATGTAGAACAAGTCTTTATGCTGACGCTTCAGCATTTGAAGCATGAATAATATATCAAACAAAAGCTGCTCTTCACGGTTAGCAACCATGGGGAGCAGCTTTTGTTTTATTCAAATGGATTTTATTGATTTTTAGTAAAATTAAAGTATAATTTTACTTATCGTCACGGGTTAGCAGGAAGGAAAGGTAATATGGCTACAATTAAAGAGATTGCATTAAAAGCAAAGGTTTCAATTGCGACCGTGTCGCGGGTGCTTAATTATGATCCAGCCATATCGGTTGCAGATGAGACACGCAAACGTATATTTGAAATCGCGCAGCAATTGAATTACAAGACGCTGCGCCAACGTAACGGTGCGGGGCTTAAAGAGCGTTACCGGGTTGGTCTTGTGAACTGGTATTCTGATCAAGAGGAAATGCTTGATCCTTATTACATGGCCATTCGGCTAGGAATCGAGCGAGAGTGCTTCCATAGAAATATGGATTTGGTAAAATTGTTTATGCAAGTCCACTCTGACGAGAAAGATTGGCGAGGCGAGTCGTTTGATGGCATCATCGCAATCGGGCGCTTCGAGAAAGAGGATCTGAACCGTT
Organism: Paenibacillus sp. 01T47; assembly: GCF_056398245.1. Taxonomy (NCBI): domain Bacteria; kingdom Bacillati; phylum Bacillota; class Bacilli; order Caryophanales; family Paenibacillaceae; genus Paenibacillus; species Paenibacillus sp. 01T47. The sequence continues at coordinate 28,729 of NZ_JBFTPA010000017.1, forward strand.
TTCCAGAGGGGCTGGAGCTTATTGTGTTCGTTGATTCTTCCCCAGATGACAATCGATTTGATTCTGTTGTAATTGATATAGGAAAGTCGGTTTCAGAAGTGATTGATTATCTAACTCGCCTTGGCCACACAGAAATCGGTTATATTGGCGGGCATAACTTAGTAAATAATAAGCGTGTGCGTGATGAGCGTGAGCATGTTTTTATAGAACGAATGACTGATAAAGGGCTGTATGATGCAGAACTTGTTTATACGGGAGAGCATTTGTATTCCGAAGACGGATATAAGCTGATGCAGCAAGCGATAAAAGCGAATAAAGTGCCAACCGCTTTTTTTATCGAAAATGATTCTATGGCCGTCGGCGCCCTCCGAGCACTCCATGAAGCGAAGCTTCGGGTGCCAGAAGATATTTCAATTGTTGGCTACAATGATATCGCAATTTCAGCCTTTTTGCAGCCGCCGCTTACGACGGTTAAGGTGCATATGGAGTATATGGGCGAGACGGCTGTTGAGCTGCTTGCTGATCGTCTGGCTTCAAAGCGGGATATTGCGAAAAAGATCGTATTGCCGACCAAGCTGCAGGAACGCGAGAGCAGCATTAAACGAGTGAAGCGCTGAATAAAGCAGCCGCTAAGACGAGTACAATCCAAGCATTCGAGCGGAGGTGGCAAGATGTCGATGTTGCTAAACGGGCAAAACGTATTACCGGCAGTGCATAAGCTGAAGGATGTGGAAGCGGTGCTTGCCTCGCCTTTTTCATACATGGTGCTCCTTGGTGGGCATTTGGGGCAATTAAAGCATATCGTTGACTTGGCGAGTCAGCATAACAAAAAGGTACTGCTGCATGCCGATTTGATCGATGGCTTGAAAAACGATGAATACGCGGCAGAGTTTCTATGCCAGTCTATTAGGCCTGCAGGCATTATCTCGACGCGTTCCAGCGTTATTGGTCGTACGAAGCAGAATGGACTGATTGCCATTCAGCGATTATTTCTTATTGATTCGGATGCTTTGGAGAGAAGTTATACGGTGCTGGACAAAAATCGTCCTGATTTCATTGAGGTACTGCCGGGTGTTATACCGGATATTATAAGTGAAGTGAAACAGCGGAGCGGCATTCCGATTATAGCGGGAGGACTAATTCGTACGGAGGCGCATGTCAGCCAGGCGCTTGAAGCGGGAGCTTCGGCGATAACGACATCACGGAAAGAGCTGTGGAAGCTAGGAAAATAAGCGGAATCTGACAAGTGAAGGAGGGGTTCAAGTGGAAACGTATATGTTATCGCTCGATCAGGGCACAACCAGCACGCGCGCGCTGCTCGTGGATAAGAGTGGAACCATTGTAGATATAGCAAGAGAAGAGCTTCCGCTGTCTTACCCGCATGCAGGATGGGTAGAAGCAGATGCTATGTTTATATGGCAGTCGACGAAAAAGGTAATGGCAGAGCTGCTGGCCAAAACAGGCATTACCGCTGAGCAAATTGCTGGAATCGGTATTACGAATCAACGGGAAACAACCGTTGTCTGGGACAAAACGACGGGTCAACCGATTCATAACGCGATCGTATGGCAATCCCGCCAAACGGCGGAAATTAGTGATGGTCTTAAGAAAAGCGGTTATGAGCAACAGTTTCATGAGAAGACGGGCCTGCTCATTGATGCTTATTTCTCAGGCACGAAGGTGAGTTGGCTGCTTGAGCATGTGGAGGGCGCACGCGAGCGTGCTGAGAAAGGCGAGCTGCTCTTTGGCACGATTGATACGTGGCTGATCTGGAATTTAACCGGCGGACAGGTGCATGTAACGGATGTTTCGAATGCTTCTAGAACGCTTATGTTCAACATCCATGAGCGGAGCTGGGACGTTGAGCTTCTGCATATTTTGAACATTCCTAAAGCGATGCTGCCGGAGGTTCGATCTTCCTCTGAAGTTTACGGACATGTGGTTGATGAAATAGTCGGACGCAAAATTCCTGTTGCAGGAGCAGCTGGTGATCAGCAAGCAGCTTTGTTTGGTCAAAATGCTTATGCAGAAGGAAATACAAAAAACACATATGGTACGGGATGCTTCATGTTAATGAATACGGGCACCAAAGCAATCGTCTCCGAGAAGGGGCTGCTCACCACGATTGCGTGGGAGGTTGATGGCAAGCTGGAGTATGCGCTTGAAGGCAGCGTATTTGTGGCAGGTGCTGCGATTCAGTGGCTTAGAGATGGTCTAGAGCTCATTGAATCGGCTTCCGAGACGGAAGCTCTGGCGGAGCAGGTGGAGTCCTCGGACGGCGTTTATGTCGTGCCGGCATTTGTTGGACTCGGTACGCCGTACTGGAATAGCGATGTTAGAGGAGCCGTATTTGGACTCACGCGGAGGACATCCAAGGCACATTTTGTCCGTGCAGTATTAGAGTCGCTGGCTTACCAGACCAAAGATGTTCTCTCCGTTATGGAGGAGGAATCAGGTTTGCCGCTGGAGTCGCTTTGTGTAGACGGCGGAGCCGTTGCCAACAACATGCTTATGCAATTCCAAAGTGATCTGCTTGGCGTTCCCGTGGAGCGTCCAGTAGTAAATGAATCTACAGCACTTGGAGCTGCATATTTAGCCGGACTTGCGGTAGGCTTCTGGCAAAACCGCGAGGAGCTGGCTAAGCTGAGACAGGTAGATAGAGTATTTAAGCCTGCTATGGAAGAGGAGACACGTACCGATTTATACAGCGGATGGCATCGTGCAGTCCGAGCGGCCATGGCTTTCGCGCAATAATTATGCTATACTAATGGCAAGTTAATAACGGTTGGAGATCTGGAGAAACCACGAGAACCGCTTCCACACCCTTTTTAGGGATTGGGGAGCGGTTTGAGTGGTTTTTTTGTTTATTTAGATTCATTCATGAGTAATGAACTGTAAATGGCAGAACAATAATAAATAGACAATCGGGAGGAAATAATGATGACCATTCATAATAAAGAAATATTTGCCGCCCAAAATCGTGAGCAAGTACTGAAGCAGATGCAGCAATCACAGCTGGATGTACTCGTCATAGGTGGAGGAATTACTGGCGCGGGCATTGCGCTTGATGCTGCTGCGCGCGGTATGAAAGTGGCTTTAGTGGAGATGCAGGATTTTGCAGCTGGGACCTCTAGCCGTTCGACGAAGCTGGTCCATGGCGGTTTGCGTTACTTGAAGCAGCTAGAGATTGGTGTCGTAGCCGAGGTTGGCAAGGAGCGGGCAATCGTATATGAGAACGGGCCGCATGTTACGACACCGGAATGGATGCTGCTTCCGCTTTATAAGGGCGGCACCTTCGGTAAATTCTCAACATCGATTGGTTTGCGCGTTTACGATTTTCTAGCTGGCGTCAAACGAAAAGAGCGCCGGATGATGCTGAACGTAGAGGATACGCTGTTTAAGGAACCTCTTTTGAAGCGGGATGGCTTAAAGGGCAGCGGATATTATGTGGAATACCGTACCGATGATGCACGGCTAACGATAGAAGTGATGAAGAAAGCGGTAGAAACCGGCGCATTGTCGGTGAACTATGCCAAGGTAGAGACGCTTCGTTATGGCAAAGACGGTAAAATAACAGGCACGTTGGTTAAAGATTTGATTAACGGCGCTGAATATGAGTTGAAGGCAACTAAAGTCATTAATGCTACGGGCCCTTGGGTCGATGATATTCGTCAAATTGATGGATCGAAGAAGGGGAAAACGCTCCGTCTGACAAAAGGCGTTCATGTGGTCTTCGACCAGAGTCGTTTCCCATTGCGCCAAGCCGTCTACTTCGATACGCCGGATGGCCGCATGGTATTCGCGATTCCGCGCGCCGGAAAAACGTATTTTGGTACGACGGATACCAACTATAAGGGCAATACCGTCAATCCAGTGATGACGCTGGAGGATCGCACTTATTTGCTGCAAGCTGTTAACTTTATGTTCCCAGATCTGAAGCTTGTAGAAGCAGATGTGGAATCAAGCTGGGCAGGCCTTCGCCCGCTTATACAGCAAGAAGGAAAATCGCCTTCGGAAATATCGCGTCGTGATGAGATTTTTGTATCGGATTCCGGACTGATTTCGATTGCGGGCGGCAAGTTGACGGGTTATCGCAAGATGGCTGAAACCGTTGTAGATAAAGTAGTTGAACTGCTCGGGCAGGAGGGCGGCAGCAAAGCTTTTGCCAAAAGCGAAACCAAGACGATTACGATGTCAGGCGGGGACTTAGGCGGTTCAAAAGGTTTTGAGCCTTTTGTTCAGAAGAAATCAGCAGAGGGAGCACATTATGGCTTCAGCAAGGAAGAGTCTGCTTTTCTGGCGCAGCGTTATGGCTCAAACGTGGATCAGCTGTTCTCACTGGCGCAAAGCACAGGCGCTTGGGCGGAAACCTTTGAATTGCCGCTCATACTAGCGGTACAGCTTCGTTACGCCATAGAGGCGGAAATGACAGTGAAGCCAACCGATTTCTTTATTCGCCGCACGGGTGATTTGTTTTTCCGAATTGGATATGTTCAGCAGTGGAAAACACAGGTCATAGCCGCGATGGCGAATCGTCTTCAGTGGAACGATGAGCAGCGGACTGCTTATACATTGGAGCTGGAAGAAAAGCTGGTTGAAGCAGTAGAGCCGCTGAAAGGCTAAACTGCTTCGATATTCGTTAGATCACCGGAATCCGATAGAAATGGAGGTGCAGAGATGCGCCTCTTTTTTTTGTGCGTAAAAGTTGTTGCAACATTAGCATAAATTACATATAATAAATTTAATAACATATGAGCATGTATTCATATGTTATAGAAATTCGATTGCATTCATGAAATAGTTGGTTTAGAAGCAAACTAATAGAGTCTGTTGGAATGGATTGGGGGAGAGAACTATGAACGGATCACAAAGCGAGAAACTAGGGGAAAATTTAAAAACAGCAGCCATTGCGGAAAACCATCAACATGATCATGGAGATGGAGCATGCGACCATAACCATGAACAGAAAGCAGCTAAACATTCGCATGGGAATCACAGCCATCACGGTCACCACCATGGTCACTCGCATGGTCATGGTCATCATGGACATTCTCATGCTCCGAATAACAAAGCGGGACTGCTGATCGCACTTATTATTACAGCAGGTATTATGGTTCTGGAATTTGTAGGGGGACTTGTGACGAACTCGTTGGCGCTATTGTCTGATTCAGGGCATATGCTGAGCGATACGGCGGCACTGGCGTTAAGCTTGGCAGCAATGTGGATTGCCGTGCGTCCATCTTCTTCTAACCGCACTTATGGATTTCATCGTTTTGAAATATTGGCAGCCTTGTTTAATGGCATTACACTGTTCGTTATCGCCGCGTTTATCATTGCGGAGGCAATCAAGCGGTTCGGTGAACCGCCGACCGTCGCGAGCGGGTCGATGATGATTATAGCTGGTATCGGTTTGCTGGCTAATATAGCAAGTGCATGGTTTCTTATGCGGAAGGCGGATGTGAAGGACAATCTAAATGTTCGCAGTGCATATCTTCATGTCATCGGAGATGCCATTGGTTCGGTAGGCGCGATCATTGCCGGCATTTTGATGTATTCATTTTCGTGGTATATCGCTGATCCAATCATTAGTGTAGTGGTTGCTCTTCTTATTTTGCGAAGCGCATGGGGAGTGATTAAATCAACCGTTCATATTCTGATGGAGGGAACGCCAGCTCATGTGAATGCTGAGCAGGTTAAAGAAGCACTGCTAGACATTCAAGGTGTCAAAGACGTTCACGATCTTCATATTTGGACGATAACATCGGGAATAGACTCCTTAAGCTGCCATCTTATTGTTGAGGATGAGAAGGATTGCCAAGTGATTCTTCAGGAAGCGATTCAACATCTAGCCGACAGGTTCCAAATTGATCATTCGACGATTCAAATCGAGAAATCGCAATTGAAGCACTCTGCTTGCAAGGTATAGATCCGATTATCGTAAAATAGGGCTGTCACTTCAGTAGGATGATCTACTTTTGTGACAGCCCTATTTTTTAGCTTATGATTACGACTAGGCTGCTTCCACAGCTGATTTCGATTTATACACTTGGGAGCCGATTAAGAAGGACACAACGCCCCATGTGACCATAATGCCAATACCGATCCAGAATGAGGTTGAAACGATCCCGGAATTGTATATGAGACCATCCCGCATGCCCTCCACGAAGTAAGTAAGCGGCAAAATTTGTGCAATCGGCTGCAGCCAGTTTGGCATGATTTCGAGTGGGATAAATACACCGCTAAGAAACATCATGAGCATGCTGGTAATGTTGGATATCCCCATATAAGCTTCTATAGATTTACTGAAGGAAGAGAATAAATAACCCATCGCATTAAATACGAGTGCGCCTGCAAAGAAAGCAATAACTAAGCTTAATACATTAATATGAAGATTTGCGCCAAAACCGAATACGCCAATCAATGTTAAAATAATGATTTGAAAAACGCCGAGCAACAGCTTTACAATTACGCCTGCCAGCCCGTAAAGGCCCATTTTTGCTGGCGTCATGCGAAGCCGCTTCATCAGTCCCTTTCTGCGCATCTCAACTAGACTGACCATGCCGAACAGACCACCCTGCGCGAGTGTTAGACCGATCATGCCTGTCAGCAGGAAGTCCGCGTAATTCAAATCCTCGGAGCCTTGCGAAATGGATTGTCTAGTTAAGCTGAATGTTGGCGTAGCTTTGGCAACGGTCCAATTCGTCTGTTGAATAAATTGATCCAAAATGCCGGCAATAGCCTGGGTGGTAGCGCCTTGCTCATTGGCTTTGTTTACAACGAGCTGCATTGTCGTGGAGCTATCGGATTCAGGCAAAATAATGAGCGCATCGATATCTTGTTTCTCAATGAGCGTATTGCCGGCTTCCTTCGTGATTGGCTGCTCTTCTTTGAACTCGAATACCGGGATTTGGCGCAGCTGCTCAAGCAGCATGCTCGAATTGGCATTCGGCTGTGAATCAACAACGGCAATTGTAGCTTTAAAGCTATCGGGTGAGCCTCCGCCAAAAATGACCATAAACAATACCATTAAAATTATCGGAAAAAAGATGTTCCAAAACCATACTTGTTTTTCGCGAAACATCATTTTGACCTGGGCGCTAAACATTTTGGAAAATTGTTTGGTGCTGTTCATTTAATTTAATCCCTCCATTCCTTGCCGGTGAAGGCAATGAATACATCTTCCAGGCTCATTTCACGAATAGAAATTTGCTCGACGCGGAAGCCGCGATCCTTTGTAAATCCAAACAGCTCATACAATGTTTCTTCAGGCTGGGTCGTCCATAGCTGGAGCGAAGCGCCTTCGCGATTCGTTCGGACGACAGCATGGTGGAGTGTAGCGACTTTCTCAGTCTCAAGAGCTGCCTCAGCGCCATCAATAAAGGTAAGTCTGACCTCTCGTTCCTTCGTGAGCCGATCAATTAAAGCAGCTGGAGTATCTAATGTGACGATTTTCCCTTGATCAACAATGCATACACGGTCACTCAGCTTTTCCGCCTCTTCCATGTAATGGGTAGTAAGGATGGTTGTTTTGCCTAGCTCCTTCAGCTTAAGAATAATGTCCCATATATTTCGTCTTGCCTGCGGATCAAGTCCTGTTGTAGGCTCATCTAAAAAAATGATCGTAGGGTCATTAATCATGGCGAGTCCGATGGCAAGCCGTTGTTTCTGTCCGCCGGAGAGCTTCCTAACCTGCTTGCTGCGCTGATCAGTGAGATTAATCATTTCGAGCACTTCTGCTGCTGGCCGGGATTTTGGATAAAAGGTAGCGAACAAATCTAAATTTTCTTCTACCGTCAATAAATCGAACAAAGCGCTGGATTGAGGCTGAACACCGATGGACACCTTGATTTGTTCACTATTTTTTGTCCAATTCAGAGAACCGAATTCGATTTGGCCGGAATCAGGATTTTGCAGCCCTTCAATCATTTCAAGCGTAGTCGTTTTTCCTGCGCCGTTTGGACCGATGATGGTGAACACTTCTCCAGCCTCGACGGTGAAGCTAATGCCAGCTACAGCGCTGACTGATCCAAAGCTCTTTTGTAAATTACGCACTTCTAATACGGGCATTATGTAACCTCCTAAAGTTTTTGTGGAGCAAAAACTGACTTCGAAAGCATACGCTTTGTTTTTGTGAAGCAAAACTCACTTCGAAAGCATACGCTTTGTTTTTGTAATGTAAGGTTTCCGATTTGATTGATCTGCTACAATAATTTTAACCGTATCCATTTTATGAGAGTACCGTCTTAAGCATGCTTCGGACTCGGTCTTAAGGCGGAGGCTGGAATGGTTTGGAGGTTTTGACAACGATCAGCGTGTTGAATCTCCTGTCGAAGCTAGAGGAACATCGAGCAATTGCAAGGCTAGTTTTACACTTGGATGGTCGCGATTGTCTGTTAAATAGAGAGCATAGGCCCTCGTAACTGGAAAAGGCAATTCGCAGCGCAGTTCATATAAACGGTGATCATCTAGAAAAGGCTGCGCAATAGATCGGGGAAGGAAGCCAAATCCTGCTCCTTGCAAAAGCAATGTGAGCATTATGGTGGAGTGGTCGGTTTCAAAAGTAGGCAGATAACCTTCCCCAACGATCGAACGAAACCAATCTGGAAACGGATATCCCCACTCGATGTGACAATATTGTCCCGAGAAGAAGTCTGTTTTCGTAAACAAGTTAGAACTATTTTGAGAAGAAACAAGAATAATTTCGTCCTCAAATAGGAAATGTTTAGTAACATTAGGGCGATCAAGAGGGTCGTATCGAATTGCTACTTGTACAACGCCATCGAGTAAAAGATCGCGAATCATATAGCTGGAATCGATGTAGCTCAGAAATTTAATAGCCACCTTCGGGTGTGCTTGCCTAAACGAAACGATATGCTGCAAATAATAGTAATGCCAAACAGAGCCAGGTCCGCTCATGACGATATAGTTTTCTAATCCTTCGGATAACGTTACCTTGCTTTCTTCAAACAGCAGCAGCATCCTCTCGGCATAAGGGAGGAAATGGATGCCTGCCTGCGTTAAGCTTACATTCCGATTATCACGTAGAAACAGCGGCTTTCCGACGGACTGTTCCAGCGCTTTTATTCTTGCTGTAACAGCAGATTGCGAAATATGCAAATACTCTGCGGCCCTTGTGAAATTGCGAATTTTGCACACGGATAAGAAAGCCTCTAACTGTGGAATATCCATAGCTGCACCTCAACTAATTTGAAATATGAATCATTATAATCAAATAAATTCGTTATACAAATTATACTTTGATCATTACTATTAAACTATACTCATGGTTTGGAGGAGATTTGATTGGCTGGTGATGTGATGATTGAACAAATACAATCCGTTGAAGAGCATGTTAACGGGCTGGCGGATCTGTTGGTGCAGGTCGTTGAAGATGGTGCGTCAATTGGCTTTTTACCCCCAATGAAGCTTTCTGATGCTGTAATGTACTGGGAGGCTGTGTTAAGTCCAGAGGTGATTTTATACGTTGCCAAAATCGATGATCGAATCGTTGGGAGCGTGCAGCTGCATCTATGTACGAAGCAAAATGGCGGACACAGAGGGGGAATTGCAAAATTAATGACCCATCCAAACTATCGTCTTAGAGGAATTGGACGTTTACTCATGCAAAAGGCAGAAGGGCGAGCAAGGCAAGAAGGCAGAACATTGTTAGTTCTCGATACGAGGGAGGATGATCCTTCGAATATCCTGTATACTTCATTAGAGTACATTGAAGCCGGACGCATTCCTGGCTATGCACGATCGGCAGACGGTAAATTAGATGCAACGGTTTTCTATTACAAAATGTTGAATTAATTGATTTGTTAGATCAGGCGCCTTCCAGAATAGATATCGTCACATAAATTCATATGGTACAATATGGATATTATATCTGCGGAGGAGTTGATTTGTTTTGGCAGTTAGAAAACCTTTTGGATATGGATCACTTTCTATGCTCTTTTTACTTTCGGGGTTTTTAATAAATTATAATTTTGGGAATGGTTTTATTTTGACTCATTATCTCTTTAACCTAATGGGTCTAGCTATACATTCAAACGGCACAGATGGTTTCAACTATCCCTTTTTAGCTTCCATGCCGTTTTGGTTAGCGACAATATTAGTTTCGAAAAGAAATATTCATGATTTTGGAGCAGTCGTAAGCAAAAGAATTGGTGAGCTCCTGCTTGCTATAAGCGTGGTAGTTACAATCATTTTTTTAATACTGCCAATATGGATTGAATTCTAATAAAATAAAGAACAAGGAGCAGTTTGCCGCATGGCAGGCTGCTCTTATTTCATGAAGCCATATAAAAAAATGTTCTTATAAGATATTTTTGATTGGTCGTTCGTGTTTTATATAGGAGGTGAATAAATGGACAACCAATCTATAAGTCGTACCCATAGTGAGTTTTCTGAAATGTATGAGCGGAATATCGATATGGTGTACAGATTATGTTTCATCCTATTGAAAAATACGATGGATGCGGATGACGCTGTTCAGTCTGTATTTTTGAAGCTATTCAAGCACAACAAAACCTTTAATGACCGCGAGCATGAAAAAGCATGGCTTATTGTGACGACCAAAAATACCTGTAAAGACGTATTAAAAAGCTGGTGGAGATCTCGCCGGGTTGATGTAGACGTTTTGCCGGAAAAAACATACTGGGAAAACAATGAGCAGCAGAGGGATATACTCGAGAAATTGCTGCGGCTTCCTGAAAAATACAGAACGGTGTTATATCTCTACTATGTGGAGGATTATTCTGTAAAAGAAATATCAAAACTATTAGATCGAAAAGAGAGTACGCTGCAAACACAATTATCAAAAGGACGAACACGCCTGAAGGCTGATTTGGGAGGGATATATGTTGACGGAAAACCAGTTCAAGGGCATATTTGAAACCATAAAGCCTAATAAGGAACATAAGGACAAACTACTGCACGATATGATTGTAAAAATTGAATCGGAAACCGTGGACAAAAGAATACCAACATCATGGAGACATGCAAGATCTGCGATGCTGGCAGCAGCGGTTATGATCTGTTTGCTAACGACAACTGCTTTTGCAGCAAGCTATATGGGCCTCGATATGAAATTTTTGAACTTTCTAAACCCGGCGAATGACGAACAGGAGCTGTATTTGGAAAACGGCGCTCAATTGGTCAACAAAAAAGCGGTAAACGAGAATGGAACAATTGAAGTTAAACAGATTATCGGAGACAGCAATTTGATATATGTTCTTTTGGACTTCACCGCGCCGGAAGGTACCGTTCTTGATGCCAAAAGGTATCGTTTTGAGACATATTTAAGTTTTGATCATATGAGTTCAAATAGCTCTTCAACCGGTTACACCTTATTGGACGATGAGAATCCAAGCGATAATAAAATCAGTCTAATGATGAGTTATTTAACGAAGAATAGAACAATCGCAGGAAGTCCTGTTACTTTGATGCTTAGTCATTTAGAGGCGGCAGATGTTTATCCCGATATATTTGAAAAAGTAAATCCAGGTTCATGGAAAATCAAATTCAATTTGGACTATAAGGATATGTCAACAACGTATCAGATTGATCAGGGCATATCATTATATAACTACGAAGCAACACTATCATCCATTTCTATCTCGCCCATTTCCGTTACAATAAAAGTAGACAGTGCGCATACCAAAGAGATTTCTGAGGCAGCGAGCCGCTCCTCGCGGGAAATAGGGTTAAACGAGTATGCGGATCATTATCCGATCACCATACATTACAAAGATGGAACATCGGAGACGACGGCTGTTTTTAAGGGGATGTCCTCAGGGGATTTTATAACTAACACCATAACGATTGTGAAGCCATTTACCCCCATTATTAATGATAAAGAAATAAAAGCTGTCGAATTTTTTGATAAGGTCATTCCGATGGACTAATTCAATTCTTGTGCGATTTGAGGAACTGCAGGTATGCAGTTCCTCTTTTCTTTGTTGATGGTATGGACTGGTTGCAGAAGAAGCTGTTAACCTGCATTGTATTGACAAGAAATATAAATAAAATTATTCTGAATATATATTAATTTATATGTATAAAAATACAATGCGAAACGAGGGTATCAACTTGAACCATCTATATAAAGAGTTTCTAATTAGTGATGACAAGTCACTTATTGATATGGATACCGTTTGCAAATTTTTATCAAGGAGTTATTGGGCAAACCAAAGGCCAGCGGAAACGATTCATAAATCCATTCAAAATTCAGTTTGTTTTGGCATCTACGATAATAAAAGGCAAGTTGGATTCGCTCGAATTGTAACGGATTGGGCAACGATTTATTATTTGTGTGATGTTTTTATTGACGAAGAATATAGAGGCAGAGGACTCGGAAAGAAGTTAGTTGAATTCATTACCAAAGAATTCGAAGGGATTGGCGGCATACTGCGAACGCATGATGCTCATGAATTGTATGAACAGTATGGATTTAAAAAAGATACTGAACGATTTATGAATCGCCTAGTGAAAAGATAGTTTAGGGCTGAACAAACCAAAGGCAGTCTAAGACATGATTTGATGTCCTAGTCTGCCTTTGTTATTTTAATCAGCTCTGCTCACTAGAATAAACAATTAATCCGATTTTACAGTCGCGTGAATAGCAATGCCGGAAGCGTCATGTACAACGAACGCGTTTCCTTGCTCCGCAGCTTCAACACCGTCGCTGCGCAGATGCTCGAGCCAAGCTTCACGAGAAGTTGAAGTTGGGAAAACAATCGTATAATAAGATAAGCCAACCGTATTGGCTGACGGCAAGGTAGCACCTGCGCCTGCCCAAATGTTCATGCCGATATGGTGATGGTATCCGCCAGCCGAGACGAATACAGCAGCCATTTGAGCATAATCGCCAACAACATCAAAGCCTAGCTTGCCTTCATAAAACGCGCGCGACTTCCTAAGGTCGCCTACGTGAAGATGGATATGTCCAATAACGGTTCCTTGCGGGAGACCGCTCCATTCCAAACCATCACTCTGAGCAAGCAGATCTTCCCAATCAAGCGGGTCTGTTGCCATCACATAATTGCCCTCGGCATCTCGCGTCCACTCTTCACGCGGACGATCCGCGTAAATTTCGATACCGTTATGATCCGGATCTGAAATATAAAGCGCCTCGCTTACCAAGTGGTCGGCCTGCCCAATATGAATGCCGCTTGTGATCAAGTTGCGGAGTGCAAGCGATAATGAGCGACGATCCGGCAGCAGAATTGCAAAATGGTACAAACCAGCATGAGAGCGTTTTTGCGGCACAACGGCATTCGGTACTTCCTCTAGAATGAGCAGCGTATGTTTCCCATCAGCAGTGAACGCTGCAACACGATGTATTTCATCATGCTGCAAAACCTTTAGCCCGACAACTTCCGTATAAAAAAGGATTGAACGCTCGAGATTGCTTACCTTAAGCTTTACTTCTCCCAGTGAAATTTGTTCATCCAAAAATGTCGACATGATTAATCCTCCTTGAAGTATATATGGTTGTGAAACTTGATTGCTTTAAATAAACTGCACCTAAAGCATAGTCCTTTACGTCTATATCATGTACAATATTGGAAAATGTAACCAATGATAATTAAGGCTGCTATAAGCTCAAATCGTATGAATTAGGTTTATAATAGCATATGCAGTATAAAAATTAAAGTAGCTTATTAAAAGTAATCAACTTATAGTATTTTAATCAAAAGGAGGTTGAAATGAGAAAAATAATACGAAGGGTAGAGTGGGTGCTGCTTATTGTTATTGGAGGTCTTTCGCTGCTTTTTGCACTTCCTTCAATTGATTTGTTTGATCATGATGCTGAGCTGAGCGAGGCTAAGAAGAAAGGTTTTTATTATAAGGTGGATGCAGATAAGCAAACCTATTTCAACAAAGAGATAAGTATTGACGGCGTTGTTTATGGGGAAGGGAAGCTGACTGTTTATTTGTCTTCAAAACGTTTTTTTTCGGTGCCGCAACTGCCTAATACCATTCAAATAAAAACAGATGCCAATGAGGCGCTTCAGTATCAATCTTCAGGTGCATCCATGCGGCTTTATCGATCAAATGGTCAATTTACGTTTACTAACGTGCCGCCTAATCTAAAAAGTGTCACCGTATTTAATGAAGCTTATGGCGAATCCTTTTCCTTTTATATTCCACTTGAAAGGGGGAAGGCAGACTAATGCAGACAACTACAAAAATAATTTTCGGACACTTAATCCGTTGGTTACTGATTCTTCTGGCTTGTTCCATCGTCTATGCTATGCTTTTCTCACAAAGCTCTATTCGTGTGGAGAAAGTAGCACAGCATGCACTGGATATGATGGAGTCTCCTTACGCTCCTATTTCCTTAAAATCAAAGACAGGCCAAGGCTATGAGCTGTTGCTAATCGTTGATCAAAAACATGAGCTCCAACATCAATTGTTCGTGAAACGTTCACTTGGATTTTTCTGGAGCTTCCGCGGCGGTGGATTTGGAATGAAGCTGGACCCGCAAATCATACTCAGCTTTCGAATAGGTATGTCTACTTTTGGCAATTATCGACATTATTATGCTGTTGGTCAACTAAATGATCCGAATATAAGCAGGGTGCAAATTGCATGGTGGGATGGATATGAGCAGGATGCGCTTATGAAAGACGGGGTATATCTTGCTGGGCGTTCTATTCGCAGCTCTACTAAAGAGCAGTCGGCTTCCAGGATGAATAAAGTGTATGCCTATGATGCAAACGGGCAATTATTATATGGCCTAAATGATGAGCAGCGGGAAATTAAAGCGGATGCGAAATCAGAAACGGAAACGAAGGAAGCAACTTAATAGAAGAGCCGTCCGCGCTTACTTTGGAAGCGATCGAACGGCTCTTTTTTTTATTATCCTTGAATACTTGGCTGTATTGGAGAAGCAGGCTGTTTCTTCTTAGTTGGAAGCGGACCAAACAGCAGCCAGTGCCATTTGAATGGTGCGCTTAGTGCCATGATAGCCCAAGGAATAACGAGTGCGAGCAGGAAGCCGCCGGCCACCCAAACATGGAACAGAATCGGAGAGCCGCTGGCATTCGTCTGGCGGTATAGATACAGAATTAAGGGATGGACCAAATATATGCCAAAGGATGTGGCACCGATATGTATAAGAACTTTGACGACCATCTTGTTCCACGATGTATAAATCCAGAAGGAAACTTGAAGCAGCACAATAGCAGCCGCAACGCAACGCACCTCATCTATCAGCTCTAATAGACTTGTATTTATAACAGAAAGCCCAGTTAATCGTTTCTCGTAATAAAAGTAGACCATAGTCATATTTGACGATAAGAATAGAGCCCACAGCACAAGTGAAGCTGCAATTTTTGCCGGCGTAGCATTTTTTCTTGTGAGATTAATCCATTCAGCGAATTTCTCATAATAAATACCGATAAACGCACCTGCTGTAAAATAAAGCATATACGTAAACGCATAGCTGCCGGGGCTAACCACATGATATTCCCGGACGATGATAAAAATAAATAACCATTGCACCAGCAAACCGATCCAGACGATATGCCGGCTGGATTTTCGAAACCGATTAACGGCGTACAGCATTAGTGGTGATATTGCATAAAATTGAATAATAATAACGACAAAATAAAGATGGACATAGGTTTTGCCAAAGATAAGCATTTTGAGAAATTTAGTCGTTGTAAAGTAACCAATAAAGGTCTGCAGGTCACTAAATCCGTAAGCTGCCAGTCTCGTAAAGGCGAAATAGAGGAACGAAAATAATATAAAAGGAATCAATACTTTAGATATTCGTTTTTTGTAAAACTGCCCAATTGCTGTTGCTGTGAAGGGTTTGTTGTAGTAGTTGTAAAAAAGGACGAAGCCGCTTAGAAAGATGAAGACGGGCACTGCGAATTTGGTAAATGTGTTTAGAAAGACATAAAGAGGATATAGCGTAGCCTTGTGATCGTAGTTAGCTACGACCGCTGATGTTGCGTGAATCATGATGACCGCTAAAATACCGAATGCTCTAAAAATGTCTAGCGCAGGTAAATATGGTCTTTTTGCTAATTGTGCCATTAAAATCCCCTTATTTTTATAAGATACTAGCTTGTGTTAAGAGGCTATGAGGAAACCTCTATTCGTTATTATAAGGTTAGTCCCAGTTTCAGCCAATACTTTTATTTTTGCATTGGATTACAGAAGAAAGAGCCTCTTCCTAACGCTGAAAAAGGCTTTTTGTGCTTTCGTTTACAGCCATCATGTTGAACAGAAATAATCATCAAAAATAGTAATTAGTGATTATATTAATTAGATAATGTTTATGTTATTATACTCATGTGAAATGAAAATGATTTATGTATTTACTGTCTTTTCTCGTATAAATCCATATGATAGTTAGGTTATTTATGATTCTAAAATAAAGATGACGGGTGATCTTACATGAAACGTAATGACGGTAATGGATTTATTAACGATAATTTAATCGCGCAATATAAGTTTGATCTTGCTGAACATATCGGCAAGGACAGCTCAGGGAATAGAAATGACGGGTCGGCATCAGGTGCTTCCATTCAAACCGTAGGAGGCAAGACTGCAGTCATGCTTTCAGGGGGACGCAACGGCACATCCTATGTGAAGCTGCCTGTGGATCTCCTGAAGGATGTTAGTGATTTGACCGGTATTACCATTTCGACTTGGGTATATGCGGGAAAAGGATCAAGCGTATGGGAAAGAATTTTTGATTTTGGCAAGGGGCAGACAGGTCCTTATATGTTCTTAACACGCAATTTGCGTGCAGCTTGTTTTGCAGGGGAAGACTTGATCGCAGATCCTGGAAAGACTTTTGTGGCGGGAGAATGGATGCATATTTCTATGTCTGTAGCAGGCACGAAGTCCGGTACATCCAGCAGTGCAGGACCGATTGTATATGTGAATGGCGAGGTGGCTGCAGATGGAACGATCAGTCAGACATCAAGCGGTACCTATGCTAAATTGCGTGCATGGTTTACTTCTTTCGCTGACCAAGAGAATTACTGCAACAACTATATTGGAATGTCCCAGTACGATGCAGATGTGGATTTTTGCGGTTCGCTTTCGGATTTCCGTGTATACAAAGCGGGACTAACACAAGATGAAGTAATTGAAGTGATGTGCGAATCGTTGACGGATGAAGAGATTGTTGAACTTGCCAAAGACAAGTACTTAACGTTCCCAACCTTCATTATTACAAAAGATATTGCGCTGCCTTCTTCTCTAATGGGCGGGAAAGTGAGCGTATCATGGGCATCAAGTGATATCGGCACGATTTCTAACGAGGGAATCGTCAACAAGAAAATGCAGTCGGCAAAGGGCGTAACGATGACAGCCATCGTAAGTAAAGGAGCAAGCTCTGCTGTAAAAAGCTTCACCGTAACTGTACTTCCTCAAGGTGTACCACCGTATACGTTGACTATTGATGGAAGCAAAGAGATATTGGATGTCAGTCCTGTTTTATACGGCTTATTTTATGAGGATATTAACAATGCAGCTGATGGCGGTATATACGCAGAGCTCGTGCAGAACCGCTCCTTCGAGTCATTTGCGTTCGACAGCTACTCTCATGTGTGCGGCGAGCATGGTGCTTCAACAGGAAGAAACTACACGTCTCTGCATGCATGGTCGGGCGATATGCAGCAAATGACGGTGAAAAATACGGGCGGTTTAAATGAGTTTTTCGGAATAACAGACAAAGATGTGAATGGTCATTATGTAACGGTAGCGAGCGGAGCGACGATAACCAATCGAGGTTTTGCGGATTCCAATAAAAACTGTGCAATGGCGATTAGACAAGCTGCCAAATACAATTTTACGATTTGGGCAAAAGCAGAAGCGGCAGGCACGATCACCTTGCAGCTGCTGGATAAAGAGGGTGTCTCCATCAGCGACACAGTGGTTGTTCAGATAGAAGGCGGAGGCATATGGAAAAAGTACGGTGTGGACAGTCCCCTTGTATTGACGGGCTTAACAACGGTGCTTGGTCAATTGGCTTTAACCTTTAACGGCGAAATCTCGATCGATATGGTCTCACTGATGCCGGAGGATGTTTGGGGCGCGGGCGAGGAACAGCGATCCTCGACGGCTCATGCAAACTTTAAAGGAAATCCTAACTATAGACTGCGAAAAGACTTAGTAAACGCACTAGTTGATTTGCATCCTACTTTTCTTCGGTTTCCAGGCGGCTGTATCTCAGAAGGCTCTCACATTTGGGAAAACGTATACGATTGGAAGGAATCTGTAGGGGATGTGGAGCTGCGCAAAGAAAACTTTAACGTATGGGGCTACATGATGACGATGGGCCTTGGCTATATGGAATATTTCCAGTTGGCTGAAGATCTGAACGCCACTCCGCTCCCAGTTATGGCCTGCGGCGTGCTTTGCCAGGCTCGTTCGGATTACGCGAATCCCGCTGGCGGCAAGCTTAGGGACTATTACGTCAAAAACTTTACAGACTTAATCGATTTTGCGATTAGTACAGATTTTGAGAATAACGAATGGGCTGCTTTGCGTAAAAAAATGGGCCACGAAGCGGCGTTTGATTTGCATTACTTAGGCGTGGGCAATGAAAACTGGGGCACAGAATTTTTTGCGAACTTTGAATATTTTAAAGCAGCTATTGATGAATATATGGAGCGGCATTACACTGGATATGAGCTGCATATTATTTCAACCGTGGGCGCGCAAGCGGATGATGATGCTTATCAGCAGGGCTGGAAGTTTTTAAGCGGCAGCTTGGCAGGCTCGGAGACGATAAGCTTTACGGACGGGCTGTCGCGCATTGAAGAAACCGTTACGTGGTATGAGAAGCAAAAGAATTATATGGATACGATTGCGGATGAGCACTACTATCGTTCGAATGAGTATTTGTTAGCTAATGCGGACCGATATAATTACTATTACAGAGCTTACAATGATGATGGCAGCCTGAATGAAGCCGAGACCTCCAAAGTATTTGTCGGCGAATATGCTTCAACGGATAAAAACACATTGGCTGGGGCAATTGCAGAAGCAGCGATTATGACCAGCTTTGAGAATAACTCGGATGTCGTTCGATTAGCAGCAACTGCACCGTTGTTTAATAAGGTTCTGACAGATGGTACATATCGATGGACCCCGGATTGTATTTGGTTTGATGATGAAACGGTATGGTATACACCGAACTATTACGTGCAGCAGCTATTCGGAAAATACATCGGTACTAAAGTAGCAGATACGTCGTTTACGACTTATCGGAACGGTGAGCGGTCTGCGCTCATCCCTCGCGGTGGCATTGAAGTGGCTGCTGGAAATGCTGATATTGTTGTGAAGCGTGTGAAAATAACGTCCAATGTGGATGGCAGCGTACTTTTTGAACAGGATTTTACTAAGGATTTAAATGCGGCTTGGCAAGTCATTCCGGGCTCGGCAGGTTATACGCTTGATTCGGCCAAAGGCTTGGTATTAAAAGCGCAGAGCAGCGGCTTGAATGGATTGTATATCCTTAATGAAGCATGGACCAATTACAAAGTTGAGGTTGCAGCAGAACGAATATCCGGTACAGACGGTTTTTATGTGGGCGCAGGCTTGACCGATATTTCACCCGACAATAAGGATGTCATAGAATATGCGATCGGCTATAATGGCAGCGCCACTGGCGCAAAGGTGTATAAGCAAGGAATTGAGGGCTATACGTTAGGGGATTACTCCTCGAGCACAGCCGCAGGTAACTTGAGAGCTAGCTGCTATGAAGAGCTCGCCGACCATACCGAATACACGATTACAGTGAATTATGGAGGAGCCAATGGCCAGCATTTGATCTGTTCCTATACGGATGGCGTAGCAGCAAGCAAGGTTCTGGATTATAAACTGGAAGCCTATAACAGGGAAATCTATCATTCCGTAACCAAAGATGACAAGCATATGTATGTGAAGCTGGTTAATGCAGACGGTGTGGAGAAAGCAATGAAGCTTGATTTTAAAGGGATAAATGCAGCTACTACGGGCAAATGGGTCATATTAACAGGTGATGCTTCACTTGTGCATGTTCCGAATGTGAACAAAAAGAACGATGAGAAAATAACCCCAATGGAAGCAGAAATACATATCGAGAATAACGCTGCCATAATAAATTTGGCCGCCCATTCCGTGAATGTTATTATAGTGAGCCTAATATAATCGAGAAAAACACTTTATCATTGAGCCTCAGAGACTAGTCTCTGAGGCTCTTTTATTGGCAACCATACCTATTTGTAATTCTTATACATTACTTGACTGAACAGTGATAAACTGTGGAATAGCCTTTAACGTTTTGGAAAAGTAGCATTGCACGGATTAGATGGAGGACTGGATAACATGTTGCTTGCAAATAATGTTAAGTTAAAGGATTTGCTGAACGGAAAAAAAATGGATACACCTTCCTTTTTACATATAGCGATCGCGCTGACTGAATCCGTACATATGGCTCATAAGCAAAACCTACTGATCGGTCATTTGAATCCAACAGGGATACACATTCAATTGGAAATAAATACTGTTGTGCTCACAGACGAAAGAATAACAGATTACGCCTACCTATCTCCTGAACAAACAGGCAGAATCAATCGTAAAGCTGACGAACGAAGCGATTTGTATGCAATCGGCATGATATTTTATCACATGCTCGCAGGTCATCTGCCCTTTCAAGCACAGAATAGGGAAGAATGGCTGCATGCCCATCTTGCGATTGTGCCAATGCCTTTGCGTGAGGTGCGTTTGGAGCTGGAGGGTTCTCTCGAAAATATAATTATGAAGCTATTGTCGAAGAGGCCAGAAGACCGCTATCAGAGTGCTTTTGGATTGCTGTTTGATTTGAAAAGCTGTGCTTCTTCTATGGAGAAAAAAGGAGAAATCATCCCTTTTGAAATCGCTCGTGTCGATGAGGCTAGCCGGTTTCAGCTGCCAAAAACTCTTTTTGGCCGTGAAATGGAAGGAAGGGCGCTCCGCGAGGCTTTGCAACAGGCGCAAGCCGGCGTGTCTTCGTTCGTATTCGTTAGCGGAAGTGCAGGCAGTGGAAAAACCGCGCTTATTCGAGAGTTTCAGGTGCTGGCTAGAAAAGAAGGCAGTCTGTTCATTGGAGGAAAATGTGATCTGATGAATCGTGACGTTCCTCTCTCGCCGCTCTTGCAGGCTCTGCGGAGCTTGATTCGGCAAATATACAGCCAGTCCCCTGAACGAATGGCAAAGCTGAAGTTACAGTTGGAAGAGGCATTAGGTCAAGGAGCAGCTGTTATCGTACAGCTGCTGCCAGAAGCAGCTAAGCTTTTTGGCGAACTTCCGTCTGTGGAGCCGCTGCCTCCTGCTGAAGCGGCTATTCGGTTTCATCGCTTGATTCCTCTTTTTATGAATATATTTGCTGAAAAGGAACATCCTCTCCTTATTTTTCTAGACGATCTACAATGGGCAGACCCAGCTACGTTGGATGTCCTTCGTTCGCTTGCCCATGCTCCCAATCGATTAAACTTACTAGTAATAGGAACGTTAAGAGTAGAAACGGCTTCTGGCTGCTCGGACAACGGAGCAAATCAAGGTGAAGCAGCCTTATGGATGGAGAACACACTGAACTTGCAGCATGCAAGCTCATCCATACCTGTACAGCATATCGCCCTCGAAGCGCTGACCTATTTGGATGTAAGGCAGGTCCTTTCGCATGTTCTTAACGAAAATTCGGCTCGTGTACGAACACTTGCAGAGGTGCTATATCATCGAACAGGCGGTAATCCACTATTCGTACATCGTCTTCTAGACAGCCTGTATCGTGAGAATAAGCTTTATTATGATGAGGAAGCTGCGATTTGGAATTGGGATGCTGCGGCAGTTACACAGATACCGGAACATCCTGACATTCTTCATTTAATCGGGACCCGTATTCGTATGCTTTCACCGGATATGATTGAGCTGCTTGCCATAGGTGCAGCGATTGGTCATCGTTTTCATTCCTCTACGATCGCTTTAGTAAGCGGTCGCTCTCCGCTTCATACACTTCAGCTTTTACGTTTAGTAGAGGAAGAGGGTTTATTAAGTAGAGAAATTGAAATGGATGATGCAGCAGCGGATGAAGGTTATTATACATTTATGCATGACCGTGTGCAGCAGGCAGCTTATATGACTATTACCGAAGCGGAAAAATCGAGCTTGCATCTGACCATCGGCCGTGTGTTACGCGACCATTCATTAGAAGAGCGTGAACACTCCATTTATGATATGGTGTATCACTTGAATATGGGCAGCGATAAGCTGGTAAATGAAGCAGAAAAGATGGAGCTAGCTGAATATAACTATCAGGCAGGTTTGAAATCGAAGGCAGCAACAGCATTTGCGGCTGCTCTGAACTTTTTTGAAAAAGGCTTGCAGCTTGCGGGGGATGATTGGAGGAGTACGAGCTCACTAGCCTATCGTCTGATGCTGGAGCTGCCTGAATGTGAATTTATGTGCCGTCGCATAGACAAGGCAGAAGCTCTGCTCGAACAATTGATGTCCTGTACTACGGACTTGGTGGAGCGCTCTCAGATTTACCTGAAACGCATAGCCATGTATTCGTACTTGAAGAATGACGAGCTTGCTGTCCATATTGGAAAGCAGGCGCTGGCGGAATTTGGCTGGATTTTTTCTAGTGAGCCCTCTAAAGCTGTCATCGTAAAGGAATTGATCATGACGCAAGGTGCATTATTTAGTATGCGGCATGAGATTATGAATTTACCGATTAATCGTAATCCTGAGTATAAAGCCTTGTCGGACTTGGTCATGGCGATATCTTCTTCTGTATTTACATTAAGCCTTGAACTGTCTGCTGTACTTTTCTCGAGGTTCATTCGCTATGCTCTAAAGCATGGAAGCAACGAAGCGTTCGCTTTTATGCTTGCTGGCTATGGCATGATTATTTTTAAAATTTCTTTCTATCATACGGGACCTCAATATATAGATTTGGCATTTAAGCTATCAGCCTCCTTTGAAAGCTCGGATTTGCGAAGCAGACTGCACTATATTAAGGGGCTTGTTGGGCTGCAGCAGAATCCTGAAGCAAGCGTCAAGCATTTTGAGCAATCGATTTACTATGGGATGGAATCGATTAATCTGTCCTATGTAAGTATCGCTATGCTAACCTCTACGACCACTCATACGGGTGATTTGCATACACTTACTGCACGGATTTCGAATTATGAAGAAATTTCACAGCAGCTCTTGGATGAAGTCACAGTTAATATCTTTCGCATTGCGAGGTGGTATGTGGCACAAATGCAGGATGGAGCGGGTGGATACGATGAAGTCGTAGTGCCGGTGCTGAAGGATCGATTCGAGGAGAAGCTGAATAATGAGGTTTATTATACTTGTACCAGTCAGATAGAAATTGCTTATTTGTTCGGACGCTATCAAGATGCCTTGGAATGGGTAGAGAAGGGCAAATTCAACACATATCGTCAAACCCGGATGCAAGTGCGCAAACAGCATATTTACCATTCCCTGACGCTTGCTGCCATGTATGCGGAGGCAGCGGTGGATGAGCAAAAGGGCATTCGCGCAAAGCTTAACAAGCAATTGCGCAGCATGAGACAATGGACGGGATATTACGGGAATGAATCTTCAGCATATTTGCTCATAACAGCTGAGCTCCACCGTATTGATGGTGACCGAGTGAATGCAGCCAAAGGATTTGAGGGAGCGACCCGAGAAGCTCGAAGAGAAGGAAATGGGCTAATGGAGGCTATTTCTTGTGAGCGTGCTTCAATCTTCTATAGGGAAGCTGGGAGTATTACCGGAGCGGATGTTCTGATTGCAGATGCCTGCGCTGCTTATTCAAGATGGGGGGCAACTGCTAAAGCAAAAAGACTGATGGAGTCAAATTCCAAGCTGAAATTAGCTATGGCGGAACTACAAACAGAAAGCGTGGCTGCCACTGAGGAAATTGGACAAGTAAGCACTATCCGTGAAACCACACCAATGTTCGTTGATGAAAAGGCGTTTATACGGCAAATTACAGATTGGTCAAGAAAGGCAGATGACTCTAATGTAATGAGCCAATTCCTGGAGTCGGCACTTCGGTATTCCGGTGCGGAAAAGGGATATGTGCTGGAGAGCCATGAAGAGGTTTTCACCATTGCAGATCAGGCTGGCACTAGGAATGAGAGTGATGGAGAGGTTTCGTACGCGGAGGCTATTGTCCGTTATGTGGTTAAGACAGGTGATTCTGTTGTGCTTGCAAATGCTTCACGCAGTTCATACGCAGCTGATCCCTATATCACTCGCAGTAAGTCTCAGTCTGTTCTTTGTATGCCGGTTTCCTTTCCAGGAACATCATCGCAATCTGTCCTTTATTTTGAGAATAATCTGATCTCCGATGTATTTACGAAGGAGAGGCTGGAAGTGCTGGATCTTATGATTGCACGGATGGTTTATTTGAAATCGTCAGAGGAATTCCTAATTCAAAGCAGTGCGTCTGCGTCTAGTAGCGATTCGGAGTACAGTCCTCTAGATATCGCTGCCAATGCTGCACAGCCGCAGCCGTTAGTTGAACTGCTGACAAACCGTGAAGCAGAGATTTTGTATGCTTTAACCGATGGATTGTCGAATAAGGAAATCGCCTATCGTTTTGGATTAAAGGAAAGCACCGTGAAAAGTTATGTATTCCATCTATACGGAAAACTAGGCGTGAAACGGCGCAGTCAGGCCATTGCGCGTGCAAAAGAATTAGAGCTGGTTACTTAGTTGTATGGGATAGGCATTTATATGTGGGAGAATACAATAATTACTCATAAGATTGGAGAGGTGAGAATGAGAGGCGGATACAGTATCCTTAGGGAAATTCATAGAAAAGATTTTATGCCTAATGGGAAGGACTATGGCCTATTAAACTATGAATTCGATAATATGATCCGTTTTCTTGAGAAACAAGGGTACCTAGAAAGAGTATTGAGAGTGGGCGACGCCTATTCGCTAAAACCAGCAAAATTAACGTTAAAGGGACTCCAGCTTCTGAAGGATAAATCTGATTATGAAGAAACCTATCCCGCAAGGAATGGTTTGATTGAATGGGTTAGATCAGAGAAAGAACATTATTCTAATTACTAGGCTCCACCAATCACACAGAAGAGAATGTCCCAAAGATAACATGATTTGCTTAAGAAATCATGTGAATATTGAAAAAATGGCGTTACAGAGATTTATTTCTGTGACGCCTTTTTTTTATTTATTAGACATACCACGGACAATATTAGGCCCTAACCAGCTCTTTGGCATACTGCTTGCCTGCCGAAAGAAGAGTGCCGCTCAGTTCTGGATCGTGAACAGACCGTGCAAGAACAAGAGTGCCGACCATTGTACTGATCAGTGCGCTGCCCTTGGTTGTGTCAATTCCCGCTAGATTCGAGATGAAAGTAATCATCCGCTCCAGTTCGTGGGTAAATACCTGCCGGACCTCTTCGGAAGAACGGGAAATTTCGCCAGAAAGAGCAGGAAGAATGCAGCCCATCTCTGTTTTGTCGCGGTGATACGGACTTAAATAATAATCGATGACACTATTGATTTTGGGATTCTGCTTCTCCTGATCAGCAGCATTCTGCAAAATGGCTATGGTATCGCTGATAGCATACCGGCAGGCTTCGGCGACCAGCTGTTCTTTGTTGTCAAAGTGTGAATAAAACCCTCCATGCGTAAGTCCTGCCCCCTTCATAATGAACGGAACACTTACATCGAGTATACCCTTCGTGCGAAAAGCTTGGGCCGCACTTTCAACGATCTTATTCCGCACTTTCATCTTATGACCTTTGGGATACGGTATTGTAATCACTCCACAGCTTCATAATTCTATCTTCAAAATATTATAGTCGTCATAATATAGGGTGTCAATTGAGTGAATACAGCAACGGTTAGCTAGCGGAAGGGCTTAATACGGTTGTTGACGATTTTAAAATATGATGGTTATAATATATTACGGTCATCATATTTTAAATGGTTTCATCAGGAGGGATCAGAAAATGAGTAAGCTTGAATCCGTAGAAACGTTGGTCATTGGATCAGGTCCGGGAGGTTATGTGGCGGCGCTTCGTTCTTCACAGCTTGGAATGAAGACGGCGATTGTGGAACGCAGTCAGCTCGGCGGGGTCTGCACGCATGTTGGCTGTATTCCATCCAAAGCATTAATTGCAGAATCGCATCGCTATGATTTGCTTAGGCAGTTCAATCATGGGGATGCGGCAGCAGCATTTGAAATTGCGCAGCATTTCAAGCAGGGAATTGTGAAAAAGCAGGCAGGAGGAGTTAGCTATTTATTAAAGACTGCAGGTGTGAGCATTTTGGAGGGAGAGGCCAGTTTGGTTGATGAACATACAGCTATTATTCAGCAAAGCGGCCGGGAGCAAACCATTTCTTTTAGAAACGCCATATTGGCAACGGGATCTCGTCCAATTGAGCTGCAAGCATTTCCGGTTGGAGGACGTATTTTATCTTCCACAGAAGCGCTATCGCTCCCTGAAGTTCCGACCAGTTTGATCGTTATTGGCGGCGGTTATATCGGAATCGAACTAGGCCAAATGTATGCCAAATTTGGAACAAAGGTATCGATTCTAGAAGGAGGAGAACAAGTACTGCCGGGTTTCGAGGCAGACCTCGCGATCCCTGTGGTTCGGCAGTTGAAAGCCGATGGTATTCAAATGATTACTGGGGCGACAGCACAGAAAGTGGTTCAGCATGCTGATTCAATTACACTGCAGTATTTAAAAAATAAGGAGCAACATGAAATTACAGCAGAGTATGTGTTAGTCACTATCGGCAGAAAACCAAATACAGATGGTCATTTAGGGCTTGCGAACATAGGCTTGCCCGTGACGGGCAGGGGACTGATTGAGACAAACGAACAGTGCAGAACGGTTATTCCAAATATTTTTGCCATTGGAGATATTACGGCTGGTCCGGCACTCGCCCACAAGGCTTCTTACGAAGCGAAAATTGCGGCAGAAGCCATTGCTGGTCATGCCTCTGAGGTTAATTATAAAGCCATTCCGCTCGTCGTTTTTTCTCATCCAGAGCTGGCCAGCGTTGGTTTAAATGAAACGGAAGCAAAAGCTAAATCCATCCCGATTGTAATTGGCAAAGCTTCTTTTGCAATCAACGGAAGAGCTTTGGCATTGAGGGAGACTGAAGGGTTTGTGAAAATTTTGGCGGACCCATCCTCAGGAATCGTGATCGGTGCACAAATCGTTGGCGTGGAGGCTTCAACACTCGTATCAGAGCTTGGCCTTGCTATCGAGATGGGAGCAACCGTGGAGGATTTGGCTTTGACCATTCACCCCCATCCGACACTGGGAGAAGTAATTATGGAAGCTGCCGAAAACACGGTCTTAAAAATGATGAAGATAAAAAAAGAGCAGCAGATTTAACTGCAAATAGAGAATGGGAGAGATTGAGGAATGAAAATAAAAGCAGGTTTTTATATTGGGATTGCGGTTGCGCTGATCGTTGGAGGTTCACTTCTTGTTGTTAAAGGAAAGGATGCAGTCAGTCAGGCTGAGATGAGGAAACAAGGTGTGCTTGAGGCGGAGCAAACGACCCTATTTTATCAGAAGAGTCCAGGTTCGATTGTAGAGGTAGGTGTGGCTGCGGGTGACTGGGTAAAACGCGGTGATGTGTTATTTAAGGTTAAATCAGCTGAAGAAGGAGAAGAAGATGTGTTTGCGCTAGATGACGGGTTGATCAGCAGAATTGCGGTTAAGCCGGGGGATCAAGTAAAGCAAGGCGCGCCGATGGCGGTTTTGCAGAAAAATAGCTATTATACAGATCTCTATATACAGGAAAGTGAAATCCAAAAGCTTCAGGTTGATCAAAACATTGGTATTCATTTTCCATACTTGGATGATCCCGCACAGGTGACTGGTGTTGTGACTTCGATTTCAGCGGCCCCTCAATTTGCGAACTTGCGCATGTCACGTGAGAAGGGGCAAGCAGATTTAAGTATGTTTCTTGTCCGAATAGCTGTGGATTCAAATGTTGATTTGCTTCCGGGGATGACAGCGGAGGTGAGACTTGATGAAATCGCTGATTGACGAGTGGAGGTACGTATCGGGCAGTAAGTATTTGCGTTTAATCTTTATTGGCCCGCTAGTTGCGGCCCTATTTTTTGGTTTAATGTTCTCGCATAACCAAATTAGCGAATCGCCCGTTGTAGTCATTGATGAAGACCACAGCTCGTATTCGCGGCAGCTGATCTCAAAAATAAATGCTTCCCCTTACATGAAAGTTACAAATGTGTACGCGAGCCGCCTGAGCCCGGAAATATTGCTTGCAAATGAGCAGGCTGTAGCGGTCATCATGCTACCTAAGCAGCTTCAGCAGCTTCAGCAGCAGGGCATATCAACGAATATCGGCATTTTAATGGATAACACGATGCCCTCAGGGTTAACCGGCATTCGGACAGCGATTCAGGAAGTCATCGTAACGGAAAATATGACCCTTTCTATGTCCCATCTGGTTCAAAAAGGGATGGACGCCGAAACCGCTAGAGGCGTTGTTTCTCCGTTGTCTCTTCAGCAGCGGATGCTATTTAATCCAACTACAAGTTATGTCGGCTTTATGGTGCTTGGTTTTGTAAACATTGTGGTTCTCATGATTACAACAAGCGCAGCAGGCTCTATTGCGCCTCGTTTGCGTCAGGAAGGGAAGCTCTTTGCAAACGGAAAGTCGCCCTTGCAGCTTTGGATTCGCAGTGTACCTTATGCGGTCATGACCGCCCTTTCGCTGCTCTTATGTTATGGATTACTGAAGCAGGTGGGGGGAATGCGGTTTGAAGCGGAGCCTTATCTTTTTATTATCCCATTGCTTGTTTATGCCTTTGCATTGTCACTTATGGGGCTGTTGATCGGCTATTCTGCCAAAGATTTGTCTAAAGTCAATTTGCGAACCAGCTTCGTATTGTATCCGTCATTTCTTGCAACTGGAATTCAACTGACTCCGCTTGCTTTTCCAGAGCCTTTTCAAATTTTTGCGTGGGTATTGCCGATGAACTGGCTTAACCGCCTCATACGCGGGATGGCGTTTCGGGATGGAGCGCTAACAGCCTACAGTCAGGAGCTCGGAGCACTGCTGATCATTATAGGCGGCGTGTCCTTATTCATTGGATTACTGGTACTGCGGGAAGCAGGGAAAACATATTCCAGCCGGGAACGAGTCGTGAGTGCGGACATTCTGCCGAGCAGCGGTTCGTTAAATAGTTAAGTTCCTTACCCGTTCGAATAACGCCCTTGACTAAGATAGATACCCTATTTCAGTCAAGGGAACACGGGGGAATACGAGAGTTCATATTCTCGACTGTTCGAAGGTTTGTTTATTCGCGTTTAATAAATAGTTTAAAGACACTATTTTTCAAATAATCAAGGGAGTAAAAAACAGGTTTATCGTTATCGTCATAGTGGAGCTGCTTTAATAAAATAATTTCATTGCCGAGTACATCGATAGCATTCTGGTCCAACAATTTGGAGCTGTTTAACGCGCAGATTTCAGTAATGGCATAAGCAATATGAATCCCCATCTTGTTTTTCAAAAAATCAAAGATAGCCCCCGTAAATTCCCCATCGATATGCCCTGTGACCAAGCTTTGCGGGAAAATATTATAATAAAAAGCTACCTTGTTCCCATTCGCAGTTCTAGACCGCTCCAATACGACAACGGGTTCATCAATTAGCAGTTGTTTTTTCCAATCGTCCTCCGGCTCACGTGAATAAATCTTGATGTCTAACTCGCTTTCGGTATAGCCCCCGTTTTTAATCATTTGCCCCACACTTTGAAGCTTGCTGAGTGGATTGATTATAAAATCAGAGCGGTTGTTAACGTAAGTACCGACCCCGTTCTTGCTTATAAGAATCCTTTCCCGCTGAAGCATCTTGAGCGCTTCCCGAAGAGTAGGACGACTCACTTCATATTTCTTTGCGAGTTCAGGCTCGGAAGGAAGTCTATCCCCGGGCTGCAGTTCACCCTCGTTAATGCTTCTTTCAATTTCCTCTTTGACTTTGAGGTAAAGCAGTTTCTTCTCCAAATTGCGCTTTTCCTCTCCGTAAGTAGATTATATCTTTCTTCAGATCTATGCTGTCTGACAACATGATTGTAGCATATTTTTGTTTTTTTGATCAACTATACGGCTTATATAGCGCTAATCATCTATACAATTATTTAACATTGGATTGATTGACACTACGAAGATATTTTCCCTATAATTTGAGATGTCAGACAGCATGAGTTTGCATGAAACGAAGAATGGAGGGGTTCTCGAATGAGGCTGTAATGATTCTGTGCTGCTGCTCTGGGCTGCAGAATTTTTAGCTCGTAAGCTTATACCGATCTTCAATTGAAATTCATTTCATTTACCGGAGGGGAAGTTCGTATATGAAGAAAACCATTTTAAGTCTTGTGACTGCATGTGCATTGGTCATTCCTTTCTTCAGCGGAGCTACTGTAACGCATGCAGCAAGCCATTCGGAATTAGCCGCTCACTGGGCGCCTCAGATTTATCAAGATGTGAATGCTGATCTAGACGTTAGAGCCGATTTTATAACCAATTTTAACTATGATGGCGACTTTATTGCACGTAATAATTGGGATAATCTTAACAACTTCAATCAAAATGCTTATGTCTACTATAAGGTATCAGAAACGCTCACTCATTATTTCATCGAGTACGATCTCTTCCACGCTAGGGACGATGCTTATACGAGACCTCTTGATGCGCATGAGAATGACCTCGAAGGTTTGTTCTTAGTCATTAGAAAAGATGGATCTACATATGGATCTTTTCAGCTAATGGAGACTATGGGTCATAATCAGTGGTATGACTATACGAATGATCCTAACATTACTTCAGGCTCAGACGATGTCGATGGCGGGGTTCTATTCAATGGAAGCCATCCTAAAGTATTCAGCCAGGCGAATGGCCAAAGCCCTAGCGGAGGACATGGCGTCAAAGCCTATGACGGATCAAGCGCTCCAGGCGGAGATGGAATTGTTTACAATTATACGGGTACAGCCGAGTTCCCGACCAATACTTCCGGAAGCTACACTAACCAATACGGCTACGATTTAATTGAATGGGGCGATCTTTGGAGCAAAAGAACCGATCCTAACATTTTCTCCTCATTCGGTACATTTGCAGGAGATAATCATACGTCCAACTCAGCAAAAGCGCCTTGGGGCTGGGATGATAGTGACGATGGCCCTGCCCTTCAGGGGATGAACTGGTCAGATCCGGCTCATCAAGTAGACGTACATCTGAATGGTCTTGGTCAATTCTCGCATACGTATGTCTCTAATCCGTATTATTCTCATAAGATTACCTTGCTTAATATGCAGAGTCTAGAGGATCGTGATCCGTTTGGCGGAAAAAGCGATATCTACATCAAAGCTTTTGTAAATGGTCAAGGTCAGACGGACGCTAGGTTCTGGAAAAAAAATGATGCTCCGAAATTCCAAAATTTCAATATCGCTTTCGGCGCAAATGATGCGGAATTTGGACCTAACTTCTCTGAGAGCTACAACACCGTTTATGTTGCCAAACCATCCAATACGAATGTGGAAATCCATGCTTATGATTCAGATGGAACCTCTGGTGACGATGACATGGGATATGTATCGGCCGTTGTTGCTCCTGGAAATACGGTGACATGGAACAACGCTGTAACAAGTAATGGACAAGCCATCATATCAGCGATTGTGTCAGCGAAGTAATTAAAGGATAGAGAATGGGCATAGCCCTATAAAAAATAGGAGGATGGATATGTTTAAGAAACCAACAGCAAAATTATGGGGTACGGCAGTACTGGCAGCTTTTATGGCAACAAGCCTTTTATCGGGATGCGGTGCAAACAAAAATAATCAAGAATCTGCAAATAAAGCAACCAATGCACCAACGAATGCACCGGTAGTGGAAACGGAAAAACCAGCACCAGCATCGAAGAAATTGGTTGTATATGCAGCGCTGAATGAGGATGACATTGTCCAAATTCAGAAGAAATTCAAAGAGGATACAGGGATTGAGTTGGACTATTTGCGTGTAGGTAATGCTGGAGAGACCAGTACGCGAATTCAAGCGGAGAAGGATGCGCCGCAAGCAGATATTTTTGTAGGTGGTTCGGTTGAATTTCATCAGACACTTGCTGATCAAGGGCTGCTTGAGGCCTACACTTCTCCAAATGCCAAAGAAATTGAAGAGCGCTTCAACGATCCGAAAGGCTTCTGGCAAGGATGGTATATGGGTGTTCTAGGTATTGTTCTAAATACGGAAAGATTCAAAAAAGAGCTGGAGCCTAAAGGGATTAAAGAACCGGCTACGTGGGACGACTTGCTTGATCCTGCTTATAAAGGTCAATTTGTAACATCGAACCCTGCGACAGCGGGCGGCGGCTACATCTTTGTTGCAGATCAATTATTCCGCTTGGGTGAAGAGCAAGGCTGGGATTACCTTTCTAAGCTAAATAAAAACGTCCATCACTATACAAAAGCTGCAGGAGACGGGATCAACCTTACAGCAACAGGCGAATTCATTGCTGGAATGTCTTGGGCGCATGATATCGTCAAATCCGCTAAGTCCGGTTACCCGATCAAAGTTATCGTTCCAGAGCAAACCGCATTTGAAATTGGCGGTGTAAGTATCGTAAAAGGCGGAGCGGATCTAGAAAATGCGAAGATATTTGTAGATTGGCTGTTAACGAAGCCAGTTGGAGAAATGAATACTCAGCTCTCCAACCGCTATTCTGTAAGAAAAGATGTAGCTGCTCCAGAAGGCATGATCAAGATTGAAGATGTGAAGCTTGTTGATTATGACAGAACCAAGGCTTCCGAAATGAAAGCAGACGTTGTAACGAAATTTACGGAAATGATCGACAAGAAATAATTAACAGATAAACGAATGCACTCCGCCTGCGACCATGCGTTAGCAAGCGGAGTGTATACACGTTTAACCGAAAGGTGTGAAAGGTTTTGTTTTCAACTACTGTCAAAGACACCTGGGCGGAATTGAAAAGGTTAAAAAATGATCCTGTATTAGCGGCAGCTATTATTGTGATCATGCTTATTACAAGTTATTTTGTTGTGTGGCCAATTCTTAAAGTGATTAGCTTCTCTCAATTAGGGGATTATCCGAAGTTATTTACCTATCCCAGATGGTATCATGCGGCATTGAATAGCTTGTTCATGATGGTGATTTCCAGCATCTCGTGTATGGTCGTCGCATTCATATTTGCCTATACGATGACAAGATTGAACGTTCCATTTAAGGGACTGTTCCGATTTATAACGATCCTGCCTATCGTTTCACCGCCGTTTATTGTGGCGTTATCGTATATCCTCCTCTTTGGCAGACAAGGGATGATTACGAAATATGTGCTGCATGTAAATTTTAATATCTATGGCTGGCACGGCTTATGGCTGGTTCAGACCATAACTTTTTTTCCATACGCTTATGCCGTCATATATGGCGTTATGAAGTCAACCTCAACGAATTTGGAGTATGCGGCTTACAATCTTGGAGCAACGCATTGGCAAGTATTTAAGAACGTACTGCTGCCTCTTTGCAGACCGGGTATTGCGGGCGGGGTGCTAATTGCAGCGATGAGTGTTTTAGCGGATTTTGGAAATCCCATCGTTATAGGCGGAAACTTTAATGTACTGCCGACAGAGGCTTATATGCAAATGTCAGGTATGTTTGATTTGAAATCGGCTTCTGTGCTGTCAACAGCTATTCTGCTTCCTGCACTTGGTTTATTTGTATGGAATAGAGTCTGGGTTGGCAAAAAATCGTATGTTACTGTCACAGGCAAAGAAACATCGCTTGAACATTTCCCTCTGCCTCCTGCTGTGAAATGGACATTGTTTGGATTCTGCATGTTCGTTACAGTCTTTATCCTTGCGGTATATGGCGTTTTGGTATACGGCGCTTTTACTAAAACTTGGGGGTATGATTGGTCGTTTACTCTCGAAAATTTGACGTATGTTGCTGTAAAGGGCCGTGAGATGGTTAACAGTATCAAGTTTGCGGCGATTGCTTCGCTGGCTTCAGGTATTCTGGCTTTGCCGCTCGCTTTTATCGTGCAAAGAAAACGAGTAGGTATTAATCGGTTGCTTGATTTCTTGGCCATATTGCCAGGGGCTGTTCCGGGCGTGTTCCTAGGGCTGGGCTTTGCAATGGCTTTTAATGGACAGCCGCTTCATCTTGCAGGGACTTCTCTTATCATGGTTCTAGCACTCATGGTTTGGAATTTGCCAACCTGCTATAGTGCGTGTCTTGCTGGACTGCAGCAGATCAGCGGAGCGCTTGAGGAGGCATCGCTTAATCTGGGGGCAAGTAACATAACGACTTTCAGGAAGGTGCTTCTTCCGTTATTGAGAGGAGCGTTTATCTCAGGCATTGTCGTATCTTTCCTGCGGTCTGTCACTTGCCTCAGCGTCATCATTTTTATTTACTCAGCAAAAACTTCCGTAGGTACGGTGTCGATTCTCGGGCTTGTACAAAATGGAGAATGGGGTAGTGCATCAGCCTTTACTATCGTACTCATCTCTATCGCTTTCATTGTACTGGCAGCGGCTCAGCTGTTTCTAAAGAAACAAGGCAGATCGATAGAACTTTAAGTGGAGGATAACATGAAGACAGAGGAACAGATGATTCAAATTACGAATATGTCGAAAAGATTTGGTGATTTTGAGGCGATCAGTCAAGTGTCCCTCGATATTCCGGCGGGCAGCTTTACTACGCTGCTCGGGCCAAGCGGTTGCGGCAAAACGACGCTGATGCGGCTGATTGCAGGATTTTATGAACCGGATGCCGGTGAAATATATATTCAAGGCAAAAAAGCGAACGGGCTTCCGGCATTCAAACGCAATACGCCGCTAGTCTTTCAAGAATATGCGCTTTTCCCGCATATGACCGTGTATGAAAATATTGCATACGGCTTAAAGCTTATGAAGCTTCCTCGGCAAGAAGCGAGGGAGAAAGTGGATGCGATGCTGAATATGTTTGAACTTCAAGGGATGCAGGATCGTCTTCCTAGAGCGCTTAGCGGCGGACAGCAGCAGCGAGTTGCCTTTGCAAGAGCACTTATTATGGGACAGAAGATATTATTGATGGATGAACCGCTAAGCAACCTGGATGCCAAAATGAGAGTTGAAGTACGAAATGAGCTTAGAGAGCTGCAGCAGCGCTTGGGAATTACAGCTATCTTCGTGACACATGATCAGGATGAGGCTTTGGCAATCTCTGATCGGATTGCTGTGTTCAACAAAGGGCGTATCGAGCAAGTTGGGACGCCCTGGGACATTTATTTTAAACCGAATAATAAGTTTGTAGCTGATTTTGTAGGGACAGCTAATTTTATAGAGGGTGAAGTTGCAGCGATAGAAGGAGACGAATTGATCATAAAATGCGATGTCTCGGTGCTAAAGGTGCATCGTGGCGATTATCCGTTTCGGTCCGGCGACAGAGTAACCTTGGTCATTCGACCGGAATGTATTTTAATAGGCGAAGCGACAAATGGAGAGGAGAACGTTTGGAGCGGGAGCATTCAAAGAAGCAGCTTTCAAGGACGGATGATTCGTTATTGGATCGATGGATCGCCGCTGCAGTGGATTGTGGATGATTCGAGCCCAAGTGTGCGCGGGTATCTGCAGGGCACCGTGCATTTGTCTGTAGATAAGCAAAAAATTCATCTGCTGCCTATGGAAAGGTGAAACAACGAAACTAACCATAAAGGTGTTGAGATACGATGCGCGCTAAAGTTCAGTTTCTAAATGTAGGCTGGGGAGATGCTCACCTCATTGTGCTCCCTTCAGGAAAAATTTGTTTAATCGATGGGGGAGACGGTGAATCCTCGCCTGTTCAAGACCATCCCTTATCATGGATGAACCGTAACAGCGTTGAACAATTGGACTGGATGATTTTAACGCATATCCACGAGGATCATGTTAATGGGCTTTTGGATATCGCCCGAGTGAAATCAGTAACCAAAGCTATTCTCCCCTATGAACCGTTCATCCTTCCGCCAGAGCAGCTGGTTCAAGAACGAGGGGATGATTTTACAAAAAGAGTATTCGCTATGCTTGCCTCTTATTTGGAGCTGGTTCACGTATTAAGCGAGCAAGGGACTGAAATTATATGGCGGAGCGCCTATGGATCTAGCGAGGACAGTATCGTTTGGTCAGAGGAAGGCGTTGTCTTCACTCATTTGTATCCATGGCATGGCGATCGCCTGCCGGCTTTTGATGTTTTATTTGAAGCGGGCATGAACTCAGCATGCTACGAGGATGATTATATTCTTGAGAATACCGCCAAATTTTTTGAGCTGTCCAATCATGATAGTTCTGTTTATCGGCTTAGCTGCATGGAGGAGCCGGATTCGAATGTTCTTTTTGGCGGTGATTTATTGGAGCCGGGATGGGAGCGTTTAGCACAGCGAATAGACATTAGAAGCTCAATCTTAAAGGTCTCTCATCATGGGCTGCAGGATGGTTTTAATGCGCGCATATTATCTTGGATACAACCGAAGCATTGCATTATACCCATTAGCGTCATACGATCTTCGGCTTTTCTGAATGAATGGGAGGAGCTTCGTTCCAATACAGACGCAACGTTCTATTTGACGGGCAGCCTAGCCCTCGGTGAGAAGCTCGAAATCGAAAATGGAAGTTTAAAGGTTCAAATCGGATTTTAACTATGGATTCATAAACTTATTATTAATCTAGTTGTGATAGGAGTAGTGTAGTAATGAACGAACAGCTAGAAATGGAAGATACGATGATGCAGGATGCGGTCCGATATGTGAAAGAAGCAGGTGCATTGATTTTGGAGCTCATGAAGCAGCCTCTTCAAATTCATGAAAAGAAAAATCAATCCGACCTTGTAACAATAGTAGATATGCAAAGCGAAGAGCTGCTTCGTAATCGAATTATTAAAGATTATCCAAGCCACTGGATTTTATCGGAAGAAACAGATGGCGGCAGAGAAGACTCTCATCATTTATTGCTGCAGCCGCCTTCAGGATACGGGTGGATTATTGACCCCATCGACGGGACAACAAATTTTATTCATAAAATGGCTCATTTTGCGATTTCAGTTGGCATCATAAAGGATGGAGTTCCGATAGGTGGAGTCGTATATAATCCGGTAACGGATGAGCTTTACTTCGGCCGGATACATGGCGGTGCGTTTCTGAACGGCATTCCGATTCAAGTCGGTCAGGAGCAAGAGTTAGGTCAAGCTCTGCTCGGCACGGGATTCCCGGCCAAGGAATGGAAAGCCAATTCAATCGTAGTGGAGCAGATAGCAAAAATAACGGGTGCAGCTAGAGATGTGCGTATTATTGGCTCTGCTAGCCTAGATTTATGTTTAGTGGCATCGGGTAGATTGACTGGATTTTGGCATGATGGGCTTTATCCTTGGGACGTCGCCGCTGGCTTGATTATTATTCAAGAAGCGGGTGGGAAGATATCAAACCGTGCCGGAAATGAATTTAAATTGAGCGATGATACGCTAGTTGCCTCCAATTCGTACATTCACCATTCTTTGTTAGCTGTTTTGAAGTGAGAGCTTTAAAGGAAGCAGGAATATAAAAGAACATAAAGATGACGCCAAGAAATATTTTCCTGAGCGTCATTTTTGTTTTTGTTATCGAAACAAAAATAGATTCGTTGAGCTGTGACGCGTTTTTAGCTTTCAAAAGATGGTCCGCTGTATGATAACAGAGGGTGGACATTGCAATTAGAGTTTGCTATTATTTACCCAACAATATTTTAGAACACGGTTTTATAATATAAAACCACTTCTAGGAGGGGAGCGAGTGAAGGAATATGCCCATCATTCAAGCATTGGATAGAGCACTGAAAATTATCGACTTATTCGATGAGCATCATATGGAGTACAAACTGTCTGAAATAAGCTCAGAAATGGATTTGCACAAAAGTACAGTTCATTCATTGTTGAAAACGCTTCAAATTCATGATTACATTACACAGGATGAGCAGACTGGGAAATACCGCCTCGGGATGAGGTTTGTAGAGAAAGGACAATTGCTTCTCAATCATTTTGATATTCGGGAAATCGCTAGACCGCATCTTAGGGCTTTATCTGCCGCCACTGGCCAAACGACACATTTGGTCATTATGGATGATGGAAAAGAAGGGATATACATTGATAAAGTAGAGGGGCATAAGGCTGCAATTCGTTATTCACGTATCGGTCGCAGAATACCTTTGCATAGCAGCGCCGTGGGTAAGGTATTGGCGGCTTTCCGGTCTATCAAAGAACAGGTGCAGATTGCGGAAGGACATACGTTTGTTAAGCTTACGGATAAGACGATCGACAACCCCGAAGCTTTTTGGAAAGAGTTGGAGCAAGTCAGGAAGCAAGGTTATGCTATTGATAATGAGGAGAATGAGCCGGGGGTCCGGTGTGCCGCTGCTCCGATATACAATCATAACGGACAAGTGATAGCGGCGATGAGCATATCCACCATGGTAGCACACGTTGATGATCAAGAACTGGCACATTTAATTGACCTGATTCGGCAGGAAACGAGTGAAATTTCTCGCCAGCTAGGTTATCAGTTCTAAGATGAGCTTCCTGAGCAATAACTATTGAGTTAATGCTAGATCGACATGCGATGAAAGCAAGTCGATCTATATTATAATTTGAGAACGTCGTTTTATATTATAAAACAAGGAGAGGTTAAAATGAGAATTATTCGATATCGTGATGGCGTAGAGCAATGTTTGGCAGCAGTAACTGACGAGGATAAGGTATTCAAATTGGCGGATTCGGACTTTATATCATTCCTTGAACGAATCGAGAAGGCAGGAAAAACACCACTTGAAGACGTGAATGATGTGATCCGTTCAAATCAGCCGCTGGATAGGGAGTTTGCTAGTCTTGAATTACTTATGCCAGTAGCTGCCCCTGAAGTATGGGCAGCCGGTGTAACCTATGCGCGCAGCAAGGAAGCTAGAAATTATGAGGCGACTGGCGGCAAGCTAAATGCATCCACCTACTATGACAAGGTGTATGATGCAGAAAGGCCAGAATTGTTCATGAAATCTACAGCAGCTCGGACGGTTGGCCATTTTGATAATGTTTGCTTGAGAAGCGACTCGAATTGGCAGGTTCCGGAACCGGAGCTTGGTTTGGTTTTAAATAAGCGAGGCCATATTGTAGGATACATTATTGGCAACGATATGAGCTGCCGCGATATTGAAGGAGAGAATCCGTTATATCTTCCGCAAGCCAAGGTTTGGAAACAATCATGCTCAATTGGACCGATCATAAGATTAGCCGAAACGATTCAAGATCCCTACCAGTTGCAGATCACTTTGCGGATTTACAGAGATGGAGAAAAAGTAGTCGATGAATCAGCAAGCACGGGACAGCTTAAACGCAAGCTGGAGGAACTCGTTTCCTTTCTGCTCAGGGATAATATTGTGTACGATGGTACGATCCTCCTCACGGGTACATGTATCGTTCCTCCGAATCAGTTCACACTTGCACCTGAAGATGTCATTGAAATCGAAATCACCAGCCTTGGAACACTAGTGAATACTGCTGTTTTGGCCTAAATAGCAATTTAAAAAAGAGAGGAAGATTAAAATGGTAAAAATAAATTACGCCATATATAACAACTACATTAATGGCGAATGGAGAAGCTCCGAGAGCGGCAGAACGCAGAAAAGTATAAGTCCAGCAAATAAAAACGAAGTCGTAGGTATGATCCCAGATTCGACTAAACGGGATCTAGAGGATGCTGTTGCAGCTGCAAAGGCGGCCAAGTTTGCTTGGCGTAAGCTAACGGGATCACAGCGGGGTAATTTGCTGTTCAAAGCAGCCGATATTATGGAAAGTAGAATGAATGAAATCGGTGAAGCGATGACGAGGGAAATGGGTAAGACATTACCCGAGGCGAAGGGCGAGACGGCACGTGGAGTGGCCATTCTGCGTTATTATGCAGGAGAAGGCATGCGTAAAATTGGTGATGTTATACCTTCTTCCGATCCAGATGCTTTCTTGTATACTACAAGGTCACCGCTCGGAACGGTAGGGGTGATCTCCCCTTGGAATTTCCCAGTTGCTATTCCTATTTGGAAAATCGCACCTGCATTAATATATGGGAACTCGGTCGTATGGAAGCCAGCAACGGAAACAGCGGTTACAGCAGCGAAAGTTATGCAATGCTTCCATGATGCAGGCTTACCAGCCGGTGTTCTGAATATGATCGTAGGCAGTGGCAGCGTCATTGGTCAAGGTATTGCGGAACATGCTGATATTAACGGAATCACCTTCACGGGCTC
Source organism: Paenibacillus sp. 01T47 (assembly GCF_056398245.1). Lineage (NCBI taxonomy): Bacteria > Bacillati > Bacillota > Bacilli > Caryophanales > Paenibacillaceae > Paenibacillus > Paenibacillus sp. 01T47. The sequence continues at coordinate 69,052 of NZ_JBFTPA010000017.1, forward strand.
CAATGCGGTAGGGCAAGCGGTAGGGCAAGCAGCGTTGGCGCGCGGGGCTAAGTATCAGCTGGAGATGGGCGGTAAAAACCCGATCCTAATTGCGGCAGATGCAGACATTGATTTTGCGGTTGAAGCGACAATTAGCGGGGGTCTTCGTTCTACTGGCCAGAAGTGCACTGCGACAAGCCGAGTTATCGTAGTGAAGGATGTTTATGAGGAGTTCAAGTCGAAGCTGCTCCAGAAGGTGACTGAATTGAAGGTTGGAGATGGAATGGATGGACAGACATGGTTAGGCCCATGTGCGAATGAAAAACAAATGGAAACCGTTCTATCTTACATTAGTAAGGGTGTAGAAGAAGGGGCAGTATTGCTGTATGGCGGCACAAGACCAACTGAGGGCGCATTATCAGATGGCTTCTATGTCACGCCAGCGATTTTTGATAAAGTGACTTCAAAAATGTCGATTGCTCAAGAAGAAATATTCGGGCCTGTGCTTACACTAATCGAAGTGAACGATATTCAAGAAGCGATAGAGATTGCTAACGATACGGATTATGGTCTTAGCGCATCAATTTATACCCGTAATATCGGAAACGCTTTGCAGTTCGTTCAAGATATGGAAGCGGGTCTCATCCGTATTAATGCAGAGACAGCCGGTGTTGAGCTTCAAGCACCGTTCGGGGGTATGAAACAGTCCAGTTCGCATTCAAGGGAGCAAGGCCAAGCCGCTATTGAATTCTATACTTCAATCAAAACCGTATTCATTAAGCCATAATGACAACACAAGGGATGGATGGTGTGAAATGAATGAAGGCTTCGAAACGATAATGGGCAAGGATATTGATTCTTATTTTGACATCTATACGCATGCTCCAGGACCAAGCGGCTCCTTGCCGCTTACCCCGGATATGCTTCGTAATTCACCAAGCGGTGATTTATTCGGATTAACACAGAACGTTGGCATGGGATGGGATCCGAAGAAGCTTTTGGGAAAGCAAATACTCATTCTTGGAACCCAAGGCGGCATTCGAGATGAGGACGGCCGCCCGATCGCTCTTGGCTATCATACGGGACATTGGGAAGTTGGAATCATGATGAAAGCCGCAGCGGAGGAAATCACAGGTCTTGGTGGCGTGCCCTTCGCGGGTTTCGTGAGCGATCCTTGTGATGGCCGTTCACAAGGGACGACGGGGATGTTCGATTCACTGCCGTTTCGCAATGATGCGGCCATGGTATTAAGACGTCTTATCCGTTCCTTGCCGCAACGCTCGGCCGTATTGGGGGTAGGCACTTGTGACAAAGGATTACCATCCATGATGTTGGCTCTGGCAGGGATGGGTAAACTTCCTGGCGTAATTGTTCCAGGCGGCGTTACGCTTCCACCGACCCAAGGCGAGGATGCAGGCAAGATTCAAACGATTGGCGCGAGATATACGAATGGTGAACTCTCGCTTGAGGAAGCGGCTGATCTCGGTTGCCGCGCGTGCGCGACACCTGGTGGAGGCTGTCAGTTCTTAGGAACAGCGGGAACGGCACAGGTGATAGCGGAGGCTCTTGGTATGACCGTTCCTCATGCTGCACTGGCACCGTCAGGACAGCCGGTGTGGGAGGAAATGGCAAGGCAATCTGCGAGAGCTGCTCTCAAAATGGCGGAGAGCGGACTGACGACAGGCCAAATTGTAACGGATCATGCCATTCGAAATGCGATGGCCGTTCATGCAGCCTTCGGCGGATCAACGAATTTGCTGCTCCATATTCCTGCAATCGCACATGCGGCGGGGCTCTCCCTGCCAACTGTCGCTGATTGGGCAGAAGTCAACCGCAGCGTCCCACGATTAGTCAGCGTTCTTCCTAATGGACCAGAACATCACCCGACAGTGAGAGCTTTCCTTGCTGGCGGTGTACCTGAGGTTATGCTGCATATGCGCAAACTTGGCGTTTTGGATGAGAAGTCGCTTACGGTAACAGGCAATACGATTGGGGAGACGCTGGATTGGTGGGAATCGTCAGAACGCCGCCACCGCATGCGCCGGCATTTGCTGGAGAACGAGGGGATTGATCCAGACCGCGTCATCTTCAACCCGGAACGCGCCAAACAAGCAGGGCTGACCTCGACTGTGACTTTCCCGACAGGAAACATTTGTCCCGAGGGCTCTGTTATTAAATCGACTGCAATTGATCCTTCAATGGTTGACAGTGATGGGGTCTATCGCCACGTCGGCAGGGCGAAAGTGTTCACGACGGAACGTGCGGCAATCCATGCGATAAAAAACAAAGGCATCGTTACCGGGGATATTATGGTACTCATTGGGCGCGGCCCATCGGGTACGGGGATGGAAGAGACTTATCAGCTGACTTCAGCGCTTAAACATCTGCCCTTCGGCAAAGAAGTATCACTGCTTACAGACGCACGCTTCTCGGGCGTCTCAACTGGCGCTTGTATAGGTCATATTGGACCCGAGGCCCTTGCTGGCGGACCCGTTGGCCAGCTTCGCAATGGCGATTGGATTGACATCCGTATCGACCTCCGTCAATTAGAGGGACATGTCGAAATGGTAGGCAGCGGTGAGGTGCCGGAGGATTCGGAAGTGGGAACGAATGTATTGGCTTCTAGAAAACCTCATCCCGATCTCGCGAAAGACCCTGGTCTTCCTGACGACACTCGGTTATGGGCTGCACTGCAAGCAGCGAGCGGCGGCACATGGCGGGGATGCGTCTATGACGTAGACAGAATCGTCAAACTGCTGGAAGCGGGTATGAACACGGCAGAAGGCCAGGAAATAATGAACAGTTAAACAAGATTTAAAGGAGAGTTGGGGAACATGATTAACAATCCCATACTGCGAGGATTTCATCCTGATCCATCTATCTTGCGTGTAGGAGAAGACTATTATATTGCAACTTCGACATTTGAATGGGTCCCGGGAGTACGTGTTCACCATTCCAAGGATTTGGTGAATTGGCGTCCGCTCACTTCGATATTGACACGTTCTTCACAATTGAATATGGAAGGCAACATCAATTCCGGTGGCGCGTGGGCACCATGCTTAAGCTATCATGAAGGCGTTTTCTATCTTATTTATACAGATGTAAAAAGTCGCACGGGAGCCTTCAAGGATACTCATAATTATATGGTGACGGCGGACGATATAATGGGGCCTTGGTCTGAGCCCATTTATTTGAACAGCAGCGGTTTCGATCCTTCCTTATTTCATGATGAGGATGGTCGCCAATGGTTGGTGAATATGATCTGGGATCATAGGAGAGGGACAAACTCTTTCGCTGGCACTATTCTTCAGGAATACTCGAAGGAAAAGAAGAAACTTATTGGTCCTAAGAAAAATATTTTTCTAGGCACACAGCTGAGATTAACCGAAGGGCCTCATTTATATAAACGAAATGGATACTATTACTTGCTGACAGCTGAAGGTGGAACGCAATATGAACACGCTGTCACGATGGCGCGTTCTCGGCATATCGATGGTCCTTATGAAGTTGATCCCGCGAATCCAATCTTGACATCTGCGGGAAAGCCGGAATTGAAATTACAAAAGGCGGGGCATGCTTCACTAGTGGAAACGCAGAACGGCGAGTGGTATATGGTTCACCTCGTCGGTCGTCCTGTGATTGATAAGCGATGTATGCTCGGCAGAGAAACGGCCATTCAGCGCTGTCATTGGACGGATGATGATTGGATCGCTGTTGACGGAGGAGCCAATTCGCCGCAATATGTGGTGCAAGCACCTCAATTGCCAACACATCCATTCCCTGCTGAACCGAGCCTCGACCACTTTGATAGAGCACAGCTTGGGCTGCAATGGAACACCCTTCGCATCCCTGCAAGTCCCGATTGGCTATCCTTAACGGAAAGGCCAGGATTTTTGCGGCTTCGCGGCCAGGAGTCCATGAGTTCAACGCATCGCCAAAGTCTTGTCGCGCGTAGACAGCAATCGATGTATTGTGAAGCGGAAACATCCATTGAATACCGTCCAGAGCATTATCAGCAAATGGCGGGATTGATTCTGTTCTACGATACCCGTGATTATGTCTATTTACGCCTGACTCATCACGAGAAATTAGGTACATGTATTGGGATTGTACAATCAGAAAATGGAATCTATAACGAAATACTGGATCAAGATATTCCAATTGCGGATGGAACATACCGATTGAAGGTGAGTATTCAGCGTGAAATGGCCAGGTTCATGTATGCGGGCCAGACAGGGGAATGGATTGTGATTGGCCCACAGCTTGATGTTAGCCATTTATCTGATGAATATGCTGATTATATTCGTTTTACAGGCAATTTTATCGGTGTTTGCGTCCAAGACTTAAGCGGGGAACGCAAGCACGCTGATTTCGATTATTTTCGATATGATGAGTATGATGATGTGCAGACGGATCATTAAATAAAGATTACAGCAGATATTACGTCTTATACGACCCATAGCTTTGTTGTGGGTTTTGTGTAAATAGAGCTGCAGGTGGACTCGGGTGGTAATACCAACAAATCCAGCTGGGAAAAATAGATTTTTTTGTTGAATACTATATATCTGAGGACCTTCCCATTTCTTTCGGTGTTAGTGGTGTGCTTAACACTTGAAGATTTGGGGAGGTACTCCTTTTTCTGGGCTTAAAAATGATCAATCCTGTATGGCTTCGGGGTTATGAAATGAAATCACTAACAAAACAATTGGCTTGAAAGAGGGACAGAATGATGAACAATGCTGTCAGATTCTTGATTAGTTCCTTACCTGGAAAAACCATCATTCGAACGATCATGTTCTCATATTTAATTGTAAACATTCTACTTTTATTGTTGCTGGGACTATTATCCGTTCAGGACTCAACTAAAAGTCTTACCAAAGAAGTCACTCAATCCAGCTACAAAATAATGGAGCAGGCAGCACGCGGGCTTAGCTTCAATCTTGAAGAAGCGACTCGCCCGCTCGTTCTTCTAACAGGCCATTATTCGGTTGGAAGCTTGATGAATCCAGGCAGGGAAATGGATATCGCAGGACGCATCCAGCATGAGAGGAATATCGCGGACCTAGCATTTGGCGTATCTTCCTTGCAATCAATGGTAAGTGATGTTTTGATCTTGGGCAAAAATGGCTATGTAAACAACCTAGATGGCAGAAAATCACTTCGGTGGGATTATCCTTTCACCGAACAAACTTGGTTTAGGCAGGCGATCTCGGATACTCCAAACAAAGGATTCATTACGCTTGGACTCCATACGCAGGACTATTACTTAGAAAATAATATTTCAAAATATAACATGCCGACGTTATCGATCGCTCTTCCGGTTAAAGATTATACCCTTAGAACGATCGGGGCTGTCATTGCTAATCTGGATTTAGCCAAAATCAACGGGATGTTTGAATTTAGCTCCTATCAAAACAATGAAAGCATCTTTATGATCGATAATCAGCAGACTATCATCGCCCATAAGGATAGTACGGCAATCGGGACAAAACTTGACTTCTCAGGTATCGAGCTTATTTATGCCAGCGACTCAGGAAGTTTCGTTACCGAGCTTGGCGGAAATGAGACACTTGTTATATTCCACCCTACTGCCGTTCAGGGTTGGAGAATGATCTCGACGATTCCGATGTCTGTCATCAGAGGACAATCAGACTCACTGAAGTCAAACTTGATCGGTTTTATTTATCTTTGTTTGCTGCTCAACCTCCTCATATCCATCTTGAACACCGCTCGGATATCCCGCCCATTTGGGCAACTGCTCTCAACATTGGACAAGATTGGCGAAGACAGTATTTATATCATTAAGAATAAATACAGGTATCGCGAATTGGATTTGATAGGCGACAAATTTAGGGAACTGGTCATCCGGATCGAAACGTTGGTCAAACAAAATTATCAATCAGATATTGCACTAAAAGAGGTAGAGCTTAAAACGCTGCAGTCCCAGATCAATCCACACTTTCTATTCAATACGCTGCAACTGCTGCAAACCGAAATTGTATGTGGAAGCACGGAGGATTCCAACCATTTGGTGTTGTCATTGAGCAGTCTGCTAAGGTATTCCATGAAGCAATCGGAAGAGATGGTGGAGCTGGAACAAGAAATTCAGAACGTCAGGGATTATCTCTATATTGTGAACAAAAAATATGACGATCGAATTGACATCGAGTTTCTTATTCCGGACGAGTCGATTCTAAAAAACAGAACGATCAAGTTGATCCTGCAGCCTCTCGTAGAAAACGTGGTTTTTCATGGATTTGGCGAAAATCCGCAGTCAGCAAAAATGACGATTAGGGTTATGACAGTCAAAAAAGGAATTATGATCGTTATCCAAGATAATGGAAAAGGGATATCAAGGAGCAGAAGCCGTCAATTGGCAAGGCAATTGAAGCAACAAGACTTTAAGCCGGATGGGATAGGCCTATTCAACGTCAATCAGCGTATCCGATTGAAATTCGGACCTGATTACGGACTGAAGATTAGAAGCAGGCAAGGGGTATTTACAACGGTTTATATCGTGTTGCCCAGAACGTGATATCTTCGGGGAGGTAGCGAGCATGAAATTGCTTATTGTGGACGATCAATTATCTTTGCATAGATATTTAGATAAAGTGATGGATTGGAAGGAGCTAGGGTTTGTGAAGGTGCAACATGCATATGACGGAGAAGAAGCGGCCAACATGGTAGAAACCTTCCGTCCCGATCTGATGATCATGGATATTCATATGCCGTTGCTCGACGGAATCGAGTCGCTGAAGCGGATTCAACATTTGGACAAAATACCGCGAACAATTATTTTAAGTGCGTATGATCAATTCGAATATGCACGGGATGCGCTTCGACTTCATGTTTCCCAGTACCTGTTAAAGCCGGTCGATGCCGAATTGCTTCGGGATGCTTTGCGTGAGCTGATTCAACAGTCCGTATCGGATGCTCAGAAATCGATTCGCAGTGAACTCGATCGGACGATATACGCTGGACAGATCGAAGCAAATTCGTTGATAAACTTCCGAGACTGCCTAGAATTTCTCGCCATCGAACGTTTTGCAATTTTGACATTCGAGAACAGTCTGCCATCGGACGATGATTATTCTTGCTTGCTGCAAGAACAAGCGGTCATCAAAATCCACTGTGTTATGTGTTGTAAAAACCGCAAGGAGCAAGTAGTGCTAGTCGGCGGGTGGGACGATCTGTCTAGCGGTCAATTGAGGGAATTAAGTGAATCTGTGATGGAAAAAGTGGCAGAGTCATCACCGTCTCACACATTGTCTGTCGGAATCAGCTCAATTACCCAAGATGCCGAATTTCTGCCACAGCTAATTTCCGAGAGCATGCTAGCGGTAAGAGCGCCTGCTTCGGAAACCGGATCCAAGCTTCAGGATGCTGTGCGGCGGATTAAACCGTATGTAGAAACCCGATATCAAGAGGATTTATCTTTGCAATCAGTGGCAGATCGCTTCGATATAGACAAGTATCAATTAAGTCGTGCGTTCAAACAGGAATTCGGTGTGAATTATTGGGCTTATGTGATCCAGGTGCGGATGATTAAAGCCGCAGAACTACTCGTTGGAACGAATTGGAGGAACAACCACATCGCGGAGCATATCGGTTTTTTGGACGAGAGTCACTTTAGCCGCGCTTTCAAAAAGTATTTCGGCGTAACGCCTAAAGAGTACCGCGCATCGTCTATTCGACCCAATTAATCGGATTTGCTGCTAGTGCAACATTTGACAACAAATGATGCAACAATATGAATTCAGATTCAAGCGAGTTCATATTACACTCTAAATGTAAGTGCTTACAACAAGTGCTTATTACAAAAAAATGATTACATGGGGGTTAATCAAACATGAAGAAAACGTCTCTACTGCTATTAATCACTCTCCTTTGTTTGTCAGTCGTGCTCGCTGCATGCGGTAAAAACAGCAATACAGGTAATAAAGGCAATACCGGTAATGAAGGTACGACCAACAATGCTGAAAAGGGTAATGATGCACCTAAATCAGTCAAGCTAAGCATTCTTGCATGGAACAATGAAAAAGAAATGAAGCCTGTTATAGACGGCTTCAAAGAAAAATATCCACATATTTCATTCGATTTTCAATTTGCTCCACCGGTAAAGGATTACATTGCTAAGCTTCAGACGATGCTGTTGTCTAATACGGCACCTGATATTTTCATCATCGCCGCAGAAAACCGTAATGAGATTATTGATGGCGGTTATGCACTCGATTTGACTGACGAACCATTCATGTCCGTTATGTTGGACAGTAACAAACCGATGCTAAGTAAAGATGGAAGAACATATGCCTTCACTCAAAGCGGATGGGCAGGCGGCTTGTTTTATAACAAACAATTGTTTCAAAAAGCTGGCATCACTCAATTGCCAGAAACATGGGATGAGTTCATCCAGGACTGCTTGAAGCTTAAAGAAGCGGGCATCATTCCACTCTATGACAGAATGCATGATATTACGATTATTCATTCCGCCATGTTCGGCAGCAATGTACTAACGAAAGACCCAACGTTCGACGAGAAGCTGTTTAAGGGCGAGGCAACATTTGCTGAAGGATGGACTGAAGTGTTAACGATGTGGAAGGAAGGGCTTATCGATAATAAAATTTTGACGCCAGACATGATTGGACTAACCGGTGACCAAGTGATGAACGAGTTCTCCCTTGGTAACGTAGCAATGTTCCCTGGCGGCCCTTGGAACATTGCCACAATTGAGAAAACGAATCCCGATATTGAGTTCGAAATTATGCCGATTCCAGGAAAAGAACCAGGCAACAAATACTACAACGGTGCTCCTGGTGTAGGTTTCGCTGTCAACAGTAAAACGAAAAACAAGGAAGAAGCTTTGCTGTTCCTCGAATATATGACAACGCAAGAAGGGTTGAAGCAATTCGAGGAAGGCACTGGCGGCATCATTACAGCTCACGGTTATGAAAGCAAAGTTCACCCGGCGTATGCACCAGCATATAACGACGGGCTGATGGCAGGAAAGATTTATTTGCCAATGGTATCGTGGGACAGACATCAAGAAGCGCTGCGCAACCAATTCCTTGTATCGATCCAAGATATAGCCGTAAACAAAATAACACCGGAGCAAGCAACGGCTTCACTAGATAAGAAACTGAAAGAAATGGAAAATAAATAATCGGAATTAGTTAAAGTAGAGGGTATGTTGAAACCTACTACCCTCTCTTCAACTATTTACACCTTGATCCTCTATTACTTGAATGCTTCCAATGCAGTTTTATCGACTGCCGACATCATCAATCAAAGTCTCAAAGGAGGCAAATTATGGTCAAATATGTTCGTCAACTACAGTTTCTATTGTTTTTGCTTCCGATTCTAGCGATATACTCATTGTTTACGATCTATCCGCTGATCAAATCGTTTTTCTTGAGCTTTACTAATTTTGACGGATATACGGAGGCATATGATTTTATTGGCTTGAAAAACTATGTGCGGATATTTAGTGATGATGCGATTACATCCGCCATTTCCTATACGTTATTTTTTACTTTTGGCAAGGCTTTGCTTGTTACGTTGTTAGCTATCCCGCTCGCTATGATATTGGATCAAAAATTTTTAACGAGAAACATTCATCGCGCCATCTTTTTCTTCCCGTCGATTCCAAGCGGCTTGCTGCTTGCCTATATTTGGGGATTTATCCTTGCACCGATTGGGTCAGGGGTACTGAACACCGTCCTTAGTGAGCTGTTTAACATCGGTCCTCAGCCATGGCTATCCGCCCCGTTGCTAGCGAAACTGTCAACAATCGTCGTGGCAACATGGGCGATAACAGGATGGCACGCAGTGCTGTATTTGGCATTTCTGCAATCCATTCCGAAAGATTATTATGAAGCTGCCTCAATAGATGGGGCGAACCGTTTACAACAAATTCGGTTTATAACTTTTCCGCTACTCGCACCTGCGATGACGGTCAGCGTCATGCTGCTGCTTACCGGCGGTCTCAAAGTATTCGAAATTCCATTTGCATTGACAAAGGGCGGGCCTGGCTATGAAACTTATTCGATAACCCAGGTCATCGTATTAAGGGGAATATCTGAAACCCAATACGGCCTAGCATCGGCAATGTCGATCGTCTTTTTCCTAATTGTGTTAGCGATTGCTATCTTCCAAGTTACAGTAATGCAACGAAGGGAGCAGGGCATACAATGAAAAAAACCTTTGAAAAACGGTTATGGATTCTAGACATCATCATGCTCCCTGCCGGATTAATAGCGTTCTTCCCGTTTTATTTGATCATTGTCAACACGTTCAAAACGATGCAAGATGCAGCAAGAAGCCCGATGGCTCTTCCTTCGAAATGGATCTTTAAAAACTATGTCCAGGTTTTCGAGGAAACATCGATCTTGCAAAGCTTTTGGAACAGTTTTATAATCACCGTCTGTTCTGTCGTATTGATCGTTTTGATTGGTGCGATGGCGGCATACCCGGTTGTGTTTAATGCGAATCGATTAACACGGTTTGCTATGCTCTATTTGCTTGCCGGATTTATGATTCCTTTCCAAGCGACTCTCATTCCCTTGTTCCAGCTGATGAGTGATTTGCGCCTGATCGACAAAATATCCGGTTTGATCATTCTCTACACGAGCGGCTCTGTTTTCGTCTTTTTCCTAATGACGGGCTATATGAAGTCGATACCCAAGGAGCTGCCCGAAGCGGCCGTCATCGATGGCTGCAGTGTATGGGGCATCTTCTGGCGGATCATCTTTCCGCTGCTAAAGCCCATTACGATAACGAGCATCATCTTTCAGACGATGTGGATATGGAACGACTTTTTGGCACCTATGCTGTTTTTGAACTCATCCTCCAAATCTACACTCGTTCTGCAAATCTATAAAGCCAAAGGCGAATTTACCGTTGATTGGCCGATGTTCATGACACTTACAGTCATCACACTGGTGCCGATATTCATCTTCTTTATTATTATGCAAAAGCATATCGTCAAGGGTATCGCTGCCGGCGCTGTCAAAGGCTGATATGTATTAAATCAATAGATTTGTTAGAAACGCCTGATTCTATAATCGGGCGTTTTTCACTAATTGCAAGTTTAATTCCAAAGGGAATATTTTATGGTGGGAGAACAAGATGGGACTTGCAACGTTTGTTTAAAAAGGGAAGCGGTGTAGACAACCGCTTCCTTTTTGTTTATCTTTCATATAGGTTTGATTTAAGAAAGGGGTTCTATTGCACTCATGTGGCTTACTTATTCAGTGTTTGCAGCCTTATGTTTTGGCTTGCGAGGCATTCTGTACCATTGGACGAGTCAGAAGCCGCTTAACCGTAACTTGTTGCTATGCGGCGCGTTCACTATGGGAGCGCTCGTAAATGGAATTTGCGCGTTAGTGTTCTCATCGAACTGGACGCTCGCGGCGTTGATAGGCATTCAAATGGGCTTGTTTTCATTCGGTGCGAATGCCAGCATGTTCAAGGGTTTTGCCGTCGGTAAGGCTTCACTTGTAGCGATACTAACGGCATTGCCTTCAGTCGTTGTTGTGATCGTTGCGTTTGGACTTTGGGGAGAAAAACTCCATGCGATGCAATTCATTGCATTTGTCGTGATTGTTGGCGGAGTGCTTCTCGTTCGGCTATCGAATGACATCTCGCTGCGCAATTTGCAAGGAGCACAGTGGGGGCTGCTGGCTATGCTGCTATTTGCAGCAAATGATTTGTCAGGGAAATGGTCAACAATTATGGAAGCAGATTTGTTTCCTACAATGTTTTTTATGTTTGTGACGGGCGCATCGTGTTTTGGTATATGGTGGCTGCGAGATCTGCAAGCGGAGAGAGCTAGAAGAGCGTTGTCGCTGCAGGGTGCGGTCACTGCCCGGGGGGAAGTGCGTGTGTCACAGCATTCGACCAGTGCTAGTTTAACCGATAAGCCACCGGCTTGGAGCGGCAAAAAAACGTTTCTTATTGGTTTGGCCGTCGGCACAACTAACGCTGTCGGCATGATGCTTATTGTAACCGCATTTGATCTTGGCAAAGCGGGGCTAGTATCTGCTGTCACAGCTCTAAACGTTCTGATTGTGCTGCTCTATACACGATTCGTTGTGAAAGAGAAGTTCACGAAGATAGAGATCACCGGCATTTCACTTGCCTTCGCCGGTATCTTGCTGATGCGATTATTCGGATCGTAAAAAATAATGGATAGAAGAAGCTTTGCATGGGCTAAGAAGTTAAGCCTGTGCAGAGCTTTTTTTGTGGATGATATTGACAATTTAGGTTAGTTCATTTAAATTAATGTTTAACGATTGTTAAATGACTTTTGCATATTGTTTAAATAACATTAAACGAATACTTAACGAAGTATGGAGGCGTTAATTATTTTAGACTGGGAAATAGCAGCCAAAAGATTACATTTTTCTTATCATGAGCCTATTGAATTTTTAGTCACGATGAAATTTGTTGCGCAATTCGAGCATATGAAGGCTTTCGCGCGCGAGATTCATTTTACACTGGATGATGAAATGATTCGTATGGCGGAGACCGCGAATGCGAGCATGAGCAATTATGTGAAAGCAGAGATAGCTACCCTATTTGGTGACAACATGTTTAAAGAGCGGCTTGACTATGTCATGGTTATGCTGTTTGTAGAGGAACGAGACAAGCTGAATAGTTCTGAGGATTTTCTGGCGTTTTACCGTGACAAGCCTGCAAGCGAGCTCGTCTTCCATCTGGCAGCTGCGAAATATAATGACGAGAACATGGAATGGACGAAGGGGAGAGACTGGGGAGCCATCTCGAAGGATGCGGGGTTGCTTTACGAGCTCGTTGAGGGATGTGAGCTGCCTGATCAAGCGGAGCATGCGGCACTGCTGGAACATATTCGATTTTCTGAGGAATACAAACAGCGGACTCTGTTTATAATGGAGCAGTTTCATCGTTATGCCTATATGCCTATGCGAGATCGCTTGAAGGAGCTTGGCGAAGCTGGAGCTGTGAAATATCGTGCCTTATTTGATGAACAGCCAGAGCGCGCGATCCGCGATATTACGAAGATGGATGTTGATCTGGTCGATAAAGAGACAGCCGTACATGTTAGTTATTTTTCGCAGGTGCGTGTTGGCATTCATCGTGATGACCGTGAAGGACATTCCAATTTGGTGGTGATTGGAATCAACAATGACGCTTTTGCATGGCGTAACGAGGATCAAGAGACGATTGAGCGTTTCTTGAAGGTTATTGCCGATAGGCGAAGGCTGGAATTGATTGAGCTGCTTCGCCATAAAAATTACTATGGCAATGAGCTTGCTCAGGAAATGGGCTTAACGCCTGCTGCTATAAGCTATCATACGAATATGTTGTTTGATCTTAATCTCATTCAGCTGATTCGGGTAGATAATCGCATCTATTATGAGCTCGATAAAGAAAAAATCGCTTATTACTGGGAGCAAACAAGGCGCAAGCTGCTGCCGTAATACATAAGGGAGTGAATGAGATTGGGTGAGTATGTATACGAGCTAAAGGGAGTTAGTCAGGTATATAAGAAAGGCAAAACGATGGTCACAGCCAATGATGATATCTCGCTTACGATTCGTGAAGGAGAGATACTCGGCGTGCTCGGCCCGAATGGGGCGGGCAAGTCAACGCTCATTAAACAAATGGTCGGTCAATTGAAACCTATCAAAGGACAGGTTTTGTTTTGCGGCGAGGATGTGATGAAGAATACGCGTCACGTATCCGGCATGGTGGCTTATTACGCGCAGGAGCCGCATGTGCTGTCAGCGCTGAAAGTGCATGAGGCTCTTTCTTTTACGGGCAGGCTAAGAGGGATGCCAGCTTCAGAGGCAGAAAAGCAGGCGAAGGAATTATTGGAGCAATTTGATATGGCGGATGTAAGAAACAAGCTGCTGAAGCAGCTGTCCGGGGGACAGAAACGGTTGATCGGTATTGGCACAGCGCTAATTGGCCGTTCACCTGTGCTTATCTTTGATGAACCTACCAATGAGCTAGATCCGAAAAAAAGGCGGCTCGTTTGGAATTTAATCCAAGAGCGCAATCGCGAAGGCGCGACGATTATTTTGGTCACCCATAATGTGCTGGAGGCTGAGCAGGTTGTAGACAGAGCGGCTGTCATCAATCATGGGAGGCTGCTGGCGATTGATCATGTAGCAACGTTAAAGCAGAAGGTTGATCAGCGCTTGAAGTTTGAGCTTACGACAGAGAATGGGCGTCGTGCTGAAGCTGCTGCTGCCCTTCATCATTACGGGATCGTGCAGGAGAGCGGCGAGAATCGTTTGCTGCTGCTAGTTGAGAAGAATGTTGCAGGCAAAGTGCTAGAGTATATTATCGACCATACAGAACTGCCGATTTTGGAATATGCCGTAGTGCCTCCAAGCTTAGAGGATGTTTATTTCCATATTGATGATTTGGCGATGAAGGAGGTATCCGCATCATGAATGGAACACCACTTGGCTTGCGGCACATGCAGTCCATACAACTATCTGGACCGAAGCGATTATGGACGGAGCTGGAGATTTTATTCCGCATTCAATTTGCGCTTATACGTGACAGCTGGGTAATCGTTGTGCTGCTGGCAACGATGTTTCCGCTGACGACGATTTTATTTATGCGTTTCTTTATCGCTGACCCAGCCCCGGAGATGATGGTTCAAATTATTGCGGGCAATATGATATTTAGCGTCATTATTATGGGCTTAAACAGTATGGGGCAAGAAATATCGATGCAAAAGCATCAGGGACATTTTACATTTTATGCATCGCTTCCAATCCGGAAAATAAACTTCGTAGCCGCTAATTTGCTGCGCGGGCTTATGAGCACGATTCCATCCTTCGTATTGCTGGGTGTCATTGGTTATTTTGTTTATGGCGTAGACCTTCATCTATCATGGGGTTTGCCAGTCGTTATGCTGCTGTCGCTGACGAGTGTGGTAGGGCTCGGCGTATGCATAGGCTTCTGGTCGCCGAATCAGCAGTTGACCAGTATGCTTGCTCAGCTGCTTATGATGGTTGTAACCTTCCTATCTCCAGTCATGGTAGAGCTCAATCAGCTGCCTAAAGCGCTGCAGGTCGTCTCGTATATTTTCCCTACAACTTATGCAGCGGACGCCATGCGCGTTGTTTTGCTTCATGGCTGGACACAAGGGGTCATGCTGGATTGCCTCATGATGCTTCTCTACACAGCTATGACACTGGTCATCGTTAATCGATTGGTCAGCTGGCGAGTTTAATATGTAAAAAAAGGCTGCCCTGCACAGGTTGTTAAAACCTTGCGGAGGCAGCCTTTTTACTTTGATTCTGCTTTATTACTGTTGGCCGGGACGAATACGGACGACTCCGATGTCTGTTGCATTGATTGCAAATGCATTTCCGCCTTGATTAATGGATGCATGTGCGTTTTGCTTGACATTAACAAAGGTTTTACCGTTGTTTTTCTTTACCGTGTTGCCCTGCTTAGAATGTTTAAAAGACATGTTATCACCTCCTTTGAGGCGTGTGTAAAATAATGCTGCTTAGTGGAGGGATGAGGGATGAGAGGGAACTAGCTGCGCTTTGATTTTTTGAAAATTTGCACAGTAGCTGCATTGCTTGCCAGCACATTGCCCTGCTGTGCACTTGCTTCGGATGATTGATAAATATTAATGATCAAATATTTGTTTTTGCCTACGCGGTACTTAATGGTTTTCACACTTGAACGAACCATCTATGAGCCTCCCTTACTAGCAAGTTTCTCTTTACTAGATAACATATGAGAGAAACAGGCGGCCTGTATCCGCTAATATTAACCGTCAAATCTATCAATTATTCATTCCTCTTATAATGAGAGGGTGTCATGCCTGTTAGTTTCTTGAACATACGGTGAAAATGCGGAAGGCTTTCAAAGCCGCATTGCTCGGCTATTTCGGCAATATTGGCATCGCTCTCCATTAATAGCTCTTTAGCGCGAATAATTCGTTTGGTCGTGACATATTCCGTAACGTTCATGCTGGTTAGTTTTTTGAAAACACGCGAAAAATGAGCGGGCGTAACCGATGCGCGTTTGGCAAGCTGCGACAATCCAAGAGGGTTGCTCGGATGCTCATCGATATAGGTTAATACAGCGGTCATCCAGCTTGGAGCGGATGAGGATACCGTTTGGCCTTCTTCAGAGGGAGCGAGGATGCGCCCGAGGAACAGCAATATTTGCTGGAGATGAAGAAGGATAGCTAGACGATTGCCTGGCAGCTTGTCCATTTCCTCCAAATGTATCCGATCGATTAAATCGACTATTTGTTGTCTCTCTTCAGCAGATGCCTTCGACAGCTTGTACGCCTTATGGCGCTTAGCTTGCTCGAAGCAGCGCAAATAGGAGAAAGGATCGCCAAGTGGCGGGCTGTGCACGAGTGAAGCATTAAAGAAAAGCGCAGTTGATGTTTTCGGGTCATTCGAATCTGGAAAGGAGCGATGGATCGTGTTTCCGGGAATGAGGAAGATGTCGCCGGGAACAGCATCATAAAACGTCTGATCGATAAAGAACGTACCTTTGCCGCTATAAATATAAACGAGTTCATACCAATCGTGTATATGATCAGGCAATTCGTTTTGCGCGCTCTTGGTGTCACGATATACGCATTCAAACGGAAACGGTGTGTGGGCATCGAACCTTTTACGATAGGGATTCATAGCTTTCTCCTCACTCTCCTGTATGAATTGATAACGCCCACTTCTCTTCGATAAGTTGTTTATTAGACAACATTTCAGTATGACTTTCCTTTAAAACAAATCCATTTTTAGCATAGATTCGTCTTGCTGTTACGAGCTCACTGTTGGTCCAGAGGATGATGGTTTTGAAAGCTAACCCCTTACAGAAATCAATCGCCGTTTGTACCAGCTCCTGCCCATAACCAGCTCCTCTTACGTCAGGCTCAATGAGAAACAAACCGAGCTGAGCGGTATCCTCATTCACTTTATGAATACTAATCGAACCACGCTGCTTTCCTTCGCTTTCCAAAATCCAAATGTTCTCATTAGAATCTGACCTCTCGATAAAACCATGTACACGATCAGCAATAAACGCTCGGAAAGAGAGATCGTAGTGGAACTCCTTATTGTAAAGATTGTAGTGGGAGTTAATGATGTAATCTACATCTTCTAATTTAAACGGACGGATCATCCGATCACCTTTTCCATTCTATTTTAAGTTTCAAAAAGCACTAGTCCTCCTAGCGTCAGCCTGATTGTAACAAATATCAAAAAAGAGTACAAATATGCATGAATTGATTATTTCAGCTATCAATATTGTTTTTTATAATGAAGAGGAAGCTACTTTGTTAGAAAAGAGGCTGATGAGATGAGAATAGATTCGCATCAACATTATTGGAAGATTGAACGAGGGGATTACGGCTGGATCACACCAGACATTCCGGTGCTTTACCGCGATTTTTTGCCTCAGCATTTGGAGGCTCATCTAAATAAACATAAGCTGGACGGTACAATTGTTGTGCAGGCGGCAGCGACGCTTGCAGAAACGGATTATTTGCTGACATTAAGCGAGTCATCCGATACGATATTAGGCGTTGTCGCATGGCTGGATCTTGCCGATCCGGATTATCGCAATCATTACGAGCGTTTTGCGCAGCATCCGAAATGTGTAGGCTTCCGTGTCATGATTCAGGAGATGCCCGATGCGAATGCGATTTTGGCACCAAGCTATTTGGAAGCGTTCACATATTTTGCAGACAAAGGAATACCGATAGATTTGTTAGTTGTGTCGCATCAGCTTACTCCTCTAGTTGAACTGCTGGATAAAGTGCCAGGCCTTCATGCGGTCATTGACCATATCGCGAAGCCTAGAATAAAAGCTGGGGAGCTTGAGCCTTGGAAAAGCCAGATTAGCCAAATTGCCGCTCATCCTAATCTATTTTGCAAGCTCTCGGGAATGGTCACAGAGGCGGATCATGATAACTGGCAACCAGCTGATTTCTTGCCCTATATCGAGCATGCGCTCGAAGCATTTGGTTACAAGCGGGTCATGTTTGGCAGCGATTGGCCGGTCAGCTTGCTTGCGGCAAGCTACGACGAGGTTGTGTCCGTGCTGGAGCAGGCGCTGCCGCAGACATGGACGGATTTAGAGCGAGAGCGGTTGTTTGGACGAAACGCAAAGGAGTTTTATCGAATATGAATACTTTAAACGAGCAGCAATTAAATGAAGAACAGACACAGCAATATAGGGCAATGAAGCAAGCTAAGATTACGGTACTGCAAATTGGCGAAGGCAATTTTTTGCGCGGCTTTTTTGACTGGATGATTCAAGCTTGCAAAAATCAAGGCTTATACGAGGGAAGCATTGCGGTGACGCAGCCGCGTCCCGGAGGCAAACCAAAGATTGATGCGCTGGCAGAACAGGACGGTCTATATACGCTTGTTGTTCGCGGTTTGGAGAATGGTGCCAGCGTGGAGCGTACAGAGATTGTTTCTGTGTTTAGCAAAGTATTTGATCCGTATTCCAATTGGGATGAATATCTCGTTTTGGCCGAAAGCCCAGACTTGCAGGTTGTCGTATCCAACACGACGGAAGCGGGACTTGTTTATCGACCGGAGGAGCTGATCGAGGGACAACCGATTCAGTCGTTTCCCGGCAAGCTGACACAGCTGCTGTACCGCAGGTTTAATTATTTTAAAGGCGATCCGAAGCGCGGCTTAGTATGCTTGCCTTGCGAGCTGCTGGAACGTAATGGCGATGAGCTTCGCAGCTGTATTTTGCGCTATAGCGATGATTGGGGATATTCCGAAGAATTCAAACATTGGGTTACTCAGCATAACCGTTTTCTGAACTCATTAGTCGATCGCATTGTTACGGGTTATCCAGATGCAGCACAGGCTGAAGCTTGGTTTGGTGAATGGGGCTACTCTGATTCCATGCTGAGCACAGCAGAGCCGTATCATTTATGGGCGATTGAGACAGGACCGGAGCTGGATGAGCTGCTTCCGCTGCGCAAGGCTGGACTGAACGTACATTATGTCGAGGATTTGAAGCCTTTCCAGCTAAGAAAGGTGCGAATTTTGAATGGTGCACACACGTTAATGACGCCGCTTGGCTTGCTGCATGATATAGAGCAGGTGCGGGAAGCGATGGAGGATACAGTGCTAGGTCCTCTGGTGAGAGCAACGGTAGAGACGGAAATCATCCCTTCACTTGCCATTTCTGAAGAGGAGCTGCACGCCTATGCACAGGATGTTTATGAACGTTTTCTTAATCCGTTCATTCGTCATCGGCTTGCGGATATTGCGATGAACAGCTTAAGTAAATTTAAAGTGCGTCTGCTTCCATCCCTGCTTCATTATGCCGAAGATGGTAATATGCTGCCAACGGGGCTTATACAAGGTTTTGCTGGTTTGCTTCGGTATTACAAAGTAATGCTTGGTGAGACGGGTTACGAAGGGAAAACGTTAAGCGGATTGTCGTACGTGGTGCGGGATGATGCCAGCTTGCTTGCCATCATTGCGTCTATCTGGGCGGAAGCGAAAGAGCAGAAATGGCCGCTGGAACAGACCGTATCTAGACTGCTGCACTTGGAAAACGTGTGGGGATGTGATTTGGCGTCACTATGGCCAGAACTGGCAGCTGCGATAAGCGCGAGCATAGAGGAAATGGAGCGAGTAGCGAATGAATAGCTGGATTCGATTGCATGAGGATGATCATGTCGTTATTGCGCTGCAGTCATTTGCAAAAGGGGATAAGCTGACGCTTGAATCGGGGCTAGTTCTTGAGCTGCAAGATGAGGTGCCGAAGGGTCATAAGGTGCTGACGCGAGCTGCTCGGAAAGGGGAGCATGTGCTCAAGTTTGGTTACTCGATTGGAGTTGCGAAGGAAGATATTGAGCCTGGCAGCTGGATTCATACCCATAACATGGGCACGGGCTTAAAAGGATTTCTCGATTATTCGTATGAGCAGACTACGTTGCCAGCAGAAGTGAAAGCAGTATCGCGTGATGCTGATCGTACCTTTCAAGGCTTTATTCGCGAGAATGGCGATGTCGGTATACGGAATGAAATTTGGATTATTAACACGGTCGGCTGCATTAATAAAACCTGTGAGATTGTCGCAAGAAAAGCGCATGCGCTTTATGAAGGACGTGTGGATGGGGTGTACCATTTTGCACATCCGTTCGGCTGCTCGCAGCTTGGCGATGATCTTGTGCACACACAGAAGCTGCTTGCCTCACTCGTCAACCATCCGAACGCAGCGGGCGTACTCGTTATCGGCTTAGGCTGTGAGAACAATCAGATTGATGCGTTTAAGCGGGCAATTGGCGAACATAGCGCGGAACGAGTAAAGTTTCTCAAGTCACAAGAGGCGGAGGATGAGATCGAGGACGCGCTGGGGCTGGTAGAAGAGCTCGTTAGTTATGCAGAACGATTCAAGCGTGAGCCGGTTTCCGTATCGAAGCTGAAGCTTGGCCTGAAATGCGGCGGCTCGGATGGCTTGTCCGGCATAACGGCGAACCCGCTCGTAGGCGCGGTATCGGATCGTTTGATCGAAGCGGGCGGTACAGCTATATTGACCGAGGTGCCTGAGATGTTTGGCGCAGAGACGATATTGATGAGTCGCGCAGCAAATGAGCAGGTTTTTCACAAAATTGTTCATCTAATAAACGATTTCAAGCAATATTTTATAAAGCATGATCAAGAAATTTATGAGAATCCATCGCCCGGCAATAAGGCAGGGGGCATCAGTACGTTAGAGGAAAAATCACTCGGCTGCACTCAAAAGGGCGGACACGCTATTGTAAGGGATGTTGTGCCTTACGGGGAGCGCGTTACAAGCATTGGTCTCAATTTATTAGAAGCGCCTGGCAATGATCTTGTATCGGTTACAGCATTATCAGCCGGAGGAGCGCATATCGTGCTGTTCACGACAGGACGGGGAACGCCGTTTGGCGGGCCGGTTCCAACAGTGAAGATTGCGACGAATAGTGAGCTTGCTGCCCGCAAGAAAAACTGGATCGACTTTAACGCAGGTGAGCTGCTTGAGAGCAAAAGCATGGAGACGCTGACCGATGAGCTGTGGGAGCAATTAATCAGCTTAGCTTCAGGCGAGCTGCAGACCCACAATGAGCGAAACGGGTTTAAAGAAATCGCGATTTTTAAAGACGGCGTTATTTTGTAAAAGCGGTGGCGAACGGTGATCGATGGCAATAACAGATTGATCCTCAAAAATCGGAGTGGATATAAATGAAATATCGTAAACTTGGCAAGACGGGACTCGAGGTGTCTGCTCTCAGCTTTGGCGCATCCTCGCTGGGTTCTGTATTTCGAGAGACGGACGAAGCAGAAAGCATTCGTACCGTGCATACAGCGGTGGATATGGGCATTAATCTGATCGACGTTTCGCCGTATTATGGCTTAACGAAAGCGGAGACGGTGCTTGGCAAGGCGATAACTGAGATTGCGAGAGATCGGTTTATTCTGACAACGAAGGCTGGTAGGTATGGCGAGGATGAGTTCGATTTCTCGGAGCAGCGTATCATCCGCAGTGTGGATGAAAGCCTGGCTAGGCTGCAGACGGATTATATCGATATATTGTTTTTGCATGATATTGAATTTGTTCCCTTCGAGCAAGTTGCAGAGGGTGCCTTCTTAGCACTCGATAAGCTGAAACAGCAGGGGAAAATCCGATACTCGGGCGTATCCGGGCTTCCTCTTGCAGTATTTGAGAAATCGCTGGCGTATACCGAGCTCGATGCTGTACTTTCCTATTGCCATTATTCTTTAAATGATACCTCTTTGCTGGAGCTATTTCCGCTTCTGGAGCAAAAGCAGGTTGGGCTTGTTAGTGCATCGCCGCTTTCGATGGGCTTGCTTGGACATCGCGCAGTTGCGAGTTGGCATCCTGCTGGTGAACAGATACGTGCTTTATGCACGCAAGCAGCCGAGTATTGTGCTGCTAAGGGCGAGGATATCGCCAAGCTGGCTGTACAATTCTCTACGGCGAATGAACGAATCCCAACAACGCTGGTGAGTACAGCTAATCCGGCTAATATCCGTAAAAACATAGAATGGACGGACGAGCCAATTAATGAACAGCTGCTGCGAGAGGTTCTTGCTATATTGGAGCCGATTCATAACCTTAGCTGGAAAAGTGGAAGAGAAGAATACAATACGAGAATCGACGTATAAGGGAGAGCTGCAGGATGAGAGCAATCGTATGTGATCAAATCGATCAGCTAAGGCTGGTTGAGCAAGAGGAGCCTGTCCTGCAGCCGGGGACAGCAGTCGTTCGTATTCGGAGAATAGGAATTTGCGGAACCGACCTGCATGCATATAAAGGAAATCAACCTTTCTTCTCTTATCCACGCGTGCTGGGTCATGAGTTGGCTGGTTTCGTTGAGCAGGTGAATGATCAGCAAGACAAGATCAAAGCGGGCGATCAGGTAAGCATTATTCCATATATGCACTGCGGGACATGTATTGCATGCCGGCATGGCAAAACAAATTGCTGCACTGCTATGAAGGTGCTCGGAGTTCATGTTGACGGCGGCATGCGCGAGCTAGTTGTCGTACCGACCACACATTTGCTTGTGACGAACGACCTGACGCTTGATCAATCAGCGGTGTTGGAGCCGCTGAGCATTGGCGCGCATGCCGTTCGCCGCGCGGAGCTTCGAGCTGGCGAAACGGTGCTCGTTATTGGCTCTGGGCCGATTGGTCTTGGTGTTATGGCTTTTGCCAAACATCGCGGTGCGCGGGTGATCGCAATGGATATTCAGGAGGATCGCCTAGCCTTTTGCAAGCAATGGGCGAAGGTGGATGAGACGGTTAATGCTCGGGAAGGCGCTGCGGCGAAAATTTCAGAATTAACGGATGGCGATTTTCCAACTGTTGTATTCGATGCAACTGGCAGCGCAAGATCGATGAGCGATGCATTTAGTTTTGTCGCACACGGAGGCAAGCTTGTATATGTTGGCCTCGTCAAAGCGGAGCTCTCCTTCAACGATCCTGAGTTTCACAAGCGGGAGATGACGTTAATGGGAAGCCGAAATGCGACTATTGAGGACTTTTCAGCAGTTCAAGAAGCTATGCGAAGCGGCAGCATTGATGTGGCTAGTTTCATTACGCATCGTGTGCCGTTTGCGGAAATGATCAACCACTTCGATAGCTGGCTGAAGCCAGAATCAAAGGTTATTAAAGCGATTGTGGAATTATAGCCAAGATATCGCAACTATTATAGAAAGTCCGGTCAACAGGCGCTGGTGCCTTGAGCCGGGCTTTTTACGTGTTTATGTGCAGTGGTGATGCTGCTTGGTAATGAATGATTATAATCATTTTGTGCGTTGACAAAATGTGTACCCAGAATTATGATAGGTAGCCAACTGCCAAAAAATAGGTTGTATAAAGGGGTTTAACAAACAGAAACGAGGAGGGAACAACGATGCTAAAAACAGAAAAAGCTGCGGAAGCCGATAGGCCATCGCAGCAGATGAGCGAACAGGCTCGCAAGCAAGCGGACAAAGTAAAACAGAAGGCTGAGCTGAATGAGTCAAAAAGCTCCTACATCTGGGCGCTAAAGTTTTTGACGCCTTATAAGAAGCAAATTGCAGCACTTGCGGCCTGCGGTACGATGGCGGTGCTCGGGGAAACATTAACGCCAAAGATGATCCAATATGTTATCGATCATGTCGTAGTCAATAAAGATACCTCGCTTTTTATGATGATTTTGGGAGCACTTGTAGCTATCAATTTGCTCATGCTTATCGCCAAAAATTATCGTAATCTACTGCAGCGGACAATTGGTGAATTAGCATCCCGCGATATGCAAACAGCGATTTTCAAGCATTTGCGCAAGCTCGGCTTTGCTCATTACGAGCGGCACCCTGCAGGCGAGACATTGTCGATGTTCAACTCCGAGGTAGCTTCGGTTCAGAAAATATACCGCAATGTCCTTCCGAGCGTAATTGAAAACTTGCTTTTTATAGCGGTAGCTATTTGTTTGCTGCTCAGCATTAGCGGCTGGTTATGCCTCATCATGCTGCCAACATTCGGGCTTTATTATTTGTTTGGGCCATATTTTGAACGGAAAGCTTCCCTTTACGGGAGAGAATCTGGTCAATCGCGAATTGCTTATAATCAATCGGTTTACGAAAGCATATCCGGCTTGCGCGAATTTCGAGCTTTTGGCTCGCAGCCCTGGTACCATGGACGGACGCTCGGAAAACATAAAGAGTGGTCGCATGTTTACTTGCTCGCTGCTACGTATAGCTTCGGGCGAGGCAGCTTTCGGCGGTTTACATTTTATTTGGGCGCCATTGCATTATTTATTACGGGCTACTACTCTCTCCAAAATAATTGGATTACGTTAGGAGGTTTTATCGCCTTCACCCTCTTATACATGACGACGATGTTCCGCCTCACGCTGCTCGTCACCCAGCTTACGGAACAGAAGCTCATCATCCACCAAACGATTCCGCTATATAGATTTATGCACAAAGAAATTGAGATTGATGATCCGGCCGATCCCATCGCTCTTGATGAGGTACGCGGCGGACTTACGTTCGAGGATGTTTACTTTCAGTATCCGGAGCAGCCTCCTGTTATTAACGGCTTCTCACTCACCATCAAGCCAGGAGAGAAGGTCGCCTTTGTAGGGGCAAGCGGCAACGGCAAGACTACGATGTTTAAAATGATTGGGCGTTTTTATGATCCGACTGCTGGCATGATTAAGCTGGATGGTGTACCAATTCAGCAAATGACGCTAGAGCGTTTGAGAGAGTCGATCGGTTATGTATTTCAAGAAACCTATCTGTTCGGATCTTCTGTCAAAGAGAATATTCGATTCGGCAAACCAGAAGCAAGCGATGAAGAAGTGGTTGCAGCCGCCAAAGCTGCTTATGCGCATGATTTCATTATGCAGCTGCCCGAAGGCTACGATACGCTCGTTGGCGAGCGAGGCATGAAGCTCTCTGGCGGACAGAAGCAGCGAGTATCGATTGCGCGGATGTTTGTGAAGCAGCCAGCTATTATTTTGCTCGATGAGGCGACCTCATCTCTAGATAATGTAAGTGAATATGAAGTGCAGCGTGCGCTTGATGAAGTACTGGTTAACCGTACGACGATTGCGATTGCACACAGGCTGTCGACAGTGAAGCATTTTGACAAAATCGTTGTCATTCACGAGGGCCGCGTTGCGGAGGCAGGAAGCTATGAAGAGCTGATTGCACGCAAAGGGCTGCTGTATGAACTGGAAATCGGGCAATCCGAAGCAGCGGAAGAGAGGGTGGCACATGAAGTATCTTAAAATCTTTTGGTCGAACTCCGTCATGCTGAGAGGCACTTATCTCATTGTGCTGCTCTATCTCGCACTGGAGTCCATATCCAATTATACGATTGTATATGTTCAAAAAATATTAATTGATGACGTGTTTACGGAAGGCAAGTATGAGCTGATGCCGATTGTCATCTCCATATTCGCGCTTGCAGGTCTCGTTTACTCACTAATGTTTACGATGACGAGCCGAAGTCTCGTTCGCAATGAATTTGCAGTCAGCCGCTCTTTGCTCTCCCGAATGCTGAAGCGACTTGAAGGTGTTCCAGTCGAACGGTTCCAAAATGAGCGAACCGGCAAATACGTATATTCGTTCACTCAGGATCTGTTTGTCTCGGCTAGCGTAATG
Organism: Paenibacillus sp. 01T47; assembly: GCF_056398245.1. Classification (NCBI taxonomy): domain Bacteria; kingdom Bacillati; phylum Bacillota; class Bacilli; order Caryophanales; family Paenibacillaceae; genus Paenibacillus; species Paenibacillus sp. 01T47. Next base: position 94,679 of record NZ_JBFTPA010000017.1, read on the forward strand.
GGCTGGCAAATTCCGCGCGGTATACAGGAAACGTTAAACCTCTGCATATTGATGACGATCATTGGCATTTCCAGCCCCATTTTGCTGCTTATGATTGTGGGGCTTTGTACCATTTACGTTCTTATTGGCTTTTACTTCACCCCCAAGCTGAAGGAGCAAGCCAAAAAAGTGGCGGAGAAACGTACGGCGCTGCTCATACAAATTGAAGAGGGAGTAGCCTCTACACGAGAAGTGGTTGCTTATCACCGATTGAAGTGGGAAATGAAGCTTTACGATAAAATGTTTGCGGAATATTTTGAGCAGGTAATGGCTGAAGGAAAACTCGTGAATCGGCAAATTCGCTACAGCGATCCGATGAAATGGGGCATTGGCATTCTTGTGCTTGGCTACTGCGGTATGCAGCTTATTCATGAACAAATGTCGATCGGAACGTTCGTCATCTTGTTTCAGTTTTCTACGCAAATGTCGGATTCCTTCTATAATCTATTTCAATTTATTATGGGCATGTCGTCACAGCTTGCTAACGTGGACAGGGTTCAGCGTATTTTGGAGATGGAACAGCAAGACAAGGGTCAAAAGAGTATAGCGGGACCGATTGAGCAGTTGTCCTTTAAAGATACGAGCTTTCGCTATTCGCCAGAGCTGCCGGAGGTCATTCGCAGATTTTCGGCTGATCTGCCGATCGGAAGCAAAATTGCTTTTGTAGGGACGAGCGGGGGAGGCAAATCAACCATTGCGCAGCTATTGGTTCGTTTCTTTGATGCGCCGAAGGGGACTTTTAAGCTGAACGATATGGACGCCCAAATCTTCAACCGCGAGCAGTGGGCGAGTAAGGTGTCTGTTGTATTCCAAGACCCGTATATGTTCTCTGATACCATTCGTGAAAACCTGATGTTAGGCAGAGACGAGGTAACCGAAGCGGATGTGGAGGAAGCTTGCCGTATCGCTCAGATTCATGATTTTATTCTGGGGCTGCCTGATGGTTATGATACGAATATTGGAGAGAGGGGCATCAAGCTATCCGGCGGACAGCGTCAGCGTATTGCAATTGCACGGGCAATTGTCAGTGATCCGGAAGTTTTGGTGCTGGACGAAGCGACGTCAGCGCTCGATCTAGAGACAGAGCGTCAGCTGCTGGCTGGCTTAGAAGCAAGACGGAAGGGGCTGACGACAATCATGATCGCACATAGGTTGTCCACTATCGAGAATGCAGACGTGATCTTCGTTATGGATCAAGGATCGTTAGCCGAGACTGGCACCCATGAAGAGCTGCTCGCCACAGGTAAGGTATATCAACAGCTGCTCATGGCGCAGCATTAGATGCAATATATGCAGCTGCAAGTAAGTTAGGCTGTTTGTATGGAGGTAGAGCTGGAATCTAGATTTAGATTTCAGCTCTATTTTTAATATGTTTTTACTTTTGAGGCACTTTGACGAGCCGAGCTGCTTGGATAAGACTAGTTTTTAGTTCTATTTGCGCTGAAATGGTGGTTTTGGTGAAAATAGAGCTAGTTTCTAGCTCTATTTCTGATCAATCCACACTTTAGAGGCACTTTGGCGAGATGAGCTGCTTAGATAAGACTAGTTTTTAGTTCTATTTGCGCTGAAATAGTGATTTTGGTGAGAATAGAGCTAGTTTCTAGCTCTATTTCTGATTAGTTCACGCTTTAGAGGTGTTTTGACGAGCCGAGCAGCATAGATAAGACTAGTTTTTAGCTCTATTTGCGCTGAAGTGTTGATTTTGGTGAGAATAGAGCTAGTTTCTAGCTCTATTTCTGATCAGTTCACGCTTTAGAGGCACTTTGACGAGTCGAGCTGCTTGAATAAAACTAGTTTCTAGCACTATTTTCGCTGAAATGGTGATTTTGGTGAGAATAGAGCTAGTTTCTAGCTATATTTCTGATCATTTCACGCCTTCGAGGCAAATTGGCGAGATGCGCTGCTTGGATAAGACTAGTTTTTAGTTCTATTTGCGCTGAAATGGTGATTTTGGTGAGAAAAGAGCTAGTTTCTAGCTCTATTTCTGATCAGTTCACACTATTGAGTCACTTTGACGAGTCGAGCTGCTTGAATAAGACTAGTTTTTAGTTCTATTTGCGCTGAAATAGTGAATTTATTGAAAATAGATCTAGTTTTTAGCTCTATAACTGATCAATCCACACTTTAGAGGCACTTTGGCGAGATGAGCTGCTTGAATAAGACTAGTTTTTAGCTCTATCTGCGCTGGATTGGTGGATTTGGTGAAAATAGAGCTACAAACCGCTAATTAGCTTCCCCGAACGGAGCATATCTATGTTCACCAACCCGTCACACCTCCCAGCTGTATAGAAATGTCCATCCTTGAAAACAGGAAAGTCCATTCCGATCATCTGAAAATCGTGTAACATAGTGAATGTTGCTGATAATGGTTATCATTGAATGATGATAAGCGGAGGCAATGTATTTTTTTGATAATTAATGAGAATGATTATCTCTGATAATATTCGTGATGATTCGAGGATTGAGTATGAAGCTATGGTATCTTTTTGTCGTGCTAATTGTATTATCGATTACTTCTTTATTTATCGGAGTAAAAGACATCTCGCCGCTGGACCTGTTCAGTCTGACGGATGAGCAGCTTCAGGTTCTCACCATCAGCCGTTTTCCTAGGCTTATCAGTATTATTATTGCCGGCGTCGGCATGAGCGTTACAGGTTTGATAATGCAGCAGCTAAGCCGCAACAAATTCGTATCGCCTACGACCGGCGGAACGGATGATTCCGCTAGACTCGGTATACTCGTTGCCTTAATGGTGTTTCCATCGGCGAGTACACTTGAGAAAATGCTGATCGCGTTTGCTTTTGCGCTCGCAGGAACCTATCTGTTCATGAAAATTCTCGATCGTCTGAAATTTAAAGATACGATTTTCATTCCACTAGTAGGATTGATGTTCGGTAACATCATCAGCTCTGTTACTACATTTTTTGCCTATAAAAATGATCTTATTCAAAACATCTCATCTTGGCTGCAAGGCAGCTTCTCGCTTGTAATGAGCGGACGTTACGAGCTGCTGTATGTGAGCCTGCCGCTGCTCGTAGTAGCTTATCTCTACGCGAACAAGTTTACCATTGCTGGTCTTGGCGAAGAGTTTTCAACCAATTTGGGAATGAATCATAAGCTTGTCGTTAACATTGGGCTTGTAATTGTAGCTCTTGTATCGGTTATCGTCATTTTGACCGTCGGTACGCTGCCTTTCCTTGGCCTCATTATTCCGAATATCGTGACGCTTTATATGGGCGACAATTTGAAGAAAAACCTGTCGCACACGGCGGTGCTTGGAGCCATATTCGTGCTGGTGTGCGATGTGCTTGGCCGCCTAATTATTTTTCCGTATGAAATTCCAATCGGACTCACGATCGGCGTTGTCGGAAGCATTATTTTTCTTTACTTGTTGATGAGGAGAAAGGCATATGAAGCTTAAACTAAGTTTGCTTGCGGTGCTGGGCGTCGCATTAATTGCCGTATTTTTGTTCATCGATCTTGGAACCCATTGGGATTATGCACTGCCAAGAAGATTGAAGAAGGTACTGGCGATTGTCGTAACCGGGGGCGCTATTGCTTACTCCACTATGATTTTTCAGACCATTACGAACAACCGTATTTTGACGCCGAGCATTATCGGGCTGGATTCCCTTTATATGCTGATTCAAACCTTCGTCGTTTTTACCTATGGATCGATGAGTCTGCCAAGCACAAACAAGCATCTTAATTTTTTTATTACGATAGCGGCAATGATAGCTTTCGCCCTGCTGCTCTATAAGTTTCTATTCAAAAGGGAAGGCAGAAATCTTTATTTCCTTCTATTAATAGGGCTAGTGATGGGCACATTGTTCGGGAGCATGTCGACGTTCATGCAGGTTCTTATTGATCCGAATGAATTTCTAATTGTACAGGGGAAAATGTTCGCCAGCTTCAATAACGTCAACACGGATCTGCTTATCATTTCAATCATCATCGTTGCTCTTGTAACCATTTATGGCATGCGGCTAAGCAAATATTTTGACGTGTTGTCGCTGGGCAAGGAGCATGCAGTCAATCTTGGCATTCCTTATGATTATGTTGTCAAAAGAGTGCTCGTCATCGTCGCTATTCTGATCGCTGTGTCCACTGCTTTAGTTGGCCCGATTACCTTCCTTGGACTGCTCGTCGTCAACGTAGCCTATCAGTTCATGAAGACCTATCGGCATAGCTATCTCATTCCAGGAGCGATACTCATCAGCATCATTTCACTCGTTGGCGGTCAACTGCTCGTAGAGCATGTGTTCACGTTTGAAACGACGATTAGCGTCATTATTAACTTCATCGGCGGAGCGTACTTTTTATATTTGCTGCTAAGGGAGAAAAAAGCATGATAGAGGTTAAAAATGTTTCCAAATCATATGGCGGCAAGCCGGTTATCGAGGATGTATCGATTCGGATTTCGAAGGGAAAGGTCACTTCGTTTATTGGGCCGAACGGTGCAGGCAAGAGTACGCTTCTCTCTATGATTAGCCGATTGTTAGCGAAGGACAGCGGTCAAGTGTTAATTGAGGGGAAGGAGGTCAGTGACTGGAAAAGTGCTGATCTTGCCAAAAAGATATCGATCTTAAAACAGTCGAATCATATTAATCTTCGTTTAACGGTTCGAGAGCTCGTCAGCTTCGGCAGGTTCCCTTATTCACAAGGCAAGCTGACGAAGGAAGATTGGCAGCAAGTAGATGAAGCCATTGCTTATATGGATCTTGTTGATCTGCAAGCCAAGTACCTTGATGAACTCAGCGGTGGACAAAACCAGCGTGCATTTATTGCGATGGTTATCGCTCAGAACACCGAATACATATTGCTGGATGAACCGCTCAACAACTTGGATATGAAGCACTCCGTCCAAATTATGAAGGTACTGCGGCGGCTCGTTGAGGAGCTTGGCAAAACGGTCGTGCTCGTTATTCACGATATCAATTTCGCTTCATGCTACTCCGATTATATCGTGGCGTTGAAGGATGGAAAGGTCGTCAAGGAAGGTTCAACCGAGACGATCATCGACAATGCCGTGCTTCATGACATCTATGACATGGACATACCGATTGAGCTCATAAACGGGAATCGTATCGGCGTCTATTTTAAGTAGTCATGCAAGATTTACTTACTTCCGGTTTTCAAGTTTTTCAATATAAAAAAATTGATTTAGGGGTGAATGTTTTGAAAAAATCTATACCTGTATTGGCTATTTTAGTCATTCTAAGCTTGGTGCTTGCAGCATGCGGCGCGAATAACAACGGAAATAAAGGCGCTAACAGCGCTACGAACACACCAGCATCTGAAACACCTGCAACAGATGCACCTACAGAAATTACAGTTAAACATCAGCTTGGCGAAACGGTTGTCCCTGTTAATCCTAGCAAGGTTGTCGTATTTGACTATGGTACACTTGATACACTAGACAAGCTAGGTGTAGAGGTTGCTTCACTTCCGCAAGCTAGCGTTCCTGCATACCTTGAAAAATTTAAAGATGCAAAATACGTAAACGCAGGCAGCTTGAAAGAGCCTGACTTTGAGAAAATCAATGAAACTGCACCTGACTTGATCATTATTTCAGGTCGTCAACAGGATGCTTACGAAGAGCTTACGAAGATCGCTCCTACGATTTTTATGGGTGTGGACAACAAAAACTTCATGGAGTCCTTTACGACTAACGTGAAAACATTGGCTCAAATCTTCTCTAAAGAAGCTGAAGCAGATACAGAGCTAGCAGCGATCAATGATTCCATTAAAGCGTTGAATGAAAAAGCAACAGCTTCTGGAAAAAATGGCCTTATTATTTTGGCAAACGAAGGTGCAATCAGCGCATATGGTAAAGCATCGCGTTTCGGTATCATTCATGATGTGTTTGGCATACCGGCTGTAGATGAGAACATTAAAGTTTCAACGCACGGCGACCCTGTAACGTTCGAATATGTAGCAGAGAAGGATGCTGATTACTTATTCGTAGTTGACCGCAATGCAGTGACAGAAGGATCAGGGGATGCACATTCTTCCGTTGAGAATGCTTTGGTGAAAAACACTAAAGCGTACAAAGAAGGAAATATCGTATATCTTAATCCAGACTTCTGGTACCTTTCCGGCGGCGGACTTATTTCTGTAGCGGAAATGGTTAAAGAAATTGACGCAGCGATAAAATAATAGCAGCAAGCATAGATGGACTATGAAGGCTGGTGGCCTGCTTCCGCAACTGCGGCAGTAGTCATCAGCCTTTTTTTGCATACGAGCTGGGCTATGGCTTATTAAATTTACTTTTTAGAGCCAAGCATTACAGCTATAATGTAAGGGAAGCCGAAGGGAGGAACGTTTGTGGCTAGTGTCTTGGAACTTCAGAGTATCAGGAAGAACCGCAGTGGTGATGGGAATGTTCAGCTGTTCGCAAATGTTTCTGCAACGATTGCTGATCCGGCTATTATTTCTATATTAGGTGTATCTGGACAAGGCAAAAGCACGCTGCTTCGTTTGCTTGCAGGTCTGGATAACGCCGATGAGGGTGATATCCGTTTACATAATGTTTCACAGCGAGAACTAGATCCAAGGGTTTGGAGAATGAAGGTATGTTACGTTGCTCAGCAGTCCGTTATGCTGAATGGGAGCATTGAGCAAAATTTGAGAACCGTGAGTATGCTGCATCGCATACCGTATGATGAGAAGCTCGTACGTCACATGCTGCCAAGGCTAGGGCTGGATCATCTTGATATGGGCAAAAGCGCCGAACAGCTGTCAGGAGGAGAGAAACAGCGAATATCGCTGCTCCGTTCCTTGCTTCTTCATCCTACCGTGCTTCTTCTTGATGAGATTACCGCGTCGCTTGACCGAGGCAGCAAGGAAATGGTGGAGGAAGTGCTGCGAGAGTGGCATCATCAAGAAGGGGCAACGATGCTTTGGGTTACACATGATTTGGAGCAGGCTCAGCAGATGAGCAGCTCGATATGGTTCATGGGGGAAGGAACGCTGCTGGAGAACAGCGAGACGGCTGCTTTTTTTGAACATCCAACATCTGAGCTCGCACAAAATTATATAAAAGCGCCGATACAAAAGGAGCAGCCATGTCAATCGTAGCACTTAGCTTTACCTTGTTGTTTGTGATGATTACGATGCTTATCTCCGTATGGCAGAAGCTTGGGCTTGAGCGAGACATCGCGATTGGCACCATTCGTTCTGCGGTACAGCTGCTGCTTGTCGGCTATGTGCTGCAATTTATTTTTAATACGAGCAACCCGTTGTTTATTACAATGATCCTTGTACTTATGATTAGTGTAGCGTCTTATCATGCTGGTAAAAGGGGAGCTGGACTGAAGGGCATCATTTGGAAAATCGCGATTGCGATCACATCGACAGAGCTGCTTATGATGGGACTGCTGCTCGGCTTTCGAATTATAGAAGCGACACCGCAATACATTATTCCGATTAGCGGCATGACGATCGGCAATGCGATGGTCGTTTCGGGTTTACTGCTCAATCAAATGAGAAGAGAGGTCGAATCCTCAAAAGGCGAGATGGAGACGCTGCTCTCACTTGGAGCGACAGCAAGGCAAGCGATTCAAGATGTAATGAAGCGATCGGTTAAATCGAGCATGATTCCGACGATAGACGGAATGAAGACAGTAGGTCTGGTTCAGCTTCCCGGTATGATGACAGGGATGATTATCGCTGGCGCTAATCCGATCGAAGCGGTTCGGTACCAAATATTAATTGTGTTTGCGTTCGCAAGCTCAGCAGCGGTTACGAGCATTATTTTAAGTTTATTAAGCTATAAGCTATGGTTTACGAAAGACCTTCGCATTCAAAATATGGAGCAAAAAGGGTGATGACCGTCGTGAACGTTTATAACAGTGGGAAAAATTTAGTAAAGCAAATAACTGGAACTGAACTTCCAGATCAAGCTTTGGCGCTTTGGGCGCTTGGACAAGAGGGCTTTCTCGTCAAATGGAACAAAAAAACGATTTTATTTGATCCGTATTTGACGAACTGGGTGTATGAGATGGCAGGACCGCCGTGGTCACGAGCCTTCGAATCGCCGCTGTCGCCTTCGGATTGCCTCGATGTCGATTATGTCGTATGCTCCCACCACCATGAGGATCATATGGACAAGCAGACGCTGCAAGTTATTCAGCAATCATCCAAAACACGATTTATCGTGCCGAGAGCTCATCTTCCGCTATTGAAGGAATGGGGTTTCCGTGATGAGCAGCTGATTGGTATCTCTCATGGTCAATCGATTGAGCTTGCAGACGGCATAAGGCTCGATGCATTCGCTGCCAAGCATGAACAGTTCGAACAGGATGAAGCAGGTGAGCATAAGTTTCTAGGTTATGTTGCGAATTTTAATGGTATTCATCTTTATCACTCTGGAGATACCGTTGGTTTCCCAGAGCTTGTCACTTGGCTGCAAAGCAGACAAATCGATATTGCATTATTGCCGATCAATGGAAGAGATTTTGTTCGCAATGAACAGGGGATCGTCGGCAATTGCAATTATCGTGAGGCTGTTGAGATTGCGGTGCAAATTCATGCTGATTTATTGATTCCAATGCATTATGGCTTATTTCCACACAATGATGAGAACCCGGCTTATTTCGTCGATTATATCCAGCGTCATTATCCAGCACAGAAGTTCCATATGTTCGCCCCCGGTGAGCGATTTATTTATATGAAATAATTTACGCTCAGCAGGGCAAAATGAGATGGGAATAAGGACTGGAGGTTGACGGATATGTCAAACAGAGGACTTGTGACAGCGTTGACGGCTGTTGGGACAGCCCAATTGCTTAAGCTGCCTGTACATTTTGCGAGAAGCGGCAAATGGGATGTGCGGAAAATTATTGGTTCAGGTGGAATGCCGAGCTCACATTCAAGCGGCGTTTCCGCGCTAGCTGCATACACGGCGACCAAATATGGCGTAAAGACGCCGGAATTTGCCATATCCGCGATGCTGGGCATTATTGTGATGTACGATGCGATGAATATTCGCAGGCATACAGGTGAAATTGCTGTGCAGGTAAATGATTTGGACGAGGATGTGGAGAAGCTGGCTGGCGAGCATCCAGGATTGTATCATGCGCGCAGGCGTGAACGGCTTAAGGAAAGTCTCGGTCATCAGCCTATTGAAGTTTTAGCCGGCTCACTGCTCGGAGCATTTATCGGTTTCGTTGGAGCTTTGACGATTAACAAGAAATAAGGCAAGCAGCAATTGTAAAATGAATAGACAGGCTTAGGCGCTTTTTTGGCTTAAGCCTGCTTTTATTTGAATACATACTTTTGCAGATGACTGGCCGAACCGTTAGTTATATAATGGTAAAAGATTTCAATTCTTATGCAGCATAAGGGGGAAATAAGGTGGCAGAGCAATTATTGTGGATGCACGGAGCGCCGTATGCACTGGGAAATGCAGATGAGGATTGTCCAGCCATAACGCCTTATCTTGTAGATGGCGAGGACAAACCAGCAATTATCGTATGTCCAGGTGGTGGTTATGGCATGCGAGCGCACCATGAAGGAGAACCGATTGCACAATGGCTGAACAGTTTAGGCATTTCTGCGTTCGTTTTGAGATATCGGGTGGCGCCTTATCAATATCCTTGCGCACTGCTGGATGTTCAACGAGCGATACGTACCGTCCGTTTCAAAGCAGAAATGTATCGCATTAATCCGAATAAAGTAGGTATTCTTGGATTTTCAGCAGGCGGGCATTTAGTTTCAAATGCGGGGACAAGCTATGACCAAGGGAATGAAAATGCAGAGGATGTTATTGAACGACAGTCCTGCCGTCCGGATTTACTCGTCTTATGTTATCCTGTCATCACACTCAAAGACCCTTTCACCCATGAGGGCTCAAGAGAAAATTTGCTTGGCAAAGAAGCGAAGCTGGATCAAATCGAACAGCTCAGCAATGAAACGCAGGTAACCTCGGATACACCACCAACTTTTCTATGGCATACAGCAGATGATGGCGCCGTTCCTGTCGAGAACAGCCTTTTGTTCGCATCCGCGCTGAGCAAGCACCAGGTTCCTTTTGATCTTCACGTGTATACGAAAGGACGTCATGGGCTTGGCTTAGCCGAGGATGAGGAGCATACAAAAGAATGGACGGCTGCTTGCGCTTCGTGGTTAGCATTTAATGGGTACAAATAATAGCTGTAATTCTACTATTCACAGACGATTATTTGTCTGACGAAGCTGCCTTTTCGAGTTGTACAGCGATCTAAGATGGTAAGGCCTGCGTTTGCAATAAGCTCGTCCATTGGATCAGCAGTCACAATGACAGCTTTGCTTGCGATTCGGCGAGTATGCTGCAGCAAGGAGAATTGTGCCTCGGGTGTCGTATTAGAGAAATGATTGTAAGGCATGTCTACAATGGCTACATCATAATGGTCAGAGATATCAGCAATATCACCGCAAACGGCATCTGTTTCATATTCGAAATGAGCCAGGTTTTCACGTGTCCCGCGAATGATAAAATGGTTGATATCTCGGCCGACGATGTTCATGCCCATGGACAGCGCCTCTACCAGTACCGTCCCAATGCCGCAGCAAGGGTCGATCGCTTTAATCCCGACTGGATTCGGGATAGCGATATTGGCTATAGCGCGCGCAACTCGCGTGCTGAGTGCAATGGAATAGCTGCGCGGTTTTTGCATGTGTGCAAGCCAGACAGCTTTGCTTTTTATATAATTGCCAAAGTACCAGCGACCGCCCCATGTTAAAATGCCAAAAACGCAATCAGGTTTGCGTACATCAGCCTCGCCTTCGATATAAACGCCTAGTTCACGTTCAATTGCGCGTTGTCCTTCAAAATCGATTTTGTTTTCCGCCGTCAGGTCATTCATTTTTAGGAAAATCACCTTAAATGTAGCCTCTCCTAATTGAATTTGCTTCACCTGCTCCAAAATATCCTCAAGCCGTTCGCCTTGATATAAAACTTCAAGACGCTCTCTCATAAAAGGACTCCGGTCGGGATGTACGTCTATTTCGCTAAACAAAAGATCAGTTTCTGATTGTTTTCCAAATAAAGAACGCATCTCCAAGCGGCATAAATCAGCCTCTTCAATGCGATAGCCATAGGTATATACGAATAGATTGTTTCTATTTTCCAAGTTGTTGTCGCATCCTTTGTATAATTGAATTGAAGCCTCTAGTATACATGAAAAGGAGGGGCGGACAAAGGAATGGCGATGTGCGATTAACGCTTGGTGTAGCGAATCAGTCGGTTATGAATAGTTTTTTTCCTTCCAAAAAGCTTGAGAAACAGCAATGGCGATTGGCGCGGCAAGCGGAATTCAAAGTGATATAGCCATGCAGCAAGCTTGAATTTAAGCGTTAAATAATAAAGAAAAGACTTGATGTTGCTGTAATTGTGAAGCCAGCCAAGCTCCTTCGTACTGTCTGTCATCATTTTAAGGTTGACGATTCTTGCCATATCTTTTTTTGCAGGAGAGACAGGATTGTTTTTGAAATTGTTAATCAGCATCGAAAGGATCGTTTGGATGTGGTAGGACGCCATGTCCTTTCTATAATGGGCATGCGCTAATAAACCGAATTTCTCGGATAAGCTCTTCCGCAGCTGGTACTGCAGAACAATGCTTTCTTCAAGATAATGCTTATAGGGAGAACGTATCAGGCTGTTCAGATTGTTAACCGTGTTGTGATAATACAAAGGGTCTGGAATCGCGCAGACACGATCAGAGGTTAGCAAGGCTTCCAAATGGAAAATGGTATCTTCTCCAACCGTTAATCCCTCGTTGTACAGAATCCCGTTTTTTTCAAGCGATGCGCGAAGAAATAGACTGCGCCATGTAAAACACAGGTCATTATTCGAATGAACAGCTGTAGCGCTTAGTATTAAATCTTTGCCGTTCATAACGGTATGCAGCCGAAAGCAGGGCGATACGTTCTGTTTGGTTGGAATTGTCGCGTAACCTCCAATCAACACTTCGCAAGCATGCTCTTCTGCCATGGCGTATAGCTTTACGAAAAAAAGCGGATCGATTTCATCGTCAGCATCAAGAAAGGCGACGTATTTGCCGCTTGCTGCTTGTAAACCGGCATTTTTGGCGCTGCTCGCACCGCCGTTTGGCTTGTGAATCACTTTAACTCTATTGTCTGTTATAGCGAATTCTTCGCATATTGCGCCGCTGAGATCAGTGGAACCATCATTGACGAGCAGCACCTCAATATTTCGAAAAGGCTGATTAAGAATGCTTTTCAAACAGGGACGCAGCCAATTTTCGGCATTAAATATAGGTACAATCGCACTTATCGCGTAATTCATAGGCTACACCTCTGACGTGTTCGATCGTTTAAATTTCATAAAGCGATGTTCAAAATAATCATATCACATTCGTTATAAAGAACAATCACTTATTTTAAAACCAATTATTATCTCTAGCACAAATAAGTGGTAATATGAACAGATGAGGAGAGGGGTGACAGGACTGAAAATTAAAATGAGATGGTATATCGTCGTGTTTCTCATTGCGGGAAGCTGGCTAGGAAACCTTTGGTATTTTCAGAGCATGCAGCTGAAGGAGGCGCTGTTTCTAAAGCATGACAGCACCATAAATGGGAGCACTGGTGAAATACTTGATTTTACATTTTTTGAAAATAAACAAGCATCTAATAAAGTAAGCAGCATTCAAATAGAAGAACTGCCGGAATTCCGATTTCAAATTTATAAAAGCAACATACATACTCATCAATCTGAGATGCGAGCGTCTGGACAATTGATTCCAGATCTTATCAATGAGGAGAGGAAAATACCGTTCACAATAAGAGAGATTACGGTGTATTACGAGAAAGGGCAGTCTAGAAAAGTTCCGATTGGTGAGATTAATGTCGAGTGGAATAAACGAGAAGGCATACTAGACTTTGCTTCGGGTGGCTCGTCCTCAAATGGCTCTGGAAGCTATAAGGTGTATGTAAGGAAAGCGGCTGTTTTGGAGAAGATTGAATATACGTTCAGCGATAAAGTGAAGCCATGGTTCAAGCTTGATCTATCTGGGAAGCCGCTTGAGTCGGTTGAATTCCCTATGAAGCTGTCGCAAGATGATTCATTAGCATTTACATATCAATGGTCTATTCCGGATAATGAACCCGAAGCCTACACGATGTTTAAATCCAAAATCATTCTTCACTTCAAGCTGGAAGATGGACGGGAAATGATTGAGGATATTCCGATTAATCATAACCTTAATTTTAGTGAGCGGCAGCTGAATCGTTTAGTCCGTTCGGGAGGTGAAATGCATTGAGCACCCCTTTCAGACGCGAACTAAGGAGACTTGGCTGGGGCCTTGTTATTGCAATGATAGATATAAGGCTTGGATACTTTGATTTGCTGCCTGACATTATAGGTTACTTGATGGTTTTATCAGCCCTGCAGCATCTGGGCTCCATACACCCGGCATATAAAAAAGCGAAGTACATTTCTATTGTTCTGATCATTCTTACTATTCCAGTTCTGTTTATCCAAACAAATGTAACAATTACGGAATTTTCGTCTATGCCGCTGGCCGTCCATTTTTACTCGCAACTGCTGTTTATTCTTCATATTTTGATGGCGTATTGGATTTTTAATGGGCTTATTGAAATGCTGAAACAGGATGGGGCTGTTCAGTTGTTGGATACTGCGATTAGCCGCAGAAATACTTATTTGGTGTTCAACATTTTAATGGTTATAATATATCCGTTCTTGTTGAATGTAGAAGATAGCTGGGTCATGCTGTTAATCGCTTTTGGAATATTGTTATTCATTATGGAGCTGCTATTTCTTCGATTGCCATTTCGAGTCTCAAATGTTAGAGAGAAAAGGTCGTTGAATTAGCGGAAAAGGGGGATCTCATGTCTTTTGTAAAACGGTTGCGATGGTTTTTTAAGGATAGATGGGGCAGCTATGCGCTTGCCATAGGCATTATGGCGTTAGTTAGCCTGCTCTCCACAATACCGCCTAATCTAATTGGACGAACGGTTGACAACATCCGCGATGGCCAGCTGACCTCTGCTGGTTTAACGCAGACGGTGTTGACACTAGTTCTGCTTGCGTTATTTCTTTACGTCATGGTCTATATATGGATTACGACGCTGTTTGGCAATTCGGCGCTTATCGAGAAGGTGCTGAGAGGGAAGCTGCTAGCAAATTTAACAAGGATGACGCCTGCTTTCTTTCAGCGCAACAGCACGGGGCAGCTGATGGCGCTCGCGACAAATGATGTACTCGCAATTGGCCAGACAGCGGGATACGGTGTAATGACGCTCGTCAATACGCTGGTAGGAGCATCGGTAGTCATTATTATGATGATTTCATTAGTCAGCTATAAATTAATGATCGCGGCACTTATTCCGCTTCCATTGCTGGCAGTCGTAATTAGCAAGCTGGGCAAAAAAGTAAGAACCCGCTTTCTGGACGCGCAGGCTTCCTTTGGGAAAATGAATGAACATGCGCTGGAATCGATATCGGGCATACGCGTTATTCGTTCGTACGTGCAGGAAAACAATGATCTTGTTGCATTTGATCATGTGACCTCAGAAGTTATGAACAAAAATAAACGGGTTTCGATTCTAAATGCGATGTTTCAGCCGATTATCTCGTTAATTGTAGGTGTCAGTTATTCCATTGGAATAGGTTATGGCTCATATCTCGTATTCCAAGATGAGATTTCACTTGGCCAGCTCATTTCATTTAATATCTATTTGGGCATGCTCATTTGGCCAATGATTTCGTTTGGCGAGTTTATTAATGTGCTGCAGCGCGGCAGTGCTTCTGCTGACCGATTGGACTCGGCGTTAACGCAAAAGCCTGATCTTCAAGATTCAGATAAGCCTGTTGCCATTAAGGTGCCTACGCGCATTGAGATGAAACAGCTCACCTTTACTTATCCTACGGCTAGCCAGCCTAGCTTGAACAATGTATCCTTTCAGCTTGAACGAGGTCAGACACTTGGAATCGTAGGGAAAACGGGGAGTGGGAAGAGTACGCTGCTTAAGCAGCTGCTGCGTCAATATCCGCTTGAAGCGGATCGCTTAATGGTAGCGGGAGTTCCAGTTGAGCAAATTGAGATAGACCAGATGAGACGCTGGATTGCCTATGTGCCTCAGGAGCATTTGCTTCTCTCCAAGACCATTCGAGAAAATATTGCGTTAGGCAAGCCGAACGCAACACAGGATGAAATCGCTCGAGCGGTTCAAATGGCTTCTTTTACAGAAGATATTGCACAAATGCCAGAAGGACTTGAAACGGTCGTTGGGGAAAATGGTGTTATGCTCTCAGGCGGACAAAAACAGCGGCTGGCGATTGCGCGGGCATTGCTCGTTGATTCCGAAATATTGCTGCTGGATGATTCACTTTCGGCAGTTGATGCACGGACGGAAAGTCGAATTCTTCACCATATTCGTTTGGAGCGTGAAGGAAAGACGACATTTATTACGACTCATCGCCTATCAGCGGTTAGTCATGCGGACTGGATACTTGTGCTGAATGAGGGCCGAATCATCGAAGAAGGCACTCATGAAGAGCTGATGCTGTTTGGCGGCTGGTACAAGGAACAGTGGGAACGGCAGCAAATGGAAGCTAGCTTGGAAGAATAGGAGGCTTAGAATGCCAAAACAATCAACGGCGAGAAGACTATTCGCATATGCTCTCGTCTATAAGTTTAGAATTATCTGCGCCCTGCTTATTCTGTGCTGCGCGGTAGGTGCTGAGCTCGGCGGACCTTTCATTATAAAAACGATAATCGATAAGCATTTATCAGTCGGCGGGAATGATATTATGCCAGTTCTCGGGCTGCTGGGCGTTTATATGGGGCTGCTGCTTGTTGCAAGTATTAGCAATTTCTCGCAATCCTATATTTTGCAGACGACGGCGCTTCGCATTATCAAAAATATGCGTATGGATTTAATGAGTCATATTCAGCGAATTCCGCTGCGCTACTTCGACAATACGCCGATCGGGCAAATTGTATCGAGAATTGCGAACGACACAGAGGCGATAAGGGATTTATTCATGAGCTTCATGGCGACCTTTGTTGTCAGCTTCGTACAGCTGCTAGGTATTTTTACTGCATTGTTTATTTTGGATGTGCGGCTCGCGATGTTTTGCTTGCTCTTGCCGCCGCTTTTCGCGATCATTATGGTCATTCATTTAAAATACTCCAAGAAATACATTACGATTATGCGCGCACGTCTCAGCGACATGAATGCAATGATCAACGAATCAATTGTCGTTATGCCGATTATTCAAGCCTTTCGCCGCGAGAAGGTGACGCTCGAAGAGTTTGAGGTGCTGAACGAGGATCGATACATTAACCAGATCAAACAGTTTAGAGTTTTCTCTTTGTCTTCAAGAAACATTGTGGGCACCATTGGAAGCTTGGTAACAGCGATGGTTATTTGGTACTTTGGGCGAGCTTCACTGGAAACAGCAATTCTGTACGGCGTGTTTTATGCTTTTATCGATTATTTGGGTCGTATTTTTCAGCCGATTATCGGTATCTTCGACCAACTGACGAATGCACAGCGTGCATTTGTTTCTGCGGAGAAGGTATTTGCGATATTGGACATGGAAGGAATGGAGGTCGAAGAGGTAGCTCAGGTGAAACGTCCGGATGGTGTCGTGAAATTCGATAACATTACGTTTGCATATAAAGAGGGCGAAAACGTTCTGAAGCAAATTTCATTCGAAGCGCGCAGGGGAGAGACGGTTGCATTAGTCGGTCATACCGGTTCGGGCAAAAGCTCGATCATGAATCTGCTGCTTGGCTTTTATGAGCCTGATCAAGGGAACATTACGATTGATGGACGTAATATAGCGACGTATTCGAAGCAGGAGCTGCGCAAGCATATGGGCATTGTGCTGCAAGATCCTTACTTGTTCGCAGGCGACATTAAATTCAACGTCAGCCTGTACAACAAGGACATCCCAATGGATCGTGTGAAAAGCGTGCTGAAGGATGTTGGGGCGGCAACTTTTGTAGAGCAGCTGCCTGGCGGCTATGATGAACCTGTAGTTGAGCGCGGCAGTACGTTGTCTTCGGGACAGCGGCAGCTTATCTCCTTCGCTAGAGCTTTAGCCTTCGATCCTTCTATTCTTATATTGGATGAGGCGACAGCCAGCATCGACAGTGAGACGGAGGGACTGATTCAGCAAGCCTTGAAGGTGGTCAGTGAAGGCAGGACAACACTAATTATCGCTCATCGCTTGTCCACCATTCGAGAGGCGAATCAGATTCTCGTCTTGCATCGCGGTGAAATCGTGGAGCGCGGCAATCATGATACTTTAATGGCGCTGCGAGGCAGATATTATAAAATGTATCAGCTGCAGAAAGGCGAGAAAGTATCGACTGAGCCGGCCACTGTAACGATGGAAACACAAGGACGGTAGAAGTTTACTTTTAATGCTTTGAATAGGAATGAGAATAGCGGCAGCCAAGGAATGGAATTATTCCGAGGCTGCCGCTGCTATGTTATGACCTTATAGAGTCATATAATTTAAAACGTGTGCTGATTTAGTTGAAATAGGCTTCATTTATGCGATCTCTTGTATCACTTCTTAGACTGCGGCTGAAGTAGAAACTCTTCTACTTGTTTGCGATGATGCTCGTCATGCTGGATAAAATCAAAAATTAAATATCCGATCGAATAGGGAGCTTTGGTTTGTGGACAATGTGTATTTCCGTCTACAATAATAGGATGAAAAAATTGCTGCTCAGTCATTTCGGTTAATTTTTGCACAAGTTTTTGTCTTGTCTCCATCGCTTGAATCAAAATTTCAGAAGGCAATATGCCCGATAATGCGTAAGCCGAGGAGGCAGCATTATATTCATCGTGGTTCGGGAATTCAACATTGCTGTTTTTTTCAGCTTCGAGCAGTACGCTTGTTATGAAATATTGATCCCATCTGTCTAAATGGGCAATGATTTCTGCGGCGGACCATTTGCCCTCCTTGATCGGATTAAGCCATGCTGGTTCAGGTGTGATATGGGATAAGGATGAATACCACGGCGCTAAGCTGCCAAACTGCTGAATAAGTTCATTTTGTTTAATCATATAATCCTCCTACAATCAGATATAACTGAATTGTAGAACATAAACCACGACAACTGCCTGTCATCGTTTTGTTCCTTTTTTTAGCTGTAAAGCCGCCATATTTTTTTCGCTCTATCTCGAATAATATCCCTCACATATTTCGGTTCCATTACTTCCACGGCGTCCCCGTAGCTCAAAATCATGCCATATACCCATTCATCCTCAGGATAGACGAATTCAACAAACATTGTACCGTCGTTCTCGCAGCGGATGATTCCTTCTTGAAATGAATCTTCGACTCTCACTTTAACGCTAGGTTGAAAACGCATCACCAAACGCACCGTCTTCGTATTCGTTTTCCATTCGGCTTCAATGGCTGCAGCGTCATAAGCGGTGATTTCTCGGTCAAAGTTTTCGGATATGGCAGCTAGTTTTCGCATTCTCGATAGTCGATAAAGCTTTGTTATATTTTTGTCTCTGCAATAGCCGTACAAATACCAATGGAACCCTTTATGAACGACGGAAGCCGGCTCCACGACAGCTTTAGCTGAGCAGCCTTGGGAGTTGGTGTAGTCAAAGGTTACGACCATTTTCTTCTGAATGGCCTGTCGAAGGAGAGTTGTTTTTTTCTTCTCCTCCTCATTGCAGCCCCATGAGGATAAATCAATAATCCATTGCTCGAGTGCTTTGTCTGTATAATGAATATCGCTTTTTTTCAATAGCGCTCGCATCTTCTCTAGCGTGCGGGCAACATCAAGATCATCTGAATGGCTTTGCAGCCCTTTTAGTCCTGTCATTACGGAAATGAGCTCATCTTTAGTGAGAACCTGATGGCTTAAGCGGTAGCCCTCCATAATTTCAAAACCTCCGAGCAGCCCCGGAAATGAAAGGATGGGGATGCCTGCCATATTAATGGCTTCCATATCCCTCTGAATCGTTCGGTTTGACACTTCAAACTTTTGGGACAAAACCGAAGCGCTTGTTCTGCCGTGATTCAATAAATAAATGATAACAGCGAGCAATCGTTCTATTTTCAAAGTGATCACCTTTGGTTGTGGATTTATTTTAGAGAGTAGTGCTTGTCGGGTTTGGGGCGGCTGGCTTTGACGAATATAGTAGCAACGAGCAGAGACTGAATGCTATTGAACCCAGAAGCAACGAGCAGATACTGAATGCTAATGAACCCAGAAGTAACGAGCATAAACTGAATTCTAACGAACCTATATGCTGCTATTTGCAATAATCAGGTCCAAAATAAATTCTAACGAACTCAGATAACGTTATATGTGTAAAATAGAGCTCATTTACATCAATTGAGGTCTAATAAGGCTCCCTAGGTTCGTTAGAACTAAAAAGGTAGCATTTTAAAGCAAATAACGTGTCTGGTGTTCGTTATATTCCAGTTGCAGTGATCTATTGCTCATCCTTGCATTTCCCGCTTGTTTGATAAGTCCTGACTTTGCTTTTGAGTCCAATGAATATCGTATCTTTCGACATATTAATGGGAGTTTCGTAGAAAATTTAGAAGGTCAACACATCTCTAGGCACGATTATGGATTAGAAAATATTGTAACATTAAGCTTGAATATACGGAAAGAACCACTTTGGCATTTATTAAATAGACAAAACGACCCATTAAAGTTACATGTTAAGTTATGTATATGGTACTTCAAACACAATTTTAGTCTATTTAAAACAAATCCTTCTACCAATTGACAGGAAAAATGTTCCGTTGTATACTCTCCATAAAGTCTTGTGTTAGTTTACATCACATTTAAGAGTAGATGGTTCATAAACTTTGGGCCCGAAGTTAAATTCCCCTTCCTTCATCAATGCAAATAGTCTGTTCACGGATGTTATGCATGTTTTTGGAGTAAGGGGATTTTTTATTGCCATCTATGAACAAATGTGCATGTTTACGAGAACTTAATTTCATTTTGATGTTGTGATTACACTTTGTAGCTAATCTAATTGTTGGGTAAACTATTTTATTCATTACTGGTTGTGGAGAGGGGAAAATGTAGGATGCACAAATTGGTCATACGAATACAAAGAAAAGCTTGCATGCTGTTAGCGGCTCTTCTTTTGGTTGGAGGCACGCTCGGCAGCTTAGGTGCGCCGGTTCAGGCGTCGCCTGCAGGAGATAATATCGTTATTTCACAAGTGTATGGCAGTGGGGGAAACGGAACTGGCTCGACGTTTAAGCAAGATTTTATTGAGCTTTACAACCCAACGAATAAAGAAATTTCCTTAAATGAAATGAAATTGTTTTACGGATCGGCAACTTCGTTGGTGGGAGTATGGCCGGAGAGTTTCATGCAATTAAAGAATGTTACGATAGGAGCCGGAAAATATTATTTAATTCAACAGTCTGCAGGTGCAGATGTTAATGCTCCTAACCTGCCTAGCCCGGATGATACTGGTACCCTAGCCTTGGGCGCAGCGGGTGGAAAGGTAAAGCTAGTAGATAGTAAAAATAATATTATCGATCTGGTTGGTTATGGTACCAGTCCAGAATTTGAAGGAACAGGTTCTGCTGGTACATCACTTACTAATGTTACAGCAGTGATTCGTAAAGGCAATCGCACTCAGGACACTGATAACAATAAAGCGGATTTCGAGGTGGGTACACCTGACCCTCGAAACTCCTCTTACGGCGTTGTTTCTGACAAGATTGAAGCAGTAACGCCAGACGTAAACGAAGGAGCTGTACTTCCAGGTACAATCATTAAGCTCTCGACGCCTACGGTTGACGCCAGCGTTTACTACAGTGTATATGGAGCAGGTGATGCACAAGTCGCTCCAGAGGACTTTACATGGTATCAACCAAATGTAACAGAAATCAAAATTAATGCGCCTACAACGGTTCATACTTATGCCAAAAAAGAAGGTTTTCCAAATAGTGCTTTGCGTGAATATTCTTATACGATTTCTACACTAGTGACTATCGCACAAGCACGTGCGGCTGCACTTGGTACAAGCGTAACGCTTAGTGGTGTTGTAACACACCGAGCGGATTCAGGCGCTTTTGTAAATCTTTTTGTACAGGATCAAAACGGAGGCATTATTGTTAGAGTTCCAAATACTGTCTCCGCACAGCCGGGTGACGTCATTGAGGCTTTTGGCAAGCTGACTGAATTTTCGGGATTGCTTCAATTGGAGGCATCTGCTGAAAATGCAAAAGTAACGGGTTCTGCTCCTGTTCCAGATCAGATCGTTGTTGATTCTTCGAGCTTTGGCAAAACGACTGAAAATCGCAACAAATTCGAAGCACGTTTGGTTCAAGTCAAAAATATTAAAGTTGAAAGTGTTGCCAGCGGCGTTGTTACAGCTACGGATGCTGTGAATGGCGGCAAAGTTATTATTTATTCTTCCGATGCTTCGTTTGTGGCAGGTAAAACTTTCGAGCAGGTTACTGGCGTTATGACGTTCCATTCCAGTGTAGGATTGGAATTATTGCCGCGTAATACACTCGACATTGTTGAGAAAAAGTTGGCTGTTCAAGCTAGCACTCCGTCAGGCGGCATTAACGCAGGAGGAGCTGTATCGCTAAGCTCACTAGTTCCGGGTGGTGTGATTCGTTACACGACAGACGGAACTGTTCCGACAGCCACTACAGGAACGCTTTACACGAAAGCCATTGTCGTAAATGAGGATATGGTCATTAAAGCGGTAGTGACAGCTGGTGGAGTGACAAGCGATGTATCGACATTTACGTATAAAGTATTAGAAAATACGAATGGTATTGCCATTCATACAATTCAGGGTGAGACGCATAAATCGATCTATGCCAATGTAAAGGTTTCGAATGTTACTGGTATTATTACTTCGGTCAGCGCGAATTCCTTCTACATGCAGGCACCTGATGGGGAGCAGGATGAGAATCCGAATACGTCTGAGGCTATTCAGGTGTATAAGCCAGCACATGGTCTAGCTGTTAAGGATGGAGTATCAGTCACAGGTACTGTAGAGGAATTTGGAAACAGTCCATCTTTGACTGTAACGCAAATCAATGCAGCAACAATCACTAAGGTATCGAGTGATAACCAGCTTCCTACAGCTACATTGGTAGGAACAGGCGGCAGAATCATTCCTAACCTGATCGATACCGACAGCTTTAGCAAGTTCAACCCAGAGAACGATGCAATTGATTTCTTCGAGAGTTTGGAGAGCATGCTCGTTGAAGTGAAAAATCCAACGATTACTGGACCTTACGCGAATGCGGTAACTCCAATTACGTTTGATAATGGTGCTAACAATCCAGTGAAAACCGCTGTAGGCGGAATTGTATTGCAAGGAAATGGTTTGTCTGCTATTGATAGCAGCTTGAACCCGCAGAAGCTGTATGTAGGCGGATCAAAGCCAGCTGGTGCAGAAATTAAAACTGGCGATGCTTTTAACGGCAATATCGTAGGCGTAATTCAATATGTTGGTGATCTGTATAAGTTGATGCCTACACAAGCTTTGCCAACTATCGTACGCAGCGCAAACGTCCAGAAGGTAACGAATATTGTACCGAACCCGGACAAGCTGACGATTGCTACATTTAATGTGGAAAACTTCAGCGCAGATCAAACAGCTAAAGCTGCAAAAATCGCTTCAATTATTGTAACGAATATGAAGCAGCCAGACATTATCGGTTTAATGGAAGTACAAGATAACGATGGTGAAAAGGATACCGAAAATACGGATGCTGACCAAAGCTTCAAAACGCTGATTGATGCGATTAAAGCAAAAGGCGGACCTACGTATTCTTATACAGACATCGCTCCTGAGAGAAATAAAGATGGCGGCGCTCCTGGCGGTAATATCCGTGTCGGTTTCTTGTATCAAGCAGATCGAGTAACACTTGCAAAAGGAACGAAAGGCGACTTCAAAACAGCGATAAAGGTAGATGAAGTTGGCGGTTTGACGCAAAATCCAGGACGCATTCTCTCAGCGGATGCATCAACATTTGCTTCATCTCGTAAACCGCTTGTTGCAGAGTTTAGTTTCCAAGGAAAACGTGTTGTTGCGATTGCGAACCATCTGAATTCCAAGGGCGGAGATGGCAAGCCATGGGGTGAAATTCAACCGGTTGTTCGCAGCAGTGAGGTACAGCGAGCTAAGCAAGCCGAAGCGGTAAACAGTTTCGTGAAAGAATTGACAACAAAAGATCCTGAAGCAAGTGTAGTTGTGCTAGGCGACTTTAACGATTTCCAATTCTCTGGCACACTGAACAAGATTAAAGGCAATGAATTGACGAATCTTGTTGATACGCTACCAGTTTCAGAACGTTACTCGTATATTTATGACGGTAATTCACAAACGCTGGATCACATTCTCGTTGACGAAGCGAATGGGACAACAGCAAAAATTGACGTGGTTCATGTCAATGCTGATTTCTCTACAGAGCAGGGCAGAGTGAGCGATCATGATCCGCTTCTTGCGCAGCTAGATTTATCATCTAAAATTAAGCCGCTTGATATGACGATATTGCATACAAATGATACGCATGCGAATTTGGATTTAGATACGACGAGCGTACCGAACAATATCTTACGCCGTGTAACGGCGATTAAGGAAGCAAAAGCAAGCTCGAAGAATCCGATTCTGGTCGATGCTGGAGATGTGTTCTCAGGCTCGCTGTATTTCAACAAATACTTGGGACAAGCGGACCTTGCATTTATGAATTTAGTTCAATATGATGCGATGACCTTCGGTAATCATGAATTTGACAAAAATTCGAATGTACTTGCTGATTTTATTAAAAATGCATCGTTTCCTTTTGTTTCGTCTAATGTGAATTTTTCGAAAGACGATGTATTAAACAAATTATTCAAAAATGAAATTGGTAATGGAAGCAATGGCGCTTCTATTTATCCAGCACTTATCAAAGTAGTGGATGGTTCAAGGGTTGGTTTAATTGGTCTTACCACGGAAGATACGGCTAATATCGCTTCACCGGGCGATGTAACTTTCGAAAATGCAGTCGAGAAGGCCAAAGAGACAGTTGCTATGCTTCAAGGAAAAGGCATTAATAAAATCATTGTTTTATCTCACATTGGTTATGAGGCAGATGTGGAGCTTGCTAAAGCGGTGCAAGGTATCGATATCATTGTCGGAGGACACAGTCATACGAAATTAGATGCAGCAGTTGTCGACAATTCGGATCCGAGCGCACCAAAGCTTATCGTTCAAACGGGTGAAAAAGGCCAGTTCCTTGGCAAGCTTGAAGTGAGCTTTAACGATGAAGGTATTCTAACCAAATGGCATGATCAACTGATATCCATCGATGCGATGACGGGTAAGGAATTTAACATTGCTGAGGATACCGAAGCTAAACAAATTTTAGAATCGAAGTATAAGCCCGGCGTTGTTGAGATGTCAAAAACGGTAGTAGGAAATACGGATGTTATATTGAATGGCCTTCGTGCTGATGTGCGCTCAAAAGAAACGAACCTTGGAAATTTGATCGCTGACGGTATGCTGGCAGCAGCGAAAGCGGCAGGAACAAATGCGGTCATTGCGCTGCAAAATGGCGGCGGAATACGTGAAACGATTAGTGAGGGGCCGATCACTCAAGGGGAAGTATTAACCGTTCTTCCATTCAATAACGATTTGGTTACGATCACTTTAACGGGACAAGAAATCAAGGACGCAATGGAAAACGGTGTGTCTACGATTACAACGACTAAGGACGGTCGCTTCCCGCATATCGCTGGAATGCGTTTTGATTATGACTCGACTAAACCAGTGAACGAGCGTGTAGTGCGCATTCAAGTGAAAAACGGAGATAGCTACGTTCCGATTGATTTGAAAGCAAAATATGAAGTTGCGACAAATGCTTTTACGGCCAAAGGCGGAGATTTCTATGCTTCACTTGAGAAGGCTTATAAAGAAGGACGCGTAAACTTATTGTATTTGCCGGACTATGAAGTATTTACGAGCTACATTCAGAAGCTTGGAACGATCACGGCAGCAACTTCAGCTGTTGAAGGCCGGATTGTTGATCTAAAAGGCGAGCCTCTTCCAGGTGAGAACGATCCATTCAAGCTAACGATTATGCATGTTAACGACACGCATGCTCACCTTGATTCGATTGCAAAACGATTTACAGCGATTAAAGAAATTCGTGCAGAAGTAAAAGATTCTATCTTACTAGATGCAGGGGATGTGTTCTCAGGAACGCTGTTCTTTAACAAATATCTTGGTCAAGCGGACTTGGAGTTTATGAATAAGATTGGTTATGACGCGATGGTATTCGGAAACCACGAATTCGATAAAGGTCCATCCGTACTTGCTGATTTTATCAAAAAAGCGGAGTTCCCGTTTGTAAGCTCGAATATTGACTTCAGCAAGGATCCTGCAATGAACGGACTTGTGTCTGAGCAGGCAATCGGTAAACCAGCTGCGAAAGGTAAAATTTATGACGCAATTATATTGGATGAAGGCGGGCAAAAGATCGGCGTATTCGGCTTAACAACGGAAGACACAAAATTCCTTGCTTCGCCAGGAGATAATATTGTGTTCGAGGATTATATCAAGAAAGCTGAAGAAACGGTTAAAATGCTCCAAAAAGAAGGCATCAACAAGATTGTGGCATTGACGCATCTAGGAAATGAATTTGATAAAGTATTGGCTGAGAAGGTTACGGGCATCGACGTAGTCGTCGGTGGACATAGCCACACGAAGGTTGACGCACCGCTTGTATATCATGCTGCGGGAGAACCGACACTCGTTGTACAGGCAGAACAATATGGAAATTATTTGGGCCGCTTGGACCTCGAATTCAATAACAAAGGGATATTGACCGCATGGAATGGCAAGCTGCTTACAGTTAGCGGCTATGCAGCGGACCCGGAAGCTGTTGAAATGTTGAAGCCATACAGTGCGGGTGTTGCCGATATTCAGAAGCAAGTCATCGGTAAAACAAATGTGTTCCTGGATGGTGATCGTAATTCTGTACGGTCAAAAGAAACCAACTTAGGAAACTTGATCACAGACGGAATGGTCTCCAAAGTAAAAAGCTTTGTAAACAGCAACGAGGCATTGAAGCAATTGGATGTAAAAGGTTATGTTGGCATTCAGAATGGCGGAGGTATTCGCGAATCAATTAAGAAAACCGCTGAAGGTAAAGTAGATGGAGACATCATGATGGGCGAATTGCTTACGGTGATGCCTTTCGGAAACAACCTTACGGCGCTTCGTATGACAGGCCAAGAAATTATTGCTGCGCTTGAGAACGGTGTAAGTGGAATCAAAACCGGAGAAGGCCGCTTCCCGCAAGTATCGGGCATGCGCTTCTACTACGATTCTAATAAGAACCCTGAAATATTGGATGCAGACGGAAAGCTTAAGCAGGCTGGCGAACGCATTACGAAGGCTGAAATCAAAAACGCAGACGGCAGCTACAGTGCAATTGATTTGAATGCTTATTATTTTGTAGCAACAAACTCATTTATGGCTAATGGCGGCGATTTCTATCGTTCGATGAAGCAAGCCAAAGATGCTGGACGCCAGCACGAAATGAATATTGTTGACTACGAGGTATTCTTGGAGTATATCAATCAATTAGGTACGATTAATGCAACGACAGAAGGACGTATTGTTGATGTGAATGTTGTAGTTCCAACACCTACTCCAACACCAACAACACCGCCGGTGACAACACCGACGCCGACACCAACGCCAACACCGACGACACCGCCGGTGACGACACCAACACCG
This sequence comes from Paenibacillus sp. 01T47, assembly GCF_056398245.1. Classification (NCBI taxonomy): domain Bacteria; kingdom Bacillati; phylum Bacillota; class Bacilli; order Caryophanales; family Paenibacillaceae; genus Paenibacillus; species Paenibacillus sp. 01T47. The sequence goes on from NZ_JBFTPA010000017.1 coordinate 121,460, forward strand.
ACGCCAACCATCACATTTAGTGATGTACGCGGCCACTGGGCTGCAGATGCTATATCGAAGGCAGTGGAAATTGGGTTTGTTAATGGGTATGGAGACGGTACGTTCCACCCTGGAGACACAGCAACAAGAGCACAATTTATTACAATGGTTGGCAGAGCGCTGAAGCTTGAATCGTCGACAAGCAAGCTGGACTTTGCAGATGCGGGTCAAGTTCCTGCATGGGCACGCTCCTTCTTTGCACAGCTTATCGAGGATAAGGTCATTGCGGGCTACGAGGATAATACGCTTCGACCATCAAGTGAATTAACAAGAACGGAAATGACCGTAATTCTTGTTCGCGCACTAGGCATTAAAGTTGATCCGAAGGCGAAGCCGACGTTTGCTGATTTGAGTGACATTCCTGTATGGGCTCGTCCTTATATCGCTGCGGCACAAGCCGAAGGACTAGTAGCAGGCATGGGCGGCAATAAATTTGCACCTAAGAAAAATGCAACAAGAGCAGATGTGGTTACACTGATTTTGTCCGCACTAGAGTATGAAGGAAGAAACGGAATTTAATTAAGCAAAAGCGTCCCATTCCACTTGTTATGAGTGGGGGGGACGTTTTTTTTAGTAAGATTTGTTGTTTTCATACAAAGAAGGCGACACTTCATTTGAAACCTATGTTAAATTAGAGGGAGTAGATACCGTTTGCATTTCTAGACATAAATAGAAAGAGTGAAACTTGGATGGCTGATGATCGACTGGATGATAAGCTTAGCAAAATGATTGATGTAGCAAGGCTGTATTATGAACTGGATTATAATCAGGAAGAAATCGCTCAGAAGCTGGGGGTATCGCGCCCTACGATATCAAGATTTTTACAGCAGGCGAAGGATGAGGGGTATGTTCAAATAAAAATCGTACACCCGAACGAAAACAATTTTGTTCTGGCGAATCGATTGGAAGCGAAGTTTGGGCTGAAAAAAGCGGTTATCGTTTCTGTGCCTCAGTATGAGGACAGCATCGTAAAAAAGTATATTGGCGAAGCGGCAGCGAACTATTTATACGATACGGTAAAAGATGGCGATATCATTGCGACAACGTGGGGAACGACGCTCTTTCAAATGGCTTCTCAGCTTAAGGATAAGCCGGTTCGCGACGTAAAGGTCGTGCAGCTCAACGGCGGGGTTAGCCATTCGGAAACCAATACATACGCTTATGAAATTGTTCATTTATTCGGCAAGGCTTTCCATACGATACCTTACTTTATTCCGCTGCCGGCGCTTGTTGACCATGAGGTTGTGAAGCGGACGATTGAATCGGATCGCCATATCCGCAATATTTTGGAGCTAGGGAAGCTTTCTAATATTGCCGTTGTAACCGTAGGAGCACCTACGGATGATTCTGTATTAATTAGAGCCAATTATTTCACAGATTCAGATCTGGAAATTATTCGCGAGAAAGCAGCTGGCGATATATGCTCACGCTATATCGATATTACAGGCAATATTTGTTCAACACTCATGAACCAGCGCACGATTGGAATCAGTCTCGATGAACTGAAACGCAAGGACCAGTCGATACTTGTGGCAGGCGGAGCGAAGAAGGTAGATGGCATTTATGGCGCGCTGCGCGGCGGCTACACGAATGTACTCATTACCGATCAGTTTACAGCGAGGTATTTATTAGAACGGGATGTGTAGACATCCCATAGAACAAACGAGGGGATCTTAGCTGCAAAGCGGCAAATAAGATCCCCTCGTTTTTCTTCCTATATCTCTTATTGAAGTGCAAATCGCTCAGCGGAGTCAACCGTATGCTTCAGAAGCGTGGCGATCGTAACAGGACCTACGCCTGCAGGCACAGGGGTGATCGCACTTGCTTTTGCTAGGCATGCCTCGTAGTCAACGTCCCCAATATTCCCTTTGTTGTACCCTGCATCAAGTACTACAGCGCCATCGCGAATCCATTCGCCTTGAATAAAGCTTGGTTTGCCGACTGCAGCAACGACGATATCGGCAAGACGCAATAGCTCCGCTAAATTTTCTGTTTTGGAATGACAGGTTGTTACGGTTGCATTGCGGTTCAGCAGCATCTGAGAAACGGGTTTGCCTAGAATCGGGCTTCGTCCAACGACGACGGCATGTTTGCCTTCGACCTTGATTTCATAGTAATCAAGAATAGCCATAATAGCAGCAGGGGTACATGACGGATACTGGGCATAACCAAATGCATTTTGAGCAAAACCTAACGCGGTTACACCATCAACATCCTTATGGATACTAATCGCTTCAAAGGCAGCACGCTCATCAATTTGATGCGGTACAGGGTGCTGCAAGAGGATGCCGTGAATAAGCGGGTCTTCATTAAGCTGCAAAATAACGTCAATTAAATCATCCGTTGAAATGTTTTTGTTCAAATGAATACGTTTGGAATCAATGCCAAGCCGCTTGCATGCATTGCCCTTCATTCGAACGTAGGTTTCAGACGCAGGGTCATCGCCCACCAGTATCGTCGCTAAGCATGGAATGATTCCCCGCTTGCTAAGAATCTCAACTCTTTCTTTCAGCTGCTCTTTAATCGCATCGGCCACAATGGCTCCATCCAAAATCAGTTTCTCGGTCATCTTCTACCTCAGCCCCTTATAAATAAATGTTAAAAAAACATAAAAAGGCAAGGGGTATGTCCCCTTACCTTTGCCCAGGCGTACGGCTAATGATCTGTGCGCTTCCTCATGGTTGCCCATGTTCCGCCAGTTACGCACAGCTTTTAAATGGTATTTTGATTTTAACAGGTGGAAAGTTCAAAAGCGAGTCATTAACATTATTTTATGATTATTTAGGTGTAGAAACGAGAGGATGGATGCTATAATTACTTTATCAAGAGGGAGCGGGTCGCGCTGCCCTCTTTATTGCAGTTTGCGCAAAATGATGGGAGATTGAGGTGGTAAGTTGTTAAAGCTCACTAGATTTTTGAGGAAATATTGGCTGAGCGCTGTGCTGGCACCGCTGTTTATGCTGCTAGAGGTGGTCATGGATTTGCTGCAGCCGCGATTCATGGCGAGCATTGTGAATGAGGGCATTATAGCAGGTGATCTCACAGCAATCGCGAGCACCGCGCCCAAAATGCTGATCGCCGCATTGATCGGACTAATCGCAGGTGTCGGCTGCACGGTGTTCTCGACGATAGCATCGCAAAACTTTGGGGCTGATCTGAGGCAGGAGCTGTTTCAAAAAATACAGTCGCTGTCGCTTCGATCGCTTGACCGTTTTGGTTCAGGCTCCATCGTGACGAGACTGACGGGTGATGTCACACAAATTCAGAACTTAGTATTGCTGCTGCTCCGCGTATTTGCACGCAGTTCATTCATTATTATCGGCAGTCTGATCATGGCTTTTGTCATCAGCCCGCGCCTGTCTATTATTTTGCTCGCAATGATACCCTTATTAGCTCTCTTCCTCATCATTACAACTCGGATTACCGTCCCTTTGTTTTCAATGATGCAGCATCGGCTTGATCAAGTGAATACCGTTATGCAAGAAAATTTGTCCGGTATCCGCGTTGTGAAAGCATTTGTTCGGTCCGATTACGAGGAAGAACGTTTTAATGAAACAAACTCAAATCTACTGCATGCCAGTCTAAAAGCAGCTAAGATCGTTGCGCTTAATACGCCGCTTGTGTCGATCATTCTTAATTTTAGTATTGTAGCTGCATTATGGTATGGGGGAATGCTCTCTGAGCACGGGGCGCTGTCAGTGGGAAGTCTCGCCGCCTTTTTAACTTATATTACACAGCTTCTCTTTTCTACTCTAGGACTAGGAAATCAATTGATTGCAATCTCTCGGGCCAAGGCTTCTGCTGATCGCATCAATGAGATACTGGAGGTTCCGGCAGATAAATGGACAGCTGAACGAAAAGCTAACGAGCAGTCCAAAAAAATTCAAGCTGGCAGAATAACTTTTGACCATGTGAGCTTCGGCTATGAAGGCTCGGAGAAAAACATACTTCACGACATAGATCTGAATATAGAGCCGGGCGAGACGATTGGGATCGTAGGGATAAACGGCTCAGGAAAATCAACGCTGGTCAGCCTCATTCCAAGGTTTTATGAAGCGACAGAGGGAATGATCCGCATTGATTCCTATCCGATTAACGAGATCGCTTCTGCAGAGCTGCATGGCCAAATCGGAATGGTGCTCCAGCAGGCGCATCTGTTCAGTGGAACCATTCGTGACAATATCAGCTATGGCAAGCCGGATGCGAGTCAGGATGAAATAGAGGCAGCAGCCAAGGCAGCTGAGGCTCATGCATTCATTATGAAGCTGGAGAATGGCTATGATACGCTGCTTGGCCAGCGCGGGGTCAATCTGTCCGGCGGCCAAAAGCAGCGGTTGTCCATTGCTAGGACGTTGCTGCTGAAACCCAAAATTGTGATCCTTGATGATTGTACAAGCGCGGTTGATTTGAGAACGGATTTACTCATACGCAAATCGTTGCAAGAGATTATGAAGAGCAGCACTTGTCTTATCATTGGTCAGCGAATTGCATCCGTACAGCAGGCAAATCGGATTATCGTGCTTGAGAATGGTCGAATTACAGCCATTGGCACGCATCAGGAGCTTCTTGAACAAAGCAAGCTATACCAGAAAATGGCCTTTTCCCAGCAAGGAGCTTGATAGATGAATCATACGCTAACGACATTAAGAAGAATCGGCACTTATTTACTTCATGGGCGGGCTAGACTGCTAGCGGTTATTGCACTCACGATAGCTGCAGCAGGACTTACGCTTGCAGGTCCTTATTTTCTTGGCAAGGCTTTGGATGATTATATTATTGCGAAACAATATAACGGTTTGCTCCAAATCTGCCTGCTTATGCTCGGCATCTATGCGGCTGGCAGCTTAGTTAGTTGGCTTCAGGCCATTTACTTAGCTGAAGTATCGCAGCGAACTGTGTGGAGCCTTCGCAAGGAACTATTCAATCATTTGCAAAAGCTGCCTATTCCATTTTTCGCGAGTAAAAATCACGGTGAGCTCATGAGCCGCACAACCAATGATATTGATAATGTAACGAATACGCTGAACCAAAGCCTGATACAAATTATATCAAGCGTCATTATGCTTGTGGGTTCGTTCGCGATGATGCTTTTCTTAAATGTGTGGCTCACACTCGTTACACTCGTCATCATCCCGCTCATCGTTTTCGTTACGAAGCGAATAGCAAAGATTACACAGCGGCAGTTCAAAGGGCAGCAGCAGGTACTTGGCGGACTGAACGGTTTTATAGAGGAAACGGTATCCGGCCAGAAGGTTGTGGCTCTGTTTCATCAAGAGGAGCGAATGGCCGAGCAATTCAGCGCCGCTAATGCCAAGCTGAAGAAGGTAGGAACTAAAGCTCAAATTTATTCGGGTACGATGGGCCCGTTCATGAACATGTTTGGTCATATCAGCTATTTAATCATTGCAGGAGTCGGCGGCTGGCTGGCAATTCATGACCATGCAACAGTGGGCGTCATCATAAGCTTCCTCGGTTACTCGAAGCAATTCTCAGGCCCTTTGAATGAGGTCGCCAATCAATACAATATGATTCAGTCGGGGGTAGCAGGCGCGGAGCGGGTGTTTGAGATGATGGATATTCCATCAGAATATGAAGAACCCGAGTCCGTGAAAGAGCTGGAATCGATTGGCGGCAAGGTAGAGTTTCGCGATGTGCGGTTTGAATATAACGACGGAACCGCAGCGCTTAATAACATCTCCTTTATTGCTAAGCCGGGAGAAACCGTTGCGCTAGTGGGTCCAACTGGAGCGGGCAAGACTACGATCATTAATCTGATTGGGCGATTCTATGAGATCAAGGACGGTCAAATACTGATTGATGACGAAGACATCTGCACGATAGACAAAAACAGCTTGCGCAAACAGCTAGGAATCGTGCTGCAGGATGCCCATTTGTTCTCGGGTACCATTCGTGAGAATATCCGCTATGGCAAGCTGGATGCTACCGATGAAGAGGTGGAGGAGGCGGCTGCCCAAGCGAATGCGAATAGTTTCATCACGAAGCTTCCGCTAGGCTATGAGACCGAATTGACAGCGGAAGGCGGGAACATAAGCCACGGGCAGCGCCAGCTTATCACGATTGCTCGGGCCATTCTTGGAGATCCTGCGCTGCTTATACTCGATGAAGCAACGAGCAGTGTAGATACGCTGGCTGAGCTCCAAATTCAAGAAGCGATGAAGAAGCTGCTTAGCGGCAGAACGAGCTTCGTTATTGCGCACCGACTCAGTACCATTCGAAATGCGGATACCATTCTATTTATTAAAGATGGTGAAATTGCGGAGCGCGGTACACATGATGAGCTGCTTGCGAAAAAAGGGTTGTATGATCAACTGCATGGCAGTCAATTTTTACAACAAGTATAGACGTACTGTCTCATAAAGGTCATATGAATGTGGTACAATGAGACGAGCGATACAATTAGGAGATGACTAACGATGACAGAACAACTGAACGAGCAAGAACTTTTGCAGTATATAGCAAACGAAACAAACGCGGATGAGAAGCTGATTAAGCTTGTATTAAAGCATGAGCAAGCGTTCATCGGCAGCGCGAAGGAAGATAAAAATGGCGAGGTAGATATTGACGGCGACGAGCTCGTAGATTATGTACTGAGCCGTCCTGATGTAAAGTCCAATGAGCTGGTCGTGGAATCAATCTTGGACGCTGAAATGGATTATTTGATGGACAAAGGCCTTGCAGGTTACGTAGACTAATTTGTGAGCATAAATGTAAGACTATGAAGGACTGCTTCCAAGCGCATGTTGGCTGAAGCAGTTCTTCTTTTGTTGGAAAGTTTACAATATTTTTGTAAACACTAGCTGAAAATAGATGTTTTGCACGGTTATTGCGACGGAATAAGGACAGGATAGTACAGCATATGTTCTAAACGAGGTACATGCGTTTTTGAAAAAAATGCTTTTTTATGCTAAAGTTATAGGATGAAATCGGGAAAACGGAGGATGGGCAGTTGGCAAAAACGCATAAGGGGTTATCATCTTTAGAAATTTTTAAGCGGTTTATTTTTATCTCGATTGGTTCGATTTTAATGGGCGTCGCACTCGAATTGTTTCTCGTTCCGAATAATGTAATCGATGGTGGCATTGCCGGTATATCGATTATGTTGGCGCACCTCACATCGCTTCCACTCGGCGTGTTCTTGTTCGCAGTGAACGTACCATTCCTAATTCTTGGATACAAACAAATTGGGAAAACGTTTGCGATCTCAACCCTTTATGGCATTATCGTCATGTCGATCACGACATCATTGCTCCATCACGTTGAAGCATTTACAGAAGAAAAGCTGCTTGCTGTTTTGTTCGGTGGTCTTATTCTCGGTGCAGGAGTTGGTCTTGCGATACGTTTCGGCGGCTCGCTGGATGGCGTAGAAATTGTATCGATCCTGATTTCGAAGAAAATGCGTATGCCAGTCGGACAAATTATCATGATATTTAACGTTATTATTTTTGTAATTGCGGGATTTGTGTTTGAATGGGATTCAGCCATGTACTCGATGTTTACATATTATATAGCGATTAAATTAATTGATATCGTTGTGGAAGGTCTCGATGAGTCGAAATCGGTAACGATTATTTCTTCTGAATATGATGAGGTATCGCAAGCGATTATTGACCGTTTAGGTCGTACAACGACATTGATCCAAGCGCGCGGCGGCTATTCGAAGGATGAAACGCAAATGATCTATTGCGTCGTATCCCGACTTGAGCTTGCGAAGCTCAAAGCTATCGTGCAATCCATCGATGAGAATGCCTTTATTGCTATCGAGCATGTATCCGACGTCATGGGCGGCGGATTCAGCAAAGGCAGCATCCACTAAGGTATAACAATAAAATCCGGCTGCGACGTCAGAAGTCGCGCAGCCGGATTTTTTTATATTATAAGCTTGTCGAAATAGATGGATCATTCACAGGCCTAGCGAGACCCTTGTCTTTTACACATAGCAGGAACAAGAGCGCAATAACCATGCCTCCTGATGAGAAATAGAACAGCACGGAATAACCAAGCAGATCAATCAATCCGCCCATGAGCGGCGGTGAAGCGATAGCAGCAAGTGAAGAGATTAAGTAATAGATGCCTGTCCGTGTACCGATGCTTTGCTCTTTGCCGAGCGAAACGATAAACGGATAGGAATTGATATTGATCATCGCCCAGCAGATGCCTCCGACAATAAGCAAGGTACGAAGCGGGAGCAGCGCGTCTGCGAAAGAGATCGCTGCAAAAATTACGATGAGGCCAATAACCCCTAACGTGATAATAAGCTTTTTGCCGAAGCGGTTGCCAAGCAGTCCGCTTGGAATGGCGGCAGCTACAAAAGCGAGTGAGAAGAAGGCGAGCGAGAATGATGATTGGCCTTCGGTCAGCTGTAAGTGCTTTGTGCCGTACAGAGTAAAGAAGGCTTCAACCCCTTGATAGGAAAGAAACCAGAAGAAAATTGCACCAAGTAAAAAGATCGTAGGACGGTTCCATTGTTCTTTGAACGATATTTTTGTTGTCTTCTCAGCAGGCGAGTAAGAGAGCGCATCACGTTTTTCTTTTATGTTATTCAAGAGAATGACTAAACAAATGAGCGTTAAAATGGATGCAACTAGAAAAGGGAGTGAGTGATGTTTCTCATATAGAAACGAGCCTCCTGCGAAAGCGATAATGGAGCCGATCCCGCCCATGAAGTTAATAATGCCATTTGCTTTTGTACGCTTGCTGTCATGAGTGATATCGGGCATAAGCGCGACAGTCGGGGAGCGGTACAGGCTCATCGACAGATTCATAAGCACCATAAACAATACGAGCGTGAGCAAGCTTGTGTGCCAAGGGATGAGCGCACCGAACAAGGCTGCAAGTGGCATGCCGATGAGCAAATAGGGCATTCTTCGGCCAAGGCGCGTGTTTGTGCGATCACTGCGGCTTCCAATCCATGGCTGCAAAAAAAGAGCAAAGTAATTATCGATCGTCATCATGAATCCAATCAGCGCCGTACTCGTCAAAAACTTATCGAGAAAAAAGGGGACGAATGCGTTGTAAAGCGCCCATGTAATGCTGATGCTAAAAAAACCGAACCCGAGCAGCCATGTTTTTTTCATACCGCTTATGCCCCTCTCCTTAATAGCACCTCAGCCAATCGATCAGGATAATCCGTAATGATTCCGTCTACACCTGCGTTAAGGAGTCGCTCCATCTCTTCCGCATCGTTAACCGTAAACGGATGGTAGGCAATGCCATGTGCAGCGGCGGTAGCTGTCCATTCTGGCGTTACAGCGTATTTGAAAGGATGCAGTGCATCAGCCTGAAGCGTCGCCGCATATTCCCAAGGACGATAAAGCCCTTCCATATACAGAACGCCGGTACGAATTTCAGGTGCCAGCTGCTTGCAGAGCAAGAGCGAATAATGATTGAAGCTGGATAGAATGATGCGATCAGTCATTCCGAAGGCTCGGACCATGTCAATTACCTTTTGCTCCAAACCTGGATACTGGATGATACCGTTTTTAAGCTCGATATTTAAAATGATATCCGTATGACGGAGAAGCTCAAGAAGCTGCTCTAAAAGTGGGACTCGTTCGGCTTGGAAGGCGGGGTCAAACCAGCTGCCAGCATCGAGTGACATAAGCTCCTCGTATGCTGTATCCTTTACAAGCCTGTTCAAGCCGGTTGTCCGCATTAGTGATTCATCATGAATGATAACGATTTGGTCGTCCTTCGTTAGTTGAACATCAATTTCGATGCCAGTAGCACCTAGCTCAATGGCTTTCTTGAATGCAGCGAGCGTATTTTCGGGACAATAACCGCTTGCTCCGCGATGGGCGAAATTAATAATAGTTTTAATAACGATTCATCCTTTCTGCACAATAGAGTCTATTACTAACTATATAGAAGTAATATTATGGCTGTGTCAAACACGAATAAAAAGTGGGCTCCGGAATGATTCCAATAAGAGTTAAGCGAAGCGGTAATACAGGAGGAGGTAGGTAGCTAGTACGAAAATAAAATTAAGCGGAACAAACACCATTTGCGTGAAGGTCGTGCGATAAACGGAGAGCGGTTTCTTATAGATGCAAGCGCCTTCGATAATAAACAAAAGCAGTACGATGTGAATCATAAAATGACCAATCAGCTCTTTCATGCCAAAAAGCATCGTTGCTGAAATGAAAATAAAGGTTAGCACCACAGACAACATTCGGTTCAAAATACCGATTACGAGTAAATAACCGACGACGAACTCAATAAAACCAGCCATGATGATAAATAGCGAGATATCAAAACCAAACGTGGGTACGTGATGTTTAATAATAATATCTTCTGCCATTGTCGGGTAAATCCATTTTTCTACGGCGACCCAGCAAAGCGATAAGCCTGTTCCCAAATAGAGAAGGGGGAATCCCCATTCGGATAGTTTAGTTCGCTCGAGCAGCAGGGCGCCGATAATGGCCAAATAAAAACCATAATCAAGCATATGAAATATTCCTGCTTCAATGCCTGATTCAATGAATAGAACGAGCATCACAAGCGCACCAATTTTTGTTGCATAATGCCGCGGAATAAGCAGTAATATGATTGCAGTCCACATTAGGATCGTTTGCCAGCCGTCTGTAAGCTTAAATTCCAGTGCGAAGCGTGTTCCGGAAGCTGCTTGAATGAGAAGAGCAGCAGCTGTGCCGTACTTTAGGATGGGTAAGGAATATCGCCGGAGCTTAACGAGCTGACGATCCACTTTTGTAGACAAATTTGAGCTCGATAACTCAGGAAGGAACTTGGTTAGCACAGCGAGCAGAACGGTAATAATCATTGCCAGCTTCATAAAAAAAGGAGAAAGAATGGCGGCAAGCGGTTGTTTCTCCGCGATGATGTCTGTAAACCATTTGACATGTGCATAATAATCCATTAACTGATATTCCTCCGATTCGATGTGGTTTAGGATGAACACGAGGATGATCGTAGCATAATAGAGAAAAGAATAAAAGTGTAATATAAGGGATAAATTTACATTATTAAAAAGAGTATTTACATACCCCTTAGGGGTATGATATGATGAATTTATCAAGTAATACCCCATGGAGGTATGCGAAATGGACAATGAAGCAATAATCGATGGGAGTCATGAGCATTCCCATCCACCGGATGACTGCTGCGACCCAAACGGTCCGCGTAAGAGTCATCACTCCTCACAAATGAAGGACAATTTAACAAAGCGCTTGAACCGAATTGAAGGACAAATTAGGGGCATTAAGGCGATGATAGAGAAGGATACGTATTGTGATGACGTGCTTAATCAGATTGCCGCAGCACAATCCGCTTTGAACAGTGTCGGCAAGCTGCTGCTTGAAGGACATATGCGAAGCTGCGTAATTGAACGTATTCAAGCAGGCGAAAGTGAAGTTATCGATGAATTGCTCATTACCGTTAACAAACTAATGAAATAATAGACGGAGAGGGGATTTTAATGATGGCAAACGCAGTATTGAAGGTAGAGGGCATGACATGCGGTCATTGTGTCAGTTCGGTTGAGAAGGCCGTTGCAAATGTAGGAGCGGTAGGCAAGGTAGATTTGGCAAACAAGAAAGTAACAGTCGATTTCGACGAATCGAAGGTTACGATAGAGGCAGTAAAAGCAGCGATCGAGGATCAAGGATACGACATCGTATAAAATAAAGCAGGTAGGGGCTGAATACAGCCCCTCTTTTTTTTGGTTCTGATTTCGTTTATTATGAAAGCAATAAATATACGTTTATATTAACGAAGTGCTTTTAAATCTTTAATTTGCTCTGTGTGCCGCTGCTCATGCAAATATAGCAGTTCGATCCATTGATCTAAAGGTAAGTTACCAAACCTCGGGTGATTCACTGCTATTTCCTCCACAATAGATTTATCCTCAATCTTACCAAGAACATCCATTAATTTAATTCTTGATTCGCTTAATAATTGAATGATATGTGATACTTGAAATGGTCCTGAATCAGGTTCTGAAATTTGGGGAGCTTGATACTTCACCGACTTATCCAACACAATTTCAATAGGCTGACGTTCGGTTTTGGTTAAAATCTTTTGCTTAAGCCCGAACATAATGGCCTTTCTAAACAAGTTTTCCGTTTTCAATAAATGATGGCAAACCTGAGCTATACTCCACATTGAAGTTTCAAATGTACGATTGAATTCATCGTCATCTAGGCATGATATTTCATTTAACAATTTCTCTCTAGTTGTAAATAAATACTCATTAAAATCATCCATCTGATCCTCTCCTTAAGCGGATGGTAATATCTACTATAATCATATAACAAGGTACTATGACTTGGTACTATTTATTACAATATTCTAAGCACTGGGATAACGCATACTATCGTCCGTTAGCAGGATTGAGGCTGAGGTCGATGGGCAATAATGGATGAGATTAGATTTTAAAGCATGAGGTGAATGGTTATGAATAAATCGGCTTTGCATGCAAAAAAGTATCGGAAGCGGACAGTAACTGCGGGAATCATAATTCTTAGCTTGCTTGCGGCGGGCTGCGGAAGCCCGGCAGTCAGTGATCATTCCCAGCATGCTGTGAGCAATGTTGCTGTCACTGATGAACATCGTGGTCATACGGCTAATGCACAAGGCGATGAGATGGAACATGATACTTCGGAAAATCATAGCGGCCACAACCGCTTAGAACAAATGTCAGCGGCCGATATTAAGCTGGAATGGCGTTATTCGCCGGTGCGTCCTGGTCCTGGGAAGGAAACAAATATCGAGTTGTTTCTTTATGATCATGCGGGAAAGGCGATTGAAAAATATGAAGTCAATCATGAGAAGCTCATGCACCTCATTCTCGTAAGCGAGGATTTGAAGGACTTCATGCATATTCATCCTGAGTATAAAGGGAAAGGTAAGTTCGAGGTAGCTGCATCCTTCAACAAGAGTGGAAACTATAAGCTGTACGCAGATTTTATTCCGACAGGTTCTCCGCAGATGACGGTTGCGTCCCATCTACAGGTGTCAGGAGCAAAACAAGCTCAGGAGCCGCTGAAGAAGGATAAAAACCTAACAAAAATCGTTGATGGTATTGCTGTCTCCTTGAAGATTTCCTCATTCAAAGCCGATCAAGAGACAGATTTGATATTCACGTTAAGCGATGAAAAAACGAAAGAACCGATTAGTGATTTACAGCCTTACTTAGGGGCTATCGGACATGTTGTTATTTTGAGCGAGGATAGGAGCCGTTACCTGCATGTCCATCCGAAGGATGACAACAGAAGTGGGCCGACCGCTGAATTCTCCACTCGTTTCCCTGAACCGGGTTTATATAAAATGTGGGGGCAATTTCAGCGTGGAGGAAAAACATTTATTGTTCCATTTATCATTGAGGCAGAGTGAAAAAATGATCAACATTAAATATTTATATAAATGCTAATCACTCAGAAATGGGTGATTTTTTTTGTGCTTAAACATGAAAAACGAGGCAATCCAGCGGGTGTTAAGCAGATTGTAACTAAAAATGCAAATCAGCATTGAAAAAGTTGAACGAAAATTTTGCTTGAATTGAATTTTAGTACTTGAAAACGTAAAAATACGTGTTAAACTAAATCATGTAACATAATCATTAATCGATTAACATAATGGTTATTTCTCATGGGGGTGAAGCTTGAGCTGAACAAGTTTACATATGTTTTAATGCATGAATATAGGTTCGCGCTATACGGTTAATAAATTAACTAGAATATAAGCAAACTGGGCTGTTAAGTCAAGAACTGCTTATGTTTGATTCAAAACAGAAGCTGAGCAGTGAGAGCAAGCTGGAATTGTTTAAGCTTTACAATGCTGATAACTAGAGGGAGTCATAGCAGCAAGAGAAACAAAAAAATAGAAATCGTTTTTGATGCCTGCAAAAAAATGCTTCTGATTAACAAATGTGTTAAACACTGTTTACTCATCTATGAACCATAATCAAGCAAGGCATTAATGACTATATCCTTTAAGGGTTAAAATGTAAACGCTTTATTCAAAATTACGGAGGAGGCTTTTTTAAATGAAAAAGTTAACAAGCACTTTCATTTTTATGTTGGCTCTTATTATGCTCGTAACGGCATGCTCCAGCGGTGCAGGTAAAAACTCGGTTAATAATGGTAAAGAGAATACGCCTGCGAATACGGAAGGCAATAAGGAAGCGTCTACAAATGAGCCGGCTGCTAATAATTCTGAGCCTGATGGCGGGGCTGCCAAGTCCTCCATTGATCCGTCGATTGCAGGTGAAGTAACGTTCTGGACGTTCCTTGACAACAAAGAGAAGGATGCTGCGCTTCAAAAGGCGTTTAATGAAGTTTATCCGAATATCAAGCTGAAAACGATTTTTGTACCGTTCGGAGATTTGCACGATAAGCTGCAAACGACTTTGGCAGCTGGCAAAGGAGCGCCGGATGTTGCACTTGTTGAGCAAGGCCAATTTACACGCTATAGCACAGGAAATGTGCTGGAGGATTTGCTTCAACCGCAATATGATGCTGGCAAATATCAAAGCCTTGTATCGGAGTATAACTGGAACCGCTGGTCGTCCATTGACGGCAGCAAATTGTTAGGTATGCCGTGGGATGTTACACCTGCTGTAACTTACTACCGTGCAGACATCTTTGAAGAGCTGGGCTTGCCATCTGATCCAGCCGAGCTTGGCGAATACATTCAAGATCCAGACAACTTCTTCACATTAGCTCAAACGTTGAAAGCAAACGGAAAGTATTCCATGGAATGGCGTGATTCACCCGTTCACTGGTTAGGCGATTCACTTGGATACTACGACAGCGAAATGAACTGGGTTCGCAACACGGATGAGTTCGTAAAATTCCTCGATATTTCAAAACAAGTTAACCAATTGAAAATTGCTCCGCATGACGGCATCTACAGTGATAAAGGCAAGCAGCGCGTAAAAAAAGGCGAGTCCCCGATGTACGTAGCGGGAACTTACGGCGCACGTGATCTAGAAATCAACTTCCCGGATCAAAAAGGCAAATGGAAAGCTACAACAATGCCTTTTGGACTTAACGTAGGTATGGGCGGATCGACATTCGTCATTCCTTCACAAAGCAGCAATAAAGATGCAGCATGGGCATTCGTAGAATTTATTACAACGTCCGAAGCAGCTTGGAAACTATGGATTGAACAATCGGTTCAACCGGATTACAAGCATATTACAAGCCAAGAATGGTACCTGTCACATACAAATCCTTACCTCGGCGACCAAGAGGATTACAAGTTCTACAATGAGCTTGCCAGCCTCATTCCAATTAGACGTTTTACTCGTCTTGACGGTTTAGCATGGCCTTTATGGGTTGAAGGTGTATTAGCCGCACTTGATAAAAACGTTGATTCAAAAACAGCCATTCAGCAAACGCAAGAAAACATTGAGAACAAGCTGAAGGCCGAAAAGGAAAAACTGATTAAAGAGCTCGCCCAATAATTTTGCTTCCTTTATCAGAAAACCGAATCATCCTTCATTGAAGGATGATTCGGCATGATAACACAACGATACGTTTTAACATTTATCGCGAAACGATAGCTGCGCCGCCTTAAAATGACGCAAGCCGTTTACGCTAGTATGGCAAGGGGGTGCTCCTTGGTGATTCATTGGCTAAGCAAGTATAAGGTAACATTGGTTGTCATTGCCGCATTAGTCTGCTTCTTTTTATGGTGGAATAATTCAAGGGGCTACAACGATGATGCGATGGCTGGAATTGCGCTGGATGCTGGAATCGATCAATCGTCAATTTTGGAAGGTGAAGACGCCAGCAGCAAGCTGGAGCCGTCTTTTAATAAATATGTAGACAGCTGGAGTGAACAAGGAGCGTCAGATATGACGGATTTCAGCATCACGCTGTCTTCTACAGATTATGAGGGAATCAGCGAGTCAGGAACACAAATCGTTTCGGGCTTAGGTGACCAGTCAGGTCAAGCCTTGGCTCTTATAGATGAGGACAGCTGGGCGGATTATTCCTTTGAAGTGCCGCAGGATGGCTATTATCAAATGGGAATGAGCTATTACGCGATGGAGGGCAAGCGCTCATCCGTCGTTCGCAGCTTGCAAATTGACGGAAAATATCCGTTTTTCCAAGCGAAGAAGCTGGAATTCCAAAGGATGTGGAAGGAAGCCGGAAAAACATGGTTTGACAATCAGAATAATGAATTCAATCCACGCAGGGAAGAGACATTCGGTTGGCAATACCGGGAATTCCGTGATGCAGAAGGCAAAACGTACGAGCCGTTTCGTTTCTATCTGACAAAGGGCAAGCATACGCTGCGCCTTCAGGCGGTTAGGGAGCCTGCGGCAATTGGGAAAATTGACATTTACTCGCCGGTAAAGCTACCAACTTACGCCGAGGTTGCCAGCACATATGAACAGAAGGGCTACAAGAAAACAGCGGGACAGCTTATTAAGGCGCAGGCCGAGCTGTCGACCTTAAAATCCGATCCGACGCTGAAGCGTATCGAGGATCGCGAGCCGTTAACAGAGCCATTCAAAAAAGATTCTATTGTACTTAACACGTTCGGCGGCGCTAGCTGGCGAACGGGCGGACAGTGGGCGGAATGGGAAATTGAGGTGCCTGAAAGCGGTCTGTACGAAATCGGAGCACGTTATGGGCAATGGTTTCTTAACGGAATGCCAACACAGCGGACGGTAACGATTGACGGCAAGCTGCCATTTAAAGAAATGAATGAAATTTCTTTTCCTTATAAGGCGGAGTTCCAAGTTGCTAAGTTTGGCGGCGACAGCGAGAGCAATGAGCCCTATCTCTATTATCTAGAAAAGGGCAAGCATACGATTCGAATGGAGGTTCAGGTTGGTGCGCTTGGGCGAATGCTCGAGACGGTTACAGATACGACACGCAAAATGTCACTGCTCGGCCGTGAGGTTATTCAAGTTACGGGTACGAACCCCGATCCGAATGGCGACTGGCGCTTGGAGCAAAATATCGCAAACCTCGTACCGCGCCTGCAGCTTATGGCCAAGAGCTTCGATGATACGATCAAAGGCCTTTATGAGCTGGGCGTTGACAAGGGCAGCTCTGAAGTAAGTCCGCTTTACGAAGCGCGCGACGTGCTGCTCAGCATGTCTAACGATACAACCTCCATTCCAGGACGCATGCTGCAATTCAATGATTTGCAGGCATCGCTTGGAACATGGGTGAATGGGCTGAGCAAGCAGAGCTTGCTGCTTGACTATCTCATCATTAAATCGCCAGATACGGCATGGCCGAAGCCTGATGCAGGCTGGCTGGCAAGAACCGGGACGATGATTTACGACTTTACGAGCTCATTCACGAAAAACTACGGCGGTATCGGCAACGTGTATGAAGACGAGAAGGTGCTGGACGTTTGGGTAGCGAGAGGGCGCGACTGGGTCGACATTATTAAGCAAATGATTGATGAGGATTTCACCACAGAAACAGGCATCAAAGTAAATGTCAACGTGATTCCGGCTCAGCAGATGCAGGTGCTCTTGCTGGCAAGCACGGCGGGTTTAGCGCCAGATGTTGCGCTTGGTGTAGAGGGTGAAATTCCAATTGATTATGCTGTGCGCAATGGATTGGTCAACTTGGAGGAATACGACGATTACGATGAAGTGGCCGCTCGATTCAGGCCAGGTGCACTTATTCCTTACAAATATAATAACGGCAGCTACGCGTTGCCAGAAAATCAAAACTTCAACATGTTGTTCTATCGCAAAGATATTATGCAGCAGCTGGGCATCTCCGAGTCTAAAATTCCAGACACTTGGCAGGAGGTTATGGATCTTATTCCGATCCTGCAGCAAAACGGAATGGACTTTTTCTACCCGCATGCTCCGAATAATCCGGCGCTTGCGATTAATGAGTTTGCGCCGTTCCTGTTCCAGCAAAACAGCGAGTTTTACCGTGAAGACGGTAAATATTCGAACCTTGATTCGCCAGAGGCGATAAAGGCATTCAAGCTTTGGACAGGATTGTTCACGAACTTTAAAATTTCGAAGCAAGCCGATTTCTATAACCGTTTCCGTTCCGGCGAAATGCCAATCGGGGTGGCGGACTATTCCACTTACGTGCTGCTATCTACTGCAGCGCCGGAGCTTACAGGCTGGTGGGGCATGAAGCCGATGCCGGGCATCGAGCAGGAGGACGGGCAAATTAACCGTTCAACCGGCGGCCTCGCGCAAACGGGCATGATTTTCAAAGATACCGATATGAAAGAACAATCATGGGAATTTCTGAAATGGTGGACGAGTGCAGATACGCAGGAAAGATTCGGCTCCGAGCTTGAAGCGCTGCTTGGCGTAGAAGCAAGATGGAATACCGCTAATATCGAGGCGCTGAAGCGGATGCCTTGGCAATCCTCTGATATTAACGCGATTCTCGAGCAGTGGGAATGGTTCAAGGAGCGCGAGGTTGTCATTGGCGGTTACTACACGACCAGGCATATCGCGAATATTTGGAACCAAATCGTATTGAATGGCAAAATACCGCGTGAAGCGGTGGAGGAAGGCGTTAAGGAAATCGATAAGGAATTGCGCAAGAAGCGCGAGGAATTTGGTTTAAATGATGCGCCTGCATCTTCCAGTCAAGCAACTTCCAAAGGAGGCGACAGCCCGTGAAAATGAACACTGATTCAGCGGCAACCGTGGTCACTCCGGCAGCGGAACGCCTCCGCAAACCGAGCAAATTGTCTTTGCTGTGGCATGAAATGAAGAGAAACAGGGTTTCCTACCTGTTTCTCGCTCCATTTCTTATCCTGTTCACCTTGTTTACGATCGTACCGGTCGTCACTTCGGTTGTACTCAGCTTTACCTATTACAACATTCTGGAGGCGCCAAAGTTTATTGGTCTCTCCAATTACAAGCTGTTGTTTGTCGACGACGATATTTTTCTTAAGGCGATTGGCATTACGTTGAAATTTGCGTTCATTACAGGGCCAGTCGGCTATGTGATGGCGTTCTTGCTGGCTTGGCTCATCAGCCAAATTCCGCAAAAATACCGCTTCTTCTATACGCTTTGTTATTACACGCCGTCCATTACGAGCGCTACGGCGATGTCGGTCGTATGGCTCTACCTGTTTGCGGGCGACCGCAAAGGCTTGCTTAACTATTTTGCTTCGAAGCTGGGCATTATCGATGAGCCTTATTTATTTTTGCAAAATATTAATTCGATCGTACCCGTTATCATCATCGTCTCGCTATGGATGTCGATGGGGGTAGGGTTCTTGGCTTTCCTAGCCGGACTTCAGAACGTACCGAAGGATCTTTATGAGGCTGGGGAAATCGACGGAATTAAGTATAGATGGCAGCAGCTCATTTATATTACGGTTCCATCCGTAAAGCCGCAATTGCTGTTCGGCGCAGTGCTTCAGGTTGTTAGCTCATTGACCGTGTTTGATGTGAGCGTGCAGCTCGTCGGATTGCCGAGTCCGCTTTATGCAGGCCATACGATTTTGACACATTTATTCGATTATGCCTTTATCAAGTTTGAGATGGGTTACGCTGCGGCGATCGCGGTTGTGTTGTTCGTCATGATGATCGGACTAAACCGTCTCATATTCAAATGGCTAGGAAAGGACTGAACCGATATGACTGGCGCAGTGAAAGGCAGGAAGGATTGGGGAGGGTTTTTCCTTTATCTATTTCTAACGTTGTTCGGTCTCTTGATGCTTGCCCCTCTGGTTTATATGGTATCTACAGCCTTTAAACCAACAAGCGAGCTGTTCCTGTTTCCGCCGCGATTTTTCGTGAACAATCCGACATTAGTCAATTTTCGCGATTTATTGCTCATAACGGGAACGACAAGCGTTCCGTTCTCCAGGTTTATTTTTAACAGCTTGCTGATCAGCTCCTGTATTGTTGGCTTTGGCATTCTCGTATCGGCCATGGCAGCGTATCCGCTGGCGAAGCACAATATGCCGTTTCGCAGCGCTATATTCAACATGGTCGTACTTGCAATTATGTTCTCGCCAATGGTCGTGCAAATTCCGCAATATTTGCTCATTAGCAAAATCGGTTTGATCAATACGTATTGGGCGATGATTTTGCCGTATTTGGCGGCTCCGATAGGGATGTTTCTCATGACGCAGTTTTTGCGCCAAATCCCGGATGCTTTGCTGGAGGCAGCACGCATGGATGGCGCATCCGAGTGGAAGGTGTTCTGGGTTGTCGTCATGCCGATGCTGAAGCCAGCTATCGCGACCTTTGCACTATTCAGCTTTATATCAGCCTGGAATGATCCATACCCAGCAATGGTCTATACGACCGATCAGGATATGAAGTCGCTGCCGCTGGCAATCCAGACGTTAAGCGGTGGATACGGCGTCGTTGCGCGTGTCGGCACGCTTGCCGCGGCAAGTTTATTGATGATTGTGCCGACGATAATCGTCTTTATCGTAACGCAGCGCTTAGTGCTGCAAACGATGGCGCATTCAGGTCTGAAAGAGTAGGAGGACAACCGGGATGAAGCAGGTTACGATATTCCGATTCGTTGTCAGTACAGCTATCGCTTTACTGATGCTAGTTACAGCTCTACCTGTTCAAACGTTCGCGGCCTCTCCTTATGAAGGGTATACGAGAAATAAGCTGGGCCAAGATGTTCACTCGATCAACGGGTACATGTATGAGAGCTCAATTGACGGTTATAACCTATCAACTGGACCATTTAGCTCGCCAGAAGATATTTTCCTTGCTGACGATGGAACGATCTATATCGTGGATACAGGAAATAGCCGGGTCGTCCATTTGGATGGGAAGCATGAGGTGCTGAACATTTTCGGCGACGAAGAAGGCGACGGCAAGCTGAACGAGCCAAAAGGCGTTTACGTGAAGCAGGATGGAACCATCTATGTAGCGGATACCAAAAACCAACGAATCGCTATTTTTGATAAAAACGGGAAATTCCAGAAGCAGTTCGGCAAGCCTGAAAGTCCGCTGCTCGGAGCAACTTTCTCGTATTCTCCATCAAAGCTGCTCGTGGATAAGCGGAATTACATGTTTGTCGTGAGTGACGGAAACACACAGGGCCTCATTCAAATTGATCCAAATGGGCAATTTAAAGGGTTTTATGGTGCGAATCATGTAGGCTTCAGCTGGAGCAGATTGTTCGTTAAGCTCGTTGCAACGGAGGAGCAGAAGGCAAAATTGTCAGTCGTTAAGCCGCTCGAGTTCTCCAATGCGGTGCAGGATGAGGAAGGTTTCGTCTACACGTCCACACTTGGAACAGAAATGAACCAATTGAAGCGTTTATCGCCTGTTGGTGTGGATACGCTCAATATTGTTCCTAAAAGGTACGGTGGACGTTTTGATGCTGGCCCTTTCGAAGTACCGTCGTTTCTTGATCTAGCTGTAGATAAGGACGGTGTTATCACCGCACTTGACCTTCAGTCCAGCAAAGTTTATCAGTACGATAAGCTTGGGAATTTCTTGTTCGTGTTTGGAGGGCTCGGCGATCAGAACGGCTTGTTTATAACGCCATCAAGCCTTGATCAGTCAGCAGACGGCACGGTGTATGTGGTCGATAAAGGACGCAATCGCATCGATTTGTTCCGTACGACGCCATTTGCAGATCTGGTGCATGACGCATCGCGGTTATTCGTTGATGGACGATACAAAGAGTCGGAGGGAATGTGGAACGAGGTTTTGCATTTGAATGCAAACTTTGATCTAGCCTATCTCGCAATCGGCAAGTCTCTCTATAAAGCGGAAAACTATAAGGGAGCTATGGAGTATTTTGAGCTGGCAAGATCGCGTTACGATTACTCGGTCGCTTTCAAGGAATATCGAAAGGAATATATTAGAGAGCATTTTGCATGGATATGTTTAGCCATTATCGTGCTTATCGTGCTTTTGCGCTACATCATACCTTTTGTTTGGCGCAGAGCTTCTGCGATGCTGATAGACCGCAAGTCGGCTAAAGTGGTTCAGGTGAAGGGAGGAGTGCCTTATGATCGCAACGTTTAAAATGATGCGGCAGGTGCTCGTGCACCCGATCGATTTTTACCACGATATTCAGGAGCCGGGCCGCATTAAATGGGGGCAAGCGTTGTTCATCGTCGCGCTGGCTTATATCGCGAGAATGGTTGCCATTCTAATTACGGGGTATGCGTTCGAGACGAGAGAAACGTATGAGATCTCGTTTGTACATGAGCTGATATGGATCGTTGTGCCATGGGTAACGTGGACGATATCGAACTGGGGCGTCAGTGCGATTCTTGAAGGAGAAGGGAAATTTAAGGAAGTGTTTGTCGGCAGTGCATTTGCGCTGGTTCCTTATGCGATCTTTATTATCCCAATCACGCTGCTAACGAATATTTTGGGGCTGGATGAAAGCTCTATTTATTCGTTTTTAATCAATCTTACTCTTTACTGGGTAGGGTGGCTGCTCTTGCTTAAGGTAAGAATCGTTCATGATTTTGAGCTTGGCAAAATGATCTGGATTACGGTGCTGAGCATCGTCGGCATATTAATTATTTGGTTTATTGGCATTCTGATGTTTGGCTTAATCAATCAACTCCTTAACTTTATAATCGACATGTTCAAAGAAATAAACTTCCGAAGGTAGGTGGACGAGATGAGGAAACAACGAAAATGGCTTATTATCGTGGCATTGCTGCTCGTTGTCAGCATATTCCCTCACTTCGGGAGCGTGGAAGGCGAAACCCATGTTCAAGCGGAGGAAGACGCGGGCAATAGTGCGACTGCGACTGCGACGACTACGGATGAAGATGCCGCAGCGGCTTCGGATTCAACTGCAGCTTCGGAGGCTCCAGCAGAAGAGTCTGCTGCAGAGATCACTGCAGAGAACGCGGAGCCAGCTGACCAAGGCGAAGTGAAGCTGTATCCTGTATCTGCTACAAAGCAAATTGCGGAGAACGGCAGCTACAAGATGTACATCGACGATAAAACAGGCAATGTTCGCCTCGTTGACAAGCGAACCAAGAAAGAATGGCTGGGGACGCCGCAGCTACCTAGAACGACGATGCCTAATAATAAGAAGTTTATGGATGCCGCCGTTCATGTGAAGTATACAGAGGGCTCGGATACTGTACAAACGTACTTAGCAAAGGAAAAGGAAAACAAGCTGAAGATCGAGACGATTGATGGCGGGGCGAAAGTAACCTTCCAATTCGTGAAGGAAAAGCTGGAGTTTGCGATTGAATATCGCTTGAATGAGAAAGGCTTCGAACTTTCGATTCCGGAAGCATCCATTAAGGAAGCGGGCAAAGCAAAGTTTGTAAGTATTGAGCCGCTGCCATTCTGGAACGCTGCTGCGGATACGGAGGAAGGAGCGATTTTCCTGCCGGACGGCTCCGGCGCGCTTATGAAATACAGCGCGAAGCATCCGCAGTATTTTGCGGGTTACTCCGAAATGATCTATGGCGCCGACCCGGCTTATGTTACGCAATCACATACGGATATTGATCAAATGTGGCGGCAAAAGCTTGCTCCAAAAGAAATGGTTGCGCTGCCGGTATTCGGCAATTACCGCGACGATGTAGGCTCGCTCGGTATCGTAACGAAAGGTCAATACGATGCGAAGATTAATGGAACGCCGTCAGGCATCCGCGCGATCTCCTATTACCGGACGTCGGCGGAATTCGTGTACCGCTGGAGCGATGTTATTTTCATCGGGACATCGGGTGAAATCCCATTTTTCCAAGGCAACTGGATCAAAGGCGATCGGCAGCTGCGTTACGTACTGCTTCAAGACAAGGAAGCTGATTACGTCGGGATGGCACAGGCATATGGCAAATTTCTGAAAGAAGAGCAAGGAGTTAAGCCTTTGGAGCAAACGGCAGTTCCCTTTAAGGTGAAGCTGCTTGGCGGTATTTTGCGTGATGAGGTGCTTGGCAATACGTTCATTTCGATGACGACATTCGATCAAGCGCGTGAAATTATTGATGCTTTTCAGAAAAAAGGAATCGCGAATTTAGAGCTTACGTTTTCCGGATGGTCTGATGATGGTTTATATGGCGATCAGCCGGATCACTTTCCAGTGGAGAAGAAGCTGGGCGGAGCAAAGGATTTGAAGGATCTTGCCGCCTATGCCGCTAATAAAGGGGTTTCGCTTTATTTGGAAGCAAACTATGCTCGCGCCATCGCGGATAGCGACGGCATGAAGAAGTCAAAGGACGCCATTCGCGGCATGGATCGTGAAGTTGCGCCAAGTACGGACTATTATATTGGAAGCAGATGGAATGACGACAGCAGACTTTATTATTGGATGAAGCCAGAGCGTGTTATTAGCAAACATCTGAACAAAGAGCTGAAGGATTATTCGAAGCTTGGCATTTCTGGTGTCCATCTTAGCTTTTGGGGAAATACATTGTACTCCGATATCGATCCGAAGTCGCTGACAACGCGCGGCGAGACAGCATCAGCTTGGGTGAAAGCTGCGGATGCCATTCGGGAGACTACTGGCGGAGCGTCAGTCGATTATGGATTTGCTTATATGCTTGGGCATATTGATGGCATTAGCGGTGCACCGCTTGATTCCAGCCATTTTATTTACAATGACGAGACAGTTCCTTTTTATCAGATTGCGGTACGCGGGCTGGTGCCTTATACGGCGAATCCGATCAATTTGCGAAATGATGCCCAGAACGAGCTGCTTCGGATGGTGGAGTATGGTGCGCTGCCTAGTCTAGAGCTGACTTATGAGCCTACGACGAAGCTTCAAAGAACGCTGGAGGATCGGTTATGGAGCTCCGAATATAGGACATGGATTGATGACGCCGTTCAGCAATATAACGAGCTTGATTCTATTTACAAAGCGATTGCTAATCAGACGATTGCTGATCATGAGAAGCTGAGCAATAACGTTTATCAAACAACGTATGCGAATGGAACAAAGGTTATTGTCAATTACGGCAGTGCTTCAGCGACGGTTGACGGCTTATCTATTCCTGCGGCAGGATATCTCATGCAGAACGGAGGGAAATGAGCATGGGCAAAAAATTTGGACTCTCGATGAGAGGCCGCCACATCTTTGAGGGATACTCGTTCATTTCCATATGGGTTGTCGGTTTCTTACTGTTCATGGTCATTCCGCTTGGCAAATCACTTTATTACTCGCTTAACAATTTGGAGGTTACGAAGGCAGGGCTAAAGGCATCTTACACGGGCTTGACCCATTACCGGGCCGCCTTTACGACAGACATCGATTTTGTGCCGCTGCTGCAAGCTACGCTGACAACGATGCTGACGCAGGTACCGCTTATTCTGATCTTTGCGATGTTCAGCGCATTGCTGCTTAATCGTCCGTTTCGCGGTCGTACGTTGTTCCGCGGCATATTTTTTCTGCCGGTTATTATCGCTTCCGGTGCCATCTTGAGGGAGCTGCTGGAGCAGGGTGCTGCTCAGCTCCCGATCTTCTATCAATATGATCTTTACAGCAAGCTAAATGCATTTATACCGGACAGCATCTTGGACCCGCTGCTTCAATATGCAGATTCTTTAACCCTCGTCATGTGGGATTCGGGCGTGCAAATATTGATTTTCATCGCGGGTTTGCAGACAATCTCGCCAGCGTTATATGAAGCAGCTAAATGTGATGGCGCAACAAAATGGGAAAGCTTCTGGAAGATTACGTTTCCGATGATTATGCCGATGCTGTTCGTCAACACGCTTTACAGCGTCGTCAACTCGTTCACCAAAACAGATAACCAAATTATGAATCACATTATGAACAATGTGTTCAAAACGAATAATTACGCTTATGGCTCGGCAATGGGCTGGATTTACTTTATTGTGATTTCGGTTGTGCTAGCGGTTGTATTCTTTATCTTCCGCAAAAGCTTGTCAGCAACCGAAGGTAGGGGGTAGATGGCATGAATTCACCTAGCATGACCGAAAAATATGCCGACCTTCAAGGCAAAGCGGAAGAGGTCTGGAAGATTACTTGGATAAAGCGTGGACGCGGCGTAATCGGAACGTTTTTCTATTATGTCGTTATTCTCAGCTTGGCGTTTGTTTTCGTTTATCCGCTGCTTTATATGGTATCAAAATCGCTGATGCGGCCGGAGGATGTGGCGGATGCTACGATTCAGTGGATTCCGAAGCAGTTTAATCTAACGAATTATTCGATCGCGATGGAGGAAATTAACTTCTGGCCGGGACTGCTGAACAGCTCCATCATTTCATTTGGCAGCGCGATGCTTCAAGTCGTAAGCTGTTCAATTGTAGGATATGGCTTTGCGCGTTACCGATTTCCCGGTCAAGCGTTGTTTCTGGCGATGGTTGTATTTACATTTCTTGTGCCGCCGCAGACGATCGTTGTGCCGTTGTTTACCTTTTTCCTCGACTTGGGCTGGGTAAATACGCATCTGCCGTTCGTTGTGCCTGCGCTGCTTGGACACGGACTGAAAGGCTCATTGTTCGTCCTTATCTTTATTCAATTTTACCGAACGCTGCCGAATGTGCTGGAGGAAGCGGCAAGAATCGATGGCGCGGGTGCGTTCCGGACGTACTGGATGATTATGTTCCCGCTCGCGAAACCTGCCATGCTGGTTGTCTTCTTGTTCTCGGTCGTGTGGCACTGGAATGACCTGTTTGAGCCGAATATGTATTTACTCGTTCCAGAGTATTTCAATCTGGCGCAAAATATGGCTTTCTTCAACGGCAATGCGAATCTGGATCTTCAGCAGGCATCCAGCTCGGTATCCTCAGGTACGCTCGGCATGGCGCCGACGCTGCAAAACCAAGTTATGGCTGGGGTTATGCTAACGATCCTGCCGGTGCTTATTTTGTATATGTTCACGCAGCGTTATTTCGTCGAGAGCGTCGAGCGTTCCGGTATCGCAGGTGAATAGTAGGAGAGATGCAGCTTGATTGACATACGTCTGAAGAAGCTGGCTGCCATATTGCTGCTGGTATTGGTGGCAGCTGTTATCTGGATTGTCTTCAGCCAGCGGCAGGAGCCTAATATAAAGGAAACAGCCCAGCGAGATGAGCAGCAGGCTTATCAAAATTGTTTGCTGCTGCGCTACACTTTCGATCATACGGAGAAGTCGGAGCTGAGCGCTTCACCGAATGAATTGCTGGACGCATCAGGTCATGATAATACTGGGACGCTGAGCGGCGGCGTGCTGCAGAAAGAGGCCAAGTTCGGAAGCAGCTTGCAGCTGGACGGGTCAAGCACCTATGCGGAGATGCCTACGGCAATTTTGAATGGTTTGGATGAGCTGACAATATCCGCATGGGTTAATATTAACGATCTGCGGACGTGGCAGCGTATCTTCGATTTCGGCAATGGAGTGGATCGTTATTTGTTTCTTACCCCGATGTCAGAAACAGGCAAGATGAAGCTTGCGATCAAGAATGGCGGCGGGGAGCAAATGATCAGCACCGAAACGGAGTTTCCGGCGGACAGCTGGACGCATGTTGCCTTCACTTGGTCTGGCAGCACGGGCATTCTTTATTTGAATGGGCATGAAATTGCCCGCAATGATGATCTATCGATCAAGCCGAGTGATATGGCGGGTACAACAGGCAACTATATCGGAAAATCGCAGTTTGACGTCGACCCGTATTTATCCGGCCAAGTAGACGAGGTGCGGATTTA
Source organism: Paenibacillus sp. 01T47 (assembly GCF_056398245.1). Taxonomy (NCBI): domain Bacteria; kingdom Bacillati; phylum Bacillota; class Bacilli; order Caryophanales; family Paenibacillaceae; genus Paenibacillus; species Paenibacillus sp. 01T47. Next base: position 149,050 of record NZ_JBFTPA010000017.1, read on the forward strand.
TAGCGAAGCTCTATCCGCTGATGAAATTGCTGATCAACTGACTGAAGGGATGAACGATCAGGATACCGTTGCTTTTGCGGTAGAGTGGTTATCTCTTCCAAGCAGCAGCCGTGTTATGGAATCTTTAGAGCTGCCGCGCATTGGACCGGGTGGCACAAGCATTGTCTGGTCCTCTGATCATGAAGAAACAGTTGCCCCAGATGGCACAGTTACTAGACCGGCAAGCGGACATGGAGATGTTGAAGCAACGTTAACGGCAATGGTCAACAAAGGAAAAGCAGCGGGGGAGAAAAAAATACCGCTTCGCATATGGGAGGAAGGGGCAGCGGATAACGCGATTTCCATTCAAGCGGATCAGACGGGCGCTCTTGTAAGTGATACCTTATATGGGATTTTCTTTGAGGATATCAATTTTGCTGGTGATGGCGGCGTGTATGCAGAATTGATTGAGAATCGCTCCTTCGAATTCGGCGATTCATTCTGGAACTGGGCGGTAAGAAAAGCTGGATCTGGAGACGGAGCAGTAGAAGTTGCGGATAAAGCGCCGCTGAACGCAAACAATCCACATTATTTATCGATGCAGGTGAGGGCTCCAGCTCTAGAAGATGAGTTTGCAATCGTAAATAGTGGTTTTGGCGGAATGGCTTTGCAGCAAGGTGAGAAATATGATTTCTCGATGTATGCAAAAAGCAGCAACCATGCAGCGCTTAAGCTTACTGCTTATCTAGAAGACGATAGCGGCAAAAGGCTTGGCGAAACGACAATCACAGCCGAGAAAATGGGAACGGATTGGACGAAGCTGAAGGGGACAATAACAGCTTCTGAAACAGCTCTAAACGCTAAATTAGTGCTGGGTGCGAGTGGTAACGGTCAGATCGACGTTGATATGATCTCGTTATTCCCGCAATCCACATGGAAGAATAGGCCAGGCGGCTTGCGTGCAGACCTTGTCCGCATGCTGGCTGATTTGAAGCCGTCATTCGTAAGGTTCCCCGGAGGCAGCATCGTAGGCGGAGATGGGATAGGCAATCGCTACAATTGGAAGGACTCGATTGGAGAGCCGTCCGAACGAAAGCAAAATACGAATATGTGGGGCGGCGGCGGCTTAACGACACCTTATTATCAAAGCTACGGGCTTGGCTTCCATGAGTATTTCCAGCTAAGCGAGGATCTTGGAGCAGAACCGCTGCCTGTCGTAAATGCAGGAATGGGCGATCAATTCCGTCAGTCAGACGTAGCGCAAATAGAGGAGCTTGCTTCTTATATCCAAGATGCGCTTGATCTGATCGAATATGCAAATGGTTCTGCAACGAGCAAATGGGGAGCGAAGCGGGCGAAGAATGGACACCCTGAGCCGTTTGGGCTTCATTACCTTGCGATTGGCAACGAGCATTGGGGTACGGACTATTTTATAAGATACGAAATGTTTGCAGCTGCAATTAAAGAGAAGTATCCAACTATTAAACTTATTGCGTCTGCGGGTCCTTCGCCTTCTGGTCCTATATTTGATGATGCTTGGCGGTGGCAGAAGGATAAGCCAACAGATATCGTCGATGAGCATTATTATATGAATCCTGATTGGTTTATAGCGAATTCGAATCGTTATGATACGTATGATCGGAACGGGCCGAAAGTGTTCGTAGGCGAATATGCAGCACATAACGGCAAACGCAGCAACAGCTTCGGTTCAGCGCTGGCTGAAGCGGCGTTCATGGTCGGGTTGGAGCGGAATTCTGATGTTGTAGCTATGGCTTCCTATGCACCATTGTTCGGTAAGGAAGGGTATACACAGTGGTCGCCGGATTTAATCTGGTTCAATAATGCTGAAGTATATGGGACTCCGAACTATTATGTGCAGCAAATGTTCAGCAATCATCTTGCGAGCTCGGTACTGCCAGCTTCAATTAACATGCGCAGCGGCGAATCGTACGAGGCGGGACGCGGCGGTAAACAAGGAGAGGAGCCGTTTTATTTCATAGCGGGCAGAGATGAGAAGACAGATGAGATCATTCTGAAAATCGTAAATGCCAATGACTATACAGTGAATGCGTCTATTGAAATAAAGGGGAAAACGATAGCCCCGCAAGGAACGAAGCTGTCGCTCCAAGCGGATATGGTTGTGGAGAATTCGTTTGCGGAGCCTGAAGCCGTGCTGCCTAAGGAGCAGGCTGTTGATGGGTTGTCTAACATATTTACGCTGGAGCTTGCGAAACAATCCATTACGATCTTTAGGCTGAAAAGTTTACCGTAAAAGGGGATGGAGAGCTAGCAGCTCGCGCCGCTAGCTCTTATTCGTTCCTTTCATAATAAAGCTTAAAGACGATGTCTTGATTGTAATTGCCAAACCCAGAGCCGAATAACGTAACGCCGCCGACATTTTCGGCGTCCTTCTCGACTGCTATGCGGAATTTCCATTGCTTGCTTAATATGTTGACATCATCAAGGGTAACATCGGATATTTGCTGACCGTCGATGAAGGTTCCGGCTTGCGTAATCTTCAGCACCTTCAACAGGCCGTATTGATTAATTTCATCCCACCACCAATCGGGGGTATACTTTCCTCGTTTACCGCCGAAGTCGCCAGGACTCGTCCAAAGGCCGATTTTGGTGTCATTTAAGTAAAAGGAAATATCCGAAGGCCAATTGTCATTGGCAAAAGGAGCCTCGGAGGAAATTTCAAAAGATATTTCGAGCTCAGTAGGCTTCTCGCTTTTCAATAAGAAGTTGGCTGTTTTGTATTCAATAAAGCCGCTGCTAAACCAAAGGATTCTGGCATTGATACGATCAGGATCGAGAAAAAAACGCGGCTCATCGAACATGCCAATGACTTTAGCAGTCGTAGCGAGGCCGCAGGTAGGCTCCACTTCAAAGTCGGTGTAGTGACCGATGGAAATGATGGATTCATGATAAGTGCGAAGCGCTGGGCGCCGTGTTGACGGGAAATCTATCTCAATGCTATCCGTGATAAGTTTGCACATTTTTTTGGTTCCGCCGCTGCTGGAAACCATCTCGGAGCTGATTAAACCGGCTTTTTCGAGCTTCTTCACATGCATCGTCATAATGGGGCTGCTCAGCTCGAGCGCTTGTGCGAGATCCTTGATGTTCATCTCCTGCAGAGCAAGCAGTTGTATGATTTTAAGCCTTACATCGCTGGCTAATGCTTCATAGATGGGTAAATGAGTATCTGAAATATCAATTTTCATACGTTCACTCCGCTCAATTTTTTAACATTGGATTTGCCTTACAGCTTGTGATTGAAAATATGAAGTCGAATTCGTTAATGAAAATGTTATTCTGATATATCTTATCTATTTTATATGCAAAGAGAAACCTTGACAATTTATATTTAGACCACTGCAACCCTTCGTATTTATAGTAATGAATCGATGAAGTTATTTTATAAAAATAGAAATATTAGCTGGAGGACTGAGAGAAACATGAGCACACAAGCATCTGAACAGTCGCAGAAGCAGCTGCGAAATCCGTTAATAGAGCAACGAGCAGATCCGTGGGTAGTGAAGCATACAGACGGGTATTATTATTTCACAGGTTCTGTGCCTGAGTATGATCGGATTGAGCTGCGAAGAGCACAAACGCTGGAAGGACTTACCGATGCTGAGCAGATTGTGGTATGGGAAAAACACGATTCGGGACCAATGAGCCACAATATTTGGGCACCTGAGCTGCATTTTATCGCTGGAAAATGGTATGTATATTTCGCTGCCGCAAGGGCAGATGCGCCATTCAGGCATCGCATGTATGTTATTGAAAATGATTCAGCTAACCCGCTTGAGGGCGAGTGGACGGAGAGGGGCCAGATCATTACGGATTGGGATTCTTTCTCGCTTGATGCGACAAGCTTCCTGCATAATGACGAGCAATATTTAGTATGGGCGCAGCAAGACCCAGCCATTCAAGGCAATACAAATTTGTATATCGCTTCGATGAGCAATCCTTGGACGCTGAAGAGCAAGCAGGTATTGATTACGAAGCCGGAGCTCGACTGGGAAGTCATTGGTTTCATGGTAAATGAGGGAGCGGCTGTTCTGAAGCGGGGCGGGAAAATATTTATGACCTACTCCGGCAGCGCCACCAATCATAACTATGCGATGGGTTTATTGACTGCTGAGGAGAACAGTGATCTGCTTGATCCGCTCTCATGGGTGAAGACGCAGACGCCAGTGTTTACAAGCTGCCCGGAAAATAGTCAGTATGGGCCAGGGCACAATAGCTTCACCGTGTCTGAGGATGGTGAACAGGATATTTTGATCTATCATGCTCGCAGCTACAAGGATATTGAAGGCGATCCGTTATTTGATCCTAATCGTCACGCCCGCGCCAAGATATTTACGTGGAACGCTGATGGAACCCCTGATTTCGGGAAGCCGCCGGCTGATAATTTGTAGTGAATAGGCAAGAGCCGCCTGTAAAAGGGCGGCTTTTGTTTATTAATTGATAATAAAAAAGCTGCAAGGATGGCAGAGTGCCATCCTTGCAGCTTTTATAAAATTATACAGCTTGCAAACCAGCTTGGTTAAGCATGTTCCATGGCTTGTTGTAATGCGGTTGGAAGAAGAAATCGACGTAGCTTAATTCCTCCATCGTCATTCCGTTTTGGATGCAAACCGACAACGTATTAATCGACTGGGTAAGATCAACCTTCGATAACACCTGTGCGCCAACGATTCTGCCGCTATCCGCTTCATATACGACCTTTAAAGTCACTTGCTCAAAGGTAGGCATGAACTCAAGTCGGTAGCTATCAATGATTGTGACATTTTTCACATTCATTCCCGCAGCAAGTGCGCCTGTTTCCGTTAAACCAGTCGATGCAATGTTATAATCGTAAATTTTTATACCCGACGTGCCTTGTGTTCCAAGATATCTGACCGTTGGTTTCATCAGGTTTTTGGCAACGAGCGTTCCCATGCGGACAGCGTTTGTGGCTAAAGGAATATAGGCGTTTTGCCCTGTTGGATTATAGTGGATGGCACAGCTGTCGCCAGCAGCAAATACATCAGCTTTGCTCGTTCTCATATAATCATCCACAATAATTGCGCCGTTTGGAAGCATGTCAACTTGCCCTTTCAGCAGCTCAGTGTTAGGACGGAAGCCGATACAAAGCACGACGAGATCTGCTTCATATTCTCCAGCTGTCGTGATGACCGTCGTTACATGACCCTCGCTGCCCTTGAACGAAGTAACCGTCTGGCCAGTTGCGATAGTTATCCCTTTATCAATCAACGCCTGCTCTGTAATATCTGTAAATTCACGATCCAAGTATTTATATAAAATGCGTTCCATATTGTCGATTAAGGTTACCTGTTTGCCAAGCTGTTCAAATGCTTCTACGAGCTCGATACCGATGTAGCCAGCTCCGATAACTGCAATGCGGTTCGCTGTTTTTGCTTTCTCGATAATTTCTTTCGAATGGTTGTAGTTTTTGCAAAGAACGATATTTTCAAGCGCGATGCCGTCCATCTGTGGAATAATCGGCCACGAGCCTGTTGTAACGACGAGCTTATCGTAGCTTTCAGTAAATTCGTCGCCAGTTACAAGATTGCGGACCTGAATTTGTTTGGCATCCGTATCTACTGCAAGCACATCATGTCGCATATGCGTCTTCACGCCAAGCTCAGCGAGCTGCTCGGGCGAAGCATAAAATAACTGCTCAGCATTTTTAACTACACCGCCAACATGCAGTGCGATGCCGCACGATAGAAACGAGATATTGTCATTCCGTTCATAAACGGTAATGTTGGCCTCCGGGTAAAGTGCAGCCATTTGTTTAATTGCAGCAGTTCCTGCATGTGTACAGCCAATCACAGCAATGTTCATCGTCATAAAAAACGCCTCCTATGGGATGTGTAGAGGGTAGTCTGCTATGGCAGCCGCCCCTACAACGTGAATTAATTCACAATATACTATACAGTGTGAAAAGATTCACAACCTTTGATTGCTTTTATCATATTCGCTTTTGAGAAAATTGACAAGGGGTGTTCAAGCTGTTTTTACAGTATTGATTAAATTTTCAGATTATTTGACACGTTTTGTCCACAACTTCCACAGTAACCATTTATCCATACGATTGGATGATAATAAACTAGAGCAGGGGTTGTGAATCATCAGAGTAGCAAATCTGTTTTTATTCGTTTATGGCAATTGGGCTATCAAATGTTCAGGATGGAGCAGCTTTGTGTAGGGGCTTGTTATGTAGGTATTAAACCAAAAGGCATGGAAAACTTTAAAGCCAGCGTTGAATGCGCCATCCAGCTCATTAGAACCGCCATCGCCTACAAATACTGCATTTTCGGGTAATACGCCTAACCTATCACAGGCTAATTGATATATACGTATGTCTGGTTTGGCTAAGCCAACTTCATACGAGAAAATGACATCATCAAAGTAGGGAGCAAGCTGGCTAGCTTTCCACTGGCGAATTTCTTCTTCTGTACAATTGCTAATAAGCCCTATTTTTATGTGCTTGCTTTGCAGCTCTTTCAGCATGGCAAGAACAGCTGGCTGAATCGTTAAAAATGGAGCCTGTTTTTCATCGATTCTTGTTCGATACAAGTGCTCCACTATTTGTTCGTTGTAAGGTAAATTCTGCTTCTCCAAAATGTCTCTCATCACTTCAATGAAGTTAACATATTGTCCGGTCATTCTTGCTTCTTGCCGTTTGCGCCATTCTTTCTTGAAATCGCCATGATTCATGCCGAGAAGTGCAGCATCGTCCGTGGATCTATTGATGGTGCGCTTGCCATCCGTAAATTCAGTTATCAACGTTTCAAATAAATCGAAAAAGACAGCTTTAGTGTTCAGAGGGATCAGCTCCATTTTTCAGATTTTCTAAAAAATCCTGCCGTTGTTCCGTTGACTATTATTTCGTGAAGCTGCTGTATTTTTCCTCTTGATGGAGGTAAGTGGTTTGGATTTTCATTTTGCTTCGATTTGCTTTAAACTCTTTAGGTAAAAGGGCACGCTAAGGAGGTATTCGAAATGAAAGCAGCATACGAGGATAAGGTTGTACTCATAACAGGCGCTGGGGCTGGTATTGGACGAGCGCTTGCACTAGCTTATGCGGAACAAGGAGCACTGCCTGTATTAGTGGATAAAAACGAAGAAGGACTGGAGCAGACTGGCTTGCTGCTGCAAGAGGCAGGTTATGATTCTTTATCTCTTTCTGCCGATATGAGCGAGCCTGATGCCATTATTAAAATGCTGCGTGATTTGGAAACAATTGTCGGGAGATTAGACATCGTCATAAACAACGCGGGGTTTGGCATATGGAAGTCGCCATACGACCTATCCATTGATGAATGGGATAGCGTTGTGAATACGAACCTGCGCGGGACGTTTGTCTGCTCGCGTGAGGCTGCCAAGTTGATGCGGACAACCGGCGGTGGAGCTATCGTAAACATTTCTTCTACGAGAGCAATGATGTCAGAACCGAATTCAGAAGCCTATGCGGCATCCAAAGGCGGGATCCTATCGCTAACCCACGCGATGGCGGTTTCGCTCGGCCCAGATCATATTACGGTTAACGCAATATGTCCAGGTTGGATCGAAACGGGTGATTACAGCAAGCTGCGCCCAGAGGATCATGAGCAGCATCCGTCTAAGCGGGTAGGCAAACCGGAGGATATTGCACGGGCATGCCTATATTTAACAGACCCTCAAAATGATTTTGTAACCGGAACCCACATCACAATTGATGGCGGTATGACTAGAAAAATGATTTATGAGGAGTAATTTGACGGGGGATGTAGAGCGAGTGTAATGGCATAAGGGCGGAGGTGTTGGGGCAGATCTCGTAGTGTGTCAGCGCCATATGGAGTATATTTGTTTAATAAAAAGAGGCAGTCTCAAAAGCAGTTTATCTGCTTTTGAGACTGCCATTGCTTTATTTAAAGCAGTGATTATCATAAAACAGCCTGACTATGAGGGAGCGAAAATAAGCCTATTTTCTAGATCTATTTTGGTTAAAAGTACATGTTTGATGAAAATAGGACTATATTTTAGTCTTATATTTGCTGAAATGACTCTTAACGTGCTAGATCGAAGGTGATGAGCGAAATAAGACTATTTTCTAGATCTATTTTGGTAAAAAGGGCATGTTTTATGAAAATAGCTCTATATTTTAGTCTTATTTTCGCTGAAATGCTTCCTATTGAGCTTTATCGTGGGTGATGAGAGAAAATAAGGCTATTTTCTAGTTCTATTTTGGTGAGAAGGGCACGTTTGATGAAAATAGGACTATATTTTAGTCTTATTTTGCTGAATAGGCTCCTATCGTGCTTTATCGTGAGTGATGAGCGAAAATAAGACTATTTTCTAGATCTATTTTGGTGAGAAGGGCACGTTGGATGAAAATAGGCCTATATTTTAGTCTTATTTTTGCTGGATTGACTCTTAACGTGCTACATCGAGGGTGAAGAGAGAAAATAAGCCTATTTTCTAGATCAATTTTTACAAAGGTGCGAAGTCCATGCTTATGTGTGAAACCCCATCTTTAACTGTTACGCCTGCGCCCCGAGACTCCTCGATAAACAGCTGGATGCATCATTGGTGATCTAGACCTAGTGTAACCTGATATGGAGCCATGAATAAATACTCCTCTCTAGTATGGTTTAGGCAGCTTCTGCGAGATGAGTATTTACTTCATGGCTTACTTTTTATGAAATCCTTCATATTACACAGGACTCAACTTCCAAACGCTTCGTGGATAGAAAGGTGACCTATTTTAGACTAGTGGTTGCCAGAAAGAGCACAAAAGGACAGATGCGTTAATACGGTAATGAATTGTCCGAGAAGCTTTTTACCTTCTAGGATAACGCATGTATTGAATACTTTTTTATGCTAATGAATCAACCAGGGTTTACGCCATCAGCTAACACGAACAAGCTTCCATCTTTGGGCGCCGTTTCCGAGATCATCCCAGATTTGAACGTTTGAACCGTTGGCTGTGCCAGAAGCAGCGACATCCAGCGCCCTATTGCTGAGTGAGTGGATAAGCTTGAAGTAACCGCTCCCGGTATCGATGATCTTCCAATGCAGGTTATCTGAGTTCGCATAATCCCAGATTTGAACATTGGTGCCGTTTGCTGTTCCTGCCCCGCTGACATCAAGCGCTTTGCCGCTGTTCGTGTTAATAAGCTTATATGCTCCGCCCCCGACATGAGTAATTTGCCAGAGCTGATTTGCCTGATTCGCACCCTCCGTCCAAATTTGCACATTGGAGCCATTCGTTGTTCCCCAAGCATCCACCTCAAGCGCTTTGCCGCTATTTGTATTGATAAGCTTGTATACACCGCCTGAAACGACACCATTGTAAACATCGTTGCGAGTAAACTCAACCCGGTCAATATCGACCCATTGGCTCGTTTGGCTGTTTGATGTGAAAAAGCCTATGGTTGCTTGCCCGTTTACAACTGCGATGTTCGAGAGTGTAACCGGCGTCCAAGCTGTGGTTACGGGGCAATTGGTTTGACGCGACGTTCCGCCAAAATCTTTTACTTCCATTACGCAAGAATTCTGCCCGCCGCTGCTCCGCATATACGCACGCAGCGTATAGCTGCCATTATCAAGACCGCTAATTGTTTGGCCAACATAAGCCGATGCAGGTCCGCTCGTTCCGGCTAGTCCGATAAAATAATTGCCCTGGGCGGCGGGTACACCGACACCATCGTTTGTGCCATGTACTTTAATTCGAGCGGGGTAATCGTCGCCAAATGTCGTCCAGCCGCTTACGTTTGCCGTTTCAAAACTCCAATTTGTTACTAGATTTGTGTTCGATGGTGTAACTGCATGACCAAATCGAATATACACTCCGCTGCTTGGATAGTCTGCACTCGTCGCTGCAAGGACGTGAGTAGAATCTATGGGCAGCAAGGCATTCCAATTGGAGCTGGTCGAGTCGCTTACTGGGAAAATATTAGTCCGATATTGCCAAGTTGCACCATTGTCTGCGCTAATCATCGTGTACATGGAGGAGAAAGCGTCGCCGGTATTCGTACTGTCATTGTCCGTTTGAAAAGAAGCAAGCAAGCGGCCATCTCCAAGCTTAACAACAAAAGGCGCACCAGCTTTTTTTCCGGCTTTGGAAGGAACATAAAGGGTTTGACGAGGAACGTTCCAGTTATAACCATCCGACGATATTTTATATTTTATAACAAAAGGATGACCTGCGACGTCGGTCGCTTCCAACACTAGGATGTATTGGCCATTAGCCATTTGGGTAATAACTGGCATTCCATCTCTAGAGCCTGCGGCAACACCGTCGCTGACAATTATTTCGCCGCTCCAGCCGTTACCGGTCCATGTTTTCATAATAAGCTTCTGAAGGCCTGTATTGCCTACAGTGGCAGGACTATCATCCGCATAATATACAGCTATTGTATTGCCAAGCATTTGAAGATGTGGTTCCCATAATCCTTTGAACGAGTTTGCTGTCGCAGAGCCGATTTGGCCGTTCGTTAAATCTGACCAGGTGCTGCCGCCATCGGTACTTTTTTTGGTTTTTAGGTAAGTGTTATAAATCGAACCCGATTGCACAACAAGGCGGTACGATAGCCAAATCTCGCCATTCGGCAACTGAAGCATTTGGCCATTACCTACATTACCGCTGGAATCAGCTGCAGCTTGTATGGCAGGAGACCAGGTATGACCGCCGTCCGTGCTGCGAGAAAGCATGACTCTTGTATTGCCCCCGCCTGCATTCGTATCGAAAGAGGCTAAAATATCGTTATTGCTCAGCTTTAGCAGCCGTGGATACCATACTCCGCCATTTTGAGGGGTGAATACGGTTGCGGTATTTGAGGGCCAAGCTAATCCAGGAGCTGCAAAAGCTTGAAAACCAGGGAGCAGAATACTGATTATAAGAAGCAAGCCAATCCATAAAGCGGTTATTCTAACCTTGCTTTGGACAAACATGTGAAACCATCTCCTCTTATTGTTTTGTAAGCGCTTCAAAATGGATTATAGAATATATTAGTATTTAAATATATACTAAAGTTAGTATATCCTGTGCTTTAAAAACGCTGGAATGATAGAAGTTGAATGAAAATGTAGAAGTATTCGTTTGAAAATGGGGTTATAGACTGATTTTTAAGGTGAAGCATTAGTTGAAAGAACATAATTTCTTATTTTTTATACTAAATAGAGTATTTAAAAGTATAACAATATAATCTAGAATGAGTTCATCAAGGAAGCGCTTGCAAAAAAAGGGAGGCGTCAAACGAAATGAATAGAAAATTATCCGCGAAGCTTGGACTTGTAATGCTATTATGCTTTGGAATGCTGCTATCGGCTTGTTCATCAGGTGGAAATGGCAACAGCTCTGCTACAAATGGAAACACGGGGAATAAAGGTGATGCAGCAACAAACGCACCGCAAGAAAAAGTAAAGATTTCGTTTATGGGTCATGGCAGTCCGCAGGAGAAAGATATATTTACGAAGCTGATCAAATCGTACGAAACGAAATATCCGAACGTAAAGGTAGAGTACACAAGCGTGCCGCCTGCTGAATACAACCAGAAGCTGTCTACGCTGGTTGCATCGGGCAAAACACCGGACGTATTCTATGTATCAGGCCCGCAGTTTTACAAGTTTGCCGAAGCAGGCACGATTCAAAGTCTACAGCCGTTTCTAGATACGACAGAGCTGTTCCAAGCCGATAACGTATGGAAGCAAGCGCTTGATCGATATCGTTTTGATGGCAAGCAGCTGGGGCAAGGGGATTTGTACGGATTGCCGAAGGACGTAGGTCCATGGGCAATGGCCTACAACAAAACGATGTTTACTGAAGCTGGGCTTGAATTGCCGCCGGCAGAGGTTGGCAAATGGACATGGGACAACTGGTTAGATGCAGCGAAGAAGCTGACGAAGGATGAGAATGGCGATGGCAAAGTCGACATTTATGGCGGAGCCAACTTTACGCTGGAAGGCGCGGTATGGGCAAGCGGAGGC
>NZ_JBFTPA010000018.1:0-160492 GCF_056398245.1 Paenibacillus sp. 01T47
TCAACATGTAAGCGGATTGCCTCCACTTTCGTTGTATCTTCATAATGCTTAAACTTTTGCCCTTTAACCGCCACAAAAATACACCCCCTAGAATTTCATCGGAATAACCTAGGGGTTTTTCCAATGTCTATTCTAAGGGGTGCACTTCATGTCGATTTGAAGGTTCTTTTGTTTTGCTTTTTCATAGCTTACTAAGCTGCAACGTTAACGACCAGCTGTCTCAAGCCCATTGCTGCTGCGAGCTTCTGTAGCGGTTTGCTCCTTGAAGTCAGCGATGAGATTGTTCATGACGATTTGATCCGACATGTTCAGCTCGGTGCGCGAGTCTTCAAAGGCACTTATGCAGCCGCTGACTGGTATGGATGCATTGTCTTGGATGTTCCAGCATGCTCCGTTCTCAGCGATGCCATCCGCTGAAGGCATAAAGTAGAGGGTACCATCAGTGAAGGCACCGTTTCTTTGCACGACCTTCTTGCCAAGAAGAGGATTCTCTATAAGCAGAGGCATGCCAATTAAATATTGATCAGCCGTCGAGATGCCGAGCAGATGCATAATCGTAGGCGATACATCAAGCTGACCACCTACATTCGTATACGTTCCTGCGTGCTCGTTCTTAGGCAAATGTATGAGCAGAGGTACCTGTTTCACAATCATTTGACGCTCTAAATCATTCAGCGGTTTGCCAAGGAAAGACTCAAACAACGACCAGTCATTAATTGAGTTGTCGTGATCCCCGTACATGACGAGAATCGTATGATCCCAAAGCCCTTCTGCTTTCATTCGATCAACCAGCTCACCGAGCGCGGCGTCTACATAATGAATGGACTGCAAATAATCCCCCATTAACGTACCATCCAGCTCGCCAAGGTTAAGCTTTTGCTCCTCTTCCGGCATCGTGAACGGATAATGGCTGGAGAGTGTGATCAGAAAGGAGTAAAAGGGCTGTTTCTGATCGGCAATGACGTCAAAGGATTGTCGGAAGAAAGACTTGTCACCGAGAGCCCAGCCGATTTTTTCATCTAGTTGAAAATGCTTTAAGCTGTAAAACTGATCATATTGCATGTTTTTGTACATCGTATTTCGGTTCCAAAAACCACCCTCATAAGAGTGGAAGACGGATGTCCCATAATCGTTTGCTTTCAAGGTGCTGGACATGCAATCGAATTCGTTTGGTGCATATTGGATGAAAACCGAGCCGTTCGTGACGGGCTGCATGGAGCAGTTTGCCATGAAATCGGCATCCGAGGTTCTGCCTTGAGCGGTTTGTTGATAAAATTGACTGAAATAAGCGCTCTGCTCGATTAAATCGTTTAAATTCGGGGTAATTTCTTGACCGCCGATTGATTTATTAACCATGAAGTTTTGGAAAGCTTCGAGCTGAAGCATAATGACATTGCTGTTTTTATATGCGCCAAATAAAGCATCCTGCTCGAGTATTTTCCGCTGGTCGGCGCGTTCTTGAATCCAGTTTTTTGCACCTGAATACTGCTCAGCGGTAACCGTCTCCGCATCCAGCCAGTGTTGTTTGACATAACGATACACATCATAGCCATGAAAACCAAGCGCACCCGTCATGTTGTAGATGGACAGATTCCACCAATTGCCGACCAAAATACCTTGTCCCCACGTACGCTTCGCTTCATTTACGTTTGTGAAAACAAGCGATGTTCCGATGCCAAAAATCACAGCGCTTAGAACGATGCGGACGATAGCCTTTTGCATGCCAGCAGGCTTGCGACGATACTCATTCGCTTGACGAAGATCGCTCCGCCCTCGCCATAATGCGTAAATCGCAAAGGGAATGATAACAATCCAATCTAGGAACAAAATAAAATCCGTCATTCGGAGAAGTGTGCCGATACTCTCGCCTAGGGAGTCCACTTGACTGAACTGAAGCAATACGGGAACGGAGATCAGATCTTGAAAGTAGCGATAATAAATAATATCGGCATACAAAACAAAGGATGCGATCAGGTTCAACACGATAAGTGCAACGATCCGTCCGCGTGCAGGCAGCCATATAGTCCAGAAGCTGAACAATAAAATGGCTCCGAGCTCGATAAGGGCATCTTTATCGGTCATTTTCATTTTTGGTACGTCAAGAATGGCATTGAATAGATAAACCTTAGCCATCATCACAGCCACAAATAAAAGCAAGTCTACAGCCTTCAGCCGCTCGAGCCCTATCAAAATCTTGCTCATCAAGCGGCGTAAAGCCGAGTGGTTATTATATAACATCTATAAAATATCCTTCCTCTTTCGTTACTATCGATTTCCGCGAGGGGGAAGCGGTCCAAAAAATTGCAAGTAATTACACTCGATACGCCCATTAAACAGCTTCCGCTTCTTATCCGCAGGACGTCCGAAATAGTGCTCGATTGTCGTTGATGGGCTAATCGAGAAATACGACCAAGTTGGGTAATGGAGCGCAGTCAATCCGAACTGACGCAGCGCAGCCTCTGCTTGTACATCATCGCCGAGACGTTCGCCGTATGGCGGGTTCGTAATAATAACGCCGTAATCGCCTTCAAGCTTCACTTTGGCAACGGGTTGTACAGTAAGCTTGATTTCTTTGCCGAAACCCGCTTTCTTAATAGCAGCTTCTGCGATTTCAATCGCTCCTGGATCAATATCAGAACCTGCAATTTGAAGTGGAACATCATCTTTTACCAAATCAAATGCCTCATCGCGCGCTTCATCCCACAGCTCATTCGGAATAAGCGGCCAGCCTTCGCTGTTAAAGCTTCTGCGAAGGCCAGGTGCGATGTTCCAGCCAATCATTGCTGCTTCAATCAATATCGTACCGGAACCGCAAAATGGGTCGTAAAGCGGCCGATCAGGACGCCAGCGGCTAAGCTGAACGAGAGCAGCGGCAAGCGTTTCCCTAATTGGAGCTTCGGTAGCTACTTTCCGGTATCCACGTTTATGCAAGCCATCACCTGTAGTGTCCAGCGTCAGCATGGCACGGTCATTCATAAGCGTAACTTCTATTACATAACGTCCGCCGTTTTCGGGAAACCATTCGGTACCATAACGTGCAGACATTTTATCAACGACCGCTTTTTTTACGATACTTTGGCAGGCGGGTACGCTTGTCAGCTGAGATTTTTGCGAGCGGCCATTTACAGGGAATTCACCGTCGTTCGGAATCCATGTCGGCCAATCAAGCGCTTTGGTGCCCTCAAACAATTCATCGAAGGTGGTAGCAGGGAATTCTCCCATTTTGATTAGAATTCTGCCTGCTGTGCGCAGCCAAAGATTGGTGCGGCAAATATCGATAGGACCGCCTGTGAAATTAACGCGTCCGTTCTCTACCTGAAGATCGGTATAACCTAGATCCTTCAATTCACGTGCAACAACCGCTTCAAGCCCCATTGGCGCAGTTGCGATCAATTGTAACTTTTCCATTTTACACTCTCTTTTCATTAATTCTTGGTGACCTTAGCTTCATATCTAAAGCATAAGCTTGTAACCCCGTGAACAAAAACATACAATCAAGTATAGGACAAACTAGCTTGTTTTTACAAATTGTAAAATTGGAGAGAGTAGAATGACGTTGCAAAATGAACAATATGTGGATTCGCTTTATGTGGCAGATGCTGATCTTGAGCGTACAAAAGCAGGTATAGCGGCTAATGGAATGCCGGATATATCAGTTGCTGATGGGTATGGCAGGCTGTTAACGATGCTTGTATCGCTGTCGAAAGCACAAAATATTATTGAAATTGGAGCACTAGGCGGCTATAGTGGCATTTGCTTGGCACGGGGCCTGCAAGAGGGCGGTAAATTAGTATCGCTTGAGCTGCTGCAAAACTATGCTGATCTAGCCAAGCTGCATATGGAAGCAGCTGGACTCGGAGATAAGGTAGAGTATATGGTTGGTGATGCGAAGCAAAGCCTTGCGGAGCTGAAGTCTGCTGGCAGGAAGTTTGATTTCTTTTTTATCGATGCAGATAAAGAAGGATATCCCATCTATCTGGACTACGCGATTGCACTCGCTAATCCGGGAGCGATTATTGTAGGCGATAATATTTTACTGCGCGGAAGAACGATCGATCCAGCCAAGGAAGGTCCAGCGGTTCGTGCCGTGCGCTCTTTTAATGAGATCATCGCAACAGACGATCGTTTGCAGAGCACGATATTACCGGGCTACGATGGATTAGCGATAGCGATAGTGAAGTAATAGAGCAAGCCCCGACCCCCTTCGGTATAATGCTGGAGGGGATCAGGGCTTTTTTTTGATAGTTGGTGGGAGTTAGGTTTGTTGGAAATACTCGAAGTAGGTTTTAAGAGCATATGTGTGCTTATGGGGTAGGAGTAACGTTGATTTGTGAGCTGTAAGAACCTATGTGTTCTTACAGCTTTTATTTGGTGTGTTGGGAGTGCTCGGAGTAGGCTTTAAGCACACATGTGTGCTTATGGGGTAGGAGTAACGTTGATTTGTGAGCTGTAAGAACCTATGTGTTCTTACAGCATCTATCTGGCGTGTTGGGAGTGCCCAGAGATGGCTTTAAGCGCAAATATGTGCTTATCGGGTGAAAGTAGCGACGATTTGTCAGTTGTAAGAACCTATGTGTTCTTACAGCTTCTATCTGGCGTGTTGGAAATGCTCGAAGTAGGTTTTAAGAGCATATGTGTGCTTATGGGGTAGGAGTAACGTTGATTTGTGAGCTGTAAGAATCTATGAGTTCTTACAGCTTCTATCTGGCATGTTGGGAGTGCTCGAAGTAGGCTGTAAGCGCATATGTGTGCTTATCGGGTAAAAGCAGCGTCAATTTGTGAGCTGTAAGAACCTATGTGTTCTTACAGCTTCTATTTGGCGTGTTGGGAGTGCTCGGAGTAGGTTTTAAGCGCATATGTGTGCTTATGGGGTAAGAGTAACGTTGATTTTTGAGTTGTAAGAACCTATGTGTTCTTACAGTTTCTATCTGGCGTGTTGGGAGTAATCTTTAAGCGCATATGTGTGCTCATACGTAGATGTCGCATGTGTCGTATCGTTTGAACTCATTAAGAACCTATGTGCATGTACAACGAGGGTACAACATTAATCTAAAAAAGGGTCATGAAGGAATTCGCATTCTCCTTCATGACCCTTTGCTGTCTCCATGTAATCGATCAGCCGTCCTTGACCGGCTCTTTTGGCTGTGGCCGCTTGCGAAGCAGCGACTGCCACACCCATCCAGCGTTAATCATGAGCATGACCGCAGATAAAAGAAATAAACCTTTAATGCCGATCCAACCGGAGAGGGCACCACCCGTGATCGGGCCAATCATGTTGCCTAGACTCATTGTGCTGGTGTTGAAGCTGTAGGAACGGCTCTCCATGCCGTCAGGTGTGTATTTTCGAATAAGGGAGTTTACGGCTGGGATAAGCCCCCCGAGAAAGATGCCAAGAAAAAAGCGGGCAATGAGCAATTGCCATACTGTGCCTGCCATCGCTTGTGGAATAAAGGCGAGCGACGAACCAACAAGCGCTACGCCAAGTACACGCTCTGCGCCGATTCGGTCACTAAGCTTACCAAGCAGCGGCGAGGACACGAGATTGGAGAGTCCGGTGACTGATCCGACGAAACCTGCCAAGAAAGCAAGGTTGGCCGTTGTCCCGTGAAGCTCCTGAACATAAAGCGGAATAAGCGTCATTGGGCTCATCATAGCGAATTGAATGAGAAAAGTGACGGCAAATAACGCAGTAAGCTGAGGAATGCCGCTTAATTTCCGAAAACCTTCGATGACGGAGGCTTGCACGCGAGCAGCTGCTTTCATGCGGTCAAACGGTTCTTTTACAACAAATAGAGCAAGCAGCGAGGCTGCGAACAGCAAAGCTCCTGTCAGGTAGAAGATCGGCCTAAAGCCAATAGAATCCGCGAGCAAGCCGCCAATAAATGGGCCAAGTATCGTTCCGGCAATGCCTCCTGATTGAATCGTTCCCATCGCGAAGCCCATCTTGTTTTTTGGCGTTGTTGCTGAAATTAATGCGATAGATGCAGGGTTGAAGCCGGATATTGTCCCATTCACCATTCGAAGCAGCAGCAAGTGCCATGGAGTTGTGGCAAACCCCATCAATACCATAACGATGGACATACCGAAACCAGAGCGGAGCAGCATCATTTTGCGACCGTACCTGTCAGCCATCTTTCCCCATATAGGTTGAAAAATAAATGACGTCACAAAGTTGCCCGCAAAAATAAGCCCAGCCCACACGCCGATCTCATGCTTATCGGTTAAACCTAAATCAAATTGCAAATAGAGGGACAGGAACGGAATGATCATCGTCATCCCAGCCATAACGAGAAACTGTCCGAACCACAACACGATCAGATTTTTTTTCCATTGTTCCATAAGAAAATTATAACATATGTGATCGATTCTAAAAAATTGCTTCTAATAAAATGATTAAAATCTACGAGTTTAAAATATTGATTAAATAATTTTTCTTCTTATTAAACGTTTATATTTATAATGGGATTATTTTCATAGGTCATAAGACCCTATTAAAATAGTTGTCCGCTTTATTAGGCTGAAATACTTATAGATTAGAGGAAAATATAGTTCTAAAGTCATTGACAGACATGCTAGAACTTGATTTAATTAAATCAAGTTCCAAATTGTGAGAATATTTTTAGTATATCTACAAATTTATCGATAGATGGTGATGAGTTATGTCAGGTTTTCGTAAGCGAATAGGAGATTTGCTAGTCGAGTCTGGCGTAATTAGCGAAGAACAGCTGCAGCAGGCATTAATTCAGCAACGGGAATTAAAGACTAGGCTTGGCGACGTATTGATTTCAAAGGGTTACATAACACAACAGCAGTTTATTGAAGCGTTGGAATTTCAGCTAGGCATACCGCATGTACAAATCTATCGCCAGAAGATAGATCCTAAGATTATACAACTTATTTCTCAGAAGCTGGCCGACCAGCATTGTGTCATGCCGCTTCGCATGGAAAGCAATAAGCTGATTCTAGCAATGGCTGATCCGCTAGATTACTTCGCAATTGATGAAATACGTATTGCTACGGGGCTTCGAATTGAGCCAGTAATCGCTTCTAAAGATGAGCTTGTACGTGCCATTAACCGTTATTATGGGCTGCAAGATACAATCGAGCAGATCAGTCAAAATTTGCAGCTAAAAGATATAGACGAAGATCACGCGATTTCGGATGAGGATTCTCCTGTCGTGAAAACCGTCAACCAAGTTATTGTACAAGCTGTGCAATTGGGTGCAAGTGATATTCATCTTGATCCGCAGGACGGAAGCTTCCGCATACGTTATCGTGTGGATGGTGTGATGAGAACGGAGCGAACGCTCCCGCCTAATATGCATGGCATTATTGTAGCCCGAATTAAGATTATGGCTAATTTGAACGTTGCTGAGCGACGTCTTCCGCAAGATGGACGAGTGGAGCTCGATATTGATTTTCGAAAGGTTGATGTCCGGGTTTCGACTTTGCCGACGATTCATGGTGAGAAGGTTGTTATTCGAGTATTAGATCTTGGAAATTCATTGGCGGATATTTCAAAACTAGCGTTATCCGAGCGTAATGAACAGGTCTTTCGCAAAAGCATTGAAATGGCTTATGGGGTAGTACTTATAACAGGTCCGACAGGAAGCGGTAAGTCTACAACACTATATTCAGCGCTTGCCCATTTAAACAAAGAAGACGTGAACATCATTACAGTAGAGGACCCGGTAGAATATCAGCTTGAAGGTGTAAATCAGGTTCAGGTTAATTCTACTAGTGGTTTGACATTCGCGAGAGGATTACGGGCTATTTTGCGGCAGGACCCGAACATCGTAATGCTAGGAGAAATTCGTGACACAGAGACAGCAGAAATTTCAGTACGTGCCGCAATGACTGGACATCTGGTTCTGAGTACATTACATACGAATAACGCAGTGAATTCAATTACAAGATTAATAGATATGGGAGTAGAGCCCTTTCTTATTTCGTCTTCTGTCAATTGTATCGTGGCACAGCGGCTTGTTAGACGAATTTGTAAGCATTGCAAGCAGAGATACACGCCGATTGATAAGGAATTAGAACTTATAACAAGCTATGGCATTCGAACGGATCACCTATACAAAGGTGCGGGCTGCGGAGAATGCGGTCGCACCGGCTATAAAGGCAGATTAGCCATTCATGAAGTGTTGCTTGTAGATAATGAACTTCGCTCCTTCATTATTTCTAAGCGATCTGACAATGAGTATTATGAACATGCACTCAAGCAAGGAATGATCCCAATCATGGTGGATGGATTAAGTAAAGCAGCAGAAGGGCTTACAACGGTTACTGAGGTTTTTCGTGTGTTAGGACTTGGAGAATAAAGGCTAGTTAGTTATTGCCAGGAGGGGGGCTGTACATGCAGGCAGAGGAAATGCTTCGCTTAGCTCATTCCAAACAAGCATCTGATATTCACATCACAGTTAATTCTCCCATCATATTCCGAATTCACGGAGAATTAATACCCATAAATGATGAGTTACTAAAGCCGATTGATACGCTCGAGCTCGCTAAGCAATTCATGAATGAAGAACAGTATACTGCGCTTCAACAAAACGGTGACGTTGACTTTTCTTACGGAGTAGCAGGACTCGCCAGATTTAGAATAAACGCGTATAAGCAACGAGGCAGCGTTGGACTTGCTATTCGAATAGTTCCCAGCCGAATTCCTACTATGGAGGAGCTGCGGCTGCCTCGGATGGCGTCTGAATTTGCGAAGAAACCACAAGGTTTACTTCTAGTAACTGGGCCTACGGGAAGCGGGAAGTCTACCACGTTAGCATCCATCATCGACCATCTAAACCGAACGGAAAATGCTCATATTATAACACTTGAGGACCCTATAGAGTTTATATATGATCATAAGAAATCGATGGTCAATCAGCGTGAGGTTGGTCTGGATACGCCGTCCTTCTCTGATGGTCTGCGGGCGGCACTTAGACAGGATCCAGATATTGTACTCGTAGGTGAGATGCGAGATTTAGAAACAATAAGTACAGCAATTAGTGCAGCAGAAACCGGTCATCTCGTATTTGGCACTTTACATACTGCGGACGCACCGCAAACGATAGATCGTATTATTGATGTTTTCCCACCTGCGATGCAGGCGCAAATTCGAATTCAGCTTGCAGCCGTTTTACTAGGCGTCATCTCACAACGTCTATTGCCTAAGTCCGAAGGACATGGAAGAACAGCTGCCTTTGAAGTGCTTGTCAATACGCCCGCTGTTTCAAATCTAATACGATCTGAGAAGATTTATCAAATACGTTCTGTTATGCAGACTGGCAAGGCGCTAGGTATGCAGACAATGGAGTATGCGCTGCGGGAACTCGTGCAGCAGGGGCAGGTTAAAATAGAAGCAGCACGTGAAGCGCTATTCGGATTCGGTGAGTTATAAGTTTAATATTCGAGTTTCATTGGAGTGGGTAAAATGCCGAAATATCGGTACAAAGCGATTACTTCCAGTGGCAAGAAGTCAATTGGAATTCTTGAAGCGAATACGATGCAACGTGCACGCGAGGCTCTGAACGAGAAGGGCTTGTGGGTCACGGATATATTAGATACGAATGAAACGACGCTATACAAGGATATATCGTTTGGCGGGCCGCGAGTCAAGATGGATCAGTTTACTGTCTTTTGCAGGCAGTTGGCGACTTTGTATCAAGCTGGTATTAGTTTAGTAGAGGCTGTTCAAATTTTGAGTGAACAGACAGATAGCAAAACCTTATCCAAACTTCTCGCAGCCATTGCTGAAGAAATGAGAGGCGGCAAACAGTTCTCTGAATCAGTGTCCGCATACCCTACCGTCTTCTCGCCTATATTTGTCAGCATGGTTCAGGCAGGTGAAGTGGCCGGAAATCTGGATACGATGTTGCATCGGTTAGCTGTTTTCTTCGAAAAAGAGCGCAACACAAGAGAAAAGGTAAAGTCAGCAATGGTCTATCCGACGGTGATGCTCGTAATGATGGTTCTCGTCGTTATTTTCATGATGCTTTTTGTTATTCCTCAGTATGTGACAAGCTTTGCGGGAATGGGAATCGAGCTGCCATTGCCAACGCGCATCGTTATGTCAGTTAGTGAATTTATGCAAAACTTCTGGTATATCGTAATTGCTGCAATGTTTGTGCCTAGCTTATTATGGAAATTTATTAGACGCACAGCTTCCGGCAGACAAAAGTTGGACTTCATGCTTCTCAAAATACCGGTATTCGGCACATTATGGCATAAGCAAGCAATTGCCCGTTTCTCAAGAACGTTTAGTTCGCTTATAGCTGCTGCTATTCCGCTTATGCAAGGCTTGTCTATCGTCTCAAACGTTGTAGGAAATGAGGCAATGGGGAAGGTGATTTCGGATACTCGGGAAAAGGTTCTAAGTGGGGAAACGATGTCAGACACACTTAAACAATCCAATCTTTTTCCCCCTATGGTTGTTCAAATGATGGCTATCGGCGAGCGTTCAGGTTCAACTGAGGGCATGCTGGATAAGGTTGCTGATTTCTATGAGTCAGACGTCGATCAGATGGCGGATCGTCTCAAGGCGCTTCTAGAGCCGCTTATGATTGTTTTGCTAACGGGGGTAGTAGGTGTCATTGTTATGGCGGTCATGATGCCTACCTTTAAGATGATGCAGAGCTATTTATAGATTGATGGTACTAAATTAGGGAGAATGCGGTATTCATTCTGAGCATAGATGTACCCCTTGCTCAGAGCTGCTATATGTAGTATTGGTATCTTGGTTTTAATTGTTTTAAATATGCTTTATAAATTGAGAGGAGAATGTTTATGTTGATGGCATTGAAACGGAATCAAAAGGGTCTTACACTTATCGAGTTGCTTGCGGTGCTAGTGATTGTTGGGATTATTGCTGCAATTGCTATCCCAGCTATTAGCGGGACAATTGAAAAATCGAAGACGAAAGCAGATACTGCCAGTCAGCTTATGATACAAGAGGCGGCATTACGTTATGTCATTGAACTTGATACCGAGCCAGCAGATGGTACTACTTATACTCAGGAAACTCTTGTGACTGCAGGATACCTTAATAAAATAATAATTTTTAATGACAAAAAAGAGAGAACTATAACGGCTAAAAAAGGTACAAGTGGATGGACAATTGAAGTCGTTAAAGTTACAACTTAAATCCATATTCATTAGAAAGGCAACCTCCAAGGTTGTCTTTCTATAAATTTTTCAAGCAAAGAAGGGTCAAAATGACTACACCAGCTATAATCGCATTCGCGTTTTTGGGGCTGCTTCTTAGCGGTGTGCTTAACGCTGTTGCTATCCGATGGGATGAACGGCTTCTTTCTGTTTATCCACCTACATACGAAATAAATAATCAAGTAAATCCGAAATGGTACGCTACAGTGCCATTGCTATCAGTAATAATCTCGACGTTCAAGACCGCTACAAGTAACAATCATATTGTGTGGCGATACCCAGTAGGCGATCTCATAACGACCGTTCTGTTTGCTCATGCAGCCTTTTACATAGGCTGGAAGCTCGAACTGTTCGCTGTTCTATTTTTCATCAGTATTTTAGTTATCATCGTACAAACAGATTTAACCGATATGATTATTCCAAATAAAGTGGTAGCTGTTGGTGTAATCGGCGCGGTATGCATTCGACTATTCGTTCATCCGCTTTCGATATTGAATTATGGCATCGCAGCTTTTGTTGGCAGCGGGGCGTTGTTAATCATAGGCATCATTGGAAATAAGGTGTTGAAGAAAGAAACGATGGGTGGCGGAGATATCAAGCTTTATGTGTTCATAGGCTTGATCTTAGGCGTGAAGCTTACCTTGCTCAGTTTGTTTCTCGCCAGTTTATTTGGATTAATCGGAGGGCTTGCTTTAATTGCAACAGGGGCACAATCCAGAGGCAAAACGATACCGTTCGGACCCTATATCGCTGTTGGTGCGTTAGCAGGGTATTATTGGGGGAACGGCTTGATAGGATGGTATTTATCTTTGCTAGAGTTTTAGCTGGTTCGCTGAGTAGTATAAACAACGGTCGATGTTTTTTTTATCGAATGATTTGGCAGCTTCATCTCAAGGGTAATCTCTATTCTGCCGTCGTTGGCATCAAATAGAATATTTTCTACATGATCAGAGAATGTGAAGCTTGAGGTTGGAGTTGCGGCTACAACGTTCTCAACAATCGGTTTATAAGAGACTGTAAGTGATTTCGAAGAGCTATTGTAAGTGTAATCAACCACCTCATCGTTCTCAGAACTAACAAGGCGCAAATTACTAGATTTACTCACTAATGGAGCTGGTGAGTAGCCTTTACGGACTGTTTTCACAACTTGGCTCATGATATCCCTTTGCTGTTGAAGTGTTTTCTCTCTTGCTGAAACCTGATTTAGACTCATATTTGAATAATTTAGCAAGTAGATTAAGAAGCCTAATATAATGACCGAAAGAACAAGAACGGCAGTAACTTCAACAAGTGTCAATCCTTTTTCATTTTTTAAAAATTGTCTCATTCCGTTCACCTCAATCGATATTATTTGTATTCAACATACGCTTCTAATTCGAATTTTTTAGAAGAAGAGACCTCGATACAATTGACGGTAACTCGGCGGAATATGGAGTCTAAGTCGGATACTGCTGTATCTGTAAGAGCTACTGTTCCTAATGAAGCTGTATGAGATTGAATGTCCAGTTCATACCGCCGATCAATGGCATCCGGATAATAAATGGTGGTTGAGGCAAGATTCCGCAGATTCTCTAGTGAGATGGCTTGTCCATATACAGTAGTTTGTGCACTGTTCGTTTTTAGTTTGTTTTTGATTTCTTCCATCACATTTCTAGCCACTACAACTGCTTCATCTGATTTTTCATTTGATTTGGTATCTAATGCGGTTTGCTGCAAAATGAATGTGATACCTAGAACTGCGATGCCTAATAAGACGATGGAGCCCAAAACTTCTATCAATGTTAATCCTTTTTGATTGCGCATCGGGCAGCTCCTTTAAAGTTAAGTAGTCGGATCGATTTACTCATAGAATAATATGTTTAAGGGGGAAAAGGCAATGATTAAATCTTTTCAGTCCGAAAAAGGCGGAACGTTAATGCTTGTTTTTGGATTTATCGTAATGATTTCCATTGTAATAGCTCCGCTTGCTATGAGTACGAGTGTTGGATTGTTGCAAGCCAAAACAAACGCAAATTCAGAGAAGTCTTTCACAGATGCTCATTCAGGTATGACCGTGTTCGCTAGAATGTATGAGGATATGAAACAGATTGATGAAACGAACAATACATTGCCAAACATCGAACGGTTGGTTCAGATTGTCAATGGAATGCACCAATTAAACGTCCAAGCGGATATTGTGAATGACAGCGATAATAAGCCGATTGCTGTAGTCTTTAAAGCAGGTTACGGAAACGGGAATCAGGTTCGTGCAAGCGAGCTAAGGTATAATTTAGTTCCGCTTCATGAACCTACTTCTCCTCCAATCATCGTTGTTCCAACGCCAACACCAACGCCAACGCCAACTCCAGGCTCTACACCATCACCAACCCCGCCGGTCCCTTCAACTGGCAATAAGGTCATTATGAAAAATAGTAACAACACAACAGATAATAAGGATAACAAAAACAATAAAGTGTTTGCAGCATGCTACATATTGCCTGCAACGGGACAAGCGCTGCCGACGTCGCATATTTTAAATGACTATACAGATGCTCAGTTTAAAGAATGGTTTGCTCCGACAGCAGATTATTATATCAATCATTCCTCAAACGTAATCTCAAACGCATTCCAGAATGTGTTCTCGGATAAACGGTTTAGTGAGGTTGCTGCACTGGTAAGTAAAGTCACATCAATTGAATTGTCTAAAAGTGAGTCAGGATCTGCAATTATTAATGCCGAAAATGTCAATATAGGAGGTACGTCAAGCACTATTATCACAAAGGATATAGTTATTGATTCCGATAGTAACGGGAATTCTGTTGTGGCAAATGGAGATTTGTATTTCAAGGATATCATCAAAGCAGAGATCCTATTTAAAGGCGACGTACGTGTCGGAGGGAATTTGAGATTTAGAGAACTCGCTGCTGACAAATCGATTACTTTTAAACAAGATGTTCTTGTAAAAGGAAATGTCGTCATTGGTGATACGGGAACGAATGGCACAATCGTTATTGATGGTGATCTAATTGTGAATGGTAATTTAGTGGTAAATAATACACTGACAAACTTTTTTGTCAAAGGCGATATTATAGTGAATGGTGACATTGAGTATAAGAGTACCGTTCTAAGATGGCATGTCGACGGCGGTATGGTTGTGAAAGGAAGTATAAATGCAACGAACGGTATTACTAGCTTTGATGTGAAAAAGGATATTGTTGTTCAAGGCGGGATGCTCTTCACCAATCCTGTTGCAGAGTCAAGAGATGGTGTAACAGGATTATTCTCCATTGGGGGGGCCTTGAAGGTGAAAGGAATCCTTCAAATTAAAAATACAATTTATAGCTTTGTCGTCGCAGGAGATGTCATTGCTAATCATAATTTAATCATTAATGATGTCATTAAGAAAAACTTCCAAGTGGGCGGCTCTATATATATAAAAGGGAATATGCTACTAGCAAATACAGTTTTTGATTTTAATGTTCTTGGCAATGTAATTGTGGAAGGAGATTTTACAGTTAATAGTACTATCGAGAAAGCATTCAATATTAAAGGCTCATTAGTGTCAAAAGGAAATATTGTTTTTAATAATACTATACAAACGGATGCGTTTATAAAGATTGGTGGAAATCTAATTTCTAAAGCAGATTTAAACTTTGGTGAATGGCGACTAAATGGGAGCCTAGATGTTGGTGGTATGCTTTTAGTATTTAAAGACGCTACCTTTGGTGACTTAAAGAAGGACTGGAATAGTAATCAAACCAAAGGTTTTTACGTAGGTGGTACAACGAAGTTTAATTCGGAGTATGCAACCTCTACATATCTAGATGGTCTTGTTAAAGGACACATACAAGAACGTATCTGCATTAAGTAACTACATTATGCACTGCCGGAAGGGGGATGAGAAATGAATCAGTCCATACTTAGAAAACTAACTAATGGTCATCAAACCCTTGGTATTGAAATCACAGACAGCTATGTTAAGGTTTGTGAGATTCAACAAAAGGGCAAGAAGGCTGTTCAATTAATGAACTATTCCTCAAGAGAGCTGCCAGTGGGTGTTGTTGACGATGGAAAGGTCATGGATAAGGAAAAGCTGCAAGCTGTATTGAAAATAGTGTTGGACTCCAGGCGCTTTGGAAGTCGATACGTTCATTTCGCCATTCCTAGTCAAAGAGTGATGGTAAGAAGTCTCAAGCTGCCGGATATCGTAAATGTTGAGCTTAAGAAGCTTGTACAGTTCGAAGTGAAAAATAACTTGAGTATGGCATTTGACGATCCTTATTACGATTTCATTAAGCTGCCGAAGGCTGTTAACGCTCAGGCAGTGCTACCATCGGAAGAAGCGAATTTATGCGAGGTGTTGGGTGGTGGCTGCATCAACGAGCATATTGCAGGATTATGTAGATATTTTTGAACAACTGAAATTAATTCCTTGCAGCATTGAGATCAAGTCATTCTCCCTACTGCGGTTAGTAGAATGGGGGCATATCGATGTTGAAGGAATTAATATTATCGTTAATGTAAATGAACTAAACAGTGAGATAACTATTATAGAAGATGGACATTTCAAAATTACCCGTAATGTTGAGGTATCCTTCAAATCCTTAGTCACAGAACACGACATTGAGCAAAATCTTTGGCTAGATAACTACTCAAACCCTGAGCAATTTTTCATGAATGCTGCACAGGATTTAATAGCAGAGCTAGAGCGGTTAATGAATTTTTACTACTACAATATCAATAAGAGTGAACGTACATTCAGCCGAGTAATAGTCTCAGGTGATATTTTACAACTAGATAAGCTTGTTTCTTTAATGGAGGATAGTCTAACCCCGCCTGTAACGCTGCTGAATTTGGATCTAATATCTGAAGCAGGAAAAGACAGTAGCTTCAGTATTCCAATGTATGCCGTGCCGCTTGGTTTAGCTTTGAGGGGGAAGGAAACATGAAATCAATAAATTTACTGCCTATGAAGCAAAAATCAAACTCCAAAAATCCAAAGCTGCTGCCGCTGATGTTGTTATTAATGTTTATTTTGTTAAGCGCGCAGCTGTACTATACGAAGACTTGGCAAGCGGAAGCTAGCAGATTTCAACAGGAGAGCTTACGATCGGAGCAGGAAGCCGACAAAATCCGTAATAACGGCGATTTGAAGGTTAAGGTGGACGCATATAAACAAGCTGAGCAAATGATTGCCCAATTAGAGCTTAATCGAACGGAATGGAAGTCGTATTTGGCGGCCATTATTGGAAATCTGCCTTTGACAACAAAAATAGTGACGATATCCGCTAGTGATGATCTGAAAATTAGTATGGAGCTCGATTTTGTAAATGCATCTGAGGTGATTCAATATATGAAGGTCTTGGAGGATAATGATAAGCTTCAAGGTGTTGTATTATCTTCTTTCTATAAGAAAGCGGACGAGCAAACGTCTGCGGAAGCTGTTACTTCAGGTACAAATGGCGAAACCGTCATAGAAAAGAAAAGAAAAGAAGTTTATAAGCTAACCTTAGTCATTGAGCTTAATAAGGAAAAAGGAGCTCAATAAATATGGAGATCAAATTGAAAGTTGCCAAGCCGTCGCTTACTAAATTTCAGATTTATTTTATCATTGGGATTGCTATATTGGTATTGGTGAACGCAGTATCTTTGTATGTTTACCTATTACCTGAGCTAGAGAACTTGAAGCAAGTTAAACAAGTGTTAGTACAAAAAAAACTGACGCTGCAAAGTGTGAGAAACGAATATTCCGATGAGAAAATATCAGAGAAAGAGATAGAACAATTAACGAACCGTGTGCCTGTAAGAAGAACTGACTCAGATAACCTCATTTTTTTTCAAGATTTAGCGTTGCTCTCTATGGCACCGCTAGCTTATGTAAAGCAATCGAATGAGGATGAAAATATTCCACAAACCTCTGAGACTGCGGTGCCAAATTTAAATACCATTACTAATAACCTCGAAGTGGTTGTCGTTGGTCATCTTCCTAGTCTATTGCTCTATATCGACAATATGCAGAAGCATGAACGGTTGTTCACATTACAAAAATGGAACTTGACGGAATTAACTAAAGAAATCGTTAGTAATGATTATCCAGATTTATATTCGCATCCTTTCATTAAGAAAGATAAACCGATTCTTTCCTTGCGAATGAACATTCAAACGTACATATTTCCTCAATATGCAGACGTTTTCCGTAAAGTCAGTGATACGGAGAAAACTCAGGAGCAATCAGCCTAATTCAAGGGTATGTCATAAGTACAAGATGGCTTATTAGTTAGAGTGCTACAGCTCTTATTAATGAAGCCATCTTTTTTTCATACATCCTTCATGCAACCTGCTGCTGATTGTCATACTATTGTCATAGGAAGTGGAGTGTCGGCGGTTGTTAGGTTTGCGGAAAAAGGGCATAATGGAAGCATAGGAAAATACATAGAAATGGGGAACGGGAATGTCTTATAACGACCGTTTCATACGGGCTTGCCGGAAGGAACAAGTAGATCAATTACCTGTATGGTACATGCGACAAGCGGGACGATATGATCCTGAGTATCGCAAAATAAAAGAGAAGTATTCTTTGCTTGAAATATGCAAACAGCCGGAGCTTGCGGCTGAAGTAACGATGATGCCGGTTCGTAAGCTGGGCGTCGATGCAGCTATTTTGTATTCTGATATTATGAATCCAGTAGCATCTATCGGAATTGATTTTGATATCGTAGCTAATATTGGGCCCGTAATTGCGAACCCGATTCGTTCGGCTGCTGATGTTGAGCGCTTGAAGCCGATTGATGTGGAAGGCGATCTAGGCCATGTCATCGAGACGATTCGGATACTAGACCGTGAGCTGGAAGTGCCGTTAATTACGTTCGCTGGTGCGCCATTCACCATTGCCAGCTATTTAATTGAAGGAAGACCATCCAAAAACTATTTGCGTACGAAAGAAATGATGTACAGCGAGCCGGAGCTATGGCATGAATTGATGCGTAAGCTTGGCGACATGGTCATCACTTATTTGCGCGCGCATATCGCGGCAGGCGGTAAAGCCTTTCAATTGTTCGACAGCTGGGTAGGCGCTTTGACGCCAGCGGATTTCCGGAAATTCGTCTTGCCGACGATTGAACGTATTTTTGCAGAATTGTCAGACTTGCCGCAGCCGAAAATTTACTTCCCAGGCGTAAGCTCAGGAGAGCTGCTTCCGGAACTATTAAATGTCAAAACAGATGTCATCGGTCTCGACTGGCGGGTTTCGATTGCAGAAGGCCGTCGGAGACTGGATCATGGCTTTGCCGTGCAAGGCAATCTAGATCCTACAATTCTGACTGCGCCAATTAGCGTGATTGAGTCGTATGCGAAAGAGATCATTGATAGCGGAATAGAGGAGCCAGGATTTATTTTCAACCTTGGTCATGGTTTGTTCCCTGAAGCATCACTTGAGAAGCTGGCTCAGTTAACTGCATTCGTACAATCGTATTCTAAAAAGGCAATCGCTGCACGCAGCCATAAGGAGACTAGTCATGTCTGAGCATAAAGCGAAACAAATAGGCGTACTTGTAATGTCCTACGGAACGCCGGAATCGATGGATGATGTTGAAACGTATTACACGCATATTCGCCGCGGCAATGCACCAACGCCTGAGCTGCTTGCTGAGCTTAAGGGTCGTTATGAAGCGATTGTTGGCGGGGTTTTCCCACTGCGTGAAAATACGAACGGTCAGGTTGCCGGCTTGCAGGACAAACTAGAGCAGCTGGCTCCTAACAAATTCACATGCTACCAGGGCTTGAAGCACGCAAAACCGTATATTGAAGACGGTGTTGAGCAAATGGCGAAGGACGGCATCACACAAGCGGTAGGAATCGTACTTGCGCCACATTTTTCAACGATGAGTGTGGGCAGTTATATTAAGCGTGCGGAAGAAAAGGCGAAAGAGCTAGGTATCGCGATGACTTTCGTAAAGCAATACCATATGCATCCAAAATTGCTTGAGGCGCTTACGGATCGCGTTGTAGCTGGATTAGAACGCTTGGATGCTGCTACAGATGGTGAAGAGCGTGTGAAGGTGCTTTTTAGCGCGCATAGCTTGCCTGAAAAAATTCGTGAGCTTGGTGATCCTTATGAGCAGCAGCTGCTTGAAACTTCTGCAGCGGTTGCGAAGGCAGCTAATGTGAAGGATTGGCAGTTTACTTGGCAAAGCGCAGGACGGACAAGAGATCCTTGGCTAGGCCCTGATATTTTGGAAACATTGCCAGTGCTCGCAGAAGAGGGCGTAAAAGTGGTACTTGTTGCACCCGTTGGTTTCGTATCAGATCATTTGGAAGTGCTGTACGATCTTGATATTGAAGCCCAAGCTGCTGCGAAAGAGCTGAATATGACTTTGGATAGAATTGCGATGCTGAATCGTGATCCTTTATATATGGAAACATTGGCAGAATCGGTCATCGAGGCTTTGGACAGCCAAGGGAAGGAATGAATGAGATGCGGAGAATCGGAAAACCTGATCGAATTGTCATTATTGGCGGAGGGATCAGCGGACTGAGCTCCGCTTTTTATTTGCAGCGGGAAGCGGAGCGGCAAGGCAGGGAGCTGGAGATAACCATCGTAGATGGGGCTCCTGCCTTAGGCGGAAAAATTAATACGCTGCAGCGTGACGGGTTCGTCATTGAGAAAGGGCCGGATTCTTTTTTGGCGCGCAAGCTTGCCATCATTGATTTGGCGGAGGAGCTTGGCATAGCGGACGAGCTTACGACAACGAATCCAGGAGCGAAAAAAACATATATTTTGCATCAAAGAAAGCTGTTTCCGATGCCAGCGGGACTCGTGCTTGGGGTTCCGACTGAAATTGGGCCGTTCGTGAAAACAGGCTTATTGTCATGGGGCGGCAAGCTGCGGGCGCTGATGGATTTGGTGCTGCCTGTTCGCAAGGAGCAAAGCGATGAGTCGCTTGGCGGTTTTTTGGAACGGCGAGTGGGCAATCAAGTGATGCGGCGCATCGCGGAGCCGCTGCTTGCAGGTATTTATGCAGGTGATTTGAAAAAGCTAAGTCTGCAAGCTACGTTTCCGCAGTTTGCCGCGTCAGAGCGCAAGCATGGCAGCCTGATTCGCGGCATGCAGCATAACCGTAAAGTGAGTGCTGCTGCAGGAGCGCTTCCAGCCGTCGCAAAGGGTGGAACTTTTTTGACGTTCAAGGGTGGTTTGTCTTCGCTAGTTAACGCACTAGATAAAGCTTTGAGCAAAGTGCAGCGACGACTCAGTACAAAGGTTGTGGAAATTAAACGATGTGCGGATCTAGCATTAAGCAGCGATCAAGCTGTTTCGAATGCGTCAGAGGGAGCTCGTTATGAGGTTGTCCTTGATAGCGGCGAGACGCTGTGGGCGGATCAAATCGTGATGACGGCACCTGCATATAACGCGGCAGAGCTGCTTGCGCCTTTGACAGAAGTTAATGAGCTGCGCGCTATTAATTATGTATCGGTAGCGAACGTCGTACTGGCATTTGATAAAGCGACGTTTGGGCTCGATTTTGACGGATCGGGATTTGTAGTGCCTCGCTCAGAAGGATTGCAAATTACTGCTTGCACATGGACATCAAATAAATGGCTGCATTCGAGTCCGAATGACAAGGTGCTGCTACGCTGCTATGTCGGACGGTCGGGTGATGAAGAAAGCGTTAGGCTTCCGGATGCTGAGCTTATTAAGGCTGTGCGGCGAGATATTGAAGAAACAATGGGCATAAAAGCAGAGCCTTTGTTTGTTGAAATTACGAGGTTGCCGCGCTCCATGCCGCAATATCCGGTGGGTCATGTTGAGAATATGAAACAGCTGCGAGAACGCTTCGAAAAGGAGCTGCCAGGAGTTTGGATTACAGGTGCAGCGTTCGATGGAGTAGGTCTTCCGGACTGCATAAGACAGGGCAAGGAAGCTGCTCAAGAACTATTAAAGTAAGCTCGTAATAATAGTTCTCCCCGCGAAGGTGGATCATTGCTATAATGGAAGAGTCTAGCTATTCATAGACTTTGATTCTATTAAAGAGGAGCCATCTTCCATGCACATATCACGTTCTGAAACGCATCAGCAGGATAGGTCTAAACGTAAAAAGAGGCTTCGAAGACTCATTTTCGTTAATTTGTCGCTGCTAGGCATCATTATAATCGTATTAGGTGCCTGGCTTGCGGCTGAAAATTCAGATAAGCTAAAAGGTTTGTTAAGCTTCGCAGGTGATTGGAATAAAGGACAAAATCAAACGGTTAACACAGGTGATAAAGGGTCAGAAAACGAGCCGGATTTAACAGAAGACGTCGATTTGTCTGGAAATGACACAGAATCCAATCTACCGAATGAAGAGGAAGATACTTCTGCTATAACGGATCCTAACGGAGCCGGCAGCGAGGAAGAGAGAGTCAGCCTTTCCTTTGTAGGGGATTTACTCGTTGCTGATTATGTGAGCGCCATCACTGCCCGTGAAGGCTATGAGTATCTCTATCAACCTGCCATGCTTTACTTAAGCGAACCGGATCTGACGGCTGGCAATTTGGAATTTCCAGTAACGAAGCGTGGTACTCCGGTAACCGGAACGCCATATGTGTTTAAAGGTTCGCCTGATGTTCTTCCATCGATACGTAATGCAGGCTTTGATGTTTTGAGCTTAGCCAACAACCATGCGCTTGACCAAGGCGTTGAAGGTATGCTCGACACGATGAAATATTTGGATGAAGCAGGCCTATCGCATATGGGGGCGGGCAATAATGATACCGAGGCGTTCACTCCGGTGATCAAAGAGGTTCGGGGCATTAAGGTAGCTTACATCGGACTGAGCAAAGTGGTTCCGTTTTCTTCATGGAAAGCGGATAAAAATACAGCAGGATTAGCTGAAACCTATGATACTCGGCGTGCGACGGAAGCGATTGCGAAAGCAAAGAAAGAAGCAGATATCGTTGTCGTGATGGTGCACTGGGGCAAGGAACGAGTGGATCAGCCCGAGCCGTATCAAAAGGATTTTGGCAAACAATATATCGATGCGGGAGCAGATCTGGTGATCGGAAGCCACCCGCATGTGCTGCAAGGCTTCGAAATGTATAAAGGAAAATGGATTGCATACAGTTTAGGAAACTTTATTTTTAGCTCATATCCCAAGGAGACAGCGGGCGAGACCGGTGTTCTTGACGCTTTATGCACTAAAAACGGGGATTGTGAGATGACGTTTCATCCGATGTTTACAGTTAATGCGCAGCCTACTCCATTAGAGGGAGAAAAAGCAAAAGCGTTACTCGATCGGCTAACATCGGTCTCCTTTGGCGTAAAGCTGAATGAGGATGGACGCATTGCACCTGAACAATGAGCCGAGTGAGAGGATGATCGTTTAATGAAAAATCCGTGCGTAGCGCACCGAGGCTGGTCTAGCCGCGCGCCGGAAAATACGATGGCAGCTATACGGTTGGCGCTCGCTGATCCACTAATTGAATGGATTGAAATTGATGTTCATCTTTCAAAGGATCATGTACCGATGGTTATTCATGATTACACGCTGCGCAGAACGACAGATGGAAAAGGCGATGTGAAAAAAAAGACGGCTGACGAGCTTGCAGCACTGGATGCGGGCAATTGGTTTTCACAAAAGTATCAAGGCGAGCATATTCCGACCCTTGCTCAGGTGCTTAAAGAATCAGTCGGACACTGCAAGCTTAACATCGAGCTGAAGACGGACGGCATCCGTTATCCGTTGATCGAGCAGAAGGTGCTTGAATGTATACAGGCATATCAAGCGGAAAGTGAAGTAGTCATCACGTCCTTTCATGAAGGTACATTATACCGAATGAAGCGCCTATGCAGCCAAATTCGTACCGGTATTATTATTGACGGCTGGCGGAATTCGCTGCCTAAAGAGCTAAAAGAGCTTGGAGCAGATTTTTTGTCGATCAGCTATTCCAAGCTAAACAAGGAACGAGTCGAACTATTGAAAAATGCAGGCATTCAAATTATGGCCTGGACGATCAATGAGAAACGTGCGATCCGTAAAATTGCTGCACTTGATCCGGAATTATTAATATGTACAAATTACCCGGAACGCTGGCATGAGCTGCGGGCTGAAAGCATGGAATTAGAAGTAGTAAATAGAAAAAAATGATTAAAAATAATAAATAGAGTGCAAGGGATAAGATAGCAAGCATGTATGGGTTGTGTATAAGCAGGAGGTTGCTCGCTAGATGGTAGGATGGATAGATGAATGGTGGTTGCGTCTGATTATCGGCTTAGTGGGCAGTTGCTTTATTGCAGCAGCAGCCTATCATGTGAAATCATTGTCCGCTTCAGGCGCGTGCTCGGCGATCATAATGGGAACCGGCTTCGTAACACTAGGTGAACCGGTCTGGTTTGGGTTATTGATCGGTTTTTTTGTTTCATCAAGTGTATGGTCGAAGTGGAAGAGAAAACATAGAGCGAAGGAAGCTGCCGAAGCCAAATATGCGAAGACTGGCCGCCGTGATGCAGGGCAAGTATGGGCAAATGGCGGCGTAGGACTCCTATTATGCGCCGCTCATGCAATCTGGCCTGATGAGGGGTGGCTGTTCGCTTACATAGGCGTGATGGCTGCTGTAAACGCGGATACATGGGCCACGGAGATCGGGGCCTTAAGTAAGACGGCGCCGCGATCGGTGACGAGCGGCAAGCCGGTCACGCCTGGAACGAGCGGCGGTGTCACGCCGCTCGGCAGCGCAGCAGCGCTCGCAGGCGCCGTGTTCATCGGCGCCGTTGCCGCGCTGCTGCTTGCGGCCCCGCAGCCAGCAGAGGCTGCTGCGGGTACGCTTGGCGGCTCGGCGGCGGTATATATCGCCGCCGCAGCCGCCGCTGGCCTGGCCGGGGCGTTCGCCGACTCTTTGCTCGGCGCAACCGGCCAGGCCATGTATCGCTGCCGGGTATGCGGCAGCGAGATCGAGCGCGCCGCGCATTGCGGCAGTGCGGCGGAGCAAGTGCGCGGATTCGCCTGGCTGAACAACGACAGAGTGAACCTTATGTCGTCGTTATTCGCAGGCGTGCTAGCATGGGGGATCGGTCAAGTTTTTCTGTGACCGATGCGAGTAGTTATTGTGAAAAGACTGATCAGGATGAAGAAATTCTCCTGATCAGTCTTTTTTTCAATCTACACGATGATCAACCCTATCAATAACCACAAAAAAAGGTAATCTATGTTATTGTTATCCTATATCTATCTCGTTAAAATTTACATAAATATGTAAATGAAAAGACTTCCAATACACAAGGAGGGACTCTTATGAACGATAGTTTTAATCGAGAGTGGTTAACCAATAAATTTGAAGAAATCAGAAAAAGAATGCTGAAGGCGATCGAACAGCTTGATGATGACCAGTTGAATTGGCAGCCTGATCCATCAAGTCACAGCATATCGATGTTGATCAATCACATAGATGGCAATATTGAAGAGAGAATCGTAAAAGGTATTTTACGTGTAGATATTAAGAGAAGCCGTGACGATGAGTTCAAAGCTGAATATGTAAAGAAGGCAGCCTTGCAAACGATCATTCAGGATAGGCTGCAGCTGGTCATCGATACGATTCAGACGATTTCGGATGAAGCGTTGGGACAAACCCAAACAGTGAGGAACCGGGAAAGAACGAACTTGGATATGCTGCATCAATGTGCTGCCCATTATTCTGAACATATGGGACAACTATTCTATATTGCAAAACTATGTTTGAAAGAGGAATACACATCCACATCAGTGGTTCGCCCAAAGTCATACGAATAGATTTCAGAACCAAAAGATTCCTTGCCATTGCTAAGGAATCTTTTGGTGTTATCCGAGCTCTACAAAATACCTGCTTAACGCAAAATATATCCGCCATCAGGGAAAAGGGTGCTTCCAGTTGTATACGCATTAGTCATTAAATAAATCGTAGTATGGGCTGCATCGTCTGCTTGACCGATTTTGCCTAACAGATTGATTTTTGCATAGGCATCATAAGACTGGTCTCTGACTTCCTGTTCTGCACCTTCCCAGTTGAAATTCGTATGGATGGTGCCGGGAGATATAACGTTGACACGTATGGGAGCAAGTTCAACCGCCAGCGCTTTGCCAAGACTTTCGATAGCCCCGTTGCAGGCAGCATAGGAAGCGCCGCCCTCAAGCGGCCGTTGGCCAAAAGCACCGGACATGAGCACGATTGAGCCATTCGAGTTAATAAATGGAGCAGCGTATTTCACCGCATTGTACTGCGGCCAAAATTTTGAATTAAAGCAGCTGTGTGCAACCTCAGCACTTGATGTAATTGGACCTCGAACGTAGGAGGCACCCGGTGTAAATAAATGGTCGAAATGACCGATCTGCTCGAAAAAAGACTGAAGCGCCAGTTCATTCTTGTTATCTAATGCATAGGCTTCAACATGCTCATGACCTAAGTACTGCCGTGCAGCATCCAACCTTTCTTTGGACCGGCCGGCAATGACAACTTGAGCCCCTTGCTCTATTGCTTGTTTTGCAGTCGCTAAGCCAATTCCTGAGCTTCCTCCGATAATGACGATCCGTTTATTTTTTAATGAAAAATTAGACATGATCATATTCTCCTTTTGCAGTCAAATCACTTCTAATGTTTATTATTCATGACAAAAACAAGACTGCCAAGTACGCACTTTGTTCGTACTTAGTACGAAAAATCGTACTAATCATAAAAAAATATAATGACTGGAACAAACGTGCACATGCAAATAACATGCGATATGATGATAGTGGAGGTGATACGATGATTACGGATTTGAAGGAACCGAGGCTAAAAGGTGTACTTACCACCCTTCATATGATTGGCGGGAAATGGAAGCCGCTTATATTGTTTATTTTATTAATTGACGGGACCAAACGATTTGGTGAACTAAGACGGCTTATTCCTGAAGTCTCGCAAGGCACGCTGGCGAAGCAGCTTCGAGAGCTCGAAGAGGATGAGCTCATTACCCGTGTTATCTATCAAGAAGTGCCTCCGAAGGTGGAGTACAGCATTTCTGAACACGGGAGAACACTGACCTCGGTGCTGGACAGCATGTGCGGCTGGGGTAGGGAACATTTGGCTTATGTTAATACGAAGGAAATGAAATAATCAATCCAGCTCCTCAAAAATAAACAGCAAAAAGACCGTCAAGCAGGCTTGACGGTCTCTTTGCGTATTTCGGTTATTTCGTCAATTGCTCCATTTGACCAATAAGCTCTTCAAAGACGCTCATTGCTTGCTCAATTGGCTCAGGTGAAGACATATCCACGCCGGCTTTTTTCAAGATATTAATCGAGAAGTCTTTGCCGCCGCTTTTGAGGAAGCCAAGATAACGCTCAACCGCAGGCTCGCCTTCCTCCAAAATTTGCTTGGAGAAGCTGGTTGCAGCTGAGAAGCCCGTTGCGTATTTGTACACATAGAAGCTGTTATAGAAATGGGGGATACGAGCCCATTCCATTTCAATGTCTTTATCTACGACCATGCCTGAGCCGTAGTACTGAACGTTAAGATCATAATAGATTTTGCTAAGGTCTTGCGGCGTTAACGAATCGCCTTGCTCCGTGCGCTCATGGATGATTTTCTCGAACTCTGCAAACATCGTTTGACGGAATACGGTTGTGCGGAACTGATCCGCATAATAAGTGAGCAAATACATTTTTTCTTTTGGATCAGTTGATTTGTTAAGGAGATAATCCATCAACAAAGCTTCGTTTAATGTTGAAGCAACCTCAGCAAGGAAAATCGTATATTGTGCGTCGCGGTAGTTCTGATTTGTATCCGAATAATGGGAATGCAGAGCATGACCCATTTCGTGCGTCAATGTGAACATGCTGTTCAAGTTGTCATTATGATTGAGCAATACATACGGATGCGTGCCGAAAGCGCCCCAGCTATAAGCACCGCTGCGTTTGCCTTCATTCTCGTACACATCAATCCAGCCATTGTCGAAGCCCTCTTGCAGCACCTTCAAATAATCTTCGCCCAGTGGCTTCAAGCTTTCTTTTACTGTTTTTTTGGCTTCCTCATACGTAATGTCCATTTTGAATTCGTCAACGAGCGGTGCGAACAAGTCGTACATATGCAGCTCATCCAAACCGAGCAGCTTTTTGCGAAGCTCCATATAACGATGCATCAACGGCAGGTGCTTATGAATGGTGTTGATGAGGTTTGTATATACTTCCTGCGGAATGTTGTCACCATAAAGGGACATATCCAGCACGGAGTCATATTTGCGAGCTTTTGCATAAAAGCTGTTTTTTGTAACGTTAGCCGTCAATGTTGTAGCAAGTGTATTTTTTAACTTGCCGTATGTTTCGTACACTGCTTTAAATGCCTCGCGGCGTACGTCTTGGTTTTTGCTCTCAAGGAACTGTATGTAACTGCCGTGTGTCAGCTCAACCAATTCGCCTTTTTCGTTTTTCACTTTTGGGAATTTGAGGTCTGCATTGTTCAGCATGCTGAAGATTGTGCCGGGAGCGGAGCTCATATTGCCTACTTGTGCAAGCAGCGCTTCCTCGTCTTTGGATAAAATATGAGCTTTCTGGCGACGCATTTCTTCGAGCGTATGGCGGAATTTGGCAACGGATTCGTTCGTTATCAATTGCTCCAGCTGCTCATCGGATAGACTGAGAACTTCAGGTGTGATGAATGATAATGCTTCGCCGGATTCCACACTTAGTTTTTTGGATTTCTCGGATAGAGCCTGATAAGTAGGTTCAGCCGTATCCTCATGATGCTTCATATTTGCATATACATAAAGCCGTTCAACATGCAGTGACAATTCGTCTTCAAGCTCGAAGCAAGCTTTAAGCTGCGCGACGTCGGCTAATTTGCCTTGGTATTCGGATATTTTTTTGATTAATCCTTTTGCTTCTGCATATTCCTTGTCCCATGCCGCTTGGCTTGCAAAAATATCCTCTAGCTTCCAGCGGGTCTCAGGTGCCGATTCTGAACGTTTAGGTACGTGATTCATCGAATTCCTCCTTGGTATGGATAAGGTTGGTAAAGCATGCTCTGCATGTGCCGCGGTCTCATTTGTAGCGGTAGCACCTGGCACGAGGCTTAAAACAAGCAGCAGGGGAAGCCATTTCATCCAGTTATCACCTCAGGACACAGTTTGTTTCTACTATGTCCGTACGGGATAACGAATATTCAGCTGCCTGCCGGCTAAGCTGTACCCATTGTGAAAAAAGCATATACGATCAGAAAAAACGCAAATGCAATAAATCCAATGGATACAAGTGCAAGACCTCTGCGTATGCCAGGAGGCAAGGTATCTCGTTTCATGATAACGATGGCTCCTAGCGCGAAGGCTGCAATAATGAAAATAACTGAAGCGGTAGCATCCATTTGAAGGTAAGTCCTCCTGATTGTAAGCTGGCCTCAAAAGGCAGCATTCTAATTTTACCTATGCACAAATGCGTAACGATATGTTCGCCGCGCTGTGTGAAATATCCTGCTGATTGGTTAGAAATAGACTGCTTATACTTCCTTTAGCGCACTCATAATGGATGCTAGTTCATCTTCGCGTCCAACAAAGTCGGCTGCGCGAAACCGATTCTGTGCCCAGTGAAGCATCTCAGGGCGGCTAATAAAAGTATGTGTGTCCTCGCCCCATTGATCAGAAATTTCCCGAACAATAAGTGTTTTGCCTTGAACTTCAACCGTCAACATATTGTATTTGTCGGTCTTGTAAATTTCGTGTTTCTTAAACATGCGTAAATTCCACCCTTATAGTAGTTAATTATGGTATTCTTATCATCATAGCCATTATGGCGGCGGTAATCAATACGACGCTGCAAGAAGAAGCTATAGCTGTAACGAGAAAAGTTGAGATGAGACGAGCAGAGGAGAGTGCAAGAATGAGTAAACAGGGCTATGAGCAAATGGGAGTCGCTATGACTTGCAGAAGCTACGAAGAGTATTTAAGGATGTTTGATTTACAGCAGGAGGATCTTGCTAAAGGGGAAATTCTTGATGTTGCAGCCGGGGGTTCGTCATTTACTGCAGAAGTAAATGAGAGAGGTTTTTCAGCAACTGCTGTTGATCCGCGCTACGGGGCAGGAATTGAGCAATGGATCTCTGAGGCAGCTGAGGAAATCGAAACATCAACGGCGAAGATTGCAAAAATTCAAGTGCATTTTGACTGGAGCTATTACGGGTCGGTTGAGAATCATCGAGCTGGACGCGAAGCATCCATTGAACGATTTAAAGCCGATGTATTAAGAAACGAGAATAAACAAATCTATATAGATGGCAAGCTTCCAGAGCTGCCCTTCAAGGAGAATCGCTTTTCACTCATTTTGTGCAGCCATTTTATGTTTTTGTATGCGAATCAATTTGGTCATGAATTTCATTCGCAGGCTGTTCTGGAACTGATGCGTATTTGTAAGCCAGGCGGTCAAATTCGAATTTATCCGCTTATATCGCTTAACTGGGAACCTTATTCGGAACTAGATAACCTGATTGCGATGATAGCTGCTAACGGAGGGCGCACAGAGCTTGGAGAATCCAACCTTCCGTTTATCCCTGGATCTAGTCAATATTTGAAAATTTTACTTTAATTGCTTTTTTGAAATGGGATAGCTATAATAATTTTACTCGCACGTTCAAATAAAACGGCGGTCATATTTAGGAGGTTGTTCACTTGAAAGGAACAGTTAAATGGTTTAATGCAGAGAAAGGCTACGGCTTTATCCAAACAGAGGGCGGAGAAGACGTATTCGTGCATTTCTCAGCGATTCAAAGCGATGGCTTCAAATCTTTAGATGAAGGGCAAGCGGTTGAATTCGACATTACTGAAGGTAACCGCGGTGCTCAAGCGGCCAACGTCATTAAACTATAGGAAAATGTGCGAATGGAGAGGGCTCCCTGGAAGCGGGGAGCCCTTTTTTAATATGAACATATTACCATTATTAGTATTTTTAAATTTTATTGTCAGCCTTTTATAAATAATCAAAGCATTTTTTATATATTTTGAAGCTGGGCTATTAAACCATCATTAGGATACGAATTTCTAAGCCATAATCAGATCAATAGATAACGTGAAATAACCGCCGTTTGCGCTTGCTTTCATTGACCAAGACCTATTTGCAATGATAAACTGTTGCTTGGAAACTTTGTCAGGGGAGCGAGCATAATGAAATTTAAATTGTTCAAAGACCGTAAAGGAAAGGCCGATCAGGCTAAAAATAACAAGTTCGTCAAGCTTGGACGTGAAATTTATGTACAAGCCCGCAGAGGCGGACCAAACCCAGATTCGAACTTTGGTTTGAAAACAGCGATTGCCAACGCAAGAGCGGAGCAAATGCCAAACGATAATATCGAGCGTGCGATCAAGAAAGCAGCTGGTGCAGGCGATGGCGTCGAGTACGATGATATTATGTATGAGGGTTATGGCCCAGGCGGCGTAGCTATTATGGTTAAATGCTTGACGGATAATCGGAATCGTACGGCAGCTGACGTTCGTTCTGCGTTTAATAAACGTGGCGGCAATATGGGTGAGAGCGGCTGTGTAGGTTATATGTTCGACCATAAAGGATTGCTTGTTGTCGATCGTGAAGCCCATGAGACAGATGAGGATACGATGATGATGGTTTCGCTTGAAGCCGGAGCTGAGGACGTTATTGTCAATGACGACAGCTTTGAGATTTTGACACATCCGCATGAGTTCGAGCAGGTGAAAAATGCGCTTGAGAAGGAAGGCTACTCCTTCGTAAATGCTGGCGTGCGCTGG
This sequence comes from Paenibacillus sp. 01T47, assembly GCF_056398245.1. Taxonomy (NCBI): domain Bacteria; kingdom Bacillati; phylum Bacillota; class Bacilli; order Caryophanales; family Paenibacillaceae; genus Paenibacillus; species Paenibacillus sp. 01T47. The sequence continues at coordinate 30,866 of NZ_JBFTPA010000018.1, forward strand.
CTTCCGCAAACGATTGTTAAAGTCGATGGCGAAAATGCGGAGAAGCTGCTTAAGATGATGGATGCTTTTGAAGATAACGACGATGTGCAGGATGTATACTCCAATTTTGAAATTGTAGAATAGTATCTGCTTAAGCAATAAAAAAGGGCTGCTCCAAGCGTAGGTGATACGCCTTCTGGAGCAGCCTTTGTTTAACTATAAGAAATGATTTCATTTGTGACGCGGAAGTCATATTGCTTGGTAGAAATAGAGATCGTTATCGGTTCGTACGACTGAAAAAATATCTTGTTAGGAAGGCAGCCGCTGCAACCAGTGCTAAGGCAGCTCCCATACGGAAGAAGGTCTCGCGTCCGAAATGCTCATAAATATAACCGCCAAACATACCGCTGATCACACCGGCAAGTCCAGTCCAGACAACGGCATAAACGGCTTGGCCGGATGCGCGGAACTCGTCGGGAATCAGGTGGGACAAATAACGCAGCGCAGTTGAAAAATAAATGCCGAACGAAACGCTGTGCATGGCTTGGGTAGCAATTACCCAGCGTGGATCTTGAATATCGCTAAGCAGCCATAGTCTGACAGCATACATGATGGATGCGATCATAAGCAGCGGCAGCTCCTTAAATTTATGGCCGTATTTGCCGAGTAGAAACAAGATCGGAATCTCGCTCATCGCGGACACGAGCCATGCAAGTCCAACCAAAGAATCGCTTGCTCCCATTTGGCGCATGGTGACGGCAAGAAATCCTTCGTACATACGGTGCGGGATCGAAATGGTCAAAATAATTAAAAAGAACAATAGGACATCGCGCTGGCGAATAAGCTTAAAGAATCCAGAAAAATCGATTTTCCGAGCGCTTCCTTGATAGTCTCTAATTCTCGTCGTTAAGGCGAGGGTGATGGCTATGGTACAAAGTGCTAGCGGAAGCGTCCACTGTGAGCCAATTTCTTTTAGAATAAGTCCGAACGTATAAGCCGTTACTGCAAAGCCAAGCGAGCCGAATATGCGTATTAAAGCGTATGGCGTTCCGGTGTATTGACTTGATAATAAAAGCAGACTGTCACTTAATGGATTAATAGGTGTCTGAAAAAAATAAAAGCCCATCATAACTAGGCAAACAAGAGCAAAGTTTTCAATAGGGAAAAGCAATGAAATCATGACAAGCTGTCCAAATAACAGAATCATAAGCAGTTTTTTTATCGTTCTGAATTTGTCGCTGGCTATCCCAAGAAGGATATTCGCAAAGATTGATATGAACGGTCCTGTTGAGTAAATAATTCCAATTTGCTGCTCAGAGAAACCTCTATCCAAAAAGTATAACGGGATAAAGGAAACAACCATCGCAGCGGTAGAATAAGAAGAGAAGCTGTAAATTCGTAGTGAAAGTGTTTCCTTGCGTGCAGTCGAAGAGCGCTCTGCTGGCGCAATCTCAGATGTGTCCATCTTTTAAAGCTCACTCCATCTCTTTACAAAAACAATATGGTTCTCAGTATAACATGGATTAGTTATCGAACCAATGAGATTTGAAGCTGGATTATTATGAGCTGAGATGATACATTTAGAGGCGGAGGTTTACAATGGGTGCTTATCGTTTTGACTGGAATGAACGGCTTCGGATCCGTATTCCCGTGCTGGAAATGGAATGGGAGCAGTATGCAGCAGCTGTGCAGCTTGCGATCGTAGAGCAGTGGGAACTCATTCGTGGGACGATCCCCGATCGCGTGAAAGAGTTTGAAGCGTTCATCAATGAAAAGCAGGCAAAGCTGTTTGAAGAAGATAGCTTTGAGCAATCCTGTATACTAAACTATGAAATTGCCGATTATGCAAGTAGGATAAACGACCTTCATATTTGGTATCGCCTAGAGCAGCAATTAGAGCCGCGCTGGCATTCATGAACGATTTTGAGGAGAGGTGCATCATGAGATTGACGACTTTGACAGGCCATCGAGTGCCCCAGAGCCCACTAAAGCTCATGCATCGCGTATATAAATATGTACTTCCCGAAGTGGCGCGAGAGCTCAAGCAACATCGCGTATTTGCACTGCGAATACCAGATGCTGAGCTGCGAACACAAGCTCTTAGCAGTATGGATAGCAAGAAGTTTCATTGCCAAGGCGGCGGAGTATATGCAGCGGCGAACTTAGAGCACAGACATGTGCTCATACCGTTAATTGTTGCGCTGCAGACCATTAGCGACTATTTGGATAATCTATGTGATCGCAGCACTTCTCTTGATCCGAATGATTTTCGATTATTGCATCAATCGATGCTCGATGCCGTCAATCCCGAAGCTCAGCTTCAGGATTATTATGCATTTCGCGATGAAAAAGATGATGGGGGTTATTTGCATCACCTGGTACGAACTTGTCAGATCCATGTCGCGCAATTGCCTTCCTATGGAAGTGTTCAGCAGCATGTGATCGAGCTAGTCACTTTATATGGCGATTTGCAGGTGTACAAGCATATACGCAAGGAATTGCGTGAGGAGCATTTGTTTGCATGGTGGGAGCAGCATCGAGGGAACTATCCAAACCTGAAATGGAATGAATTTGCTGCGGCATCAGGTTCGACGCTGGGCATGTTTATGTTGTTTCTAGCCGCAAGCGAGCCATGCTTATCCACGCAGGACGCTGCAGCGATCAAAAATATTTATTTTCCGCATGTTTGCGGACTTCATATCCTGCTCGATTATTTAATCGATCAAGAAGAGGATCAAGTAGGCGGAGACCTTAATTTTTGCAATTATTATGATAATGACAGTCTGCTTGTTGAGCGTCTCGGTACGATTGTGAACCGAGCGCGTGAGGATGTGAAGCAGCTTCCTGCTTCTCGTTTTCATCGTTTGATTATTGAAGGGCTCTTAGCCTTATATTTGTCAGACCCGAAGGTTCGCCACCAGGCGGATGTCAGAAATGTTTCTAGGAGGCTAATGAAGAACAGCCCGCTTACGCGTCTGTTTTTCCTTATTAACAGCATCTGGATTCGGAAACAACAGGCTTAACTATAAATAAAAAATGTGGAGGAATGACCATGTCTGCAGTCAAATCAATCGCAGTATTGACAAGCGGAGGAGATTCGCAAGGAATGAACGCAGCCGTTCGTGCTGTTGTAAGGAGTGCACTATATCACGGTTTAGATGTATATGGTGTTCAAAGGGGTTACCAAGGGCTTATCAATGACGACCTTAGACAAATGGATTTGAGAAGCGTTGGCGATATTATTCAACGCGGCGGTACAATTTTGCAAACAGCTAGATGCAAGGAGTTTATGACACCTGAAGGCCAACAGCGCGGTGCCGAAGTGCTTCGTGCTAGAGGTATCGACGGTTTGGTCGTTATTGGCGGCGACGGCTCGTATCATGGCGCTAATAAGCTAAGCAAGCTGGGCATTAAAACGATGGGACTTCCAGGAACGATTGATAACGATATTCCGTTTACGGATATTACAATCGGCTTTGATACCGCGGTTAGCATCGTAGTAGATGCGATTAACAAAATTCGCGACACGATGTCATCGCATGAGCGTTCATCCGTCGTTGAAGTTATGGGACGTCATTGCGGCGATATCGCTTTGCATGCTGGTCTAGCAAGCGGTGCGGAGACGATTCTTGTACCAGAGGTTCCTTTTGAACTGACTGAGGTTGCAGAGCGTATGAAGACGAATTTTGCCAAAGGCAAGCGTCATTCAATTATTGTTGTAGCAGAAGGTGCGGGCAAAGGTGAAGAGGTAGCAAGACAGATTACAGCTAATAGCGGAATTGAGCCGCGTGTAACTGTACTTGGACATATTCAACGCGGCGGTACGCCGACGGCAATCGATCGTATTCTAGCAAGCCGTCTTGGTGACTTTGCCGTTAGACAGCTAATGGCTGGCGATTCAGGCAAAGGCTGCGGCGTTGTTAAAGGCGAGCTCGTAACGACTGATATTGATCTTGTTGTCAATACGAAGAAACCATTTGACACTGATATGTACGAGCTGGCACTTCGTTTATCCCAATAAAAATAAATATAAAAAAAGTCCACCGCCGCTTTGTTAGCGAAGGTGGACTTTTTTGTGTCTAAATAGGATTTAAGCTAATCATATTCCACGTTAGGAGTGTATTTATTTCCGGCATTCCATAGGAGAAACTCCTTGATTCCTGTTTCTTTCAAAGCTCTAATCTGAGCTTCGACTTCCGTTTTGCCATATTTCACAAAATGACCAGCGCCTAACCAGCTTGCAGTGAAATCTTGAATCCACGGCCGAATAATCGGTTTAACCTCCGTACCCGGATCAAGCTTCTTATGCGTATCAAGCATGGCGCCTTTTATAGTCTCATATGGGCTTTTGTCAGGATCCTTTTGTTTAAACCATCCCGTACTATAGTGACTAGGATAAACCATAGGCGAAATGACATGCACATCATTTGAAATTTTCACAAAATCTTGGCCAATGCCTTCGGCTGTCGGTACGGATGCCGCATAACCAAATATATCTACCGAAACCCTAACACCGAGCGGCTGAAGCTGTTCTCTAGCATATTTGACAAATCCAGCGACTGTGTCCACGCGGCTCTGATCAGCCTTGCTGAAGGTCAGTGTATCTGATTTGTTATCAAAGCCCTCTGGGAACCGAACATAGTCGAATTGGATTTCCTTAAAGCCAAGCTTTGCTGCTTCCTTGGCGACAGCAATATTATAATCCCATACTTCTTTGCGATAAGGATTTACGAAGCTCTCACCGCGATTATTTTTCCATATCGTTCCGTCTTGCTGGAGGAAAGACAGCTCAGGCTGCTTTCGGGCAAGTACCGTATCCTTAAAAACTACAATTCTGGCTATCGGATAAATATTATGTTTTTTTAAAGTAAGCATAAGTTCATTAATATCTCGGATATATTTCTTCGAAGCGCCAACCTCTAGCAGTTCGGGTGTTGTAGTAGGATATGTAATGTAGCCGTTGTCATCTTTAATGTCGATCACCATACTATTGAGGTCCGTGTCGTCAAGCAGCTTTAAAAGCGATTCCATGCGCGCACCGCCTGCGCTGTGAGCAGTTACATAGATTCCTTTGATCGGCGGTGTTTCAGGCTGCGGGTCTTTTATGATGAGTCCAGCGTGATTTTTTCCTGAGATTTCGCCTCCATTTGCAGCTGCATCCGGATCAATGATGGTTTGGCCAGCTGCGGAATTTAAGTATGCAATTGCTAGCTGCTTCACTGCGGTGTTATGCTCTCCGCTTCCAGTGAGCAAGCTGTACAGCAGCAGCAATGTTGAAATGATGTTGTCCATTTTGCTCTCTCCCCGTTAGCTATTCTGTTCAAATTATAAAGCAGATGGCATGTCTGGGTCATTAACTTTTTTACAATTGTCATAAAACTCATATTGAAAATTTGCTAAAAAGCTGAAATAAAGACTTACGAATAGGGGATTATCGCCGCGTTTTCCTGCAAAACAAACAAAAGCCAGCCGAGTGTGACTCGACTGGCGCATAAATAATCCGTGTGTGTCCCGCATTGTCATTGTAACAAAGCTTCTCTCTGCTGATTGCAAATACTGTGCTGCACAATTTCCATTGCGTCAGCAGGCTCTAATACTGCAAGACCGTCACGCAGCACAATGCTGATGTCCAATTCGCGTTTCGTAAGAAAAGGACTGAGCTCTGGGGCTAGCTTCTCTACAATTTGAGACAATTTGACCGTTTCCATATCCACCTGAGCCTCACCCTTTCATATCTAATGTTTAGGGGAAATCATATGGCAAGAAACCAAACTACGGGATACAAACATTATATCAGGATCATTTTCAAAAACATAGGGATACGGTGTAAAATCCATACCTGCGTATATGATTTAGTCTTTTGGCTTGTAAAAATCGCCGATGACACCAACCGTTTCTACGATGTTAATGAATGCACGCGGGTCGATGGTGGTAATCGTTTTGCAAAGCTCTGCTATTTCATATTTCGTTCTTACAGTCATCAGCATATCGCGATCACCCGAAGAATATGCACCGCGTGTTTTTATTATTGTAATTCCGCGCGGGTGCAAGAGCAGCTTTGCGAGCAGCTCTTCGGTTTTGGTCGTGATGATGAAGGCCGTAAGTTTAATATGCCTCACGTGGATGAGATCTACTACTTTTCCAGCGGAAAAAATAGCGACGAGCGAGTATAAGGCTAAATTCCAGTCCTTCGTAAACAAAATCAACACCGCAATGACTACGCCATTCAATAAAAAAATAATCATGCCTATTGGCCAATCGTGTTTTCGCGTTGCAATCGAGGCGATAATATCGAAACCGCCTGATGAGCCGCCGTACCGAAGGGTTAAACCACTGCCAAACCCGACTATAATCCCGCCGAATACAGCGCCAAGCATAAGGTCATCCGCAATTTTCATGACGGGTATGATCTGTAAGAACACCGTAGAGGCGACAACGGTGTAGACGCTCCATATAATAAAGCGATGACCTACGATAAACCATCCCCATAATAGCACCGGCACATTGAGGATAAAATAAAGCAAGGCGATGTTTCCGCCCGTAATATAGCCGACCATCATGGAAATACCAGATATTCCACCGCTAAGCAGCTGGTGCGGAATTAGAAAAAAATTGAAGCCCAGTGCGATAAGGAAGGCGCCTATTGTCATCATAGGGATTGTAAAAAGGTAACGCAGGGAATGCGGATTCAATAAAATCGCTCCAATGCAACCGACTTGTTTAATTCCTTTATTTTGGCATGCTTAGTATGTCTTAAATTGGTTTGCTGGTATTCACGATTGATTGTGTGCTATAATGATTTGGATATTCTTAAGTAGGCTGCAGATAAAAGGAGTTTGAGAAAAGTTTGAAAACATTTGCTGAATTTGGCTTGGAACCAAAAGTGTTACAAGCAATTACCGAACTTGGATTCGAGGAATCTACCCCGATTCAAGACAAAGCTATCCCTATTGCTATGGCGGGACAAGATTTAATTGGCCAAGCACAAACGGGTACAGGAAAGACAGCGGCATTCGGAATTCCGCTCATTAACAAAATTCCGACAAGCGAGGAACGCATTGTCGCATTAATAATGACGCCAACCCGTGAACTCGCTATTCAAGTGGCTGACGAGATCGGGAAGCTAACAAGGTACAAAGGTCTTCGCTCGTTGCCGATTTATGGCGGACAGGAAATTGGTCGTCAAATCCGTGCATTGAAGAAGAAGCCTCAAATTATTATTGGTACACCAGGACGTTTGCTTGATCACATCAACCGCAAAACAATCCGTCTTGAAGATGTACAAACCGTTATTTTGGATGAAGCAGATGAAATGCTTGATATGGGCTTCATGGAGGATATTCAATCTATCCTTAAGCAAGTGCCAGACGAGCGTCACACCATGCTGTTCTCTGCAACAATGCCAGCAAACATTCAGAAGCTTGCACAGCAATTTCTGAAAAACCCTGAGCATGTTTCAGTTATTCCAAAACAAATCACAGCTCCACTTATTGAGCAATCTTATATTGAAGTGCATGAGCGCCAGAAGTTCGAAGCGCTTAGCCGCTTGCTTGATATGGAATCCCCTGAGCTAGCTATCATTTTCGGTCGTACAAAACGTCGGGTTGATGAGCTTAGCGAAGCGCTTCAAAAACGTGGATATACTGCAGACGGTTTGCACGGCGACTTGTCGCAGAACCAACGCGACAGCGTAATGCGTAAATTCCGTGATGGCAGCATCGATGTATTGGTAGCGACTGACGTTGCTGCTCGTGGCCTTGATGTATCCGGCGTAACGCATGTTATCAACTTTGACCTTCCGCAAGATCCTGAGAGCTATGTTCACCGTATCGGTCGTACAGGCCGCGCAGGTAAAGAAGGTACAGCTTGGTCATTCGTTACACCTCGTGAAACGGACCACTTGCATTTCATCGAGAAAGTAACGCGTCAGAAGATGAACCGCAAGCCGCTTCCAAGCATCGCAGAAGCGATTGAAGGCAAACAACGCGTAACAGCTGAACGTCTTCTAGAAGTCGTTCAAAACGAAGAGTTCTCTGAGTACAAAGCGATTTCGATTCAATTGCTTGAGCAATATGATTCCGTTCACTTGCTCTCAGCAGCAATTAAATTGCTGACTGGCGAGAAGAAAAACGTAGAAATCGAATTGACACCGGAAGATCCGCTTCGCGCGAAAAAACGCAAGCCGGACATTCGTTCAAACGGTCGTCCATTCAACCGCAGCGGTTCGTCCTCTTCATACGGCGGCAATCGCAGCAGCAGCACTGGCGGCAGCGGTGGCGGCGGTGGCGGCGGATATCGCGGTCGCGATGACAGACGCAGCAGCGGCAGCAGTACTGGCGGCAGCTCACGCGGTGGCTATGAGTCCCGTGGCGGCAGCAGCAGTGGCGGCGGCTACGCTGGTAAAAGAAGCAGCGAAGGACGTCCAGAAAACCGTCGTCCAAAAAGCTCTTCCGACGGTTATGTAAATAACTAATAATCGTTTCCCTTGTGTAACCAAAAAAATCGAGGAAGTCCGTGATCCCTAACGGGCATCTGGACGACCTCGATTTTTTTATTATTATTCTATTGGTTGTCTTATTACAAAACAGATATACGAATTCCGCTATACTTTGTAGTCTAGTGGGAGTAATCTTACTTTTCTGGAGGCAGATCCGATGGAACCAAAGGGGCTAATGGGTGGGTTTTACCGAATTTCGGAATGGATCATGAGATTGGCAGTTATTAATGTTTTGTGGTTGATCTGTTCGATTCCATTCGCTTTTTTTGCATGGGGATTGGTTTTGTCACAGGATGTCAATCAAATCTATTCCGCTCTTATTGCGATGGCAGTCGTCGCGCCGTTCTCCTTATTTCCAGCAACAGCAGCTATGTTTGCGGTTGCGCGCAAATGGGTAATGGGAGAGAGTGACGTTGCGCTGTTCAAAACGTTCTTCCGCGGCTACAAGGAAAATTATAAGCAAAGTATGCTAGGCGGTATTATTTATACGATACTGCTTGCGATTATGGTTGTTGACTTTATCGTATATCGTGAACAATTGAATTTGCTTTCATACATTTTCATTGCATTTTTGCTGCTGTTAATCGTATCACTATTTAATTTTTTCTCTATGCTTGTCCACTATCATATGAAAACGTTTCAATTACTGAAAAACGCTGTTCTTATTACGATCGGCAAACCTTTCCGTTCGCTTTCTACAGCGATTATGAGCGGTGCGGTTATGTATTTCAGTACTAGATTCACTTTTCTTATTCCTTTCTTTATGGGCAGCATCATCGCTTACCTGGCGTTCTGGAACTTCAACTTGATTTACCAGAAGCTGCAGGACCAAGCGGAGAAAGCGCGTTTGGCAGAGGAAGAAGAAGCAGAGAAGGCAGCTGAGCTAGACCGTATCGATTTGGTTAAGGAAGATTCGAGCGGCTCCAGTAAATAACAGCCCATCAAAGTTTACTTTTTCTTTTGTTCAGTCTATAATAAGCAATACCTCCTGCGATGCTCGTTACGGCTTTACGCTGTTTTGAACCAATGGCTGTTTCACGGGAGACCAACATCGAGACGCAGCTGACATGCCCCCGAAAGGGGATCTCAAAAGCGGTTCTGCGGTCACCCACCTGCGTAAGCGGGTTCAGAAACATGTGAGTCGGACGGCATAGGCGGGTTCTCATTTTCAAATAAAGAGCATTCGCTGGTTAAATCCGGTGATAGCTCTTTTTTCATGGGACAAATCATGGTATCATATAGAGTAATGTACATAGATGCTGGAGGGGGAGATCGTTGTTGTTGAAGCGGACCTTGATCGGGCTGCTGCGCAGTCATGAACAGACGGGCGACAGGGCTAAGGATCCAATGCTCAAATCTCATTTCTACAAGCTGTCGAAAGATAAGGCTTGGGAAGAAGTGATATCGACTCTTAAGAAAATGCAAGGATATAAGGTGCTTCATGAGGTGCAATCCGTAGGGGAGATTGTGCTGGAGAAGCGCACAGCATTTGGAAGAACGATGGACATTACCGTTTCCGTTATTAGCGTAAATCCGCTCCAATCAGCTGTCGATATTTATTCAGCATCCCGAGGCTCATTAGGGGATCTTGGTTCTAATTACAGAGTCATTATGGATTTATATCGTACACTTGATAAGAAGCTAGCTGCATTTAAAGTAAATAATTAATTCATAAACAAAGCGAGGAAGGGAAGCCTTCACTCGCTTTGTTTGCAATAGTGCAGAAAAACTTCTTTGTTTTGAATTTACACGAGTGCTTTTACAGCGTTGATTGCTTGCTCGTAATTCGGGTGCTCTGTCATTTCAGGCAAATATTCAACATATTGGATCGTATCATTAGCATCGATAACGAAGATCGAACGTTGATCCAAACCAAGTTCTTTAATATATACGCCATATGATTCACCAAAGCTATGCGCTTTGTAGTCAGACAGCAGCACAACTTTGTCGATACCTGCAGCACCGCACCAGCGTGCTTGTGCGAACGGTAGATCAACACTGACAGTTAGGACAACAACATTGTCGCCTAGTTCACCAGCAGCTTCGTTAAAGCGACGAGTTTGTGCATCGCAAACGCCAGTGTCGATTGAAGGCACAACGCTGATTAGTTTAATTTTACCGGAGTAGTCCTTGAGGGAAACATTTTCAACAAGTGATTTGTTAAGATTGAAATCTGGGGCTTTGTCCCCTGCTTTAAGTTCTGGTCCTACTAATGTGATCGGGTTGCCTTTGAATGTGGCAGCTCCATTACGTTCTTGTGTCATTTGTAAATTTCCTCCTCTAAAAGATATGGTCAATACCAGATTTATTATAATCGTTATGAAACAACCTTGTCCAATTGTTGGATTGAGAAAGGGGATGTTCTTGTGATCTTCTTGCGATATGAGAGCTTTCGCTCTTACTTAAAGATGTATCCCGTAACATCAATATTAATTTTATTGAATATTATTTATTTTATTGTCGTATTATGGAATGGCGATCCTAATGATCAATTGCATGCATACAATTATGGTGCGTTTTATACTGACCCTGTGAATGATCCATTTGGATTAGAACAGCCATGGCGTTATATAACAAGCATGTTCATGCATGCGGGATTTGAGCATTTGCTCTACAATATGTTTGCTTTGCTCGTGTTTGCACCGCCGCTAGAGTATCTGCTTAAACAAACGAGATATATTATATTTTATTTGCTTTGTGGGATTGCGGGAAATGCGATGAGCGCTTTCGTAAATGTGCTGCAAGACGATCTTTATGGTCATGTGGGTGTAGGAGCCTCTGGGGCTATTTACGGCGTGTATGGCGCCTTTCTGTTCATATCGTTGTTCCGCAAGGCTCAGCTTGATGAGAGCTCTCGTAAAACGGTGTACACGATATTAATATTTGGGGTTATTTATTCGATTGTAGTTGCCAAAGTGGATTTATGGGCACATGTTGGCGGCGCTCTTGCAGGCTTCTTGCTCTACCATTTCTTTGACCGAATAAAGACTCAAAAGAAACAGCGATACTCATAAAAACTATGTAAGTACGGGAGAGAATTGAACCGGTATGGAACTTCGTCAGCTTCATTATTTTGTAAAAGTAGCGAAAAAAGAGCATGTAACGCAAGCGGCGGAAGAGCTGCATGTGGCGCAATCTGCAGTAAGCCGGCAGATTCATCAGCTTGAAGAAGAGCTTGGCGTAAAACTGTTCGTTCAAAAAGGTAGAAATTTGCAGCTCACACCAGTCGGTCAGCTTTTTCTAAAGCGGGCTGAAGTGATATTGGCTGATCTGGAACGTGCTGTCATTGAAATACATGAATTTCTTGACCCCGAGAAGGGTGAAATTAGACTGGGCTTCCCGCATAGCCTTGGGATCTCATTAATTCCACAGGTTGTGGCAGCTTTCCGCAAGCTCCATCCGAATGTGAAATTTAAATTTAAGCAGGGGATGTATCCATCGCTTATTCGTGACATGGTGAAAGGCGAGATTGACTTGGCGTTTATATCTCCTTTCCCTGATGAACATGAATTCGTTTGCGGCGAAGTATTGCTGACAGAGGAGCTATATGCGATATTGCCGCCGGGGCATCGTTTATCAGACAAAGCATCGATTGAACTGAAAGAGCTGGAGCATGAGACGTTCGTATTGTTCAGCGAAGGGTATTCGCTTAGGCCGATCGTTTGGGGAGCTTGCCAAGAGGCAGGTTTTACGCCGAAAATCGGTTTTGAAGGGGAAGAGACGGATACGATTCGTGGTTTGGTAGCCGCTGGGATGGGCGTAAGCCTTCTTCCAGAGATGGCGCTTCACTATACAGGGCCATTGCAGCCGACTAAAGTAAGGGTGATCGAACCTCAGGTGACTCGTACTATCGGACTTATTCAGCGTTCAAATGAGAAATTGCCTTTAGTTGCGAAAGTGTTTCACGGTTTTCTGCTTCGTTATTTCCAGAACACGATAAAATAGATAAAAGAACAAACAAAAGAGGAGCAGTTCCTGTCGGTCGATGAAGACCGAAGGGGAACTGCTCCTCTTTTGTTTAGCTATAAGGCACGGAAGCTTATTCCTGACGGCTGCCGCCTACGAAGATTAAGATATATCTGACAAGCTCCAGCAAGGACAAGAGAGCCGCTGCTACATACGTTAAAGCCGCTGCGTTAAGCACCTTTGCGACCCCGCGTTCCTCATCATTCGTTATGAACCCTTCAGCAACCATAATGTCTCTTGCTCGGTTGCTCGCATTAAATTCAACCGGAAGTGTAATGACCTGAAAGGCAACTGCTACTGAGAAAAATATGATGCCAAGCCCAATTAGGTTAAGTGCTGAGAATAGAATACCGGCAATAAATAAAAATGGTGCTACGCCGGATGCAAAATTCACGACTGGGAATATACGATGTCTGAGCACGAGCATTGGGTAATGCTCCGCATGCTGTATGGCATGGCCGACTTCGTGACAAGCGACTGAAATCGCTGAAATTGAATTTTCATAATACACAGGCTCCGACAAACGTACAACTCGGTGAATCGGATCGTAATGATCGGTCAGTGTACCGCGTACTGGTTCGATCGGTACATCATGAAGTCCGTTAGAGTCAAGCATTCTTCGTGCTGCCTGGTAACCGGTCAAACCACTGTTCGCTTGAACTTGCGTCCATTTTTTAAACGTTCCTTTGACTCGGAATTGAGCCCAAATTGTTAGTATAAATGCAAGTACGATTAAAACATAGATAAACGCCATTGAGTCATTCCTCCAATTTTTGATGAAATGTATAGCTACATGAGGGAGCTTTTGTTAATGAGAAGCATGAGTGCCTCTATGCAAGCTGCGGTTTGCGGCATAAGACGCGTGTAGAGGTGATTGGCTTGACGAGGCTTGAGCTTCTTAATAACAGGCTCTAACTCCTTCACTTCACGCTCGAGCTGGCTTAGATGGTACTGCAAGTCCGTAAGCTTACGTGAGACCTGCTCCTCAGGTGTAATCTTGCTCCAGCTTTCAATTGTGGCCTTAATCTCATCTAATGTATATTTATCTTTTTTCATCTGTTCAATACGTTCCAGACGCTGCAAAGTTTCATCAGAATAGAGGCGATAGTTTTTGGCGGAACGCTCTGCAGGCTCTATTAGACCGATTGAAGTGTAATAATCAATGGTTCGTGCACTGATTTGCGCAAGCTTGGATAGTTCTCCGATACGATACATTTTCAAATCCTCCATTCGTTCAAAATATAAGTAAACTAGATCCCGCTTGCGTACTAAGCTTATGTTTCATCTCATTCTGAGATGATGTGTCGACAAAGAACAGGTTTGTTGTTTTAGCTCGTCATGTCTAAAAGAACATCATTACCTATTGAGGTGAATTTCACAATCACCATCTTATGGGAAAACGTATAACTATTGTTCCTCTAATGATAATAGGAAAGTAACCATACAGTCAAACGTGTTACATGACTATACAATTTTAGTGTCAATTTTCAATTTCGACAGGGCGTTTTCATGTGTTTCTTCTATATAACGTAATTTAGGTGACATGAAACGGGTGTGAGTCATAGTGATTTGCGTTTTTAACTAGAAAAAGTAGGAACCAATACCTATATAGAGTGAAAATGCGAAGAATAAGGAGTTTCAGCTGACTATTTTGGCGTTGATTTGCCTCATTTCTTAACGTTCGTGTTAGATTGTATGCCGAACGTTTGATTTTTTTTATAAAAATAGTTAAAACGTATTGTCAAATTGAGCACTACTGACTATAATGACATTAAGTCTTTCTTAGCGTGTAAGGAAATATAACATTTAGGGAGTGGTCGTAATGATTAAGAAAACGATGTTAGCTTTAGGAATCTTCACCTTATTGTTCCCGGTAATGGCGTTTGCAGAGGATCCTTCCGCAGCAACGTTGAACATGGGTCTCAACTCTCTATGGGTTATGCTCTCATTCATTCTTGTTCTTCTCATGCAAGGCGGTTTTATTCTTCTTGAAACAGGCTCAACACGGATGAAAAATGCTGGTCACGTTGCTGGCAAAACGATTTTCACAACGGGTTTGGCAGCACTTATTTATTGGGCTTTCGGCTACGGCATCGCATTTGGCGGGGATAGCGGAATTAACGCATTGATCGGCTGGGGCAATTTCTTCTTCGATCCATCCCTAGCAGCTGGTGAAGGCGAGAACTATCCAAGTACTGTATTCTTCTTGTTCCAATTAGCATTTGCAGCGGTTTCGCTTTCCATAGCATGGGGCGGTTTTGCAGAAAGAGCTAAACTTTCAGCTTATATCGTATTTACTGTATTCTTCATTGCGATAATCTATCCTGTAGTAGCTCACTGGATCTGGGGCGGCGGTTGGCTCGCTGAAGATGGAGCGCAAGATTTTGCAGGCTCCACAGTTGTTCACTTAACGGGTGCGCTTGCAGCATTTGCAGCGACCGTATTACTTAAACCTCGTATTGGTAAATTTAACAAAGACGGCTCTGCGAATGAGATTTTGGGACATAACCAAGTATTCACAGCACTTTCTGTATTGCTTCTATGGGTGGGCTGGTTTGGGTTCAACGCAGGCAGCACGGTAGCGATTGGCGATGGATTTTTTGGATATGTAGCATTCAACACGATGCTTGGAGCAGGCGCAGGCGGCGTGGCAGCACTTCTTATCTCTTGGGCAGTAACAGGCAAAGCTGACATTACAGCTATGCTGAATGGTACGCTAGCAGGTCTAGTTGCAATTACAGCTTCTTGTGCTTACGTCGCTCCTTGGGCGGCAGTCGTAATCGGTTTAGTAGCTGGCGTGCTCGTGTTCTACAGTGTGAAATTTTTCGAGAAAGTTAAAGTTGATGATCCTATCTATGCTCTATCTGTACACGGCGCGGCTGGTGTGTGGGGTACGCTTGCCAACGGTATCTTTGCAACACAAGAACTTGCTGATAAAGTAGGCGTAGGTACAGGCGGATTGATCGATACAGGCAGCTGGAAGCAACTTTGGGTTCAATTCGAATCGGTAGTAGTCGTTGGCGCATTCGTACTCGCTGCATCATTCCTTATTCTAGGTATTATGAAGCTTGTGATGGGCTTCCGAGTAACAGAAGAGCAAGAAATTATCGGTCTTGACCTGAGTGAGCATGGAGCTTATGGTTATCCTGAGCAAATGAAAAAAGCTGGTCAAAACATTCAAGGCTAATAGAAGGAACGCGATGGACTGACCGAAAGGAGAGAGCGTCGCATGAGTGATCCGGTGCGATTGCAGCTGCTTAAGCAGATTGGTTCAGCTGATCATGTGGATAGGCTGCGAAACTTGCGGGATCAGGTTCACGAGCATATGGAGGCTCTTCTCCCAACGCGTCCAGTCGAACAATTTAATGAACAATTAAATGAGGTGCACGATGCGGTGATTCAGCGCTCGATTATCCTCGCAGAAGCGGAAATGGCACGGAGGGGGAATGGTTCTCCCCCCGTGCCTTACGCATATGTATTGTTCGGCAGCGGCGGTCGGCAAGAGCAAACTTTGTCAAGCGATCAAGACAGCGGAGTTGTCTATCAGGATCCAGTGGCTGATTCAACAGAAGTTAAGAACTATTTTTTGAATTTAAGTGCGCTCATTGTAAACAATCTCCAAAATGTAGGTTACCCGCCTTGTGAGGGCAATGTGCTAAGCAGCAACTCCGACTGGTGTTTGTCCATTTCGGAGTGGGGCGTTAAACTGGGTGCTTGGTTTGAAGAGCCTGCTTGGGAGGCAGTGCGCTATTTGCTTATTATTGCTGATGGTCGCTGTATTTACGGTGATTATAAGCTCGTTGAACAGCTTAAAGAATTGTTTTTTATTGATATGCTTAACCACCAGATCATCCTGCAGCGGATGCTGGATAATACGCTTCGGCATAAGGTGCTGTTAGGCTTTTTTGGCCAATTGCTAAAGGAGCAGTATGGCGAGGAAGCGGGCAGCTTGGATATTAAATATGGCGCCTATATTCCTATGGTTAATTCGATTCGGCTATTATCCATACAAGAAGGCATCCGTGAAACCTCTACGCTTGAAAGAATTAGAATGCTTGTAAAGGCAGGGAAGATGTCATCAGCTGACGGGGCTATTTATGATCAAGCTTTTCGGATTTTTCTCCGGCTCCGTCTAATGACGACTGAGAAAAACGCAGATGGCTTATATGCCAACAATGGAAAGCTGTCGAGCCATAAGCTTACGAAGGAAATGACGGATGAGCTTAAGAGCGGACTGCGTCTTGGCAAGAGGCTGCAACGAACGGTTTTTAAGCAAACAATGGGCAGGTTTACGTAAGGCGGTGGAGAAATGAAGGAACAAAAAGGCGTCGGTCGCATGTGGAACCTATACAAAATGGGAGGATTTACGCCTGCCATCGCTTCTATGCTAGGCTCGCAAAATGCGCAGCAAATGGCGTTTATTCGGAATGTCAACAAAGAGCAGCGCAAGCAGTCAATGTTCGATATGCCTCTTCGAGAGCTGGAGGTCATTGTTTTTGATCTAGAGACAACGGGCTTTTATCCGAATAACGGAGATGAAATTATTTCATTTGGCGCTGTATTGTTTCGAGATGGCGAACTTGTTGAAAGTGAAACCTTCTATAGTCTCGTGAATCCTAAACGAAGAATTCCGAAAGCGATAGTCGAACTAACCGGCATTACGAATGAAATGGTACAGGATGCTCCTGATTTGATGCAGGTGCTTCATGATTTTATGGAGTTTGTCGGCAGAAGGCTGCTTATCGCTCATGCTTCCGGCCACGATAAGCAATTTCTGAACGCGGCATTGTGGAGGACGTCAAAGATTAATTTGAACCACAGAGTGCTGGACATGATGATGGTGGCCAAATGGCTCGAGCCCAATCTGGAAGGATACAGTCTCGATGATTTGCTTGAGAGCTGCTGTATTCCAATTACAGAGCGGCATCATGCTTTGCAGGATTCAATCATGACAGCAAAGCTGTGGCGGAACTATTTGACGCGTATTTTGGAACGAAATATTACGACACTCGGCGATCTGTATGCCTACTTAAGCAAGCACTAGCTGCAGTGGAATAAATGAACCTTCCGAGCGGCGATAGGGCTTAACGTCAGGCGATTTCGTGTTTTCCAGTGAAACAATCCAATAGGAAAGCTCCGAAGCGGGCAGGAAACCGTCAGTGTCGCTAGAAGACGGAATAGCCTTTGTACGCGGATGCGAATGAAATAAGCCGACAAGCGTTTGTCGGTTTTTTTGCATGTCATAATAAGCAGCGGTCCACTCGGTCGGGTCAAACGAGAACGAATGCATGGGATCGTTATGATTATTAGTTATGGGGATAACGATATCTATTATGGCTTCATTTTGATCAGCGGCAATGGAATGTAAGGATTGGCTGCTTGCCATAATGCCGCATGCCTCTAAAGGTTGAGCATCCGCACATATTCGAATAAGCCGCTCGAATGCCGATTTGGTTATGCAGCCTCGCGTTTGGTTTGTTTCCAACACAATGCCTCCTTTTTTATAATGCGAATGAATTAAGTATAACGAAATAGGCTTAAGCCCGCTAACTTCAATAAGGCTGGGTATGAATAATACTTAACTTACCCATAATAGTCGTCAGAGAATATAGATAAGAACCATTTCTTTAAAAATGACGTTTTGATGGCTAATTTGTCCTGTGTATTGAGCTTCTATACGGTGCATGATACCATGAAGCGATATAGGCATTTGAAAATGTGAAAAAAAGGATGGAACCTCATGAAGCGTGTCGCAGCACTATTTACGATTGCGTTGCTGTTTGCAGGATTAGCTGTATTTCAATATAAAAATGATGACTCGGATTCAGCAGCGCTAGCAGCCACTTCAGTCGATTTTAAGCCGAAAGCAGGATTTCAAGCGACAACCTTTAAACTCCCTGATCTTGATGAGAAGTCCTATGAAATAGGGGGCAAACAGGATAAACTGACCTTCGTTAATTTCTGGGCATCTTGGTGTGGCCCTTGTGAGCTGGAAGCGCCGGATCTGCAGCGGCTGCATGAGCAATACGGGGAAAAAATTTCATTCGTTGGCGTTAATGCTACGAAATTTGATAAAGAACGGGCAGCTAGAGACTTTGTCAAAGAATACGAGTTCACGTTTCCAATCTTAATGGATCGGGTGGGCGATGTGACGAAGCAGTATAAGGTAGATACGTTTCCAACAACGTTCCTTATTGACAGTGAGGGTGTCATTAGAGAGCGGATCAATGGCGTCATTCCTTATGCGGAGTGGGAACGCATGATTGAGAAATGGATGTAGTCGGCAGCAACAACAAAAAAGAGTCGAGCAGGCGTGAACAGCCTGTTCGACTCTTTTTGTTGTTTTAATGATTGACGAGGCCCATGCGATCGTGAGGATCAACGAGCGTGCTGTCAACCTTTACCATGTTAAGCAGGGCATAACGAATGCTGTCTACGAGAGCTTCCCAGCTTGCTTCGATGACGTTGTTTGATACGCCAACTGTGCTCCACGTATTGTTTAGTCCTGTCGACTCGATAAGAACACGCACCTTAGCTGCTGTAGCGTCCTTCTCGTCGATTACACGGACTTTATAATCGGATAGATGGATATCAACGATTTCCGGATAAAACTGCACCAGCGCCTTGCGCAGGGCGTTATCGAGGGCGTTGACAGGTCCGTTGCCTTCAGCAGCCATATAAACTTGTTGGCCGCCAACGTTGATTTTTACAATCGCTTCTGAAATCATTTGGCCGTTTGTTTTTTCTACGAGCATTTTGAAGGATTCAACCTTGAACAATTCTTTTACTTCGCTGCCGAATGCTTCACGAAGCAGCAGCTCCATAGAAGCGTCGGCGCCTTCAAATTGATAGCCTTGATGCTCGAGCTCTTTAATTTGATCCATAATGAGCTTTGTTTTCTCATTATTTGCGTTGACATCAAGTCCAAGCTCTTTCGCCTTGGATATGATATTGCTTTGTCCTGCGAGCTCAGAGACTAGAATACGCTGCTTGTTGCCAACAAGCTCTGGTTGAATATGCTCATAGGTTTTGGAATCCTTCATAATGGCGGAGACATGAATGCCGCCTTTGTGAGCAAATGAGGCATTGCCGACATAAGCTTGACCAACAGGCATGTGGACATTCGCAATTTCACTGATATATCGAGCAGTACTCGTCAATGTGCGAAGCTTATCCTCTGGCAAAACGTCATAATTCATTTTGATTTGTAAGTTAGGGATGATGGAGCATAGGTTCGCGTTCCCGCAGCGCTCGCCGTAGCCGTTAATCGTGCCTTGTACTTGACGTGCTCCGGCTTCGATTGCTGCTAAAGAGTTTGCGACAGCCAGCTCACAGTCATTATGTGTATGAATGCCGATAGGAGCCGTTAGCTCCTGCTTCACGCGTGAAACGATTTCATGGATTTCACTAGGCAATGTGCCGCCGTTCGTATCGCATAGGACGAGCCAGTTGGCGCCAGCCTCCTGTGCTTTCTTCAAAACAGCAATGGCATACTCCGGATTGTTCTTGTAGCCATCGAAAAAATGCTCGGCATCGAACAAGGCTTCCATTTGATTCTGCTTTAGAAAAGCAATGGAATCAAAAATCATCGACATGTTTTCTTCTAAAGTCGTTTGCAGGGCGGTATGTACATGGAAATCCCATGACTTGCCTACAAGCGTAGCGGCCGGAACACCGGACTCCACGATGCGAACAAGGCTGGCATCCTGCTCTGCCAAACTGTTTTTGCGACGAGTGCTGCCGAAGGCAGTAATTTTGGCGCTTAAATTGAAAGCTTTGATCCGCTGAAAAAACTCAATATCCTTACTGTTGCTTCCAGGATTTCCGCCTTCAATATAATGAACGCCCAACGTGTCGAGCTTCTGGGCAATTTTTAATTTGTCATCTGCCGACAGGCTGATCCCTTCACCTTGAGTACCGTCACGCAGCGTCGTATCGAATATAGATATGTTTTTTGTCATTAACGGGACGCCTCCTTCACTGAATGCCTTTTCAAATCATAATTTAGTATTATAACACTTGTCGCCTTGAAAGTAGAGGGGGCAAAAGGAATTTTTGTCAGCTCACGCGTGCTTCGTTGACTTGACCCTATTGGAATTGTATGCTTGGGTGGATAAGCTTATGTAGGCTTATGGCTTAGGTTAGGCGGTGTGTTGCGCGATTATGACGAATACGAATGAGTTCTATCCGGCTAAGGGCCGAGTTATCATTCATTTAGATATGAATGCTTTTTATTGTTCCGTACATGAGGCTGAAGAGCCGGAGAAATATAAGGACAAACCAACTGCAGTGTCCGGCAGCGTTGAGCAGCGAAAGGGTATCCTCGTCACTTGTTCTTATGCAGCACGGAGCAGAGGGATAAAGACGGGAATGACAGTCAGACAGGCACTAACACTTTGTCCTGAGCTTATATTAATCAAACCGGACTTTTCATTATACCGCAAATATTCACATGGCTTTATGGCAATCGCTAGACAATATACGCCGCTCGTTGAGTCTGTATCGATTGACGAATGTTATATGGACATTACCGGTTCGAAAATGTTCGGCTCGCCGCTTGATATTGCGGCCTCGCTGCAGCAGCGGATCAAGTCTGAGTGGTCTCTTCCTTGTTCAATTGGTTTAGCTCCAAATAAGCTGCTTGCAAAGATGGCATCCGACATGAAAAAACCAAACGGGCTGACTGTGCTGCGGATTCGTGATGTGCAAAAGGTGCTTTGGGATAAGCCGTGCGATCATTTGTTTGGCATCGGCAAAAAAACGGCTGATAAGCTAAGCAAGCTGAATATTCGGACGATTGGCCAGTTGGCGGCATCGGATGAAACGATGCTGAATAAGCATTTTGGCGTAGTTGGCTCTTGGATGAAATCAGCTGCCCATGGACTTGATTATTCTGAAGTTAACCCAAATCGGGAACGGAACAAATCGATCGGTCATACGACCACTCTTCCGAACGATATTACTTCGCGGGACGACGTTTTCCGGGTGCTGCTTAATTTGGCGGATCAGACAGGTCGCAGGCTGCGAAGGCAGAAGATGGTCGCAACCACGGTTCAAATCACAATTCGCAAGCCGGATATGACGACGATTGCTCGCTCCCACACCCTTGCAGCACCTACGGAATCGAGTGAAGATTTCTATAGGGAGGCTTGCAAGCTATATGACCGGCATTGGAAGGAAGGCGAACCGATTCGGCTGCTTGGCATAACGCTCCAGAACCTCACTTTGCTTGCCGAAACTGCCTTGCAGCTTGATTTGTTCAGCTACGAGAAACAGCCGAGAAAAGAAGCGTTGACTAAAGCGATGGATCAGCTCCGCGACAAGTATGGAGAAGATGCTGTTTTAACGGCAGGAATGCTTGGTGATGATCCTTCAACCTTAATTAGGAATAAACGAATTCGCGGTACATCCTTGCAAAAGGACGATAGTTTGTTATATATTGATGAATGAAGCTTGACTGTACAGAGACGAGATTATTCCGTTTATTTATTTGGGAGGGGATTTCCATGGGTAAGTTTACTTGGGTTGAAAAAGATACGTGCATCGCTTGTGGAGCTTGCGGAGCGACTGCTCCTGACATTTATGATTATGATGACGAAGGTCTTGCAGAAGTTATTTATAAAGCTGACGGTAATACAGGCAACACTGAAATTCCTGAAGATTTGTTCGATGATTTGCAGGATGCAGCTGACGGCTGTCCGACAGATTCAATCAAAATTGCAGACGTTCCTTTTAATTACTAATTTTTGAGTGATGATAAAAAAGTTCCTCCTCGCTTGCCTATGCAGCGGTGAGGAGCTTTTTTTGTATATGCAGCAATAACAGAAATGAACTCGGGATTACAATCAAACTCCCTGCCTGCCGATATAGAGGATATATACCACATGTCGGGAGGATGGGGGATGGACTCTCCGGAAGATATTTTTTATTTGAAGCAATTTGTAAAGCAGCACCCTGATAACCAAATGGGTTGGTATTTGTTAGGCAAGCAATACAAGCTCGCTGGCAAGGAGGGCAAAGCGAATTATTGCTTCCTGCAAGCTGGTGAAGTATACGATGCCTTCGAGCATGAAAGTCATCCGTTATCGGAAAATCAATTGCAGCTGCTTAAAGATTGGGATTTGCAGCAAAAGAAAAAAAGACGAGCTCGCAAATTAGGAGCATTAGCTCTATTGTTCCTGCTCGTTGCAGTGTTTGCTCCAGCTAGCACTTCCGTATTCAAGGAAAGGCCAGAGCAGCCCGAGCCTATAGCCTTAGTTGAAGTGAACCCAATTGGCGTTGTGTTTATACCTCGTAAAGAACGAAATCCAGTCGGCAGCGCATGGAACAGCCTCATTGCAGCCGGCAAGCAAGCACCTCTTCATACCATTGCAGCTCGCCTTGAGGAAGATGAGGGCTGGCGGAAATGGACAGGGAACACTAGACTGCTCATGTCTATAGAAAAGGAAAACGGAAGCAGTAAGCTGGATGTAACGATGTATGACCGCCTTACCTGCGAGTGTGAGCCTTCTGAGGCGAGCTCGGCAGCAGCACAATATAAGGAATGGAGCGTGCAGCAAGAGACGCACTGGACGCTTGCAAGCGGCATCTATCAATATGAGAAAAAATATAAAAAGTGGCCGGAGCAGTTGGATGACCTTATTCAACCTTATCCGAACAATGTTCTTTCCGGGGAACGCAGCGGTATGCGCTCTATGTTTCCAGCTGTATTGCGAAAGCTGAAAGCCGCGCAAGTACAAAAAAACCGTTCAATCCAAGAGCAAGAACAAGCAGCAGGAAATCAGCAGCAAGAGGAAAGCGAAAAAAGAACGAGTCCGAACGTAGGCACAAATGGAATTTTGGATAAACAGTGGAGCCAGCCGCTAGAGATCGTGGTAGATAAAGCGAGTTATCGACTTGCTGTTATTCAAGGGGATATCATTGTGCGCAGCTATAAGGTGGGCCTCGGAGGCGATGCAACACCTGAGGGAAGCTTCTACATAAGTGAAAAGGTTAGAAATCCGAATGGGCGTGACGATGGAAACTTCGGAAGCCGAGGAATGACATTATCGAATACGCTGTACGCGATTCATGGAACGGATGAACCCGGCAGTATTGGCAAGGACGAATCACTTGGCTGTATCCGGATGGGCAAAGCTGATGTGGAGGAGTTGTTTGATATGGTGCCGCTAGGAACGGTTGTCAAAATAAAAAATGGGACGCTTCCGTCTAAGGTGCAGCAGCCAGCAGAACGTTTTCAGCTGGAGCCGCTCCAAAACGAAACCAATCCCTTGAAAATCTATAAATGGTTGACGTAGACCGCTTACGAAGTAAAAATAAGAAGCAGCGCGACAGCTACAACAACTACGCCGACGATTGAACCAATCCATACAAGCGCTTTTTTGTTTACTTCATCCTTTGGTTTCGCTTTTATTGTAGCCGGTCTTCTTTTTGGTGAACTCATCGTCAATCAACCTCTCTATTTCATAGTAATAAATAATATGATCTCATTGTAATCGTTTTCTAGACAAGCCGCAATACAATGGAAGCTTGCACCTTGCGTGCAGGCTCTTTTCTTTTTGCTGCAAAAAAGATAAACTGTCAGATAGAGCATACATCTAAGATCGGAGTGAGTAAGTTGATTTATTCTTCAATTTTAAAACCTATTTTTTTTCGAATGGATCCTGAGAGGGCCCATCATCTTGTGATTGACGGCTTAGCTGCCGGCGGTGTAGTTCCAGGGCTGAATGGTCTGATGAATGCGATGTATGGCGTAGCAAAGTCGCCTGAGCTTGCTACAGAACTATTCGGATTACAATTCCCGCACCCTGTCGGACTTGCTGCTGGACTTGATAAGAACGGCAAAGCCGCGGACGGTTTCTCAAGCATAGGTTTTGGTTTTGCTGAGGTAGGAACGGTAACGCCAAAAGGACAAGCAGGCAATGAGCAGCCGCGATTGTTCCGCCTCCCATCAGACAAAGCGCTTATTAATCGGATGGGCTTTAACAATGATGGCACAGCGGCAATGGCAGAGAAGCTGTCACGCCGCAAAATAAATAGAATCCCGATAGCGGTTAACATTGGCAAAAACAAGATAACGCCAAATGAACTTGCCCATGAGGACTATCAGACCTGCATACGCGAATTGTATACATACGGCGACTTTTTTGTCGTCAATATCAGCTCTCCGAACACCCCGGATTTGCGTGATTTGCAGCATGGTGAAGAACTGAGAAATTTACTTGCCGCTGTAAAAAAGGAAATAAACACGCAAGCGGCGAAAACAGGAGCAAAAGCAAAACCTGTTCTCGTCAAAATTGCGCCTGACATGACAGATGAACAGCTGGAGCTTACCGTTGCGACTATTATGGAAAGCGGAGTCTCAGGTATAATTGCAACAAACACAACATTATCGCGCCAAGGCCTTCAGCATTCGAATGCTGGCGAAGCGGGCGGGCTCAGCGGCAAGCCGCTGCGAGATCGTTCAACGGAGGTCATTCGGGCGGTATATCGCCAAACCGGGGGCAAGCTGCCCATTATTGGCTCGGGCGGCATTTTTACAGCACAAGACGCATACGATAAAATCCGCGCGGGAGCTTCACTTGTAGAAATCTACACGGCGCTTATTTACAAAGGGCCTGGAGTGCTGCGAGAGCTAACGAGTGGATTGAAGGAATGTTTACGCAAAGATGGCTACCGCAATATTGCCGAAGCAGTTGGTGCAGATCACGTTTAAGAACAGGAGGCGGCCGGATGGACGGTAGAGACTGGAATCTTTTTTTACAGCCTTATGAACAAGCGGTTGAAGAACTTAAAGTGAAATTTAAAACGATGCGGGTCGAACTGAAGATACGAGAAGCTTACGCGCCGATAGAATTCGTCACCGGCCGGGTTAAGCGGATTTCTAGTATTCTGGAAAAGGCCAAGCGTCTCAAAGTCCCCTCGGATCAATTGGATACGGGTATAGAGGACATTGCAGGTATTCGCATTATGTGCCAGTTTGTGGATGATATTCACCGCGTAGCTGGCTTGATTCGCACGCGTAAAGATCTTTCCCTTGTATATGAGAAGGATTATATTACGAATTTCAA
Source organism: Paenibacillus sp. 01T47 (assembly GCF_056398245.1). Taxonomy (NCBI): domain Bacteria; kingdom Bacillati; phylum Bacillota; class Bacilli; order Caryophanales; family Paenibacillaceae; genus Paenibacillus; species Paenibacillus sp. 01T47. The sequence goes on from NZ_JBFTPA010000018.1 coordinate 56,378, forward strand.
AGACAGCGGCTACCGAAGCTACCATATGATTGTTGAATATCCGGTTCAAACAGCACTAGGATACAAAATCGTGTTGGCTGAAATTCAAATACGGACGTTAGCGATGAATTTTTGGGCGACAATCGAGCATTCATTAAACTACAAGTTTAAAGAAAGCTTGCCTGAGGATGTGCGTGAGCGGTTGAAGAAAGCGGCTGAAGCCGCATCACAGCTGGATACAGAAATGACCAGCATACGCAAAGAGATTTTGGATGCGCAGACCGAGTTCGAGGAGCAGTCCAATGTGGTCTCGAAGGTGCTTAAAGGCATTCAAGATTTGTATTTTTATAATCGGGTTCGTGAAGCTGCTCAATTTCAAATGAAATTTAACGAGAAATTTGAAAAAGAGGACTATCATGAGCTTAATCAGCTTTCGCTTGATATTCAAACAGCCATTGGGAAAGCTAAGAAAGCAAACCAAAGCTAGCATAAAAGCAGGCGTAAAACCAATGTGAATTGGATTTAGGATAGTTAGGCAAAATGAACATTGAAGACGACTTTCACTCCATTATAGAGTGAGAAGTCGTCTTTTTTTGTTGTCCAAGGGAGGTGGTGCCATTCCATCATTTACAATAAACAAACGTTAAAATGACTTCTGTTTAACAATACAACCAATCAAAACATATATAATGCACATGAAACAAGAAATTTAAAGGAGTGATTGATTTGTTTTTTAAGTGGAGGAGAAGTTTAGCGGTTTTCATAGTTATGGCTGTTTTATGTTCCAATGCACAAGGGTTCATTCGATCAGCAAGCGCTGCTGATGGTGCGGTACTAGCACCTGAAGCATCTGTCGCTGGAGGACGTTACGAGGCTGCGATAGCGGTTGTATTAAGCTCTAAAACAAGTGATGCTAGCATTTACTACACACTTGACGGAACGCTGCCTAACGAGAAAAGCAAAAAAGCTGACAATAATCCAATCACGATTGCCAAAACCACAAACCTTAGCGCGATTGCGATAAAGGATGGCGTGGCGAGCAATGCGGTAACGTTTGGTTACATGATTAAAACAAGTGAAAAGCCGCTGCTGCAGTTTGTAGCGATGTCAGACGTTCATGTAGGCTCGCGCACGACAGGCGATCCAAGATATGAAAGCTATTTCGATACTATCGCATCGATCTTCCCAAATCCTGATGCCATCCTAGTTGTGGGTGATATGATCAACGATAACGGGGGAGACAAACCGAACGATCATCAAATGGTAAGGGAAATTTTCCAAGCGAATCTAGCTAGAAAAAATATGACCAATACAAAGATGCATGTTGCAATGGGAAATCATGACGCGACAGTTGCAAAAGTGAATGAGCATTATCCAGCGGATTGGTTCACATCACAGGCCAACGGCTATTATGAAACTCAAATCGGCGGCTATTATTTTTTCTTCTTGAACGGAAACAACTACAACTCGGATACAGGCCAGCGCAATTGGCTTAAGGGCAGATTGGCAGAAATTACGGCTGATCCATTAAACAAAAATAAACCGATCTTTGTAGGCATTCATCAGCCGATCACAGGAACGGTAATGGATGGACAGCAGGCGTCCAATCCGAACCTAAACAGTGATCTGGCGGGTTACCCGCAGGTTATTACGTTGTCGGGGCACTCCCATCTGACCAACAGCGATGAACGCTCTATTTTCCAGAAGGATTATACGGCTCTGAATCTTGGCTCGATGTCGTACATTGAAGCAGAGCATGGCTACTCTGCTGTAACGAATGCAGGGCTTGTCAGCCGCTTTGAATTTCCGGTATCTCAGGCTGATTTTATTGAAGTGTATGCGGATCGGATTGAAGTGGATAGAATTGCTTTTAATGCAGATCCAGCAGATATTATGGATGATTGGACACCGGTTCCCCCATTCAACAGCGTCGGTACAATTGCTGGCGAGAAATGGGTTATTGAACTGAAAGGCAACACGATTCAAGAGATCAAAAGCAATTTCAAGTATACGAGTGCAAATCGCAATAAAATAGCACCAAAATTTCCTGCTGAGACGGATCTGAAAGTGACGGATCTGGATGGCACGCCTAAGCTGAGCTTCAATCAAGCGAAGGATGACCAAAACATGCATCATTACGAGCTGACGCTAACGAACAAAAGGACGGGTACGACCGCAAAATCGGTTAATGTGTTCTCCGACTATTTCTTTACGCCGATCCCGAATGCGATGACGATTCCCCTGGACGGACTTGATCCACAAACGACCTATACTGCGGTCATTTATGCCGTTGACAGCTACGGGAACAAGTCTAGCGCGATCCAGCATACATTCCGTACGGGAGGCACGCTGCCTGAGCTTACGCCGATTGATCCTGAAACAATATGGAAGGACCTAGTCGTTGATATGAAGTTTGACGACAACTTAAACGATGATGCGAGCGGCGTGACGGGTTCGGCTGTATCACGCGGAAGCGTTGCGTACGTGCAGGGCAAATCAAATAAAGCAGCGTACATTCCGGCAGGCAATGCGAATTATATCGATCTTGGCAGCCGCAGCGATCTGAAGTTTGGCAGTGGCAGCTTTACAGTATCGTTCTGGCATACAGGCAATTTATCTGGTGATCAGACGGTCATTTCGAATAAAAACTGGAACAGCGGCAAAAACGTCGGTTGGTATATCGGACCTGCTGTAGCCAATGCAATGACGTTAAACATTGCAGACGGCACGAACCGAATGGATACTTCGGCGGGTAGTGTAGGAAGTGAATGGCATTTGCTCACGGTCACCGTCGACCGAGCAAACCAAGTTGGCAAAGTGTATGTCGATGGGGTGGAGAAGGCCTCTAAAGAAATGACTGCACTTGGCACGAGCAGTGTAGACACAGCATTTAATACGATTATTGGCGCGGATGGCAACAAAGGGAACGGCGGTGCCAATGTTACGATGGACGATTTGAAAATTTGGAAACGGACGCTCACTGCAACGGAGATCAAGGCTTTATCCGATTCCTACAAAATCATTCCTGCTTATACGTATGAGCAGCTTAACAAGTTGAAGGTTGATGCTTCGGCCTTTGATGCTGCAAGTGAGAGTGTAGTAGGCGTCACCTATTCCGCTGCCAAGATGATGGAGCTTCGGTCTGCTTTAAGCAGTGCATCGGCGCTTACTCCTGAAAGCCCAGTTAACGAAATCGATGAAGCTTATGTGAATCTTATGCTCGCTTTGGAAGCGGCAAAGGAATCTGTGACTTATCAGTTCCTATCGAAATCGGCATTTGCAATCGAATCATTCAGCTCTTATGCGGATAATGAAGATGCATTTGCATCAAATATTCTCGATGGTGATTCGGCGACTATTTGGCACTCCAAATGGGAGGCTCCCGCGGCAGATTTCCCTCACTGGGTTATTATTGATTCAAAGAATAGCCACAGCTTGAGCGGCATTCAAAGAACAAGCAGAATGAATCAAACTGCGCTGGAATTTCCGAAAGACTTTGAGGTATACGCTTCTGATCGCTTGTCAGATCTAAGTGACGCGGCGTTCCTTGCGAATGAAAATAATAAAGCGACTGGCACCTTCGGCAAATCGTGGACAGGCAGTACGTATAAAGACTTTACACCGCTTAACAAAACGATTTCCGGCAGATATATCAAATTTGTTGTAAAGAGCACTTATAATGCAGCAGGCACCTTTACGAGCATGAGCGAAATTGATTTTACAGGTACAGTGAAGGACAAGCAGACGGAAAAAGCCAGCTTAAAAGGTGAAACGAAAGTAACAGTGGGTAGTTCCATTGCGCTTACTTACGGTCTAGAAAACGTAGTGGGTTCCGTTATGGCAGAGGACATTACGATTGATTACGATCCTTCCAAGTTGACTTTTGTTTCGGCAGTATCCATGGATGAAACTAAATTTTTGATCCCAGAAACGAAGGATAAGGATGGACAAGTAAGATTGATCGCAGTCCATTTGAATGAGGCACAGACGAATGCGAATGGGGATTGGATGAAGCTCACATTCCAAGCTAAGGCAGGAGCTTTGGCTGGACCAACTCAAATTACAGTGAAAAAAGCAGTATTATCCGACAGTGTGGAAGAAGTAACGATAGCCGGCGATTCGCATGCACTTGAGGTTATTAATATCCCTGGCGATTATAACAATGATGAGAAGGTAAGCATCGTTGACTTAGCAATCCTCGTAAAATCATATGGTGCGAAGGAAGGCGACAGCAACTGGAATGCAGTTAAATCTGGGGATTTGAACAACGACAAGGTCATTGATATTCTCGATCTCGTATTAATGGCCAAATTAATCGTTGATTGGAGCAAATAAGAAAGAATAAGTAAATAAAACCTTAGTTGCATTACATGTTTGAAAAAAAGAAGCTGTCCAGCAAGGTCGGAGTAGACCTAGTTGGACAGCTTCTTCAACTTATACAGCAGATGAGCGTTAACTAATCTGTTGATTTTTTTGGTTTGTACAGTTTATCGATGGCTGCACGTATTTCTTCCTTGGTCTTGCCTTGCTTGCTTAAGGCGATTACTTCTTCCATCTCTTTCTTACAAATGCCGCAGCTGGTACTGTGATTGGTCCATGTGACAGCGCCCTCGTCCGCAGGATGTTCGGCAACGTAGCAGCGCAAAAGCGAGTCATGCGGGGTTTCAACTGCTAACCCATCTGAGCAACCGCAATAACAAGTGATCCCGCTCATAATGTCGGCGTGAGCATGGACTCCTTTATATAGCTCACTCGTATGCGGCGTATAGTCCGCTAAAAAACCAGGCAGCTCATCATAGGATGCTGTTGTTTGCCATGTTTCTGAACCGTGTTGATGCTCAGCGCCTGCCTTGTCGTCGTTCGCTAAGCCGCATGCGGTGAGCAAAGTAATAAAAGCGAATGCGAGCAGCAAAGCATACATGATGCTGCGAATGCGTGAATTTTTTTGCTCCTCCGTAATCTGCTCAGCCGTTTGGCGCTGACGCTTCATCATTTGGTTTCAGCCCCCGAATATTTATTGAAAAACGCTCTAAAATCATCTAGTTTGTAGCCGGTAGTTCCTTCTTCAGCAAGTCCGCCCTCTAGCTTGTCAATTTGAACGCCATCTTTGAAATAAGCAAGTGTAGGCGTAAACTCGACATTATATTTGTTGAAATAGCTAGGGAATTCTCTTAAGTTGAATTGCGGAAGGTCAATTCCAAGCTCATCAACAAGCGGCATAAGCTGTGGCGTCGTTCTTTGGCAATGAGGACAATCAGAAGCGAATAGGTAAACGAAGAAATCTTCCTTATCGGCCACTTTCTTGTCTAATTCAGCAGGCAAAATGATATTCTGATAGTTAGGATCATTAAGCAGCTTGCGTGTTTCTGGGTTCAGCTCGGAGAGGGGCTTGTCGTATACGGCGTTTACCTTGCCACTGTTGTTTAAAACGGTAATAAGACCGAATAAAATAACAACGATACCGATATAGACGTAAATCATTTTCAATTTCTTTTTCTTCTTCATGTAAGCAACTACCTCCGAAACAGGTTTAAGTGGACAAGCTATGAAAGAACAGCATGTCCTTACTTAAATATATTATATAACAAATCCGTATTGGTATGTAAGAGCTTGAACATCAATGTCATACAACATTCGGATTTAGAGAATCAAAGGAAATATACGGATAAAATGTTGGATATTACTGGTTGTCTGATCTGGCGTTAATTGCTTGGGGATATTGCATGCCTTCTCGTTGTTCAATGTATAACGAATGATCAGAGATGCCATAGGTTTTAACTATTTCCTGCATTTTTCCCATAGCTGCTTCTTCACTGCTATAATATCCAGCTTCGACGAAGTAGCCCCCTTGTTGATCTTTGAGCGTTCGTACTCCTTCAAGGCCTGCTAACATTTCTTCGTAGATGCCTTGCGTTTCTCCGAATGCGGAAGAAGCGGTACGAAGCGAATAAACGGTGGGAGGATTGGTTTTTGCAGAGTCCCGCTTTATCGTAAGAACAACTTGTGCCGGTTCTTTATATTCCTTGACCTCGTAACTTACATTGCTCTTAAATGTTATGTTAAAGCGAACCAGCGAGTCGTCGAGCGAAATTAATGGATAAGCGTCCGCGATTAAACTGCTTTTCTTTAGCTCCGCTAAGTCCTTCTCGGCTGAGAATCGTCTAACGCCGCCAATTGAAAAAGTCATCGTATTAGGATACTCGCTATAGTTTACGCTAAACGAATTCGTCATTTGCTGATCTTTATTGTTTTGCTGAAAATGAATGACAATATGCTCAAGATCGCCTTTTTTCTCGAGTGAAATGACATTAATAGCAGTAGAGTCCGTAATTGTACCGCCACCTGCGCTTCCTTTGTTAAACTGCAAAGTACGCACGAGTTGGCCAAGTCCAGGTATTTTTTCTAAGCTGCTAGCGAAAGCGGGCATCGTATTAATGCTGATTGTAAAAATAATAAAGAGTGCTGCTGCACCAGCAACTACACGTTTCGCCCAGCGGATTGAGTTTGCTTGTTTCGTGCGCTTGCGCTCGATTTTGCCTCTTTGAATAGCTGCATCGGCAACGGCAGCAAGCTGATCGGGAATATCGATTTCATTATATGTTTTTTTAAATAAATCCATTCGGTTACTCATCGTCTTCCCCCTCGTTTAGATGAATATTCAGCTTTGCTAAAGCCCGGTAGACGCTCGATTTCACCGAGCTTAACGGCATATCGACAATTTCAGCAACATCTTTTAAGGGCAAATCTTCAAAATACCTAAGGATGATCACCGTTTTGGACTTCTCGTCAAGACTGTTGAGTGCCTGATGCAGATCGATTTGTTCTTCGGTTCGTTCAGGAGCGTAACCAGCCTCATAATCACTGTCGATATAGACTGTTTTTTTCGCTTTTCGAATATATTCAAGCGCATAATTGACGGCGATCTTTGTTAGCCACGTATGAAAGTATTGCGGCTCACGCACTTTTTTGACAGAAATAAAGGCGCGATATATGGTTTCTTGTACAATTTCGAGAGCATCGTCCTTGTTGCGAACATAAGTATAGGCGATTCGGTAGAGCCGATCCTGCCGACTCGCGATCAATTTGGAGAAGCTTTCGTCATCGCCGGCTATCGCTTTTTTTACAAGTTCAATTTCATTTGAAATGGCGGTCGGCCTCCTTATGAGTAATAGTCGTGCTCTGGTTATGCTCTCCCACACGGTTCCAATCATACTGAACCTTGCCCCAGTCAGGTGCGCCGATAGAGGCTGTTCCAAAACCTGAGGCAAGCACTTTTTCGCCATGTTTTAGGGTATAATTATAGGTGCCCTCTGAAAGCCTCGCCTCGCCCTTTAAGGAATAATCGACGGATACAGGAGTGATCATCAGGTTGCGAAATGATTCGTTATCGACTTTTTTGCTGCAAGCGTACATCGTTAGCGGCATGTTGATTTTGCGAACTTGTTCGCCGCTCTCTTGATCAATTTCATATAGCTCGATATGGAGCGGGATGTCGAGTGACAACTTATTTACCGGAACGATAATGGTCTGATTCACTTTGCCCCATTCCGGTCCGCCTACAGAAGCAGTTCCAAAATCAGTCATGATGATTTTATCGCCTTGCTTGATTGTGAAATGGTAGGTGCCTTCGAATAAGCTTGCTTCGCCATTAATTTCAAATACTAAACTTTGCTTCGCTGCTTCAATGTTGCGGAACGAGTCGTTGCTAATGCTTGCATTGGGCTGTTTCACATGCTGCTGCGTTATTTGGTTTACGTTTTCCTTGGCTTGAACAATGCTGCGGTCGCTGACCGAATTCGTCAGCAACCCGATAAGGGTTACACCGGCAATGACTGAAGTTACGACTGTACCTATTACTATTTTTTTCATATGAATAATCTCCTTATGGCTTTTTCGCCGTGTATTATTGTTAAACGATAGTTGCTGTTTGCTTCATGAAGGCTACATAGGTTAGATGGGCGAGATGGTCATAAAGACGCAAGGAAGTATATTCCATTAATCGGCTATGGAATGCGACCAACTTTTGTATAACGAATAGCGTTTCGGAGCTTGTCTACCTTTTCAACAATTTTAATGGCACTTCATTATTCCGTGCGTTGTATAATGAATTCTTAAGCTTTGTGTACGAATGCCTCGGCGAATGCTGAGAGGCTATTTATTTGGCAGGAGGAAATAGCATGAACGGCAATTTGCCGCGTAATTTCACAGAAAAAATGGAAAAGCTGCTTGGTGATGAGTTTGATAGCTTTATGTCTTCGTATGATGCACCGAGAGTATACGGTCTTCGAATCAATCGATTAAAGCTAGGTGTCGAGCAATGGAAAAAGCTATCTGACATGGGCGAGGAGGTGCGTGAAATACCTTGGGCACCGGATGGTTTGTATTACAAAGAGGGTGAACGGCCAGGCAAACATCCGCACTATCATGCGGGGCTTTATTATATTCAAGAACCGAGTGCGATGGCTCCGGTAGAACTGCTGGACGTTCAGCCTGGTCAACGCGTACTTGATCTATGCGCGGCCCCAGGAGGTAAATCGACGCAAATTGCAGGGAAGCTGCAAGGAAGCGGAGTGCTCGTCACGAATGATAACGCCAGAGAAAGAACAAAGGCTTTGGCCAAAAATATAGAGCTTGCCGGCGTACGCAATGCTGTCGTGCTTAACGATGAGCCCGCAGCAATTGCCGCTGTTTTTCCACAATGGTTCGATCGTATTCTCATTGATGCACCATGCTCCGGCGAGGGCATGTTTCGCAAGGATGATTCGATGATCGCAGAATGGGAGAAGCACTCGATTGAAAAATGCTCCTTAATGCAGCGCGATATTATGCAGCATGCCGCAGCGATGCTGGCACCTGGGGGGAGAATGGTCTATTCGACATGCACGTTCTCGCCGGAGGAGAACGAGCAGCAAATGGCTCAGTTTTTAGCCGAGCATGAAGATTTTTTTGTTGAAGCTATTTCTCCTCAGCATGGCTGGAGGGCAGGCAGAGCGGATTTAGCAGAAGGCATGGCGCAGCTTGATGAAGAGCGTCTGCAATCCATTCAAGGAACGGTAAGGCTATGGCCGCATTTAATTGAGGGAGAAGGCCATTATGCGGCTGTCCTTAGACGCAGCGGGGAGCGGACAAGCATCATGGAAGAAGAGCCGGCGGTTGCTGCTTCTGTAAAGCGCCAGAGCGTCCAGTCTGCTGGCGGAAGCTTAAAACGCGAAGTCGTGCCAAGCAGCGGGAAAAGACAAGAAAAGAAACAAGATCATAGGGATGAGCGCCGCGCAGCTAAACGGCAAACGAGAAATGATTGGGCCAACGCTGGATTGGAGCGCCCTGCAAACAAGAAAGGGGCAGGGAGTGGTCGTGATGGAGCCGCGATGAACCTCACTGAAGAAGCAAGTCCAATTGAGCTGTGGCACCAGTATGCAGAACAATTTGCGATAAATGCACGAAGCTGGCCAGGGCGTGTTGTAGCCTTTGGTTCTCGCGTATATATTCAGCCTGCCGAACTGCCATCGCTCGATGGCTTGCGCGTGGTTAGAGCCGGCTGGTATGTAGGTGAAGCTATTCGAGGTCGATTTGAACCGTCACACCCGCTAGCCATGGGGTTAAAGAATGATGAAGCTGTGCGCTCTGTTAATTGGAGCTCGTCTGATGAGCAGACGATTCGATATCTCAAAGGGGAAACCTTGTTTGTTGATGAATCGGAATTAACGGTGCATGCTGGCGCCGCCTCAAAAGGATATATATTAGTTTGCACAGACGGTTTCCCGATAGGTTGGGGGAAATATGCCGCTGGAATGATCAAAAATGAACTGCCTGCAGGATGGAGATGGATGTAGAATGAGTAAACGTATTCGAATTGACAAGCTGATCGCCCATATGGGACTGGGTACGCGCAGCGAAATTAAACGAGCTGTGAAGCTCGGCATGGTTGTTGTCGATGATAAAGTAGTGAAAGACAGCGGACTAATCGTTGACCCTGATACAGCAAAGGTTTATTTTGACGGCGCACCTGTCGTGTATCGTGATGTCGTTTATTTCATGTTGAATAAGCCGCAGGGCGTTATTTCTGCAACCGAAGATAGTCGAGAACGCACAGTAATCGATTTACTTGAGCTCAGCGATCGACAGCGAGATCCATTTCCAGTCGGACGACTGGATAAAGACACGGTTGGCTTGCTGCTGCTGACTAACGATGGGCAGCTTGCTCATGAGCTGTTGTCTCCGCGCAAGCATGTTGCGAAGACCTATGAAGCATTGGTTCTAGGCGATGTTGGCGAAGAAGACAAGCAGCTTTTTTTGGCTGGCGTTGCATTAGACGACGGGTATGTTACGATGCCGGCTGAGCTACACATCAAGAGTCATGAACAAAGGGATGATGAAATATTTTCGAGTATCTCCCTTACCATTATGGAAGGTAAGTTTCACCAAGTGAAAAGAATGTTTGAAGCTGTCGGCAAAAAGGTCGTATACTTGAAAAGAGTATCGATGGGCCCGCTTAAGCTTGATGAAACCCTTGAAGAGGGCTCCTATCGGGAGCTGACGGAAGAAGAACTAGAGCTTCTGCGCTCGCATAAACGGAAGACGGATTAGACATTGTATCTAGTGTTTGCTGTAATTAAGAGATAGAGAGAGCACTTACAGAGTTTGGAATAGGAGTGGAGACATGAGCCTTAATTATGACTTAATTGCTTTAGATGTGGATGGGACGCTGCTTACAGATGATCATGTGCTGACGAAAGCTATTCGTGAGTCGGTACATGAGGCTGCCAATCGCGGAGCTCAAATCGTATTATGTACTGGGAGAGGACCATCAGGCGCACTTCCTGTGCTGAAAGAGCTTGGACTTAGCGGGACGGTGATTACTCATAACGGAGCAGCTACGATTAATGCGGATAACCATTCCGTTGTTCACCAATTCGATATGGTACCTGAGCATTTATTGCGTTTTATTCAATATTGCCGCGAGAATGGCATTCATTTTGATTTGAATACTGCTTTTGAAATGATGGTCGAGAGCATGACGCCGGAAGTGGAAGCGATGTATGGTCATTTTCAAGCTAAACCATCGATTCATGATTTCCGCCTGGGCTTGCCTAGCGGCCTTGTGAAATTTACAGTTTTCGGAACGAAGGATCAGATGGATGTCGTACAAACGGAATGGTCGGGATGGCCTAAGCAGCTTCATTCGATTCGGAGCGGCGACTTTTTTATCGATGTGCATCATAGTGAAGCCAATAAAGGAAAAGCGTTGCAGCAGCTTGCAGCAATTAAAGGCATTGATCGCAGCCGAATTCTAGCAATCGGCAATTATCATAATGATATAACGATGCTTCAATTTGCGGGCATGGGCATAGCAATGGGCAATTCTCCTGAGGAAGTGAAGCTGGCAGCTAATGCAGTTGCACTTTCGAATAGCGAGGATGGCGTGGCTAGAGCGCTTTATGAGCACGCGTGGAGCTAATTAAACAGCTCTTTTTCTTTCGGATATTCGTAAAGTATTTAGGAAATGTTTTTGGACAGATGAATTTTCCTGGTACGAACGGTAAGGTGAAATATGTATGGCTGGATAATGCACCTGGAAAATTCAGCTTTGCAAGCATAAGCCTTCTTAAAAATTTGGACCCTAGCTATTATTATATTATTGATTGCCTGATTGCCATTGGCCACTGAAGGTGAGCGGAATTACAGTAGATCCTACACATTTTTACGTTTGCGGATGCAGCGGCGCGTATAAATGCCAATGCAATTCTGCTAGCTGCGGCAGAGGATATTATGAGGCGGCATTGACTATCAATAATAATCAATATGATCTATCGGTTAACGAAGTAAGATCCTGATGGAATGATATAGAAAAAGAAAGAGCGGTCAGCACTAGGAATTAGTTCCTGTGTTGACCGCTCTTTCTTTTAATGTTGTTTACCGATTGCGTCCGCCGCCGCCGCGCGGTTTGCTCGAAGAGCTTCCGCCACCACGCGGGCTGTTGCCGCGACCGCCGGCAGGTGAGCCGCTGCGTCCGCCTGACGATGATTTGCCGCGCTTGCCTGTTCCACGGCCGTTTTCGTGCTCGTTTAGTGTTTTCGCTTTGAAATCACTGCGCGCTGCTTCCCAAGGGCTATCCACCTTGGACGAGGCACGGCCAGCTACATGCTCTGCGCCGCGAGGACTGCCGAAGCCGCCGGTGCGACTTGCACCACCGCGAGCTGAGCCGCCACGACTCTCGGAGCGTTCGCCACCGCGAGCTGAACTTCCGCGACTTTCGGAACGATCACCGCCGCGAGTTGAACTGCTGCGGCTTTGGGAACGGTCATTACCGCGAGCAGGGCTTGCGGATTCGAATCGGTCCCCACGGTTGGCTGACCAGCCTGTGCTCTCGCCAGCTGTTTCGGAAGCTTGACCGCGAATCTCAGCTGTTCTGCCTGTACGTTTGCCAGCATTAGGACGAACGGTCTCGCGTTGGCCTCTGCGTCCGCCTGGCTTCGCATTGCGATCACCTTGAGCAGAACGGTCACGACCGCCGCGGCGTCCACCCTCGGTTGGCTTGCTGCTTCCGCCGCGTGTACTGCTTTTGCCAGCTGCACTGCGTGTTCTCTCTGGACGATCGCCGGTTTGTGCGCGTACAGATGTTTCGTTGCCTTCGCTGTCAATCGCACGGCGTGCAAGCTTAGCATTTATGCTTTGTTCAATAAGAATCAAATGGTTTTTGTCATAAGGAGTTGCGAGTGTGATGGCTGCGCCATCTTGCCCAGCGCGACCTGTTCTGCCAATACGGTGAATATACAGCTCGCCGTCTTGTGGAACGTCGTAGTTGTAAACATGGGTAACCCCTTCAACATCGAGTCCGCGAGCAGCAACGTCAGTCGCTACGAGCACTTGCAGTCTTGCATCTCTGAAGCGCTTCATTACTTGCTCACGCTTCGCTTGCGTAAGATCGCCGTGCAGCTCATCCGATTCGATGCCGATCTCTTGGAGTTCCTTGTTTAATTTTTTCGCGCGAACTTTAGTCCGGCAAAAAATAACGGCCAAATAGGGCTGATGACGCTCTAGCAAATGCACGAGAGTTTGCTGTTTGCTTCTATCCGTTGTTTCATAGACGATTTGTGTAATGCTGTCGAGTGTGACGTTAGTACTGCGTACCCGAATATCGACAGGCGTCTTCATATAATCAGCAGCCAGCTTGCGAATAGCATCAGGCATTGTAGCTGAGAACAACATCGTTTGACGAGCTTTCGGCGTTTGTGAAATAATGCTTTCTACATCTGGCAGGAAGCCCATGTGAAGCATTTGATCCGCTTCATCGAGAACAAGCATTTGCAGCTTGCCTAGGCTGACGGTTTCACGTTTCATATGATCGATTAGACGACCAGGTGTTGCAACCACGATATGGGGCGAGCGCTGCAGTTTGCGAATCTGAGCATCAACGTCTTGGCCGCCATAGGCAGCAAGCACGCTTACGCCAACAGCGGGAACAAGTTTTTTGAGCTCGCTCGTAATTTGAATCGCAAGTTCCCTCGTTGGAGTTAATATGAGAGCTTGGACTTGTTCTTTCTCTATATTAATACGTTGCAAAATAGGCAAAGCAAACGCAATCGTTTTGCCTGTGCCCGTCTGAGCTTGTGCAATAACATCCTGCCCGTTGAGCAGAAGTGGAATCGCTTGCTTTTGAACCGGAGTCGGCTCGATAATTCCATCATGGTGAAGCAATTCGCTTAGCTTGGGAATTATACCCAAAGCGTTAAATGCGTTAGACATTAATACATTTCCTCATTTCGTTTACATCTTTTGATGTTAAGTATAACAGCTGTCCTTATAATGTGCATCTTTACTTTGCTTATGCTATGCTAAAAGCCGACATTAGAGCAGCAGAGGAATGGTAAATATGAATGGAACAGAGCGTTCCGCGATCAAAGCGGGCCTTTCGGTAGACATTGTTTTGAAGCAGGATCAACGGACTGGCAAGCTGACACGAGGTGTCGTGAAAGATATTTTGACGAATTCGCCTAAGCACCCTCATGGCATTAAAGTGAGACTGGCTGATGGGCAAGTAGGGAGAGTCAAGAACATCCTGACTTAAAGAGTCCATATCTAGTCAGGAAGGAATGTTCAACGTTAAAGGAGCGATGTGCTGTGGCCTTTGGCATAAAAAGAAAAGAGTTGCAGCGATGGAAGGAAGCCGTTGCCCGCGGAGAAATTGCATTTCTGACGCACTACTGGCTGGATTCGAGGTTTCCAGACATGAAAACAGTAACGAAGGTAGGCTGCTCCGATATGGAGAAGCTCTCGCGCTGGTGCCTCGATAACGGACTTAATCCTCGCTATATTCATGCGCGGTCAGAGTATCCGCATTTTGATTTGCTTGGACCGATGCAGCGTGAAATATTGAAGCGAGAAAATCAGCTGGAACAGCTTGAACGATTTGATATGTTATGAGGATCAGAATCGCAATTAGCTGCTCATGAGGCGGCTTTTTTTATTTCAAAAATGGAAAAAAATCTTTCTCCTTAATGAATCATCCTTTATGATAAATGGAAGCTTGGATGATTATGCCAGTTTAAGGGGAGTGGAATTTGCATATGGTTACCGAGAAATTGCAGCTGCTGGACACCTTCAAAGAATGGATAACGTTTGTAACCGATTTGGCGCGTTACGACGAACGTATTTGGAATCAGAGCATTGCCGCAGGAAAGTGGTCGGTTCGAGACGTCACAGCCCATATTTTACGTTGGGATATTTATTTTTATGAAGAAGCAATCTTAAAGATGCGAGCTGGCCTGCCGCTTACGGTTAAACATTTGGATTATAATGAGTTTAACGAACAAGCTAAAATATACAGCAAGTCAACTTCGATCGCTGAGCTCGTTCATGAAGCTGCAAGCATACGTGAGCGGATTATTGACACGATAGCACAGTTAGCAGATGAGCAGTACAAAGCTGACTATGTAGATGCGGACGGTCATGCCTTTGAAGTAAGTCAGTATATAAAAGATTTTATATGGCATGATCAGCATCATATGGAGCAGATTAAGAGACTGTTGCATTTTCGCATAGAGGAAATGAGCTTGAATGGCTGGCCAGCTTTGCAAACGGTTGTCTACGACGGCTGGCTGCTTCGTTTTGCAGAAGGTTATACGAAACGTTCCAATTCGATTAATCCTGTGTACGGCAGCACGCTTCAGCTTGATGCAAAAATCAGCTCCTGCGAGGAACTGTATGAACACAAGGGCATTCGCTCTGTTTTTAAAATAACACCCTTCGTCCAGCCAACCTCGCTTGATGAGGAACTGGCGACTCGCGGTTATGAGCTTATCGACCGGACGATTGTAAAGACGATACATCTTTCTGACGCTCTATCCCCGAAGGCTGCTGAAATTTGGCTCGAACAGGAAGTTTCGGAGAACTGGCTGGATGCGGTTGCGGTTTTTAGTCGTTTAACGGATGAACAGCGGTCAACTACACGTAAAATGTTAGAACAGTCACCGCTGGATAAATGCTGCGCAATCTTGCACGATAATGGAATACCGGTAGCATGCGGCTATGGGGTGATTGAGGATGGTTGGATTGGTATTTATGATATTGTGACCGATGCTAACTATCGAAATAAAGGTTTTGGCGAGCAGCTAGTGCTGCATCTTCTACAATGGGGCAAGGGATATGGAGCGACTGAAGGTTATCTGCTCGTCGTAAAAGATAACGCAGCAGGTAATCGGCTGTACGATAAAATCGGGTATGTCCCGCAATACGAATATTGGTATCGAGTAAAAAAATAAAAGCTGCTATTTGTTATTTGTAATAATCGTATAAGGCGCCTTGTTGAATGTTTAAGGCGCTTATATGGGAAACTAAACAACTTAGATTGATCAGCATGAGAAAGAAGGATTATTTCGTGAAAATCAGCCATTCAAATTTATCATCAGCATCTACATCTTCTGCGCCAATTGCAATAACAAGCTCATGGCTGCTGCTGCTTGGCATTTTGCTAATAGCCGCTAATTTGCGAGCGCCACTAACAGCGGTTGGACCAATCGTATCTGAAATTCAGCGTTCGTTCGGCATTTCCAGTGCGCTCACTGGGCTGCTGACGACCTTGCCGCTGCTAGCATTTGCACTTATTTCTCCGCTTGCGCCACGAATGGCTCAGCGCATAAGTATGGAAAACACATTATTTATTGCAATGGTCGTGCTGACTGGCGCGATTGTAATTCGATCCCTTCCGGCGATAGCCGCTTTATTTGTTGGAACGATCTTGCTGGGCATGGCGATTGCAGTTGCAAACGTACTGCTTCCGAGCATGATAAAAAGAGATTTTCCGGCCACCGTCGGTTTAATGACTGGTTTATATTCGGTCGTGATGAATTTAGGCGCTGCTTTAGCTTCAGGTTTCAGCATTCCCATTACAGAGAAGATATCCTTGGGCTGGCAAGGTATGCTGGCCTGCTGGGCACTGCTCGCTCTAATTGCTACGATTGCATGGGTACCGCAGCTTCGTTCGTTTGCGAAGAAGGACAACAACAAAGCAGCGACGAATGGCGAGAAGAACGGAGGTCTGCTGCGCTCTGGCTTAGCTTGGAAAGTCGCATTATTTATGGGGCTTCAATCATTTTGTTTCTATGTCAACATATCATGGCTGCCTGAAATTTTGTCTGACCGCGGCATGAGTCACGTTGATGCGGGATGGATGCTGTCACTGCTGCAATTTGTCAGCTTGCCCGCGACTTTTATTATCCCTGTCATTGCGGGAAAGCAGGCAAGCCAAAGGCTGCTTGTTATTCTTACAACGATCTTGCTGCTCCTAGGATACTTAGGGCTCCTTAGCGGGAATGTGGATCTTATTCCGATTTGTATGATCTTACTCGGAATAGCCGGCGGTTCCGGCTTTAGTCTCGCAGTTATGTTTTTTGTATTGCGGACAAGCAGCACAAGGCAGTCGGCTCAGTTGTCGGGGATGGCACAGTCACTTGGTTATCTGCTTGCCGCTGCCGGACCGCTGTTGTTTGGACTCATTCATGATTTGACGAATAATTGGACTGTCTCATTAGTGATGCTAGTAGCCGTTGCCGTTATTTTTGGATATATAGGCTTCGGAGCTGGAGCGAATAAAACCATATCAGGAGCACAAGAAAAATAAATGTGTTGTGCAAATTGATTAGTGTACGCTTGAAGTTCAAGTTCGTTCTCTTGACACCGAACCGTGTGATCTTTATAATCGAAACTAACGATTTTATGCATATGGAGCGTTGAAGAGGAACAGTAATTTCGTTTGTCAGGCCTAGAGAGCCGGTGATTTATGGTGGAAGCCGGACCTGCAGCGAAATGAAGCTCGCCTTGGAGCTGTGCGATTAACGAAAGCGATGTTTACGAAACATCGTTTACGCGAAAATCACCGTTTGGCCCGCGATAAGGGCGACAAGTGAGCGATCGGCAAAGCATGTCTTTCGCTAACTAGGGTGGTACCACGGGAGAACAACCTCTCGTCCCTAGCGATAATTCGCTAGGGGCGAGAGGTTTTATGTTTTTTTGTACAATTATGCATTCAGCATTTATTTGAGAGAGGATATGAGCACATGAGTCAAGAACAGCAATTTCACGGCTATAACCCGCTTGTTGTGGAGCCGAAATGGCAGCAATTTTGGGATAAAAACAAAACGTTTCAAACGACAGAGGATGCTGAAAAACCAAAATTTTACGCATTAGATATGTTTCCATATCCATCTGGAGCTGGCTTGCATGTAGGACATCCCGAAGGTTATACAGCGACGGATATCGTGTCTCGCTACAAAAGAATGAAAGGTTATAATGTCCTTCATCCGATGGGCTGGGACGCGTTCGGATTGCCTGCTGAGCAGCATGCGCTTGATACAGGAAAGCATCCGCGCGATATTACGTTTGTAAACATCGATAATTTCCGCAGACAAATAAAATCACTTGGCTTCTCATACGATTGGGATCGCGAGATTAGTACAACCGATCCTGAATATTATAAATGGACGCAATGGATTTTTATCCAATTGTACAACAGAGGACTCGCTTATGTTGCTGAAGTATCAGTTAACTGGTGTGAAGCTCTTGGAACGGTGCTTGCAAATGAAGAGGTTATTAACGGCCTAAGCGAGCGGGGCAATCATCCCGTTGTTCGCAAGCCTATGCGTCAGTGGATTTTGAAAATTACAGAATACGCAGATCGTTTGTTGGATGATTTGGAAGAACTGGACTGGACAGAAAGCATTAAGGATATGCAGCGCAACTGGATTGGAAAATCCAAAGGAGCTGAGGTTACCTTTGAGATTGACGGTCATGATTCCGCATTGGTCGTATTTACGACTCGTCCAGATACATTGTTTGGCGCGACTTATTGCGTACTCGCTCCTGAGCATGAGCTTGTTGCAAAAATCGTAACGGCAGAGCAAAAAGAAGCAGTTGAAGCTTATCAACTGGCAGCATCGCGCAAGAGTGATTTGGAGCGTACTGATTTGGCGAAAGACAAGTCAGGCGTGTTCACAGGAGCTTATGCCATTAATCCCGTTAATGGCGTGAAAACACAAATCTGGATCGCAGATTATGTTCTTGCTGGTTATGGAACGGGTGCTATTATGGCTGTTCCAGGTCATGACGCTCGCGACTGGGAATTTGCTAAGCAATTTGATTTGCCAATCGTTGAGGTTGTGCAAGGCGGAGATGTTACGAAAGAAGCTTATGCAGGCGACGGCATTCATGTCAATTCCGATTTCTTGAACGGTTTGACGAATGAAGAAGCGATTGCGAAAATGATAGAGCATCTGGATGCGTCGGGCAAAGGAAAAGGGAAAATCACTTACCGCCTGCGCGATTGGTTGTTTAGCCGCCAGCGCTACTGGGGTGAGCCGATTCCGATCCTTCACTTGGAGGATGGTACGATGAAGACTGTTCCTGAGGATCAGCTTCCGCTTCTGCTGCCTGATGTTGATGCTATCACTCCTTCAGGAACTGGGGAATCACCGCTTGCCAGCGTTACGGAATGGGTGAACACGATCGATCCTGAAACGGGCATGAAGGCTCGCCGTGAAACGAACACGATGCCGCAATGGGCTGGCAGCTGCTGGTACTACCTGCGCTTCATCGATCCTAAAAACGACAAACAGCTTTGTTCGCCAGAGAAGCAAAAGCAATGGCTGCCGGTTGACCTTTACATCGGTGGCGCTGAGCATGCTGTACTGCATCTGCTTTACGCTCGTTTCTGGCACAAGGTGCTTTATGATATCGGCGTTGTAGATACAAAGGAGCCGTTCCATAAGCTTGTCAACCAAGGCATGATCCTTGGAAACAACAACGAAAAAATGTCCAAATCGCGTGGAAATGTTATCAATCCAGATGATATCGTAAACGAGTTTGGCGCAGATACGCTACGTATGTACGAAATGTTTATGGGTCCGCTTGAAGCAACGAAACCTTGGAATACCAATGGTGTGGAAGGAACATATCGTTTCCTTAACCGTGTATGGCGTTTGTTCGTGAACGAGGATGGCAGCTTGAATGCCAAAATCGGCAATGGCGAAACAAGTGATGCATTCAAGCGCACATGGCATCGTTCAATCAAAAAAATTACGGATGATTATGAGGGACTTCGCTTCAACACCGTAATCAGCCAGCTCATGATTTTTGTAAACGAAGCCTACAAAACAGATGTGCTTCCGCAAGCAGCAATGGAGCAATTCGTTCAATTGATTTCTCCAATTGCGCCGCATATCGCGGAAGAGCTATGGGAGAAGCTGGGACGCACGGATTCGCTTACGTATGCAGCGTTCCCGACGTTCGAAGAAGCTTGGACGGTCGATCAAGAGGTTGAGATCGTCGTACAAGTAAATGGTAAAATCGCAGATCGCATCTCCATTGCAGCTGATATGGACGTTGCTGAGATGGAAAGCATAGCGAAAGAACTTGAGAAAGTACAAGAGCTGATTGCTGGCAAAACAATCCGTAAAGTCATTGCGGTAAAAGGCAAGCTAGTCAATATCGTTGCCAATTAAGACAAACAGAAGAGGTGAGCGGGCATTAGCTGAAGAACAGCTATTGACCGTTCACCTCTTCGCCTATAAAGGCGGTCGAAACCTTGACCACATCTTCATCGAACTTTGCATGTGTCGTACGGATGAGTTGATTGAATACTCCTTCTGTCTCGCGGCGCAGCAAGTTTAGCGCTTTGGCTGTAATGCCGCCAGGGACGGCAACTCTCTCTTGCACCTCTGCTGGTGTAAGGCCGCCTTCGGTCAGCAGCAAGCCGGTTCCGAGCAGCATGGCGCTTGCTACACGCAGCGCTTCATCACGGCTTATACCCGTTTCTGCAACCGCAGCATCCACAAATTGCTCAAGCAGGAAAGACATAAAAGCTGGTCCGCAGCTTGAAATGTCGGATACGATGCGTGTGTAATTCTCATCTATTCGCAGCGGCTGACTAATATGGGATAATAAGTCCTCCAGTAGAGCCATATCATTCTCATCAATCGTTTCCCCATAAATGCAAAGCGATGCTCCGCTCCATACATAATTTGTAATGCTCGGAATAACCTTAGCTACCTTGCAATCGAGTTCCCCTTCTAGATGAGAGATAAGCACGGGGCTCGTTATAGAGACGACAATCTGATTTGGTCGAATAGTTGCCTTCAAATCGTCGACCACTTTTTTGAACTCCAAAGGCTTTACGCACAAAAAAACAATATCGCAGCCGCAGGCAGCCGCAGCATTCGTATATTCGGCTCTCATGCCGGAATAACGGTTGGCCAAGGCTTGCGCTTTTGCAAAGGTGCGGTT
Organism: Paenibacillus sp. 01T47; assembly: GCF_056398245.1. NCBI lineage: Bacteria > Bacillati > Bacillota > Bacilli > Caryophanales > Paenibacillaceae > Paenibacillus > Paenibacillus sp. 01T47. The sequence continues at coordinate 77,132 of NZ_JBFTPA010000018.1, forward strand.
GCTGATGGCAATTTGTTTTGGTGATAATGCACCAGATGCGATCAAAGCTTCAATGAGCAGGCTTCCCATTGTGCCCGTCCCGATAAATCCGACATTCATGCTGAACCCTCCTATAGGTTTGGCGCACATAACCTGCTTTAATTTATAGAGAAAGGTTATATGCGAACAAATCCCGAGTGAAAATTTCAATAGCCGTACTCATTTCGTGTGCTCTCTTACCTTATTCCGCAGGACTTGTTTCATATGTCACTAATTACCAAATAATTCGTCGCTTTCAAAGGAGAGTGAAGAAGTGAAGCCTTTAACTGGAACGATTTCTAGCAAAGCCATTTTATTTGCTTCTATTTTAATACTTGCTGCAGCTATATTGCTGGCAGCTGCTTTTATGGAACCTAAGCAGCCGGAAACAGGTGATTGGGTACCTTTAAACGATGCTGTGAAATCTGCAGTCGCTGCAATTGATGCAGCAGATACGGGTGAAGTAGACGTAAAGAACAAGAAGGATACTGAGATGATCCCGGAAAAGGAGCAAGAAGCATCGGCTGCGGGTGTTGATCATCGGAATGAGCCGGATGGGAAAGCTGATTTAAAGGATGATACGATTGTATCCACTGCGCCAGTAGTGCCGATTGCTGATGCGGACATGGATGATGCAGCAAAGCTTGATATAAACCGCGCAACGGAGGCAGAACTTGATGATTTGAAAGGAATCGGACCGTCCAAAGCAAAAGCAATTATTGAAGATAGAGAAAGAAACGGCAAATTTGCAACCGTTAATGATTTACTCCGTGTCAAGGGAATTGGAGAAAAACTATTAAAAGGATTGGAAGACAGCATTGTAGCTCGTCCATAATTGTGAGAGAATGGAAAGAAGCGGACATTTACAACTTCCGTTTGCCATTATCTATTAACTCATTTGAAGGAGTCGAGAAAATGTCAGAACAACGCAAGCTTTCCCTTGATACACTATCCGTCCACGGAGGTCAGCAAATCGATCCGACTACGTTGTCGCGCGCGGTACCTATCTACCAGACGACATCTTACGGATTCAAAGATACAGATCATGCAGCGAATCTATTTGCATTGCAGGAATTTGGAAATATTTACTCCCGAATTATGAACCCGACATCGGATGTTTTTGAGAAACGTGTAGCTGAATTAGAGGGTGCTCCGGCAGCATTGGCAGTTGCTTCTGGTCAATCGGCTATTACATACGCGATTCTAAATATTGCAGGAGCTGGCGATGAGATCGTTTCCGCTACAAGCCTGTACGGAGGCACTTACAACTTATTCTCAATGACGCTTGCAAAGCTTGGCATCACTGTAAGATTTGTTGATCCGTCGAATCCGGAAAACTTCCGCGGAGCAATCAACGAGCGTACGAAAGCAGTATATGCTGAAACGATCGGAAATCCGAAGGGCGATGTGATCGATCTTGAAGCGGTTGCTGCAATTGCACATGAGAATGGCATTCCATTTATCGTGGACAATACATTCCCGAGCCCTTACTTGTGCAGACCAATTGAACATGGAGCAGACATTGTGGTGCATTCCGCGACCAAGTTTATCGGCGGACATGGAACATCAATCGGCGGTATCATTGTAGACGGCGGCAAGTTTGACTGGAAAGCCAGCGGCAAATTCCCTGGTCTTACTGAGCCGGATCCAAGCTACAATGGCGTTGTTTATACCGATGCAGTTGGCCCTGTCGCTTATATCATTAAAGCACGCGTCCAATTGCTAAGAGATATGGGTGCTGCCATTTCACCTTTCAACTCCTTCCTATTGCTTCAAGGACTTGAGACGCTGCATCTTCGGATGGAACGCCATAGCTCAAACGCGCAAAAGGTAGCTGAATATTTGGAAGGCCATGAAGCGGTTGAGTGGGTTAGCTATCCAGGACTTCCAAGCCACCCATCCTATGACCTTGCACAAAAATATTTGCCGAAGGGCAAAGGCGCTATTATGACATTCGGCATTAAAGGCGGAGTCGAAGCGGGCAAAAAAGTAATCAACTCCGTTCAGTTGTTCTCGCATTTGGCGAATGTTGGCGATTCCAAGTCGCTAATTATTCATCCGGCAAGCACAACACATCTGCAATTGTCAGAGGAACAGCAAGCTAATGCAGGCGTTTCTCCAGGCATGATTCGTCTATCGATCGGTACAGAAGGCATTGATGATATTTTGGCGGATATTGAGCAAGCCATTGCTGCCAGCCAAGCCTAAACTTTTTTAGTAAGAAGTTTTAACGAAGAAATATACGATAAACAGGAGCAATTGTTATGTTTCTTATATTTCAACGAATTTAAACGACAAATAAATGCAACCAGAGATCATCAGATGCAGCATGAGAGAGGAAGTTGAGTTATGAGCACCCAAACGAAGGATGCCGACCGCAAGGACTGGGACACCTACTTCATGGATATTGCCTATATGGTTTCGACGCGCTCGCGTTGTCCGCGCAGACATGTTGGAGCTGTTCTTGTACAAGGAAAAAAACTGCTTGGCACAGCGTATAACGGTGCTCCGATGGGCGTGCAGGATTGTCTCGAGGCAGGCTGCATGATTTCGGAGGAAGTTGAGATGAAGCTGGTCGACGGCAAGGAGCAGCTATTCAAGAAACAACGCTGTATTCGAACGATACATGCGGAGCAAAACTTGCTGCTGTTCACCGATCGTACCGATCGCGAAGGATCAACCGTTTATGTAACCGACCAGCCTTGCTGGACATGCGCTAACATGCTTGCAAACAGCGGTGTTATCGAAATCGTCTATCATCGCAGTTATCCGAAAGACAGTGAAAAGGTGAGCAATATGATGGCCCAGAAAGGTATTGTTTTCCGTTGTTTGGATCATTACGAGCCACCTGCTCAGGCGCATATGGATGTAACATCATAGCGTTGATCATTAAATAGTAGAAACGAGGAGGAACCTCTGATTGCATCTTTTGATGCGACAGAGGTTCTTTTTTTTGTTATGAGGCTTTGCGAATTGGAGGGAGCTAGAGGTGAATCGACGTCCTTTAATTTGGTTTGCGATTTGTTGGGTATTTGGGGGCGCGGCTGCTGCTGGTTTGAACAGCAGCGGCGTTTGGCTTGCGGCGGGAGCGGGAATATTGCTCGCAACCGCCGCAGTGCTTGGCAAGCAAGCGACGTGGCAGCTCGCGGCAGCTTGTTCTTTGGCAGTGTGCCTTGCCGCAGGAGAGCGGTTATGGGCGGATGCCCGCAACGTGACTGCGCTGCCAGCGCTGCTTGCCACCGCTGAGGCGGATGGACCGCGAGCTGCGTATGCGGCGGAAGCGGAGGGCGTTATTGTATCGGCGGTGGAGGTCGACGGCGACCGCGCGATGTTTCGCGTGGAGGCGCACAGCATCCACGTTCAAGGTGAAGCCGTTGCGCAGCCGTTGCGCGAGCGGTTGATCGTGCATGTCCGGCTGATGGAACAGCCGGAGCAGGCCATCGCCGCGGCTTGGCAGCGCGGCGCCAAAGTACGCCTTGCCGGCGAGCTTACGCGGCCGGCTGGCGCATCCAATAGCGGCGGATTTGATTACCGCCGCTACCTCAGCAGCCAGAGAATCCACTGGCTGCTCAAAGTGAAGGGCACCGCCGCCGTAAAGCCGGCGCCGGGCCCCAAGTGGACCGCGGCCGCGCTGCTTGGCCGCGTCGACAGTGCGCGCGCATGGCTTGGCGCGCGGATGGAACAGCTGTATCCGTCCTCGCAGTCCGGATACATGAAGGGGCTGGTCCTCGGCATTCGCGAGGACCTCGATCCAGAGCAGTTCCAGCAATTTTCAAGGCTTGGTTTAACGCATATTTTAGCGATTTCGGGCCTCCATGTTGCTGTATTCCTTTATGCGCTTAGCGGTCTGCTGCGCCTCGCACGTATAAGCCGCGAACGAATGCTGCTCATCCTCATGTTGTCCGTTCCCTTGTATGTACTGCTTGCCGGCGCGTCCCCTTCGGTTGTCCGCGCAGGTCTAATGTCCGTTCTTGGGCTATTGGCAGCCCGGATGGGCAAGCTGAAGGATGGGCTGCATCTTTTAGCTGCTGCTGCGGTGCTCATGCTTATTTATGATCCCTATTTTATCGAGGATGTCAGCTTTCAGCTGTCGTTCATTGTAACAATCGGTCTAATTGTCGGAGTCCAGCCTGTACGGCAAGCGATGCCGAGGTGGCGCAGAGGAAAATCGCTGCTTGATCTGGCAGCGGTTACGCTCGTAGCACAGATTGTATCTTTTCCACTGACGATTTATTATTTTAATCAGTTTCATGTGTTGTCTATGCTCGCGAATTTTGTGCTCGTTCCGTTCATCAGCTTTGTCGTTATGCCGCTAGGCGCAGTATCGCTCCTGCTTGCAATACCTTGGGAGGGCGGCGGCAAGCTGCTGGCCTATTTCTCGCATTTCGCGAATGAATGGACGTTTGCTTTCGTCGAGCAGCTGTCCGAAGTGGATTCACTAAGGACGATTTGGGCAACTCCGCCTCTTTGGTGGGTGGCAGCTTGGCTGGTTATATTTGGTGTTATATTTCGAATTTTGCGCAGTTGGACGATGCAAATCGCTGCGAAACATGAGGAAGAAGCAGCGACCATAGAGGAGACAGCGCCAATTGGAGCGGTTCATCCTTACATAGTGGTTAAAGAAAACAGTAAAAAGCTAAGGATCAGCCTATATCTGCTGTTAGCTTTAGTTTTGATTATGATTTTTTATGCCTTTAAACCTGATTTATTTAACCGTCAGGCAGAGGTTAGTTTTATAGATGTTGGTCAAGGTGATGCTGTACATATCCGAACACCCGGCGGCAAGCATATTTTAATCGATGGCGGAGGTACGATGAGCTTCCGCAAGCCGGGAGAAGAGTGGAAGGAGCGGAGCGACCCTTTTGAAATTGGGAAAAAGGTGCTTGTGCCTTTACTTATGAAAAGAGGCGTGCGCGAGATTGACATCCTCGTCATTTCACATTTGGATAGCGATCATATCCGTGGTTTAAAAGCGGTTTTGGAGACGATTCCAATACGCAGCATTTGGTGGAATGGAACGGTGAAGGAAGCAGATGATGCTCAGCAGCTTATTAAGCAGGCAATTGCGCTGGGAATTCCAATGTACAGCGCGTCTGCGGGCATGAAGCAGCAGGTAGATGCAAATACCAAGATAAGCGTTCTGTGGCCATTGGCGCAAAAAGAGGAAGCGGTGGCTCACCTTGAGGAGCAGAATGAAGCCAGTGTTGTGCTTAGTGTTCAGCTGTTTCAGTCGGTCTTCTTGTTTACCGGTGATATTAATGCAGCCACGGAACGCGCCATTATACGAAATGAGCGGCAGCAAAATATAATGGATTCAAATGAAAAGACTGTCTCAGTTATGAAGGTTGCACATCATGGCAGTCGTTTTTCAACAAGCACAGAGTGGCTCGATTATTGGCGTACGCTTGGAGCAGTAGCTTCTGTTGGAGCGACAAATACCTACGGCCATCCTAGTCCAGATGTGATTTCTCGATTAAATCAAGCGGGAACCGCTTTGTGGCGAACAGATCGTGATGGCGAGGTACGTTTTATTGTAACCAGCCAAGATTTATTTACGTATACAAAAATTAAGTAAGGCGGACATCGAAAAAATGCGAATAAAAAGCTTGCTTTCATCTTTCCGTACCTAAATTCGCATATCATATGAAAATCATTCATACTTAGGAATAAAGAAGTCGAGCCGTTTTCAGAGGTATTCGACTTCTTTCTATATACGAGTTAGTTGAAATTTGGTATCCTTTAATGTGGAGTTTATTTCGATTCTTTCACAGCATAGCGAGTATCTGTAAATTTTTTATAGTTTTTTCCTGCTTCGTGCATTCAAGACGGTCCGCTTGGGGACAATCGCTTTGCTTGTTAAAACTTACTAAAAAAAATAAAGTAATAATTCTAATTTATCTGCAACTTTTACCGCAACCAGTTCGTCAGAATGGTTGCAAGAGAGGGGGATCCTTCGTGGTGGAGCCGGAGCTTATAAGAGCCGCTCAGTCGGGAGATCGCGACGCTTTAATTACTCTATTGCGAGAGATTGAAACGCATGTTTATCGGACAGCCTATTATATATTAAACAATGAACAGGATGCCCTTGATGCAGCGCAAGAAGCGCTAATTCGCATCTATACAAAAATAGGCTCGTACGAAGAAAAAGCGCAGTTCAAAACATGGATTCAACGTATTGTAACCAACATTTGCATTGACAAGTTTCGGAGAAATAAACCGACCGTCTCAATAGATGAGCACGACATGGTATTCCACGAAAAACAAAACGTGGAGGACGAGGTAATGTCTGCTTACGCTGTTAAAGACATTCAAGCCGCTATCGACAAGCTTCCTGAGCATCATCGTGCGGTCGTCGTCCTTCGGTATTTACAGGATTTCTCTTACAATGAAATTGCAGATTCGCTCGATTTGCCGCTCAATACAGTGAAATCCTATTTATTCAGAGCTAGGCAACAGCTGCAGACTTTACTCCATGATTATCAGAAAGGTGGTGTCCGGGGATGAATTGTCAAGAGGTGATGGAATTAATGCAAAGACAGCTAGACAACGATCTCGATGAAAGCGAAATCGAAGTCTTGATGAATCATACTAGACAGTGTCCGGACTGTGCAGCCATGTTCGAGCGGTTACAGCTATTGTCCGCCGAGCTTACCAGTTTGCCAAAAGTTATGCCGAGCTATAGCTTAGTCGATGCGATTATGCCTCAATTAGAGCGGATGGAACTGTTTGGTCAGGCTGAAGCGGAACCGCCATCCATGGTTAGCAGAACGGAAGCAACAAAACGTCTTTCGAAGCGTCAACGCCGCTGGCCATCCATGCGCATTATGAGTGGTGTGATCGCAGCCGGAATCGTTGCAGGGCTGTTTCTCGTAACGTATAATTCAGGCTCGATTGGCGATATGAATGCATCACAATCTTCAGCCAAGCGATCGAATAACGTCGCGGCTGATATGATGAACGATACGCCAGTGGAAATGTCTTATAAAGCGAGCGCTAACGGTGCTGAAGACCCGGAAGTGAAGACAGAAACGGCAAAAAAAAGTGATGAAGCCGATTCATCGCCATCGTCCAAGAGTACCGCAATAAATCCTTTAACCAATGAAGACAAAGCGCCTGATGGTGGGTCATTTGAGGATGGCTCAATCAAGGGCTTAACTTCGAATCCTTCTGAAGGATTGGTTGAAAACGAAGGCGAGAATGGTTTGGGTGCGAATGCGAACAGCACAGCAACGGTTTCACCCGATGGCCTTTATAGCGGCAAGGCTGACAATTTTAAAATTAAAGTAGTTGCTGCTGCCGATCAATCTGTCGTCTTCACATCACCGCGCAAAAACGGTGAGCTGCTCAATCTGGCCTGGTCTGAGGACAGCAAAAAGCTGACCTACGAGGTTCATGTTGAACAAGGAGCAATTGAGAAGTATGTGATCGATTTATCTACGCTGACGGAGCAGAAGGCAGGGCATTAACTTGGAGACTGCTCGCTTCGGTCTGCAAAAATTAAGGGTTATTACGCACATTTACATCGATTTATGCGTATAATGTTAGCAGCGATAGTGTCTGCGACGAATCCTTAACGTCGTATGACCATCCGCAGGGCGGTACCATGGACCTGCCTGCGAATGTTTATATAGATGTTCGGCAAAGGGATGAGGCTTTATATGGCTCATCCCTTTGTTGCCGTCTAATTGTACTTACTCGTGACGAGGTGAAGGTATGGATGCAAAGGAAGCATTAAAAGAAATAAAGGGCGGACGCTTCCGTCCCATTTATGTGCTGTATGGCAAGGATCGTTATCGGATGCAGCAATTTATTAACGTATTGACCGAGGCGATGTTTACAGCTGAGGAGCGAGAGCTTGGCATTGTTAAATTTGATACAGCGGAAACCTCGATTGAAGAAGCGGTTCTTGAAGCGGAAACCTCGCCTTTTTTTGTGCAGCGGAAGCTGATTTTGATACGAGATGCGACTGTGCTGTGTGCTGGAGGCAAGGAAGGCGGAAAGCTTGAGCATCGTCCTGAGAAGCTGATTCAGTATATGGAGTATCCTTCAGAGACATCCATTATCGTTATTTCTGTCCAATCAGAGAAGCTGGATGAACGTCGAAAGCTTGTAAAAACGTTAAAGGATCGTCATTCCTTAGTTCCGTTCCCTGAACTCGACGCGGCTCAGCTTAAGCAATGGATGATTAAGCGGGCAACAGATCAGCAAAGAACCTTGTCTTCAGATGCGGCTGAGCTGCTCCTATCACGTGCTGGAGCGAATATGCAGCAATTGTCGCAGGAAGTGGACAAGCTGTGCTTGCACGCGGGAACAGGCGGTGTCATTGATGTAGAGACGGCATCTATGCTAACTGCAGCAACAGTTGAGGAGGACGTATTTGCGCTTGTGGATGCGATCGCTGAGCTTCGCATTGACAAGGCAATTCGTCTGTACAGAGAACTGCTGGTTCGTCGTGAAGAACCGATTAAGATCGCCGCTCTTATCGCTAGGCAATTAAGAATCATGCTGCAAATCAAAGAGCTGGAGCAGCATCACTATTCCCCTCAGCAAATGGCTGGCCAGTTAGGCTTGCATCCATACGCAGTCAAGCTTGCCGCGGAGAAAAGCCGGAAATTTCAAGTGGCTAGACTTGGCAGGCTGCTGGCTTCACTTGCAGATCTCGATTATAAAATGAAAACCGGAGCAATTGATAAAACGCTCGGTTTAGAGCTGTATTTGCTTTCACTTGGCATGGAGAAGGGCGCATAGCGTTCTTTCCATTGCCTTTTTTTATGTGAAAAGCTGATAAGCAGCATGGAACAACAAAAAAGCTTCACCGCTCGATAAGAGCAGTGAAGCTTTTTTTGTTGTGCTAAACGAATTTCAGTTGACCAGATGGACAACGTCATTCGTATGAGCGGTTATCTTGCTTAGGCTTGAGCCGAAAGGGCATTCAGACGTTTAGCAAGACGAGATTTTTTGCGGGAAGCCGCATTTTTATGAATCAGGCCTTTAGTTGCTGCTTTGTCCAACTTTTTCGTTGCAGCGATAAGAGCTGCTTTAGCAGCATCTACATCAGTGCCAGCGATAGCTTGGTCAGCAGATTTAACGGCCGAACGAAGTGCGGATTTTTGGGATGCATTCAAAGCACGACGCTTTTCACTTGTTTTAACGCGTTTAATCGCGGATTTAATATTTGGCATGGAATTCACCTCCTAAACTGTTTACAACGGTTTATCTACATCATAAACCTAGACAACACAACTTAAAGTATATTATCATGCCACTCCTCAAAAAGCAATAGCAGGAAGCTCCTTATAAAAACTGTATTCCGTAAGGATGAAGGCTCATCTACGAGTATGAAAATAATCCATCTGCAAACAATAACATCAGAACTGGTGTTTGAAGGGAGAATGAGCAATGGAGAACGAACTTGATTTGCAAAAATATAATGTTAGAACAGACTTGGCGCTTGAAGCGAAGGAGATGGCAGAGGCGCCAAGCGGCGGGCCTATACCAGGCATACAATCCGAAACTTCGGAAGATGAAGGAATAACGATTACGCAGTTGCATGTTCAAAACGAACAAGGCGCTCAGGCCATTGGCAAAATGCAAGGGCATTATGTGACGATTGAGGTTCCGGAGCTGCGAAAAGGGGATACGGGACTGCAGGATAGGGTGGCGACACAGTTTGCCAAACATTTTGAAGCTTTCCTTGAACGGTTGTCCATAAGTAAAACAGCGCGAGTTCTAATTGTAGGTTTAGGCAATTGGAATGTTACGCCTGATGCGCTTGGTCCAATTGTTGTTGAGAATGTAATGGTCACTCGCCATTTTTTCGAACTAATGCCTGATCAAGTGGCGCCTGGTTATCGCGCGGTAAGTGCGGTAGCGCCTGGAGTGCTTGGCATAACGGGTATAGAATCCAGTGAAATCGTTCAAGGTATCGTTGAGAAGACGAGTCCGGAACTCGTCATTGCGATTGATGCATTGGCATCTAAAGCATTAGAGAGAGTGAATACAACGATCCAAATTGCAGATACAGGAATTCATCCAGGCTCTGGCATCGGGAATAAACGAAAAGGGCTTACAAAAGAAATTTTAGGTGTCCCGGTCATTGCGATCGGAGTGCCTACCGTTGTTTATGCTTCGACCATCGTCAACAACACACTTGAGATGATGAGCAGTCATTTTAAGAAACAAAACGCAAACTCGGATCAAATTTTAGGTTTGGTAAATCAGATGGAAGAAAACGAGAGGTTGCAGCTTGTCAGGGAAGTGCTCAGTCCGCTTGGCTATGATCTTCTGGTTACGCCAAAGGAAATTGATGAATTTATAGAGGATATCGCCAACATTATAGCAAGCGGGCTAAATGCATCGCTGCACGAAGCGGTTGATTCAAGCAATGTTGCGGCGTATACGCATTAAATACCTATGATAATTAAGAAGGAAGCTTTCTAAAGGCATAACCTTTGGACAGCTTCTTTTTTTTGCGCGATTCGCTATTTTGTATCCCTATAACTCTATCAACGCTAATTATTCCACATAGATTTGGTTCTATGAACTCTATCACTCTCATAGTTTAGTAGTGACTAATGCGGCTAGCACTATGAAGCGGGAGGTAATAAACCAATGAAAAGAAAAATTATGCTGCTTGATATAGGGAAGGAAAGTAGACGAGTGAGACAATTGCTAGTAACGGGACGTACATTCGCGTTGCTCTCATTTTGCTCAATGGTATTTTTTATTTTGTTAGGAGCAGCGGGTATGGCGCATCAGCAAACGACAGCTTCGCCTGTAAATTCAATGAAAGGTTTTGCTGCTGCTGTATCGAGCGGTTTTTTTGGGGATATGCTAGAGATGGAGATGCCTGCATTTCAAAGCAGTCGAGAGACAGATACGTTTACATCAAAGCAAATTAGCGCGTTTCTTATGAGAGCTTTAACAGATATTAATCCTAACGATCCCAAAAGCCTGCTTGCAGGCGAGCTGCCTGGCATGGGGGTTAATGATGCTTACTTAATACGCAAAGGCATCGGTACGGATACAGCGGTGGGGCCGGAAGATAATGCACCGATTACATATGATCCGCTTGGCGAATTGCATGAGGATACAGGAACAGATGTATCGAATAATGGGACGACAGAAGGAAATGAGGAGGAGCCGCTGCCGGTACAGACAGACAAGCCATCTTCAGGAACTGGCGAAGGTGATAACGGGGAGCCGGCGAAACCTACGACTGGCGGAAAAAAAGTGGCTTTTATCTATCACTCGCATAATCGCGAATCCTGGTACCCTGAGCTGACAGACAAGAAGAAAGATCCGAATTCTAGTACAAAAAATATTACGCTGGTTGGCAAACGACTTGCCCAGAAGCTGGAGGAGAAGGGTGTAGGCGCACAGCACTCGAACACCGATTATCCAACGGCGATTAAAGGTTATGATTGGAACTATTCCTATAAATATTCGATGAAGACGGTGAAAGAAGCCATTGCCAGCAGCAAGGATTTGAAGTTTTTCTTCGATCTTCACCGGGACTCGCAGAGGCGGAAAGAAACGACCATCGATATTGATGGCAAAAGCTATGCGCAGGTTTATTTCATTATCGGCCATAAAAATCCCAATTGGGAAAAAAACGAAGCCTTTGCGACTAAAATTCACGAAGCGCTCGAAAAAAAATATCCAGGCATCTCTCGCGGTATTTGGGGCAAAACAGCCTCATCAGGCAATGCCGAATACAATCAATCGCTAGCTGAGGATAATGTGCTTATAGAAGTAGGGGGCGTAGACAACACCCTCGAAGAGTCCTATCGAACAGCGGATGCGCTGGCAGCAGTTATTTCCGAAATTTACTGGGCAGACGAGAAGGCATCAACAAAAAAGTAGGAGGGGGCGAAGAATAAGTGAAACGAAATGCGCTAAAATGGACGGTGCTGGGCGGTGCTTTGGCGATAATCATCATGTATGGCATTGATATGTCCTCTTCGGGCATCGAGCGTATATATGGACCTATAGAAGGCTCAAGCGGGTACACAGAGATTCCGCAGACAGAGCAGAATGTGCAGCCAGTTAATGATTTTCAGAAGGAACAGCAGCAAAAGATTGCCCAGCTTGAGCAGGAGCTTAAAGAACTAAAGCGACTTGCTGCATATGATGACGAAACTATAGGAGAAACTGCCGAAACCTTTCCTGCCGAAAATGAAAGGATGCCTGGTCTTCCCCTTAAGAGTGACCAGCCAGCAGTAAATAAGATCGCAGATTCAACCTCTGGTTTGCTGCAAAATATGTCAAGTGAAGGCATTCGAATGGTCGTATCTATATTCGATGGGCTGACGAAGTGATAATGAACATTGCTGGTCTTCCCCTTAACTGATATAATAGGAGGAATGATTAGCATTATTGGAAATTGTGGGGGTTAGGCATGACTGACGTACGTGACCGACAAAAGAGAATTAGGAATTTTTCCATTATCGCGCATATAGACCACGGAAAGTCTACGCTTGCTGACCGGATCTTAGAATTTACCGGCGCTTTGACATCTCGAGAGATGCAAGAGCAGGTTCTTGACAAAATGGATTTGGAGCGGGAACGCGGAATTACCATCAAGCTGCAAGCGGTACGCTTGGCATATAAGGCAGATGACGGGATCGAGTATATACTCAATCTGATTGACACGCCTGGACACGTCGACTTTACATACGAGGTTTCACGCAGTCTCGCTGCTTGTGAAGGCGCTTTGCTCGTTGTTGATGCTGCGCAAGGCATTGAAGCGCAAACGCTGGCTAACGTATACTTGGCGTTAGACAACAATTTGGAGATCGTACCTGTTATTAACAAGATCGATTTGCCAAGTGCGGAGCCTGAACGGGTAAAACAGGAAATCGAAGATGTCATTGGATTAGACGCCAGCGACGCGGTACTTGCTTCCGCAAAAGCGGGAATCGGCATTAAGGAAATACTGGAGCAGGTTGTTACGAAGATGCCTTCACCAGAAGGAGATCCAGATCAGCCGCTTAAAGCGCTTATTTTTGACTCCCATTATGATCCCTACAAAGGCGTTATCGTTTATGTACGGGTTATGGATGGAAGCATCAAAGCAGGCAATAAAATTAAGTTTATGGCAACAGGAGCAGAATTCGAGGTCATCGAGGTTGGAGCATTCATGCCGAACATGGCGATCGTGAAGGAGCTTGCGGTTGGTGATGTTGGTTTTGTCGTTGCGGGCATCAAGAACGTGAAGGACACGCGTGTCGGTGATACAATTACGGATGCGAAAAAACCTGCACCTGAACGTCTTCCAGGCTATCGTCAGATTAACCCGATGGTATTCTGCGGACTCTATCCAATCGAGACACAGGACTATAATGACTTGCGTGATGCGCTTGAGAAGCTGGAGCTTAACGATGCATCACTCAAATATGAGCCGGAATCATCAACTGCTTTGGGCTTTGGTTACCGCTGTGGATTTCTTGGCTTGCTTCATATGGAAATTATTCAAGAACGGATTGAACGGGAATTCAACATCCCGCTTATTACGACAGCACCAAGCGTAGTTTACAAAATTACACTGACAAATGGCGAAACGATGGAGATTGATAATCCATCGAACTATCCTGAAGCAGGCAAGCTTGACTTCGTAGAAGAGCCTTTCGTTAAGGCTGCTATCATTGTCCCAAATGACTATGTGGGCGCAATTATGGAGCTTTGCCAGAACAAGCGTGGCGAATTCGTGAATATGGAATATTTGGATTTAAATCGTGTAACGCTTACGTATCAATTACCTTTGTCAGAAATTGTGTATGATTTCTTCGATCAGTTGAAATCAAGCACAAAGGGTTATGCATCGTTCGATTACGAGATATCGGGCTACCGCAGATCCAATCTGGTCAAAATGGACATCATGCTTAACAATGAACAGGTTGATGCTTTGTCTGTCATTGTCCACCGCGATCGTGCTTATCAACGCGGCAAGGTTATTTGTGAAAAGCTGAAGGAACTTATTCCGCGTCAAATGTTCGAGGTGCCGATTCAAGCATCTATCGGCAACAAAATCATATCGCGAGAGACAGTAAAAGCAATGCGTAAAAACGTTCTTGCCAAATGCTACGGCGGTGACATTAGCCGGAAGCGGAAGCTGCTTGAGAAGCAGAAGGAAGGCAAGAAGCGGATGAAGCAAGTAGGTAGTGTAGAGGTGCCGCAGGAAGCGTTCATGGCGGTACTCAAAATCGGCGAGGATTAAAACGTACGAGGATGAGGGAGGGCGCAGCTCTCCCTCTTTTCTATTTTAAGTGAACTGTATTTACCGACTTATATTTCAACGCGGGACGTGAGCCTGCCGCTTTAATGCAGTGCCAGCCGTTTACGCTTGAAGGAGAATGTTAACGATGAACATTACGCAATCACCACGCGCTTTATATATACACATCCCTTTTTGCACGAATAAATGTCATTATTGCGATTTCACTTCCTATGTACTAAAGGGACAGCCTGTTGATCAGTATCTCGATGCGCTTGAGCAAGAAATGCAGCGTACAGTTGCTGAATGGCCGCCAGTAGAAATTGATACTGTTTTTGTTGGTGGAGGTACGCCTACCGTACTGACTCCTCCGCAAATGGAAAGATTTCTAAAAGCAGTACGCACTTATTTCCCGCTTGCTCCAGATGTGGAGTTTACGATGGAAGCGAATCCTGGCACAACGGACATAGACAAGCTGACAGCTATGAAGGAAGGCGGCGTGAACCGGATCAGCTTCGGAGTTCAATCCTTTGATAATGGATTGCTGGAGCGTATTGGCCGCATTCATAGCGTAGATGATGTATATCGCAGTATCGAGAATGCACGCAAAGTTGGATTTACTAACTTATCAATCGATTTGATGTTTGGCCTGCCAGGTCAAACGGTTGAGCTGTTAAGAGACAGTGTGAACAAAGCGATGGAGCTGGGATTGCCCCATTACTCCATCTACAGTCTAAAAGTAGAAGAAAATACGTTGTTCCATAAGCTCTATGAGCGCAATGAGCTGCCTTTGCCTCCAGAGGAAGAAGAGTTTAATATGTTTATTTTGCTAATGGACATGTTGAAAAAAAATGGATACGGCCACTATGAGATTAGCAATTTCGCCGAACCAGGTTATGAGAGTCGCCATAATTCCACCTATTGGCGCAATGAGCCGTATTACGGCCTCGGAGCGGGCGCACATGGCTATGTCAATCGCATGCGTCATGTCAATTTAAAAGGGATTACACCGTATATCGATGCGGCATCAAGCAAGCTTCCACGCCTTGAAACGTTTGAAGTTACTGAAGCTGAAGCGATGGAGGATTTAATGATGGTTGGGCTCAGGCTGCTAAGCGGAGTTCCGGCATCACGCTTCTCGAACCAATTTGAAGGCCAGAAGCTGGAGGACAAGTTCGGTGATGTTATTCATAAATTAATGAAGGATGGCCTGCTGGAAGCTGAGCAAACAGAAGACGATATCATTTATCGGTTGACTGACAAAGGTGTGCTTCTCGGGAACGAAGTTTTTGGTGCTTTTATCGGATATAACGGCTAAAATACTCTTGAGAAAAAATTCGTTGTGGTGTATATTTATTCATATTGATTTTGATCTTGCACCGGGTGGAGGCGAATGCACAAATGCAGGCAGTACAGGTCGTATGTCGAAAAGCAACGTCTAATGATATCGAGACATTGTTTGAATTAATTAAAGGTTATGCAGAGCAAGGCATTATGCTGCCTCGCACTCGGGAAGCGCTCGAATATATGATAGATACATTCGTCGTCGCGGAAATTGGGGAAGAAGTTGTCGGCTGCGGTTCACTGCTGCGGCTAGGGAAAGAATTGGTTGAGATTCGCTCGCTTGGCATGTCGGATGGCTACAAGGGCGTAGGGATCGGCAGCAAGCTGGTAGAAGCGTTGATCGAGCAGGCTAGAGAGCAGCAAATTCCGAAGGTGATGGCTTTAACTTATGCCGTGTCCTTTTTTGAGAAAAATGGCTTCAAGGTCGTTGATAAGGAAATTTTCCCGGAAAAGGTTTGGAAAGATTGCATCAACTGTCCAAAGCAGCTTGCTTGCGATGAAATAGCTGTACTGAGAATGCTGAATTAAAGCACATTTTCCGAACGCATCTTCTTTATTGAAAATAAACCACTCTCCTTTAGCGCTTGCATTAGGACTATTGGGAAAGTGGTTTTTTTGTTTCATTCAACTAATATGTTAGTTTGTCCGAACTCGTTGATAGTAATGCTGCGCGTTTTGGTATATAGTCAAGGTAGATGTTTATTGTCATATAGAGGAGAAATAAAAATGAGCCAAAAAAAAGATCAAATCGTAGCAGTAGAGGATAAGCTAAAGCATGTAACGACAGTGCTTTTGAAGAAATGGGCAGGATTTAGCGGGTTTTATGGTTTTAAAGCAATGGGTTACGATGAACTGTTCGCTTTGCTAAATACAAATGGCTGGAAAGTTATTATAGATGACTCCGTTTCACCTTATCGTATTGTAGAGCTATACCAAGGTGAAAATCGCGTGAGAAGAGAAAAGTTTGCAACAGATGAAGCAGGAAGAGTTCATAAAGTGTAATTGTTTGTAGAATAAGCCGCTGCGCCAACATATATTGCTGGCACAGCGGCTTTTCTTTAAGCCACTGCGGAGTTTCCTTGGGTGATTAAATCGTTTATTAGATGTTTAAATTGAATTAGGCGCATGAAAAATGCCGAACTGACTTGACAATCGACAAGCTGGTTTGGTATTTTTGTAGTAATGATTAGCACTCGATCGGATTGAGTGCTAACGAAGGTACATCGAAATAACGGATTTGACATTTACGTAGGGGGAATTCGAATGCTGACGGAGAGACAACGGATGATTTTACATGCAATTGTGGATGATTATATTCGCTCGGCTGAACCAGTAGGCTCACGCAGTATTTCGAAGCGCGGCGACGTTGGCTTTAGTCCGGCAACCATTCGCAATGAAATGGCGGATTTGGAGGAGCTAGGCTTCTTAGAGCAGCCGCACACGTCAGCAGGGCGTGTTCCATCAACGAAAGGTTACCGTTATTATGTCGACCATTTAATAAAGCTTAGCGAAGTAGATGAGAAAGACATTGGTGTGGTTCGCTCGTTCGTAACGGACAAAATGAATCAAATGGAGCAGGTTATTCAACAAACGGCGATGATTCTCTCCAATTTAACCAATTACACATCTATTTTGCTTGGACCTGAAATGTTCAGCACATCGCTTAAGCATTTTGGCCTTGTGCCGCTTGATCAAACATCAGCCGTTGCTATTATTGTGACGAACACTGGACATGTTGAAAATCGGACGATTTCAATTCCTGACGGCCTGAAAATGGACGATATGGAAAAGGTCGTTAACATTTTAAACACAAGATTGGTTGGCGTTCCGCTGATTCGTCTAAGGTCGAAGCTTTACACTGAAGTTGGGCAAGAGCTTGAAAGGCATGTTGATCATTATGAACAGCTGCTGCAGGTACTGGATCATGCATTGCAGAATGAGGATGAGCACCGAATCTTCTTAGGTGGAACAACCAATATGCTGACACAGCCTGAATTCAAGGATGTAGACAAAGTAAAAACGATTTTGGATTTGCTTGATGAGACACCAGCCATAATGAAAATGTTTTCCGGCCTTCCGTCAGGTATACAAGTACGTATCGGGACA
The DNA here is from genome assembly GCF_056398245.1 of Paenibacillus sp. 01T47. Classification (NCBI taxonomy): domain Bacteria; kingdom Bacillati; phylum Bacillota; class Bacilli; order Caryophanales; family Paenibacillaceae; genus Paenibacillus; species Paenibacillus sp. 01T47. Next base: position 94,815 of record NZ_JBFTPA010000018.1, read on the forward strand.
GAAAATGACCATAAGGCAATTAGCGATTGCAGTCTTATCACAGCAACCTATGCCATTGATGGCCAATCGCTGGGAACGATCGGCATTCTAGGACCAACGCGAATGGAATACGGCAAAGTCATTAGCTTATTGGATATTATATCCAAGGATATGGCGGTTCTTCTTGGCCGCTGGTACAAGTAATTAATGATATTTTGCCAAGTTTACTTCGTAAACTTTTTTAGGAGGTGATTGCATGAGTACGAAAGAACAACATAATGAGGCAGCCGAGGCTGTAGAAGAAGTGGTATCTGCTGAGCAATCAGATCAAGCAAGCGAGGATACTGTAAACGAGGTTGTGGAAGAAGATTCGCGTTATGCGGAGCTTGTGAAGCTGGCTGAGGAGAAAGAGCAGCGCTTCTTGCGCGCACAAGCGGATTTCGATAACTTCCGCCGTCGTACAATGAAAGAAAAAGAAGAACTCGGACAGTACGCATCGATGAAGCTGATCGGTCAACTGCTTCCGGTTGTAGATAATTTTGAGCGCGCTGTAGCAGCCGCATCCGTTAACGGTGATTTTGAATCACTTGCGAAGGGTGTAGACATGATTTTCCGTCAGCTCGAGTCAACACTTGAGCAGGAAGGCCTTAAAGCTATGAACGTAGTTGGCGAGCCTTTTAACCCTGAATTCCATCAAGCGATTATGACAGTAGATTCCGATGAGTATGAAGAGGGTATCATTGTTGAGGAAGTTCAGAAGGGCTATATCTTGAAAGACAAGGTATTGCGTCCAGCGATGGTTAAAGTAAGCAGTTAAACGGTAAAACTTTTTCTCGATAAATGAGACAAAGCAAGCTGTTATTAGGATAAAATATAAAAATTGTAGGAGGAACTATAGCTATGAGTAAAGTAATTGGTATTGACCTTGGTACAACAAACTCTTGCGTAGCAGTAATGGAGGGCGGAGAAGCAGTTGTTATTCCTAACCCGGAAGGCAACCGCACAACTCCTTCCGTAGTAGGTTTCAAGAAAGATGGCGAGCGTGTTGTTGGTGAAACAGCAAAACGTCAAGCGATCACAAACCCTGATCGTACAATCAGCTCTATTAAACGCCACATTGGTACGAACCACAAAGAAAAAATTGACGATAAAGATTACACACCACAAGAGATTTCTGCAATCATTTTGCAAAAATTGAAAGCTGATGCTGAAGCTTACTTGGGTCAAACGGTAACGCAAGCCGTTATTACGGTTCCTGCTTATTTCAATGACAGCCAACGTCAAGCGACTAAAGATGCTGGTAAAATTGCTGGTCTTGAAGTTCTTCGTATTGTCAACGAGCCAACAGCTGCAGCACTGGCATACGGCCTTGAGAAAACAGAAGATCAAACGATTCTTGTTTATGACCTTGGCGGCGGTACATTTGACGTTTCCATTCTTGAGCTTGGCGATGGCTTCTTCGAAGTTAAAGCGACAAGCGGCGACAACAAACTAGGCGGAGATGACTTTGACCAAGTTGTCATCGATCACCTTGTTGCTGAATTCAAGAAAGAGCAAGGCATTGATCTTTCCAAAGATAAATCAGCTGTTCAACGTTTGAAAGATGCTGCTGAGAAAGCGAAAAAAGAACTTTCCGGCGTATTGACTTCAGCTATCTCTCTTCCGTTCATTACAATGGTTGACGGCGTTCCTCAGCATTTGGAGCTTAGCCTTACTCGCGCGAAATTTGAAGAGCTTGCAGCTTCCCTTGTAGAGCGTACGCTTGGACCTACTCGTCAAGCGCTTAGCGATGCAGGAATGTCCCCAAGCGATATCGATAAAGTTGTACTCGTGGGCGGATCGACTCGTATTCCAGCGGTACAAGAAGCAGTTAAAAAATTGATTGGCAAAGAACCGCATAAAGGTGTTAACCCGGATGAGGTTGTAGCTCTTGGCGCAGCTGTACAAGCGGGCGTATTGACTGGCGATGTGAAAGACGTTGTATTGCTTGACGTTACTCCATTGTCGCTTGGTATTGAAACAGCTGGCGGCGTGTTCACTAAGATGATCGATCGCAACACTACGATTCCTACAAGCAAATCGCAAGTGTACTCCACATATGCAGACAATCAACCAGGCGTAGAAATTCACGTCTTGCAAGGTGAGCGCTCGATGGCGGCAGGCAACAAAACGCTTGGTCGTTTCACATTGAACGATATTCCTCTTGCACCACGCGGCGTTCCGCAAATCGAAGTTACTTTCGACATCGATGCGAACGGTATCGTAAACGTTTCTGCTCTTGACAAAGGAACAGGCAAGAGCCAAAAAATTACGATTACATCTTCAAGCGGCCTAAGCGATGATGAAATCAACCAAATGATGAAAGACGCTGAGCTTAACGCTGAAGAAGATCGCAAACGTCGCGACCTTGTTGAAGCGAAAAACAGCGCTGACCAATTGGTTTACTCCGTTGACAAAACAATTAAAGATCTTGGCGATAAAGTTGATGCTGCTGAAATCGAAAAAGCTAACGCTGCAAAAGAGAAAGTAGTTGCAGCACTTGCAACAGACGATCTTGAGCAAATCAATGCAGCAGCTGAAGAGCTGACTGAAATCGTTCAACAGCTTTCAGTTAAGCTTTATGAGCAAGCTTCACAAGCAGCTGAAGGTATAGGCCCAGAAGCTGGCGGCGCTGCAAAAGGCAAAGACAATGTAGTAGACGCTGACTATGAAGTGGTTGACGATAATAAATAAAGTGTAGCGAGCGAGAGGTCAAAGACAGGCGCTACCTGGCTTTGACCTCCTTTCGTGCTTATAGAGGAATTATAGGATTTATAGCGGAGGTGAGAACAGGTGGCAAGCAAACGTGATTATTATGAGGTTCTTGGTGTTGGCAAGGATGCTTCAGCAGACGATATTAAAAAATCATACCGTCAGCTAGCACGTCAATATCATCCCGATGTAAATAAGGCTGCAGATGCAGAGACGAAGTTCAAGGAAGTTAAAGAAGCGTACGATGTACTAAGTGACGATGGAAAACGTTCAACGTATGACCGGTTCGGCCATGTTGATCCAAACCAAGGTATGGGCGGCGGAGGCGGCGCTGATTTCGGCGGAGGCTTCGGCGATATTTTCGACATGTTTTTTGGCGGCGGAGGCGGCCGTCGTGATCCGAATGCACCGCAGCGCGGAAACGACCTGCAATATACAATGACAGTTGAGTTTAAGGAAGCAGTATTCGGCAAAGAAACCGAGATTACGATTCCTAGAACAGAAACTTGCGATACCTGTCATGGCGATGGAGCTAAGCCGGGCACGAAGCCTGAGAGCTGTTCGGTTTGTAAAGGCAGCGGACAGCAGGAAGTTGTTCAAAATACGCCATTTGGCCGTATGGTCAACCGTCGTGCTTGTACGAATTGCAGCGGCACAGGCCGCGTAATCAAAGATAAATGTACAACTTGCCATGGCGCGGGTAAAGTGAAGCGTCAACGCAAAATCAACATCCGTATTCCAGCCGGCGTAGATGACGGAGCTCAAATCCGTATGTCTGGCGAGGGTGAGGGCGGTCTTCGCGGCGGTCCTGCGGGCGACTTGTATATTGTTATCCGTGTGAAGCCGCATGAGTTTTTCGAACGTGAAGGCGATGATATTTATTGCGAAGTTCCGCTTACATTCGTGCAAGCAGCACTTGGCGATGAAATTGAGATTCCTACGTTAACGGAGAAAGTGAAGCTCAAGGTGCCAGCTGGCACACAAACAGGCACTTACTTCAGACTCAAAGGCAAAGGTGTTCCTAAGCTTCGTGGATACGGTCAAGGCGATCAGCATGTGAAGGTTACTATCGTAACACCAACGAGCTTGACGGATGATCAGAAGGATCTGCTTCGTCAATTTGGCGGGCTAAGCGGTGATTCCGTATCGAATGATCAAGAACATCATGAATCTATATTCGAAAAAATGAAAAAGGCGTTCCGCGGTGAATAACCCGGCACGTCTTTTTTTTTTTTTTTTTTCCCGCGGCTGTATAGAAAACGGTGGATAAACATACTCTATTCGGGTAGGAAAACCATACATCAACACACAACCGGAGGGAACTAATACGATGACAGACAATAACAACAACAATAACAGCTTGGAGAAAACAAACTTTGGCAATCTGCCTGTAGGCGAAAACGAAGATGTGGAATTTTCTGAAGAGCTTGCAGACGAAGCGGATCGCAAAGCTGCTCAGCGTGCAGCTGCAGCCGATGAGCGCAACGAGCAGGCATAATGAGCCATATTGAAATCCAAGCGACCTTCGAGGGTGAGGGTGCTGCTCAGGAGACGATGCGGAAGCTTCAAGCGCTGCGTGCAATTGAAGTGAACGGGTTGATTGACAGCGGATTGCTGACGGCAACCGTAGATGATGAAGTCGCCGAACGCGCGCTTCATCTTATTAAACAAATGGGCGGCAACGCAAATACAATTATTACTTAAACATAAAAAGGGACTGCGGGCTAGTATAGCCTTCAGTCCCTTTCATTCGTTAGACCATTAAATATGAGCAGCTTCTAGAAGCTCCAACTGCGCAAGGCGCAGCGATTGGACGAGAATGTCACGCCATTCGCTGTACTTGCTATGCATTCGAACCGCAGTGAATAACCGGCATTTGCTGCGCCTGCTCAACGAACTCTCTGTATTCTTTTTGGCCGCTTTCTACCAGCGCTTGGAATATGTCCTCTTTTGAGCGAAAATATTTATAAACGTTGCCAACGCTAATGCCGGCCGTTGCAGCAATATCAGCTATCTTGGTTGCTGGCAATCCTCGCCGTGCTATCACATGCATAGCTGCTTCTAGTATTTGGCGCTGCCGCTCATCACGCAGCTTCTGATCTTTTTCAATATTTCTAGGTGACATAATTGCAGTAAACCTCCCGACGATAAAAAGCTTGCTGGATTTGTAATTATCCTCTTCCAGATTCCGTAACGATTGTAGCATAAATACAGCAGTCGGTCTCTTGTGTCATTTTTTTGTGCAAAGGCACTACTCTGGTGTACAATAGATGTTAGGTTTTTAAAGCGAAACGTTTGTCTAGTCGACCGCGGTCGGCGATAGCCGTTTACGATTGGCATTGGAGGATATTACATATGAAATGGTTTGAACTTACAATTTCAACAACTGAAGAGGCGCAAGAGATGATATCCAACTTTTTGCATGAGATGGGAGCAGGAGGCGTATCCATTGAAGAATCGGGTACACTCAGCAAACAGCGTGATACATCATTTGGACAATGGTACGAAACGCCGCTTAACGATATTCCAGAAGGCCAAGCGATCATCAAGGGCTATTTTGGAGAAGACACCGATACCGATGCGCTAGTTGCAGCGATTAGACCTCGTGTCGAAGAGCTTCGTGAATTTGATATTGATCCCGGAACTGTAGAATATATCGTTGCAACTGTAGATGATGAGGATTGGGCGACTGCATGGAAGCAATATTTCAAGCCGATTCGCATTTCAGATAAGTTAACGATTAAACCAACTTGGGAAGAGTATGAAGCAGGTCCGGATGAGCGCATAATCGAGCTGGATCCAGGAATGGCTTTTGGAACAGGGACACACCCTACCACCTCATTGTGTCTGCAAACGCTCGAGTCTGTCATTCGCGGCGGAGAAGAAGTCATTGATGTCGGCACAGGATCGGGAATACTCGCTATTGGAGCTTGTCTGCTAGGCGCGAAGAGCGTACTTGCGGTTGACCTTGATCCCGTTGCTGTTTCCAGTGCCAAAGAGAACGTGTCGCTAAACAATCTTTCGGAGAAAGTTGAAGTGCGGCTTAGCGATTTGCTTGGTGTAATTAAGGAAGAATCTGCTGGAGGAGAACAAGCAGCTGCGAATGGCGCTTTTAGAGTTACCGTGCCCGTAGATCTTGTTGTTGCTAATATTTTGGCAGAAATCATCCTGATGTTTGTGGACGATGTATTTGCGGCATTAAAACCAAACGGAATTTATATTGCTTCCGGCATTTACAAAAATAAAGAAACCGATGTAGAAGAAGGATTAATTCGTCATGGATTTGAAATTATTGAGAAGCGCCGCGATGAGGATTGGATCGCAATCGTAGCGAGAAAGCCACAGGTGATTTAATGGACTTGCAAAGCTTTTTGCGATTTCCGCTGGAGGATTTGCCATTTATCGTATTGGCTTTAATTATTGCATTTACCGTGCATGAGTTCGCTCATGCTTACAGCGCTTATAAATTTGGTGATGATACTGCTTATAATGCTGGACGTGTAACCCTAAACCCGCGTGTGCATCTGGATGTACTAGGGACGCTGTTGATTCTCATTGCCGGATTTGGATGGGCGAAGCCCGTACCGGTAAATCCAAGCAAATTCAAAAGTCCGAGAATGATGAGCATTGTAGTGACCGCAGTAGGACCGTTAAGCAATTTGCTCATGGGTACGATAAGCATTTTTATTTATGTTGCGATTTTGGCTTCAGATATTTTAAGCGGAGCATCTGTCGGTGTGGATGCAGCTGTACATCGATTTTTTGATTATTTTATTTGGTATAATTATTTGTTGTTTATTTTTAACCTTATTCCGCTTCCTCCGCTTGACGGCTACCGGATCATCGCAGATCTGTTGCCGCTAAAGCTTCGTTACAAAATGGATCAAAATGTGCAGTGGGGAATGTTTATCTTTTTATTAATCGTATTTATTCCGCCGCTTCGTAAAGTAACACTTGATCCTGTACTTGGGTTAGGCGCAGATTTAATGAACAATACGTTTGCGTGGGTTTACCAGATTTTCTTATAGAGGCTAGGCGGCCGTTCGCAGGCTGCTGGCAACGGTTTCTGATAGATTTAGTGAAGACAAACATGTTATTATGAAGGATGGAATTTGTTTAAGGGTGGTTGGAAAAAGATCATGCAACGATATTTCATAGCGGCGGAGCAATTTAGCGACTCTGAAATCCGCCTAATCGGCGACGATGCGCATCACGCCGCAAGGGTTATGCGCACGAAGCCAGGCAATAAGTTTATTGTCAGCGATGGGGAGTCGCGCACGGCGCTTGTCGCTGTGCTTGAAGCATCTGCAACACTCGTAACCGCAGAAATTGTTGAGATGCTAGGCAATGATAGTGAGCCGAAATGGGCAATAACGCTCGCTCAGAGCTTGCCTAAGGGCGACAAAATGGAGCTTGTGATACAGAAAGGAACAGAGATCGGTGCTTATGCATTTGTTCCCTTTCAGTCCGAGCGCATGGTCGTTCAATATGATGCAAAGAAGGAAGCAAAGCGCATAGAGCGATGGAGTAAAATTGCGAAGGAAGCGGCAGAGCAGGCACATCGCAACCGTGTTCCGGCGATTGAGCCGCTGCATAGCTGGCGTGAGCTCATAAAGTCTATGTCCAATTACGATTTGGTTTTATTTTGTTATGAGCGTGAAGGACATCTTGCCCATGGCAGAGGCGTTCGCACAGCGATTAATGAATGGACCGAACAAGCAGGCGAAGTGAGCTCGCCGAAAGTGCTGCTCATTATTGGTTCTGAGGGCGGCTTCACGGATCGTGAAGCGGACGAGGCAGAAGCAGCTGGTGCTGTGCTGGTTGGACTAGGCAGAAGAATATTACGAACGGAAACAGCGGGCATCGTAGGATTAACCTGCTTATTATATGAATCCGGAGAAATGGGAGGAGCGTAACAACTATGCCAACAGTCGCATTTTATACGCTGGGCTGCAAAGTAAACTTCTATGATACAGAAGCGATATGGCAGCTTTTTAAAAACGAAGGTTATGAACAGGTCGATTTCGAATCGACTGCTGATGTTTACTTAATTAATACATGTACGGTAACCAATACGGGAGACAAGAAGAGCCGTCAAATTATTAGACGGGCTGTTCGTCGCAATCCCGATGCTGTCATTGCGGTCACGGGCTGTTACGCTCAGACCTCTCCAGCAGAGATTATGGCTATTGAAGGCGTCGATCTAGTCATCGGGACACAGGACCGGGAGAAAATTATGACGTTCGTGAATCAAATTCACGATGATCGTCAGCCGGTTAACGCCGTCCGCAACATCATGAAGACTCGTGATTTCGAGGAACTGAATGTACCGGACTTCTCGGAGCGGACGCGTGCATTCTTGAAAATTCAAGAGGGCTGCAACAACTTCTGTACGTTTTGTATTATTCCATGGTCACGCGGTTTATCTCGCAGCCGTGCTTCAGAAAGCGTGCTAGAGCAAGCTAGACAGCTCGTTGCATCCGGCTACAAGGAAATTGTGCTGACGGGTATTCACACTGGCGGCTATGGCGATGATATGGAAAATTACAATCTAACAAGTCTGCTATGGGACTTGGACAAGGTAGAGGGACTAGAGCGCATTCGAATTAGTTCGATCGAAGCAAGTCAAATCGACGATGCGATGATTGATGTGTTGAACCGTTCAAGCAAAATGTGCCGGCATCTGCATATTCCACTCCAAGCAGGTGAAGACTCCGTATTAAAGCGGATGCGCCGTAAATATACGACTGCAGAATTCGCTGCAAAAATTAAAAGATTGCACGAGGCAATGCCTGGCGTTGCCATTACAACGGATGTTATTGTCGGTTTCCCTGGAGAAACGGAAGAAATGTTCGAAGAGGGCTTCCGCTTCATGGAAGATTTGAAATTTGCTGAAATGCATGTGTTCCCTTATTCGAAACGCACAGGTACGCCTGCTGCTCGAATGGACGAGCAAGTGGATGAAGAAGTGAAAAATGAGCGCGTGCATAAGCTAATTGATTTGTCTGAGAAAATGCAGCTTGCGTACGCAGAGCAGTATGTTGGCCATGTTCTCGATGTAATCCCAGAGCGCGATTACAAGGGTGCCCCGGGTATTGGACTTGTTATGGGTTATACGGATAACTATATCCAGGTCGTATTCGACGGCACAGAATCGCTGATCGGCAAGCTTTGCCGAGTGAAAATCACGGAAGCAGGCGTCAACGAATGCCGCGCCAAGCTTGTTCGTGTGATGGAAGATCATCCTGCCGCAGCGAGCAGCATGGAGCAGCACACCTTCGTGCTGGAGCGTCCGGAAGCGATAAGAGCCTAGCTATAGCTTGACAAAATGCGGGGATTCCTTTGCTTATCGATTCCTTATGTGGAAAAGATGGAGGAATCCTTTGCTGCATATACAATCTGTTTAATGCTGCAAGGGGGAAACGGACATGAAGGAAATTTCAGCAGGTGGTGTCGTTTATCGCCGCACCGAGGAAGGAAAGCTGCAAATCCAGCTCATTCAGGATCGTTACGGAAAAGTTTCGCTGCCAAAAGGAAAAATGGAGCCCGGCGAAACGATTGAACAAACCGCTTTGCGTGAAATCGTCGAAGAAACGGGTCTTGAAGGGGTGATCATCGCTCCGATTGATCAAATTAAATATAAATATGAGCATGAAGCCTTCGGGATGGTCGATAAAGAGGTTCATTATTATTTAGTTGAGGCAGTTGGAGGATCTCTGCATGCGCAAGTAGAAGAGATCCGCGGCGTCGATTGGTTTGAACCTGGAGAAGCGTGGAGACGTCAAAAGCAATCCGGATACGATAACAATCATCGGATCGTTGCAGGAGCATTCCAGCTGCTGGGTTTGCAAACGGATTAGTGTTAAGTTACGGGATCAAGGCGCCTAAATGTGGGCAGATAACAAAATGGCAGAGCGATCAATGAGCTTAGAATATTGAAAATTGTTTGCGTATGAGCGATTTGCCCTGCTGCAGACGAGGATATCCATTCCGATATCGTCGCAAGCTCGCCGATGAACGGCATAAACAGCAATGCGCCTCCAGCGTTTAAGATGACATGCGACCATGCCACATACTGCCCTGCCTTAGTCCCACCTATAGAGGCTAACAATGCTGTCGCACAAGTCCCGATGTTTGCGCCGAGAACGACGGCGATACCAAGTTCAATAGGCATCGCGCCTATAGATACGAAACCCATAATGATACCAATAACGGCTGCGCTGCTATGAACAGCAGCTGTAAGAAGCGCACCCGCTGCGAGCCCCCACCATAAGCTCTCATTTGCTTTTCCAAGAAACCAGCTGAACATGGGGCTGTCTTGGACGGCAGAGCCTACGCCTTGCATCATCGTCATCCCAGTAAGGAGCAGAGCGAAGCCGCACAGAACGACAGAGGTCGAACGAACTGCTGGAAGCCAGCGCGCGTTCCGAACAGCAGGAAACAGACGTAATTCTCCTAGTAAAGCCGTTGCCAGCCACATTCCGATGGAGAGGATGAGCAAGGGGACGGCAAGTTTATTTAAATTTAGACCAATTAGCTCTGTCGTTATGCAGGTGCCAATATTCGTACCGAGTATTATGCCTAGTGTACGCGGGAATGTAAGCAAGCCGGCATTGACCATTCCAATGGCAATAACCGTTACGGCTGTGCTGCTTTGAAGAAAAGCAGTTGTGACCGTTCCGATTGCTAGCCCGTGAATCGGGGTTGCGGTTGATCGTTTTAGGATTCCGGTCAAATACGGACCGGCTAATCGATGCAGCGCCAGCTCCATCAGCTTCATGCCGCACATGAAAACAGAAAACCCAAGCAGCATTGGAATGAGTATAGTCTGAACCATGGTTTGGACTCCTTATTATTTATTTCAAGTTTTGATTCGTAAATATACATATGCTGCAAGCAAGACAAGCATGACTAGCAAGTCCAATGAGGGGAAGCGAGATAAACGTGAGCAATCCAAAAATATTTCTTCTAAAAGCAAGGAAAAAGAGGCTGGAGCAAGGACATCCTTGGGTCTATGCGACAGAAATTGATCGTTTGGAAGGCGATGCAGAGCCGGGCGATTTGGTTGATGTTGTTAACCATCAAGGACGTTATTTAGCAACAGGCTATTGGAATCCAAAATCACAAATTACAGTAAGAATCGTTGCACATACGCCAATCGCTGCGATGGATGCAAGCTTTTTCCGTGATCGCCTTCGTCAGTGTCAAGAGCATCGCCGTCGCTTCGTTGCGGATGCCGATTGCCGCTTAGTTTACGGGGAAGCGGATTTTCTTCCTGGGCTTGTTGTTGACCGTTTCAACAATGTGCTGGTGCTTCAGCTTTTGACTCTTGGGATGGATGTAAGAAGAGAAGCGCTGATTGAGGCGTTGATTGACGTATTTCAGCCTGTCGGCATCTATGAGCGCAGTGATGTAGGTGTTCGAGTGCTTGAAGGATTGGAAGAGCGGACGGGCGTGCTTTACGGCGATTGCCCATCCATTATTGAAATTGAGGAAAATGGCTTGAAGCTTGAGGTTGATATTGTTGAAGGCCAGAAAACAGGCTATTTCTTCGATCAACGTGAAAACCGTGCTGCCATTGCTCCGCTTATGAAAGGCTGGGGAGGCCGGAGCGGTATTCATCTCGTAGAGCGTGAAGCACTGGAATCAGGCTCTATTCCAACCGAGGCAAGCGTTGTAAGTAAATCATCTGGTACATCCGATTTAGTGCCGGTGAACGCGAATGGCAAAGTGGTCACTTTTCCTTTCTGGGATGGCGCATCGGTGCTTGAATGTTTTGCCCATACAGGAAGCTTCACACTGCATGCTTGCAAATATGGCGCCAAGAAAGTAACATGCTTGGATGTTTCGGAGCACGCCATCGAAACCGCAAAGCGCAACGTTGAGCGCAACGGGTACTCCGATCGGGTCGAGTTTGTTGTCGCAGACGCTTTCGATTATTTGCGCGTTCAAGTGAAAGGGCTCGACGAGAGAAAACAGCGCGCTCTTGGCGGCGTAGATACGTCTAAGAAGATGGAAGGCGGAGCGGGGCGGACCTGGGATGTTGTTATTCTTGATCCGCCGGCATTTGCAAAAACGAAGAGCGCAGTAGCAGGCGCATGCCGCGGCTACAAAGATATCAATTTACAAGGCTTAAAGCTTGTGAATGAAGGCGGATATTTAGTTACGGCAAGCTGCTCGTATCATATGCGTCCTGAGCTGTTTCTGGAAACGATCCAAGAAGCGGCTGTAGATGCAGGCAAGCTTCTTCGTTTGGTTGAATGGCGCGCGGCAGGCAAGGATCATCCTCAGCTGCTCGGCGTGAATGAAGGACATTACTTGAAATTCGCAATATTTGAAGTACGAAGCAAATAATTGATTTAAACGAATAGACGGGAGAGTTGCACATGTCGCTTCGCTTTGTCATCGGGCGTTCGGGAGCCGGAAAAACATCCTATTGCTTGAATGAAATAAGAAAGCAGCTGCGCGATCAACCGGACGGACCGCCGCTCGTCATGCTCGTACCGGAACAGGCTACTTTTCAAACCGAATATGCGCTGCTGCAGAGCGGTGAATTAAACGGGACGATCAGGGCACAGGCGCTTAGCTTTCGGCGCCTTGCCTTTCGGGTCATGCAGGAGACGGGCGGAACGGCGCTCGTTCCGATTAACGATACGGGGAAACATATGCTTCTCTACAAGATCGTACATCGGCTAGGAAAGCAGCTTGAGCTGTTTCAAAACGGTGCGGAACAGCCTGGATTCATCGATAGGCTTGCAGAGCTTCTAACAGAGTGGAAAAGGTATGGAATAGATTCCGAGCTCTTACAGGACAAGCAGGACGCTTCTAAGGCAGAAGCAGGCCAATCAACATTGCTAAAGCGCAAGCTGCATGATTTGCAGCTCATTTATAGTCAGATGGAGCAGGAACTCGAGGGCATGTACATAGACGCCGAGGATTATTTGCGTTATTTGCAAAATGGTTTTGCTAATGCCTCTGCTATGAACGGCGCGCATATATGGGTGGATGGATTTTATGGATTTACGCCAACGGAATATGAAGCGCTAGGAACGTTGATCGGTTCATCCGCTCAGGTGACGGTCACACTTACACTAAATAGAACTTATGGAATAGGCGAGCTGCCGCATGAACTGGATCTGTTTCATCCAACAGCCGAAACCTACAATAAGCTGATGGAGCTGGCTGCTCAATATGAGGTTGAGGTCGATTCTCCCATATTACTAGATGAAATTCCTCCTGTTCGGTTTAAAAGCAGTCCAATGCTTGCTCATCTTGAGAAGCATTATAGCGAGAGAATACCGATGCTTATCGCTGACAAAACGATATTGGACGCAGAAGATGCACGCTGCGGCTTATCGCTGCATGCCGCTGCGAATCGACGTGCCGAGGTTGAGGCCGTTGCACGCGATATTGTTCGCAGAGCACGTAAAGAAGGGCTGCGCTGGCGGGATATTGCGGTTATGGTACGAAATGCGGAGGATTATACCGACTATATCGGACTAGTCTTTGCTGATTACGGCATTCCTTATTTTGTCGATCAGAAGGAGAAGGCCGTCCATCATCCATTGATTGAGTTTATTCGGTCTGCGCTTGAAACCGTCTTGTTTGGATGGCGATACGATGCGGTGTTCCGCTGCATTAAGACGGAGATGTTGTTCAAGGTTGACAGAAGTCTGCCTAGAGATTGGTTCGATATGCTGGAAAACTATGCGCTCGCTGCAGGCATTGATGGTTGGAAATGGCTTGACCATAAGCGGTGGCATCCGTTAGTTCCTGTTTCGCTTGATGATGACGAGGATATAGAGACCAAAATCAGCGAGAAGGCGCAGCGTGAATTCAATATCGTACTTGCTGCCAGAGAGGTTGTTGTTCCTCCTCTTCGCCGCTTCTCTGATGCACTGAACAAGGCCGAAAATGTTCAAGGGATGTGCGAGGCATTATATCGTTTGTTAGATGAATCCGAAGCAGCAGACAAGCTCGAGCGCTGGAGCATTCAAGATACTGGGGCCGGAAAAACACAAAGAGCAAGAAGCCATAAGCAGCTTTGGGACAGTGTCATGCAGCTTTTGGATCAATTAGTTGAACTGGCTGGAAAACAGACCGTAACACCAGAATTGTTCGCCGGCATGATTGAGGCGGGGCTTGACAGCTTGAAGCTTGCTGCGGTACCGCCAGCGCTGGATCAAGTATTGATCGGCAGCATGGATCGAACAAGGTCGGGGCATATACATGTATGTTATGTATTGGGCGCAAATGATGGCATCATGCCAATGCGTGTGAAAGAAGACGGCATTCTCACCGAATCGGAGCGGGAACGTTTGGCTGATGCTGGAATCGTAATGGCCCCAGGTGTGCGCAGGCGCCTGCTTGATGAGCGATTTATGATATATAACGCATTGACCACGCCAAGCAAGCATTTATGGCTTAGCTGGGCACAAGCCGACGAGGAAGGGAAAAGCTTGCTGCCTTCGGAGATTGTAAGGCATGTCCGTCAGTTGTTCCCGGGCATAGCCGTTCAAAGTATCGCGGCAGAGCCATCGCCAAGCTTGCCATTGTCCGAGCAAAGAAAGTTCGTATCGCAGCCGCAGCGTACGATGTCCTATTTGATCGGAGCTATTCGGAAATGGCAGCAGGGAGCAGATATTGCGCCTTTCTGGTGGGATCTATACAATTGGTACGCGGTTCGACCGGAGTGGCAGCAGAAGCTTCAGTTGCTGACAAGCTCCTTAACTTATGAGAACCAAGAGCAGTTCCTTTCTAAGGATACAGCGCGAGAGCTTTATGGAGCGAGGCTGCAAGTTAGCGTATCTCGCATGGAACGGTTCGTATCGTGTCCATTTCAGCATTTTGCCATACACGGCCTAAAGCTGAGGGAAAGAAAGCTTTACCGGCTGGATGCCCCTGATGTTGGTCAATTGTTTCACGCTGCTCTAAGTAAGGTGGCGACGAGCTTTGGAGGACGCTGGGGAAAAACATCGGAAGCGGAGCTTAAGGCGGTCGTCTCGCAAACGGTCGATGATTTGGTTCCTAAGCTGCAATCCCAAATCTTGTTAAGCAGCAGTCGTTTTCAATATATCGCTCGCAAGCTGAAGGAAATTGTTGGCCAAGCAGCGCTTATGCTGGGTGAACATGCGCGAAGGGCGCAATTCCATCCCGTAGGCACCGAGGTCGATTTTGGCCCTGATGGGAAGCTGCCGGCACTCCGCATTCCGCTTGAGGCTGGCGGTGAGATAGAGATTATCGGCAGGATCGACCGTGTTGATGCTGCAGAAACGGAGGAAGGTCTGCTGCTGCGCGTGCTTGATTACAAATCGAGTTCGACGCATCTTAGACTTGAAGAAGTTGCCCATGGGCTTTCCCTGCAGATGCTGACTTATTTGGATGTACTGGTTACACATGCATCGGCATGGCTTGGTCGACCTGCTTCTCCGGCCGGTGTACTTTATTTTCATGTGCATAATCCAATTCTGGCGCTGACCAACAGCATTAGCCCTGCTGAAGCAAACGGTCAGCTCTTAAAGCGATTCAAAATGCGTGGACTGGTTACGGCTGATTCGGAAACCGTTAGACTGATGGACGATGAGCTGGACACTGGCTATTCAGAGCTGCTGCCCGTTGCTTTGAAGCGGGATGGAAGCTTTTATAGCAGCTCTTCGGTCGTCTCGAATGAGCAATGGGATGTGCTTCGCCATTCTGTCAGAAATACAATCAGCCGAATTGGCAGCTCGATACAGTCGGGTGATGTTTCAATTGAGCCTTATCGTATCGGAACAAAAACACCTTGTCAGTATTGCGATTATAAAGCGGTTTGTCAGTTTGATGCTCAGTTCGACGGAAATGAGTATAGGAAGCTGAGCAAACCTTCTAAGGAACATATATGGCAGCAGCTAGAGGGGGAGTAATGGATGATGCATACTGCAAAGGATTCGCCCAAGCCGGAAAATAGTACATGGACCGATGATCAATGGGATGCAATCGTTACAAGCGGCTCGAACATCCTTGTAGCTGCTGCAGCGGGTTCTGGTAAAACAGCCGTTCTCGTTGAGCGAATCATCCGTAAAATATCAGCGAACGCCGATGTTGACCGTCTGCTCGTTGCAACCTTTACGAAGGCGGCTGCAGCGGAAATGAAGGATAGGATTCGAAACGCTTTAGAGCTTGAATTGGAAAAGCAACCCGATTCGGAGCATTTGCGAAGGCAACTGGCCCTAATGAATAGAGCGTCGATTACGACACTACACTCGTTTTGTATGGACGTCATTAGGCGTTACTATCCGTTAATCGGACTTGATCCTGGCTTTCGTATTGCAAACGAGACCGAAAGCGAGCTGATGCGCCTTGACGTTCTCGATCAGCTATTTGAGCAAAAATATGAAGGGGCTGGCGATAACGGCGCTTTTCTAAGGCTTGCCGATCGTTATGGCGGTGAGCGCGGCGATGAGCCTTTGTATCGGCTGGTTCAACAATTGTTCGACTTTGCGCAAAGCCATCCATGGCCTGAATATTGGCTTAGGCAAACAGCAGATGCCTTTAATATCGAGGATGTCGCAGCGCTGCAAAACAGTACGTGGGTTGTCAGTTTAATAGGCGACATTGAGATGGCTTTAGAAGGAGCGAGCTCGCTGCTGCATCAAGCCTTAGAGCTAACGCGACAACCTGCTGGCCCAGCACCTTATGCGGCTACCTTTGATGATGATTTGCAAATCATTAGCAGTCTCTCAGAGATGGTACATTCCATGCCCTGGGAAAGTTGGATAGCGCCTTTTCAGTCCATCGAATTCGGCAAGCTGAAGGCGATGCGCGGCGATGAATATGACAAGTCCCTTCAGGAGCAGGCGAAGGAGCTGCGCGATCAAGCAAAGAAGCTGATCACTTCACTTTCTGATGAGTTATTTGGCAGATCTGCGGAGCAGTTTTTGGAAGAGCTTCAGGAGCTTGCTCCACTGATGAAGGCGTTATCCGAGCTTGTTATCGAATTTGGTCAAGGCTATGAAGCGGCTAAACGCGCGAAAGGTATGCTCGATTTTGGCGATTTGGAGCACTATTGCTTACGAATTTTGCGTGATCCGTCTTCTACACCTGAACAAATGCTGCCTTCGATTGCAGCGATTGAATTCCAGCAGCAATTCGATGAAATATTGCTTGATGAATATCAAGATACGAATATGGTGCAGGAAGCAATTGTTTCGTTAATTGAACGGCCAGGTGCTGGCAATCGGTTTATGGTTGGCGATGTTAAGCAGAGCATTTACGGCTTCCGCCTTGCTGAGCCGAAGCTGTTTTTGCAAAAATATAAATCGTATCTGTCTCGTCATGAGATGAACAAGCGATCGGAAACAGAGGAATCTGACGCTCTGCGCATCGATTTGGCGCGCAACTTTCGCAGTCGATCGGAAGTTGTTGATGGCGTGAATGCGGTTTTCCGCGCCATCATGCGCGAGACTGTGGCCGAGATGGATTACGATGAGCGAGCAGAACTCGTGTGTGGCGCTACCTACCCAGATCCAGTGCCAGCCGATCGTTGTCAAGTTGAGTTTGCCGTATTGAATAAAGCGGATGCAGATGACGAAGAGACAGCTGATGCCGATAACTCAGAGTCATCAGAGGGACAGGGTGAGGGCGAGCAAGGAGAAAATGGAACGCTCCTCGAATCAGCTTCCGAGCTAAAGGCGGCGCAGTTGGAGGCGCGCTGGATCGCTCAGCAGCTGCAATCTCTTATCGACAGCGGATTCCAGGTTTATGATGGCAAACGGCGTGAGAATCGACCTATGCAATGGCGGGATGTTGTTATCTTGTTAAGGGCGACCCAGCAGTGGGCGCCAATTATCATTGAGGAGCTGCAAGGAAGCGGTATTCCTGCGTATGCGGAGCTGAGCAGCGGCTATTTTGAAGCGACGGAAGTCGAGACGATGCTTTCCTTGTTAAGAGTTATCGATAATCCGTATCAGGATATTCCGCTTGCGGCTGCATTGCGATCGCCATTATTTGCATTAAACGGTGAGGAACTTGCAAGAATACGCATCCAATCTGCGAAATCAACGTATTATGATGCGGTCCTTCAAGCAGCAGGCGATTTGTTTATGGATGAGGACACGCGCAGGAAGCTTTCGCTTTTCTTGGACAGCTTGGATCGCTGGCGTGAGGAAGCAAGGCAGGGCTCGCTTGCTAATTTGCTATGGGAAATCTACCGCGAGACCGGGTATTACGATTTTGTAGGCGGCTTGCCGGGAGGGACGCAGCGTCAAGCGAATTTGCGTGCGCTGCATGACCGGGCTCGGCAGTATGAAGCGACCTCGTTCCGCGGTTTGTTTCGATTTCTAAGATTTATCGAACGTATGCGCGATAGCGGCGGCGACTTGGGTACTGCAAGAGCGCTCGGCGAACAAGAGGATGTCGTTCGCATCATGTCCATTCATAAGAGCAAGGGGCTTGAATTTCCGGTTGTATTCGTAGCAGGTCTAGGCAAGCTGTTCAATCAGCAGGATGTGCGAAGTGCCTTCTTGAAACACAAAGAGCTCGGTTTCGGGCCTCGTTTTGTTGATCCTGCTCTTCGCATTAGTTATCCTACACTTCCTTATTTGGCTATTCGAAGAGCCATGCGTAAAGAAATGCTAGCAGAGGAAATGCGTATTTTGTATGTTGCGTTAACCCGGCCAAAGGAAAAAATGTTTCTCGTCGCGACTGTAGCGGATGCCGAAGCCAAGCTTAAGCGATGGCTTTCTTCCGTCGATGCTTCAGGTAAAATGTCTGATTTCCGGGTTGCTGCCGCTCGCTCATTTATCGATTGGCTGGGTCCGCTTGCGGCTAGGCAAATCAATGACAGTCAGCTGGCTGACTACAATGCTCCGAACTGGCATGCTGGTGTTGTTTCTGCTTCTATATTCGGCACTGAAGCCGCAGCAGCGTCAGAGACGGAGCTGCAGGACCAGGACAAGGAAGATCGGCTTCAAGCGGTTACTTCACTTTCGCTTCTTGAGCATGTAGAAGCAGATGATGAGCTGCGTGAGCGGTTGGAATGGCATTATCCGCATCAAGAAGCTGCGGCACTCGCTGCCAAAACATCGGTTACGGAAATGAAGAGGCTGTATTCGGAGGAGCAGGAGGATGCGGTTCCATTGGACGAGCTAAATCAGCATCAGGCGAATACACATCTTCAAGAAGCTGCAACTGCTCCAGAAGCATCGTATACGTTCCGACTGCGACGTCCAGCCTTTATGGAGGAAAAGTCGCTTACAGCAGCTGAGAAGGGCTCTGTTAATCATTTGCTTATGCAGCTTGTCTCCCTCACAGAGGAAATAGATGAACCGATGCTTAAACAAACGCTTGATCATATGATTGAACAGCGTTTATTAACAGTAAAGCAATCGGAGGCAATCGATTTGCCGAACGTCGCAGCTTTTTTCCAAAGCGAGCTGGGACAGCGGTTGTTAAACGCTGACTGGGTGCGAAGAGAGGTTCCGTTCAGCTGCATGTTCCCTGCTAAACGTGTTTATCCGAATTCAGATCTAGATGAGCCGATATTGATTCAAGGGGTAATAGACTGTTTGTTCGAGGATGCTGCTGGCGTCGTACTGCTCGATTATAAGACGGATCGAATTTATAAGGAGCAATGGGTAGAAGCAGCGGAGCGGCATCGTTTCCAGCTGGAGCTGTATGCCGAAGCAATCGAATCTGTTCTCGGGAGAAAAGTGGATGAGAGCCATGTCTTTTTCTTTGACGGGGGTCAATCCGTTCACCTTAAGAGAACAAACCAAATCTAAAAGGAGGCTGTGAAGTTGGAACCACAGCAAACGGGCAAACGCTCTATCGCGCTGCCGATAACTCTCGTTATTCTTGTATTCAGCTTAATCGGCAATGTTTTTTTGTACTCGCAATTTTTACAAAATAAACAAGAAAACAATTATGTAAAAGGCCAAAAAATATTTGAAGCAGCGATTGGTTCTAAAGATTATGTAGAAAAAATGCTTCCGCAGCTGGATGCTTTGCTTCAAAGTAAAACTTTAGACGAACGGTATGCCATTGCATTTCTTTCAGGTCAAGCAGCTGCGAGCGGCCATGCTTTGGTGGAATTTACTGCAGAAGCAGCAAGCGTGAATGCAGAGCCGGAAAAAATCAATAAAGAGCTTACCTCAGCCTATGTAACTGATGTCGTTAAAGGCTTGCAAACGATTGGTCACTATGATGGTGCTCTGAACGAAACCGATGCAGCGTACATTCAGGGATTAAAAAGTGCGTTTGAAACCATATCAGGTATTATGAGTGGTTTTAATGCAAATATCGGGGAGAGCCGCATTGCAATTATTCGATTGTCCAGCGGGCTTGAATGGGCTCAGCTTGTTGAACAGATGCAGGCTGTTATGAAGGAAAAATCAGCTGAGATTTCGAAGTAGCAGCATGGATTCTGTCGTTTTTTTGGAAGGGTGCCTTCGAAGTTTTTGCGGGTTATCTTTAATGATTGGACGAGCGGCTAAAATTTCGGTATGATATGGTAAGGAAAGCGAATAGGGGGTGAAACCTATGGACTGTATTTTCTGTAAATTAATCGAGGGTGCAATACCTTCGAAGAAGGTATTTGAGAATGACAGAATTCTCGCATTCCACGATATACAGCCAGCTGCTCCTGTACATATTCTTATCATTCCTAAGAAGCATATCGCAACGATGAATGATGTTACCGATGAAGATGACGAGGTCATAGCCGAGATGTTCGCGGTAGCTCGTCAAATCGCAAAGGAAGAAGGAATTGCGGAGTCAGGCTATCGACTGGTCAACAATGTTAATGCCGACGGAGGACAGCTTGTTTATCATCTGCATATCCATGTATTGGGGGGAACGAAACTTTCTTCTCGGGTTGTAGATATCTAAAGTTGACACTGCCTTTTGGTTTGACATATAATGAAATTTGATAAACCGTGTTATAGCTCTGGACGGTCTGTTTCGGAGGGAGGGAAAACTGGTGTCTGAAACTAAAGTTCGCAAAAACGAAACTATTGATGCTGCGCTTCGCCGCTTTAAACGTTCCATCGCTAAAGATGGTGTTCTAGCTGAGGTGAAAAAACGCAAGCATTATGAAAAGCCAAGTGTAAAGCGCAAGAAGAAGTCTGAGGCTGCGCGCAAGAGAAAGTTTTAGGAGGATCCTTCCATAATGAACCTGAGCGAAAGATTGACCGATGATATGAAGCAAGCCATGAAGAATCAGGACAAGTTTAAACTTTCCGTTATTCGTATGATGCGCGCGTCAGTGAAAAACTTGGAAATCGATCTCAAGCGTCCATTGGACGATAACGAAGTGCTTGATATATTGAGTCGCGAAATCAAACAACGTAAAGATTCCCTCCAAGAATTTAAAAAAGCCAGCCGCGATGATTTAGTAGCGGGTCTTGTGGTCGAAATTGAAATTATTAGTCAATACCTTCCCGAACAGCTGACTGAAGAAGAGATTCAAGAGATAGTAACGCAGACCATCCATGAACTCGGTGCTTCTTCCAAAGCCGATATGGGAAAAGTTATGAGTGCCCTTTTGCCTAAAACAAAAGGACGCGCTGACGGTAAACTAGTAAATCAGCTCGTTCAGCAACATCTCAACTAACTAAACATACGGACTCACAAAACACCCCTTAACGGGGGTGTTTTTTTGTACGTTTCAAGTGTAAATGGTATGATATGGAGAAGGCTGCCTGAAACGTTTTCATTTGTCAAACGTAGTAGAAAGCAAACACGAAAAAAAGGAGGAACCTTCTTGCACATGAATCGATGGCGAAGAAGTATGTCCGCCACTCCAATCGCATTGATCGCAGCGGTGTTAATGGTGACGCTTGCAGCATTATTTGGTTCACCGGGGGAGAAAGCAAAGGCAGCAAATGAAGTTGGCCCAGCAGTGTATGTGATTCCCGTTAAACAAACGGTGGAATCGGGGCTTCAATCCTTTTTGGAGAGAGCCTTTAAAGAAGCTGAGGAAGCAAAAGCTGAGCATGTGATTCTCGTTATTAATACGCTTGGCGGCAAAGTCGTAAACGCAGAGGAAATTGGTCATCTTATAAGGGAGAGCGCCATTCCTACTACGGCTTTTGTTGAGGGGAAAGCCGTATCAGCAGGCACTTATATTGCTTTAAATGCTGATAATATCATCATGCAGCCGGGCAGTACGATTGGTGCAGCTGCTGTAGTGGATGGCTCAGGGACATTAGAGGATAATCCCAAAACGATTTCCTATTGGACCTCTGAAATGAGTGAGTCAGCAGGATTGCAGGGTCGCGACAAGAGTATCGCTGTCGCTATGGCGGATCCGAATGCAATGGTGGAGCTGAAAGACAAGCTTGGCAGAGATAAGCTGAAGGGAGAAATTCTTACCCTGTCAGCAAGTGAAGCTGAGAAAGTCGGATACTCTGAGCATACAGCAGCAAACGTTGATGAAGCAATCAAATGGCTGGGCTTGGAAGGCAGAACACAAATTGAGGTTGTTCCGTCACTTGCGGAAAATGTAGCTAGATGGCTGCTCAATCCAATCGTTATGACGATTTTGCTCATACTTGGCATTGCTGGTATCGTTATTGAAATGATCATTCCAGGCTTTGGAGTACCGGGCGTTGTTGGAATATTATCGTTTGCCCTTTATTTCTTTGGCCACTATGTTGCTGGATTTGCCGGTATGGAGTCGGTCGTGCTGTTCGTAATTGGAATAGCCTTGCTCATAATCGAGGTGTTTGTACCAAGCTTTGGGATTTTGGGCTTGCTCGGCAGTGCTGCGTTGGTAGCAGGAGTCGTTACCGCAGCTTCAGACCCAATGACGGCTTTCATATCGATCGTCATTGCGTTAGTTGTAGCCACCATTCTAATCGTTATTTTTATTAGAATGAACAAATCCAGAGGTATTTGGAACAAATTTATATTGCGCGAGAAGCTGACAACGGAGCAAGGTTTTGTTTCTGCGGATATAAAGGATTCACTGCTCGGATTGCAAGGGACAACAATTACTCCGCTGAGACCGGCAGGAACAATTGTTATTAATGACAAGCGAATTGATGTCGTTACCTCTGGTGAGTTTATCGATACGAACCGAACGGTGACCGTCATTAAAGCGGAAGGTACTTGGGTCGTTGTCAAAGAAGTAACAAAATAGAGAAAACGAATATACAAATGGAGGTTAGAACAAATGGATCCTATCGTATCTTTTTTAATTTTGGCTGTCGTTGTTATTATCGTACTGTCCGTATTCTTAAGCTTTTTCCCGATTATGCTGTGGGTATCTGCATTAGCATCGGGCGTTAGAGTTGGAATTATTACGCTCGTTGCCATGCGTCTTCGCCGCGTCGTACCAAGCAGAATCGTCAACCCGTTAATTAAGGCAACAAAAGCAGGGCTGGGACTTAACATAAACCAGCTTGAGAGTCACTTCTTGGCAGGCGGTAACGTCGATCGGGTTGTCAATGCGTTGATTGCAGCGCAACGTGCGAACATTCCACTTATATTCGAACGCGCGGCGGCTATCGATTTGGCTGGTCGTGATGTACTACAAGCCGTACAAATGAGCGTTAATCCGCGCGTTATTGAAACACCAATCGTAGCTGCGGTTGCGAAGGATGGTATTGAAGTGAAAGTAAAAGCTCGTGTTACAGTTCGTGCCAACATTGAACGCCTAGTCGGTGGTGCTGGTGAAGAAACTATCATTGCTCGTGTTGGTGAAGGGATTGTAACGACTGTAGGTTCTGCTGGCTCACATAAAGACGTTTTGGAAAATCCGGACATGATCTCTCGCACTGTGCTTGGCAAAGGGCTTGACGCAGGTACAGCGTTTGAAATATTGTCAATCGATATCGCGGACGTTGATGTAGGCAAAAACATTGGTGCACATCTTCAAACGGAACAAGCGGAAGCGGACAAAAAAATCGCTCAAGCAAAAGCCGAGGAGCGCCGTGCGATGGCCGTTGCTCACGAACAGGAAATGAAAGCAAAAGTCGTTGAGATGGAAGCGCGCGTAGTAGAGTCGGAATCACAAGTTCCACTTGCCATGGCTGAAGCGCTTAGAAGCGGGAAAATTGGCGTTATGGACTATATGAACTTGAAAAACATCGAAGCGGATACCCATATGCGCAGCTCTATCGGCAAGCAGGACAGTTCTACGGACATTAAAGACGGCCGATAAAGTCGATGGCTCAGTTATTTGGTCGGATCAAGTAGGATCAACGTAACTGAGCCTTGGAGGTGAAGGCAAGTTGAAGATTATAGAATTTCTGATGAATAACATATTTATCGTTGTCGTTATATTGGGTGCGCTGGCTTCGATATTCGGCAAATCCGGCGCGAAGAAGAAGCCTGGTCAAATGCCTGACTTTGGCGGCGGAGGGCTGCCGCGTTCATTGTTCCCGCAGTCCGGAGAACAGGAGCGAGAGGTAGAGCGCCCGCAACCGCAACCGCCGCAGGCAGCTGGAGGAACGGTTTATCGCTCTGTAACTGACGTTGAGCGTTCTTCTGATATGAATTCGACACGTTCTAGCAGAGAGAGCGCAGAAGCGCCGCAAACAGCTTCTCTGCAGCGCGCGCTTCAAAGAGCAGCAGCTAACAAAGAAACAGCACAGGTTGCAGCACAGCGCAATTATGGAAGCCAGAGCATCAACACAGCATCCATTCGATCCGATGATTTGCGGAAAGCAGTTATTTGGGCCGAAGTATTAGGACCGCCTCGCTCGAAAAAACCTTTTCGAAAATAAATTTAAACCGCCTAAGCGCTGCGCTTAGGCGGTTTTTTTATTTTGGAGCCATAATTATCGAGCGGTTTGCATATTTTGGTACAGTACATGAAAATCGCCATTCCTTTGCTTTACTTTTAGCAAACCTTGAAGGAGGCAAAGAATCGTACATGCGCCACATAAAAAAGAGATTTCGCAAAATGACAGCAGAGCTGCTTGATATGCCGCATGATGTCGTATTTGATTTGCCGCGATTAACAATGATTGGAGACTGCCAATTATATATCGAGAACCATCGTGGTGTTGTTCATTTCTCTAGTGAGCGATTGAGACTCGCACTAAGCAAAGGCCAGTTGGAGGTTACGGGAAGCTCTCTAGTTATCCGCACCATTTGGACAGAAGAAGTGTTTATTGAGGGACAAATTACGAATATTCAATTGATTCCATGAAATAGATAAGGCGATTTTCTATATTAATAGCTGAGGTAATGGAGGGGAATGGACGTGAGCGGACAAGGTGCAAATTGGTTAAAGGGTATGGTCACCATTCATATTCGGGGGGGACAACCTGAGCAGCTCGTCAACCGAGCGCTGGCTGGCGGCTTGCAGCTGTCTTCCATCAGATGGACAAGCAGCGGCTTGCTTGAATGTGAGCTGTCAATCAGTGATTTTTTTGGCCTTCGTCCGTATTTAAAAGAGACAGGCTGTCGTGTTCATGTTACGAAGCGCAAAGGATTGCCTTTTCTGCTTGTCAAAGCAGAGCGCAGAAAGCTGTTTGCGGCTGGCATCGTGTTGTTTTTTGCGATTATCTTTATGCTGTCCTCGCTTGTTTGGAGCATCGAAGTGCAAGGCAATGTCAAGCTGACGGAGGATCAAATAAGGGCTGCTGCCAAAGAGGAAGGCTTATATCCTATGCAGTGGTCTTTCCGTTTAACCGATGCTGATGTGCTGTCCAAGCAGCTTGTTCGCAAGCTTCCAGGCTCAACCTGGGTTGGTGTGGAGAAAAAGGGGACAAAGGTTATTATTCAAGTGGTTGAATCAACGATACCGGATAAGGCTTCCTTGAATACACCTCGACATTTGGTGGCATCTGATGATGCTGTAGTTACCGAAATTATAGCAGAGGCGGGACGGCCCGTCGTTCGAAAAAATACGAAAGTGAAAAAAGACCAAATTTTGATCTCGGGAACGATTGGGGGAGAAATGAACTCGCGCACTGTCGTTGCCAAGGGCAATGTTCGTGGGCTTGTTTGGTA
The DNA here is from genome assembly GCF_056398245.1 of Paenibacillus sp. 01T47. Classification (NCBI taxonomy): domain Bacteria; kingdom Bacillati; phylum Bacillota; class Bacilli; order Caryophanales; family Paenibacillaceae; genus Paenibacillus; species Paenibacillus sp. 01T47. The sequence goes on from NZ_JBFTPA010000018.1 coordinate 120,486, forward strand.
CGAATTTGAAATTTCTTCACCGCTTGTTCAACAGGTTAAGGTGTATACTGGAGATAAAGAGACGAAATGGTTTGCAGTCATCGGCTCGAGAGCGCTTCAGCTTAGCGGGTACGGTGATTCTGCTTTCGGAAAATCCGAATCGATTAAGCATGAGGAGAAGGTTTCCTGGCGCAATTGGTCTCTTCCAATTGGTAGAATGAAGGAGACCATAATGGAAACCCGTATGGAAGACCGCACGCTTACCGAAGAAGAAGCGAAGAACGTCGGCATTCTGCAGGCTAAAGCCAAATTGCTGCTTAAAACAGGCAGCGATGCAGTCATCCGCGATGAAATTGTTTTGCATGAAAAGGCGGACAATGGTAAAGTTTATATGAAAGTTCTTTTTGAAGTCGAGCAATCTATCGTTAAGGAAATGCCACTAGTCCATATGCAGGGAGAATGAGGATTGTTGCAAATTGAAACGAAAGTAGTAAAGATACCGCTCGGCAACGCAGCGGAAGGACTTGGAGTATTCGGACCACAGGATAATTTTTTACGTCTCATTCAAGCGCAAGTAGAGTCTTCGATTACATCGCGTGAAGCGGAAATTGTCATATCAGGTCCTGTAGAAGAGGTTGATTCGTTAGAACAACTATACAATGTGCTCTTACAGCTCGTTCGCGGGGGCTATAAGCCATCAGAGCGTGATGTTGCATATGCACTTGAGCTCGCCAGATCGATGCAGGCAGAAGAGCTGTTGGACTTGTTTAAGAAAGAAATTACAACTACCTTCCGTGGTAAGCCGATTCGGGTAAAGACGATCGGTCAACGCCATTATGTGAAGACGATCCGCAAGAAGGATATCGTGTTTGGAATAGGCCCAGCCGGAACAGGTAAGACATATTTGGCCGTTGTGCTCGCTGTCGCTGCTTTGAAGGAAGGCTCGGTAAAAAGAATTGTTCTTACGAGACCTGCCGTAGAAGCGGGAGAAAATCTCGGCTTTTTGCCAGGCGATTTGCAGGAGAAGGTCGATCCTTATCTTCGTCCTTTGTATGATGCACTGCATGATGTGCTTGGACCTGATCAGACGGTCAAAGCGCTTGAGCGCGGAATGATTGAAATTGCTCCGCTTGCTTATATGCGCGGCAGAACGCTTGACGATGCGTTTATTATTTTGGATGAAGCACAAAATACGACGCCTGAGCAAATGAAAATGTTTCTAACAAGACTAGGATTTAGTTCTAAAATGGTTATAACGGGAGACGTTACGCAAATCGATTTACCGCGGGGCAAAAACTCCGGCTTAATTGAAGCTCAGCGGATTCTGAGAGACATAGAGGAAATTGGCATCATCCTTTTCTCAGAGCAGGACGTCGTTCGTCATTCGCTCGTTCAAAAGATTATTGTTGCCTACAACTGGGATGCTGAAAACAAAGCCTAGAAAGGAATGTCTGCTGCATGAACCAAAACCAGACCGGAAAACAAGGGAACTTGCGGCCGTCCAAAACGGCGGGTTGGAAGCAGAGTGCAGCCGTTCGCTGGGTGCTGATGTTGATGTTTGTGCTGCTATTCTATTTCAGCTTAGCTCCGCATCTCGTTCCTGAAACCTATGATATTCAGGAGGGCGCTGTAAGCGAGAAGGATATCAAAGCGCCCTTCCAAATTAAAGACGAGAAGGCGACTAGACAAGCGGAAGAGGATGCAGCCGAGAAAGTCGATGTCATCTATTCGATAGTACCGCTACGCAACGAGGTGCTTGTAGACCAAATCTTTGTTCGAATAGAGCAGCTGAATCAGGACGACCAAGTAACCTTGCAAAATAAGATTGATATTTATCGCAATGAAATCCCAGGTCGTTATTCGGAGTATATTGATACCTTTGTTAAGCTGAATAAGGGCCGTGGAACGTATAACAACACGCTGCTTGAGGAAATGGCGCTTATTGCGAAGGAGCAGCAATACACCATTCCGGAAGAAACCTTTTACAAGATGCCCAATCTAACAGCAGAAACGCTAACCGAGATGCGCGATGTAGCTCGGGATATTGTGCGTAAACTGACAGTAGAGCAGCTTCGTGATGCGGAAACCGCTCGAACACAGGTTGCGGAACTTGTTAATGCAAGCTCGCTATCCAGCCGGACAAGCAGAGAAATTGTGCAGGAGCTTGCGAGATTTGCCATCATGCCAAACAAGTTTCTGGATAAGGAAGCGACGGACGAGGCTAAAGTGCAGGCTAAGCAAAACACGCCGCCTGTCGTAATTAAAGAAGGTGAGCTGATCGTGAAGCGCGGTCAGACGATTACGCCTGAATTGTACAAGCTGCTCGTAGATTCTTCCCTGCTGCAGGATCGTAAGACTTATTGGCCACAGTTCGGATTGCTAATCATGTCTGTGATGTTTATCGTCGTCATTTACGCGTATTTGCATCAGTCTGGAAGTATCAATGGGATTAAGCCCAAATATAACAACTCTTCTCTTTTGATGTTGTGGCTCATCTTTCTGATCAATATTATTACGATGGAGATTACTTCGTTGACGCAGACGGATGCTGCCCCTTATGCGGGTTATTTGGCTCCTGCTGCTCTCGGAACGATGCTGATTACCTTGCTGCTAGATATGCATCTAGCCATGATCAGCTCCATAATATTTGCAATAATGGGCAGTATTATATTGAACACGAGCCAGCATCAAATTTTTGATTTCCAGTATGGCTTTGTCATTATTGTCGTTTCGTTTGCTGCCATCTTCTCGATTCATAGAGCGAGTCAGCGATCAACAATATTGAAGGCCGGAATAATGGTGAGTTTATTTGGCTCCTTGTCCGTTTTATCCATTTTACTGCTGTCTGAACAGCTGGAACGTGCTCATTTCATCTATTCTGTTGCTTTTGCGTTTGCTAGCGGTTTGATTACTGCGGTGCTCGTCATTGGCTTGATGCCGTTCTTTGAAGTTACATTCGGCATTTTATCTGCGCTTAAGCTTGTAGAGCTTTCGAATCCCAATCACCCGCTGCTTCGCAAGCTGTTGACTGAAACGCCGGGAACCTATCACCATAGCGTAATGGTGGGCAATTTGTCAGAGGCGGCAGCAGAATCAATTGGGGCAGACGGCTTATTATGCCGGGTTGGCTCGTTTTACCACGATATTGGGAAGACGAAGCGGCCGAATTATTTTATCGAAAACCAATCCAATATTGAAAATCCGCATGATACGATTGATCCTAAGTTAAGCAAATCAATCATTGTTGCTCATGCGAGAGACGGCGTCGATATGCTTAAAGGGCATAATATCCCTAAGCCGATTCGCGATATTGCAGAGCAGCACCATGGGACAACATCGCTGAAATTCTTTTATTACAAAGCGATAAAACAAGCGGAAGAACAAGGTGTCGAACCTGCGTTTACGGAAGATGATTTTAGGTATCCTGGTCCGAAGGCACAGTCAAAGGAAGCGGCTGTTGTTGGCATTGCTGATTGCGTGGAAGCAGCGGTTCGCAGCCTTCGCAACCCGACAGTAGAGCAGGTAGAAGCAATGATTAACAAAATTATTAAAAGCAGGCTGGATGACAATCAATACAATGAATGTGATTTAACGTTGAAGGAGCTGGACAAAATTGCGCATTCACTTAAGGAAAGCGTAATTGGCATCTTCCATTCACGTATTGAATATCCGGATGATGTGAAAACAAAGGAGCGTTTGTCATGAGCTTGCAACTCGGTTGGAGCAATGAGCAGGAAAAGCTGGAAATACTCGAGGATTGGATTACAAAAATAGAGCAATTGCTGCAATTGGCTGGTGAAGCGGAAGGCATTTCCGATGGTGAGGTGTCTTTAACATTCACAAACGATGAGGAAATTCATCAGCTGAATCGTGAATATCGCGGAATTGATCGTCCAACCGATGTATTGTCATTCGCTATGCAAGAAGATGGCGTGGATGAGCTTGATATTATTTTTGAAGTGGACAGCGAGGATGAGAAGGACCCGATCTCAGGCATGCTTGGCGATATTATAATAAGCGTGGATACGGCTCTTGCTCAAAGCGAGGAGTACGGTCATTCCTTGGAACGCGAAATCGGCTTTTTGTTTGTACATGGTTTTTTGCATTTGATCGGTTACGATCATCAGGATGATGAAACCGAAGCCGAAATGACCGCTAAGCAAGAAGCGATTTTGCAGCAGGCTGGCTTAACTCGTTAATGCGAAAAGTTATATCTAGTTTCGCAGTTGCAATATCCGGCATAGGCTTTGCTCTTCGGACTCAAAGTCATATGCGGTTTCACGCAATTGCCGCCGCAGTGGTGTGCTGTTTAGGTTTTATGCTATCACTTAAGCCGCTTGAATGGGCGATTATTTTAATGGCGATCGCCCTCGTGATAAGTGCTGAAATGGTAAATACGGCAATTGAACAGGCGGTTGATCTAGCAAGCCCCAATATTCATCCAGTAGCTAAAGCTGCTAAGGATGTTGCTGCTGGGGCGGTGTTAGTTGCTGCTGCAATTTCTGCAATTATAGGGCTGCTCATACTTGGGCCGCCCTTATGGCATTTAATAATGGATTAAAAAACGGGGAATGGCGGGATATTTATGGTGGTTTTTGAAGGATTGTCGGAGTCTTACACTTCGCTAATGATTTCGGCTAAGGAAGCGATGTCAAGAGCATACGTTCCTTATTCAAATTTCCAGGTTGGAGCAGCACTGCTTGACGATGAGGGCCAAGTCCATTATGGTTGCAACATAGAGAACGCAGCTTACAGTCCAACAAACTGTGCGGAGCGTACCGCATTATATCGCGCAGTAGCGGATGGAAAGCGACCAGGACAATTCCAAGCAATAGCTGTTATTGGCGATACGGATACTCCAATCGCGCCATGCGGCGTTTGCCGCCAGGTTCTAGTTGAGCTATGTCCGCCAGAAATGCCTGTCATTATGGGGAATTTAAAAGGTCAATGGACGATCTCAACCGTTTCAGGCATATTGCCGGGTGCCTTCACGCCGGCTTCATTAGATAATAGGGAGCGTTAAACAAGAATATGAATCAAAAAACATCAAATGAACGCAGCAACAAAAAATTTCGGTCCGGTTTCGTAGCTATAATCGGCAGGCCAAATGTTGGTAAATCAACGTTGATGAACCATCTTATCGGTCAAAAAATTGCGATTATGTCAGATAAGCCGCAAACGACACGGAATAAAATTCATGGTGTTTATACGACAAATGACACACAAATCGTGTTTCTTGATACACCTGGTATTCATAAACCACAATCCAAGCTTGGGAATTATATGATGCAAACCGCGGAAAGCGCGCTTCGTGAAGTGGAAGCAGCGCTCTTTCTAATCGATGCGTCAGAGGGACTAGGCGGCGGTGACCGTTTTATTATTGAACAGCTGAAAAAAGTGAAAACACCTGTTTTCCTAGTAATGAACAAAATCGATAAAGTAGAGCCTGAACAGCTTCTGCCGATGATTACACAATATAATGCATTGCATGAATTTGCGGAAATTATCCCAATTTCAGCGCTTAAGGGTAATAATGTGGAAACCTTGCTTGAACAGCTGACACGTTATTTGCCAGAAGGACCACAGTATTATCCAGCAGATCAAATTACTGATCACCCTGAGCAATTTGTTTGTTCGGAGCTTATTCGCGAGAAAATATTGCATATGACGCGTGAAGAGATTCCACATTCAATCGCAGTGACCATTGAGGATATGCGCGTAAAGGAAAATGGAGTCGTCTATATCGGCGCTGTTATTTTTGTAGAGCGTGATTCTCAGAAGGGTATCATCATTGGCAAAAAAGGTGATTTGCTGAAGGAAGTTGGCAAACAAGCGCGAAAAGATATCGAAGCGCTCCTTGGCTCACGCATCTTTCTTGAGCTGTGGGTAAAAGTGAAGAAGGATTGGCGCAATCAGGAGCGTGTGCTGAAGGATCTTGGTTACCGGAACGAATAAGCATAATTGACGTATTTTGTTAAGGATAGACATGAGCGGTTTATCGCATCCTATTAACGTCTGAAGCAGCATTTCAGGGGACGGAAAGGGATGAATACGTATGCGGAATTTTTCGTGGAAGTATTTTACGTTGACCGGGGATGTCGAGTCTTTCATGTTATACAAGGAAATACACCAATACGGAGCAGAAGGCAGCTCCGATGCGTTAGTAGGAAATCAGGATGAGCTTGCCGAGCTGGACCTCGAGGACACATCTGTCTAACGTATCAATGGCATTATTTGAATCGGTTGATCAAGTATAGAGCTTTTGTGTTTTTAACAGCTAAACGTATGTTTGCCGCCATGGGACGGTAAACATACGTTTCTGCTTTCAGGGGAGAGTTTGCATTATGTTGTATCGTGTCGAGGGAATTGTGCTGCGAAGCATGGATTACGGGGAAGGCAATAAAATTGTTACTCTGCTGACGAAGACAAATGGAAAAGCGGGTGTACTTATACGCGGAGCGAAAAAGGTGAAAAGCAAACATTCTTCGCTCGCGCAGCCGTTTACATATGGAGAGTTTGTTTATTTCCGAAGCAGCGGGCTTGGCACGCTTAATCATGGTGAGATTATTGAATCTCACCATGTTTTGCGTGAGAAGCTTGATTTGGCTGCTTATTCCTCTTACGTAGCAGAATTGACGGATCGTTCAATACAGGACGACGAGGCAACGGGTTTTCATTTTGAGCAGCTAAAAGCATGTCTTTCTGCACTTCAAGAAGGCAAAGACCCGCAAATCGTTTCTCATCTTTATGAAATGCGCATTTTGGATTTGTCTGGTTATGCTCCTGCACTTGATGAGTGTGTAAGCTGCGGAAACGTTGTTGGTCCTTTTAAACTTTCTCCCTATGCGGGTGGAATATTATGCTCAAGATGTACTGGTAAAGATCCTCATGCGATTTCGCTAGGGGAGGGTGCTTATAAGCTGCTTCGTTTGTTCCGCAGGATGGATATGAGAAGACTTGGTTCAATTCAAGTGAAGCCTGAGACAAAAGCAGAGCTGAAAATTGCTATGCGTAAGCTGTTAGATACTCATTTAGGAATGCAGTTGAAATCGCGTAATTTTCTTGATCAGCTCGATAAATTGATGTAAAGAAATTCATTTCTTGAAATGGGTGCTTTTGGTTTGTTATCGGTCTCAAGACGGAGGGAAGGCTCATTCCTCTGCATGATTTCATCATCTAAGAAATTGATTTATGATAGATGAGGTTGTTTGAGATTCATAGTAATTGGAGGGGTTGACCTGATGTCTACAGGACAAAATAGACTGGGCTTTGTCGTGGCCGGACTTTTGCTTGGTATACTGGTCGCATCAATCGATAATACGATTGTATCGACAGCAATGGCAACGATTGTATCCGATCTTGGCGGCTTGGACAAATATGTGTGGGTTACATCTGCATATTTGGTAACAGAGATGGCAGGCATGCCGATTTTTGGGAAATTGTCTGACATGTATGGGAGAAAACGTTTTTTCGTTTTAGGTATTTCTTTATTTCTAATCGGCTCTGTTCTTTGCGGAACGGCTGAATCGATTACGCAGCTGACCATTTACCGTGCTATTCAAGGTATTGGCGGCGGTGCGATGATGCCAATTGCCTTTGCAATCGTATTTGACATTTTTCCAGCAGAGAAACGCGGTAAAATGGGTGGATTGTTCGGTGCTGTATTTGGTACCTCAAGCTTGTTTGGACCGCTTGCAGGCGCATACTTAACGGAATATATCAATTGGCGCTGGATCTTTTACATCAATGTACCCATTGGTCTTGTGGCACTTGCTTTTATCGTTATTTATTACAAAGAGTCGCTTTCTCATTCCAAGCAAAAGATCGACTGGTGGGGAGCAACGACACTTGTGGGCTCTATCGTCTGTCTCATGTTTGCACTCGAGCTCGGTGGAACTGAGTTTGCTTGGGATTCAGTGCAAATTATTGGTTTATTTGCTGGCTTTGCGGTTTTACTCGGCATCTTTCTTTTCGTGGAAACCAAGGCAGCAGAACCAATTATTTCGTTTAATATGTTCAAACAAAGACTGTTTGCAGCAAGTACGGGAGCGGGCTTATTCTACGGAGCGGCGTTTATTACAGCAGCTTTATATATCCCGATGTTTGTCCAAGGCGTATTCGGCGGAACAGCGGTTAGTGCAGGTTTAACTTTACTGCCTATGACCTTGGGATCAGTTATTGCGGCGCAGCTCGGTGGTTTATTAGTCAACAAAATGTCCTATCGCAGCGTCATGATGATTTCAGCTGTTATATTTATTACAGGTATTTTCTTGCTATCCACCATTACGCCGGAAACAACAAGGTTTATGTTGTCCGTGTATATGTTCTTAACTGGATTTGGTATCGGCTTCTCATTCTCTGTGCTTGGAATGTCCTCCATTCATGGATTCGATATGCGGCAAAGAGGAAGCGCCACATCTACGATGTCCTTCATTCGTTCATTAGGCATGACAGTAGGGATTACGGTATTCGGCATTATTCAGCGCAACCACTTTACAAAGGGTATGACTGATGCTTTTGCAGGTGGGGAAGGAGCGGCTCCGATGACGGAAAATGCACGCGAGCTGTTATCACCGGAGAAGCGTGCGGAAATACCGGCTCCAGTCATGGAGAAAATTGTTGCCGCTTTGTCAGATTCAGTATCAACCACGTTCGTTTGGTCTATTGTTCCCGCAAGCTTAGCATTAGTTTGTGTTTTGATGATGGGGAATACGGGTATGAAAGATATTATCGGCAAACGTGATGGAAAAACGTCTAATACAGATGAGATTCGTGCACATTAGCGGCTTTATTATGATACCTAGGATCGATGTTTGACAATTGGCATAAAGAAGCATAAAATAATGCAATATGAATATTGGGCAGTGATGGAGAAAGTAATCGTTTTAAGCGGACTTGGTTAGCGAGCTGGGGAAAGTGAAAGCCCAGACGGTCAAAACGATGAAAAGGCACTCCGGAGTCGTATACAAGCAAAGAGGGTTTGCTCTTAAGGAGCTGACCAAGTAGGGTGGAACCGCGGGATTACAACTCTCGTCCCTACGTCTGGGAGCAGGCGTAGAGACGGGAGTTTTTTGCGTATAAACGCCTTTGCCTGCTTCGCTTTGACGGACACAAAACAGAGGAAGAAGGAGAGGGTCAGTTATGAATTTTCAAAAAATGATTTTGACTTTGCAGCAGTTCTGGGCTGAACAAAATTGTATTCTCGTACAGCCTTATGACGTTGAGAAGGGTGCAGGAACGATGAACCCTATGACGTTTCTACGCTCGATTGGTCCTGAGCCTTGGAATGTTGCCTATGTGGAACCATCAAGACGTCCAGCGGACGGTCGATACGGTGAGAACCCAAACCGTTTATACCAGCATCATCAATTCCAAGTTATTTTGAAGCCATCGCCTGACAATATTCAGGAGCTTTATTTGGAAAGCTTGAAGCAGCTAGGCATTGATGCACTTGAGCATGATATCCGTTTCGTTGAGGATAACTGGGAATCACCAACTCTTGGCGCTTGGGGTTTAGGCTGGGAAGTATGGCTGGACGGCATGGAAATTACGCAATTCACATATTTCCAACAGGTTGGCGGCATTGATGCTAATCCTGTCGCTGTTGAGATCACATATGGTATGGAGCGTTTGGCTTCTTATATTCAACAAAAAGAGAATGTTTTTGATTTGGAATGGGTTGAAGGAGTAACCTACGGTGACGTCTTCAAACAACCAGAGTATGAGCATTCCAAATATACATTCGAGACATCGGATACAGCAATGCTGTTCTCTTTATTTAACATGTATGAGCAGGAAGCTCAAAAAACGATGGAGCATCATCTTGTGTTTCCAGCGTACGATTACGTATTAAAATGCTCGCACACCTTTAACCTGCTCGATGCGCGCGGCGCAATCAGCGTAACGGAAAGAACGGGCTATATTACACGGGTAAGAAATTTAGCGCGTGCTTGCGCATCGACATACTACGAGGAAAGAGAACGTCTTGGATTCCCTTTGCTGAAGAAAGGAGTGGAGCAGCATGACTAGAGATTTGTTGCTTGAAATCGGACTTGAGGAAGTGCCTGCTCGGTTCGTGCGCGGTGCGATGAACCAGCTAAAGGATAAAATGGTGAAGTGGCTTGCGGACTCAAGAATCGAACACGGCGCTGTAAATGTGTATGCTACACCACGCCGAATTGCTGTTCTAATTAACGACGTAGCTGAGAAGCAAACGGATATGAATGAAGAAGCTAAAGGTCCTTCTCGTAAAATTGCTCAAGACGACCAAGGCAATTGGAGCAAAGCTGCTCTTGGATTTGCTAGAAGCCAAGGCGTTGAGCCTGAACAGCTGTATTTCCAAGAACTAGCTGGCGTTGAATATGTTTATGCTACCAAAAGCAGCATCGGTACAGACACAGCAGCGGTACTGCCAGATGGCTTGCTCAGCTTGATTACTTCGATGTCTTTCCCGAAAAACATGCGTTGGGGCAATCATGAGCTAAAGTTTGTTAGACCGATCCGGTGGTTGGTTGCACTATTTGGTCAAGATGTGATTCCTTTTGAAATTACAGGGGTACAAACTGGAAATACAACACGCGGACATCGTTTCCTTGGCAATGATGCAACTGTACAAGAACCTGCTCAATACGCTCAGCGCCTGCGCGAGCAGCATGTTCTTGCTGATGTCAGCGAACGTGAAGAGCTGATTGTAGCTCAGATCGATCGTCTAGCCAAAGAAAAAGGCTGGGAGATTGCAATCAAGGAAGATTTGCTTGAAGAGGTTGTTTTTCTAGTTGAATATCCAAACGTATTGTTTGGCGGCTTCGACCCAGCTTTTCTACACATTCCGCAGGAAGTGCTTATTACATCGATGCGTGAGCATCAACGGTATTTCCCGGTATTCAACAGCGAAGGTGAGCTTCTTCCGTTTTTCGTTACGGTTCGCAACGGCGATCTTAAGTCGATCGAGCTAGTATCGAAAGGTAATGAGAAAGTACTGCGCGCAAGACTTTCGGATGCTAAATTCTTTTATGAAGAAGATCATAAGCTCACGATAGAGCATGCTCTTTCGAAGCTTGAGAATATCGTATATCACGAAGAGCTAGGCTCAGTAGCTGACAAAGTAAGACGCATTCGTGCAACAGCTGATCTTCTGAGCAAGCATTTGCTGATCGATGAGCAAACGTCCAGCGACATTAGCCGCTCTGCTGATATTTGCAAATTCGATCTCGTATCCCAAATGGTTTATGAATTTCCTGAACTGCAAGGCATTATGGGGGAAGATTATGCTCTAAAAGCAGGAGAGCGAGCTTCAGTGGCGAAAGCCATTAATGAACATTATCAGCCGCGTTTTGCCGGAGATCTAGCTCCATCTGAATTAACAGGAGCAATCGTAAGCTTAGCGGACAAAATCGATACAATCGTTGGTTGTTTCTCGATCGGCATCATTCCGACAGGCTCGCAAGATCCTTATGCCCTTCGCAGGCAAGCAGCAGGTATCGTTCAAATTATTTTGGCGCACGGCTTGAAGCTGGAGCTAAACGATTTGTATGATGCTGCGCTATCCGTACATGAGAACCGCGGCCTTAAACGCGACGCTGCTGAAATCCGCAAAGATCTTTCTGATTTCTTTGCGCTTCGCGTTAAGAACGTATTGTCCGAGCAAGGCGTTCGTTATGATGTTGTAGATGCCGTTATGGCTTCTGGTTTTGCAGATCTGAAATCGACCATCGAGCGTGCGAGCGTCGTTCAAGCGCTTGCTGCAAGCAGCGATCGTACTGAATTTAAGCTAACTGTCGAGCAGTTTAACCGTGTCAGCAATCTGGGTTCCAAAGCTGCTGATTCAGCGGTTGATCCAGCTTTGTTCGCAGAACAGGTGGAAACAGAGCTGTATCAAACATGGCTAGCGCAGCGTCCAACGTTTAAACAAGCGATTGATGAGGGAGATATTTCAAGAGCGGTACAATCTTTATCATCGTTGAAGCCGTTTATTCATAACTATTTTGAGAATGTTATGGTCATGGCGCCTGATGAGGCTGTTCGTGCGAATCGATTGTCAACGCTTGCTGGTATCGCAGAAGATATTGCGATTATCGCAGATTTCTCGAAGCTCGTTTGGTAATTGAGTCCGTAAGGAGGATGATAGATCATGTCTCGTTCTAATCCCGAAGTAATCGTATATGTCGTCTCCGATGCAGCTGGTGATACAGGGGAGCTTGTTGTACGCGCAGCAATCGCGCAATTTCATCCACTTCATACCGATATCCGCAGAGCCCCTTTTGTAACGGAAGAGGCAGGCTTGCTGCGAATTATTGAGCAGGCGCAGCAAGTTGATGCAATAGTGATCTATACACTCGTTATTCCGCATCTTCGCGACAGCATGAAAAAGTTTGCAGAGGCATACAGCGTTACCGCGATCGATCTTTTGGGATCTTTTATCGAGACGCTGGAGAAGCGGACTGGGCGGAAATCACGTCAAGAGCCTGGTCTTAATCATGTGCTTGATGCCAATTATTTCAAAAAGGTAGATGCTGTAGAATTTGCGGTAAAATATGATGACGCGAGAGATACATCCGGCGTACTAAAAGCAGATATTGTACTCGTTGGCGTATCACGCACGTCAAAAACGCCTTTATCGATGTACCTCGCGCATCAGAAGTTCAAAGTTGCTAATGTGCCGCTAGTCCCTGAGCTAAAGCCGCCAGACGAATTGTTTAAGCTGCCAAAACGCAAAATAATCGGGCTTACAATAGGTGTTCCATACTTAAATACAATACGCAAAGAACGCCTTAAAGCACTTGGCTTACCGAATAATGCATCTTATGCGACTCCTGATCGTATTGAAAAGGAACTGCTTTATGCCGATACTATTATGAAGCAGCTAGGCTGCGTTGTGATTGACGTATCACATCGAGCCGTTGAAGAGACAGCAAGTTTGATTATGGAATATGTACGTTTGCCATAATGTCAAGCGGAAGGATTTTTTAGAGTTATGCCGTATATAATAGTATAGGAAAAGAATTTGAAACCGAGCGGTGATTTTCTATTCGTCAACAAAAACCTACCATTGTGGTCGATGCGGATGCATGTCCGGTAAAAACGGAAATAGGTGAAACGGCAAGACTCTTTTCTGTAGCAGTACTTATGGTTGCTTCTCACGACCATCGGCTGGAGCCTCAGCCTGGAGTAGATATTGTACAGGTGGACCGAAGCAATCAATCTGTCGATCTATACATTGTGAACCATATTGTGCGTGGAGATATTGTCGTTACACAAGATTTTGGACTGGCATGCATAGCAATCGGCAAAGGCGCTGTCGTATTGTCTCCTCGCGGAGAACAATATACCGATGAGAACATTGATTATTTGATGGAACGTAGACACGAACTTGCGAAACGTCGCCGTACCGGAGGCAAAACAAGAGGGCCAAAAGCGATGAACAACGACGATCGTGCACGGTTTCAACAAAAGTTGACAAAAGTTTTACGAAATGAGCAGGAGAACCATGACGTATAGCGAATATTATTTACGTGTTACTAGGATGAAGGTGATGAACGATGACATACGGTAATAAAATACCGGAAGAGGTCATTGATGCGGTTCGCAAGCATTATGACATCGTAGAGACGGTCGGGAAATATGTTCATCTCACGAAGCACGGCAAATATATGAAGGGGTTATGTCCGTTCCATTCGGAGAAGACTCCCTCATTTACAGTGACGCCGGAGCTCCAAATTTACCATTGCTACGGCTGCGGTAAGGGCGGCAACGTTATTCGTTTTTTTGAGGAAATGGAAGGTTATTCGTTTCCTGAAGCTGTTCGAGTGCTGGCGATGGATGCGGGAATGCCTGTAACCTGGGCATCACCAGATGGAGTGAAATCCACGCCGCATGATGCAGACCGAGCCAAGATCATTGAGGCGCATGAGCTGACAATTAAGTTATATCATCATGTGCTGAATAACACGAAGCAAGGACAAGCGGCAAAGCAATATTTGCGGGATCGCGGACTTAGTGATAAGCTGATTGATCATTTTATGATTGGTTACGCTCCTGAGGAATGGGACTTGCTGGCCCGGTTTTTAACGAATCGTGGGTTTGATCTTGCATTGATGGAAAAAGGCGGATTGCTTTCGGCTAAATCTGACGGGAGTGGATATGTGGATCGGTTTCGAAATCGCATTATGTTTCCGATATGGGATCGAGACGGCAAAGCTACCGCGTTTGCGGGTCGCATTATAGGCGAAGGACAGCCGAAATACTTGAATACCTCGGAAACGATGCTGTTTACGAAAAGCAGAACACTTTACAATCTGCACTATGCGCGGCCATCTATTCGAAAGAGTAAGCAAGTTGTATTGTTTGAAGGTTACATGGACGTCATTAAATCATGGAGCGCTGGCGTAAAAAATGGAATTGCCACGATGGGAACGGCTTTGACCGAAGAACATTGCGCTATTCTAAAACGACAAGCCGAAGAAGTCATTGTATGTTATGACGGTGATGATGCAGGACAAGCAGCAGCATTCAAATCAATTCCGATGCTTGAAGGCGCAGGCCTCAAAGTATCGGTGGCGATGCTTCCGAAAGGAAAGGATCCCGATGATTATATAAGCGAATATGGTCCGGAGTATTTCTTGCGAGAGATAATGGATCAGCCGGTATCGGTGACAAAATTTAAGCTTATATATTCAAGGAAAAACCATATACTGCTAAAAGAAGAAGGTAGAAAGAACTATCTGCTTGAGGCGGTACAAATTGTTGCAGAGCTTGATTCTTCAACGGAACGCGAAGTCTACCTGAAGGAAATTTCACGAGAGTTCGAAATCTCACTGGATGCTTTGAAACAGGACTGTCATCAAATTAGACAGGAGCTGCAAAAAAAGAAACCGCAAGGGGATAATAACGACAATTCGTGGAATAATGGTAGGAATGAAAAGCCCCGAAAGTCTGGACCACCTACTCTTATGCCTGCTTACACACATGCAGAACGAAGGTTGCTGCACGTTATGATGCGGGATCGAGAGGTAGCGCAATCGGTTCATGAACGACTCGGCGATGCGTTTAATGTAGAGGATCACGCAGCTCTTGCTGCTTATTTATACGCTTATTTTGCTCAAGGCTATGATCCGGATGTCAGCCGCTTTATTGCAACGCTGCATGATGACCGATTAGAACGTACAGCTGCATCGATTTTGATGATGGACGGTGACTTTCCGTTCGATGATACGACGATGGACGCATATATCCAAGACATTATTAAAGTACCGCAGTATCGTGATATTGAACGCAAGAAAGAAGAAATGGTGCGTGCTGAGCGTACCGGAGATTTTTTGGCAGCAGCACAAATAGCAAGTGAGATTATAACCCTAGAGAGACAGCTCAAAGGACGACAGGAAGATCGTTTCTAGGGGGGAGGGAGTCGGAATATGGCGAATGATCAACATACTGAACTAGATACCGAACAAAAACTGGATCATGTGAAGGATCAATTGATTGAGCAAGGCAAAAAGAGGTCATCTTTGACGTATAAAGAAATTATGGATAAGTTGGCTCCGTTCGATCAAGACCCTGAACAAATTGATGAATTTTTCGAACAGCTCGATGATTTTGGGATTGAGGTACTGAACGAAAATGACGAAGAAAATCCACTCGCTGCCCAAGGGGAAGAGCAAGAGCGCGAACAGGACGACTTTAACTTTGATGATGATCTAGCTTTGCCGCCGGGTATAAAAATTAATGACCCGGTACGTATGTATTTGAAAGAAATCGGTCGGGTTCCACTTCTTTCTGCAGATGATGAGGTTGAACTTGCACAACGTATCGAGAATGGTGACGAGGAAGCAAAACGTAGACTTGCGGAAGCGAACCTACGGCTTGTTGTCAGTATTGCGAAACGTTATGTAGGTAGAGGCATGTTGTTCCTTGATTTGATTCAAGAGGGCAATATGGGACTTATTAAAGCAGTTGAGAAGTTTGACCATCAGAAGGGCTTCAAATTCAGTACGTATGCAACATGGTGGATTCGTCAAGCGATCACTCGCGCCATTGCTGACCAAGCACGAACTATTCGTATCCCTGTTCATATGGTGGAAACGATTAACAAGCTCATTAGAGTATCACGTCAATTGCTCCAAGAACTTGGACGCGAACCGACACCGGAGGAAATTGCTGCGGAGATGGAGCTAAGCACCGAGAAGGTTCGTGAGATTATGAAGATCGCACAAGAACCGGTATCGCTCGAAACTCCAATCGGGGAAGAAGATGATTCTCACCTAGGTGATTTCATTGAAGACCAAGAAGCGCTTGCTCCAGCAGATGCTGCTGCGTATGAGCTGCTTAAAGAGCAACTGGAAGACGTGCTCGATACATTGACTGAAAGAGAAGAAAATGTACTTCGTCTTCGCTTCGGACTTGATGATGGACGCACGAGGACGCTTGAGGAAGTTGGCAAAGTATTTGGTGTTACGCGTGAGCGTATTCGTCAAATTGAAGCCAAAGCACTTCGCAAACTGCGTCATCCAAGCCGCAGCAAACGTTTGAAAGATTTCCTCGAATAAAAAAACTTGATGTTTAGTATATTGACCTTTCTGCTCGTGCAGCGAGGTCTTTTTTCTAAAATGCCAACCTCATACATACGGACTTGTGCAGGCAAGACAAGTCGACCGAAAGGATAGCGGGATTTTATGAATCAGGATCGTCGGCAAATTATCGTGAAAGAAATTGATCATTGGCGGCGAAGCAAGCTGCTGCCAGATCAATATTGTGACTTTCTGCTGAATTTGTATGCTGATCAAGATACGATCCAAACAACTAAAGAACAGCATCATACAGTTGGAAAAGCAATCGCCGCAGTACAACGAGCTACAGGTATGCAATGGCTACTTACATTTGGAACTTTTACCTTAATTTCCTTTGTTGTGCTTTATTTTAACGAATTTCATCCGTTATTGCAAATGGCTGTTGTGGTCGGCGCGGTGGCTGTTTTTTTACTTACGGGACAGCGACTTCGCAGCCGCAACGAGTCAGCTGGATTGGCAATAACAAGTACGGGAATGCTCCTCCTTCTAGGCGGGGGATTGTATATGTTGAATCTGCATGCTTTTGATCATTGGGGCTGGAAAACAGGCTTATTAGCCTTTTGTTCGATCTTTTGGGTTGTTTACGGAATAAAGGCTCGCATTCCTGCCCTTCATTTAAGTGGATGGTTGGCGGCTATACTTGTTTATGCGTGGCTGCTGTCACAATTTATGCTGGATTCGAAATGGTATGAGGTGCAGCTATACTGGCTGCCTATCGCTTGTTTATTTGGCTGGAGCAGTTGGTTTGTACATCGCTGGTCGAAGCCGGTATCTGCTGTTTTGTTTGCAACCTGCGCGCTCGTGTGGTTTATGCCTGAGCTATACTCGGTCATGTTCGTAAATGATGCGATTTTGTTGCAGCTGCAGCTCATTGTCAAAATAGCGATAGGCGGCATAATATTATTTTCAATGCGAAAACAATGGATGGTGTGGGTTGTATAATGTTAAAACTATCAAGGCGTCTGCAGAAGATTGCAGATTACGTAACCACGGGCTCGCGTGTAGCTGATATAGGCTCGGATCATGCGATGCTCCCCGTATATTTGCTGCAAATCGATAAGTGCCCTACAGCGATCGCAGGAGAGCTGAACCTCGGTCCCTATGAGGCAGCGAAGAAGCAAGGTGCTGCTGCTGGAATGACTGCTCGTTTGACAGTCCGGCAAGGCGATGGCCTGAACGTGCTTCAGCCTGGTGAGGCTGACACGGTCACAATAGCCGGTATGGGCGGCAGCCTTATGAGCGATATATTGGAGGCAGGTCATGCGGCGGGCAAGCTAGAAGGGGTTGTAGAGCTTGTGCTGCAGCCTAATGTAGGTGAAGAAGTCGTACGCGAATGGCTATTGAAGCATAATTGGTATTTGGCTGCAGAAAGCATTCTCGAAGAAGACGGAAAAATTTATGAAGTGATGCACGCCATACGTGTATTGGATGCTAAAGCGCGCAATAGCGAGCTTTATGATGGCAGCTTCTTAAAGGTTAAGTTGGCGGATGACAAGCTATTTGGTGTTTTGAAGCAAATGGGTCCGTATTTGCTTCGCGAGCCTCAGCCTGTATTGCTTAAAAAATGGCGTCATGAGCTGAATAAGCTTGAGCGTATTTGTGATCAGCTGGGTGGATCTGATCTTGCTGAATCAGCGAGTAAACGCGAGCAGTTTCAGGCGGAGATGAACGTGATTGAGGAGGTTTTACAATGCTTGCCAATGGACAAACCGTGATCCAGTTAATGGAGCAGCTTGCGCCTAAGCATTATGCGGTTGAGAATGACAAAATCGGCCTGCAGCTTGGCACATTAAATAAACCGATTAAGAAGATCCTCGTTGCATTGGATGTGACGGATGCTGTTGTTGATGAAGCGATCGAGCAAGGTGCTGAGCTTATTATCGCTCATCATGCGATCATATATCGGCCGCTTGCAAAGCTGGATACATCAACTGCGGCAGGGCGCCTATACGAGAAGCTTATCAAAAACGACATTGCCGTTTATATTTCACATACCAATCTTGATGTGGCAGATGGCGGAATAAATGATTGGCTCGCTGATTTAATCGGTATCGTGCCGGATAACCGCCAGTGTTTGGAGGAAGTGCATACGGATAAGCTGTACAAGCTTGTTGTATTTGTACCAGAGAGCCATCACGAGCAAGTGCTTGAGGCTATGTGGCGTGCAGGAGCAGGTAAAATTGGCAGCTACAGCAACTGCAGCTTCAATATAAAGGGGACAGGAACATTTATTCCTGGATCAGGAACGAACCCGTTCATTGGCGAGGAAGGAAAGCTGGAGTGTGCTGATGAGATTCGGATTGAAACGATCGTGCCTCACAGCGTCCACCGCAAAACGGTCCAAGCTATGCTCAAAGCACATCCGTATGAAGAGGTTGCTTATGATTTATATTCAGTCGATTTAAAGGGCAGATCATTTGGACTGGGCAGAGTCGGCAAGCTAGCCGAGCCGACGACACTGGGTGAGCTTGCGGAACAAGCGAAGCAATTATTTGATGTTCCAGCAGTGAGAGTCGTTGGTGCACTCGACCGAGTCATTCGCAAAGCCGCTGTACTCGGAGGTGCGGGTGGTAAATATGTACGCCATGCTGTATTTTCCGGCGCTGATGTGCTTGTCACTGGAGATATTGATTATCACACGGCACATGATGCGCTGGCTGCAGGAATGACGATCATCGACCCTGGTCATAACATTGAAAAAGTGATGAAGCAGAAGGTTGCAAATTGGTTGAATGAACAGCTTGTGAGCAGTAAATATGAAACGACAGCGGTTGCTTCTTCCTTGAACACAGAACCGTTTACTTTTATATAGTTAAATTATTATTAGATTGGAATGGCATTGAGGGTTGAGCTTTTGTGAAATACCTTGTATACTTAACGATGCCACGGAAAGTTTGACAGACAATCGCTGGCGGCCTTGTTGCCGCGAGAGGAAAGTCCGGGCTCCGCAGGGCAGGATGCTGGATAACGTCCAGTCAGCGCGAGCTGAAGGATAGTGCCACAGAAATGGACCGCCGATGGCCGGCTTTTAGCCGGAACAGGTAAGGGTGGAACCGTGGTGTAAGAGACCACGAGGAGCATAGGTGACTACGTTCCTGGTAAACCCCATCTGGAGCAAGACCGAGAGGACGCCGCAGCCCCTAAGCTGCAGCCTTAGCCTGAGGCGCGTCCGGGTTGGTTGCTGGAGCCGTATAGTAATGTACGGCCTAGATAGATGATTGTCGCTTCATCGTGGGAGGGTCGTTCCCGTTTGGACCACCAGAAGTACAGAACCCGGCTTACGACAAACTTTCCGCACGACCTTACACTTACAAACAAAGAGCACCCATCGCATGCGATGGGTGCTTTATTGTGTTTGCTGAATTACTTCCCGTACTTATTCATAATCCGATCAAGCCTTCTTTTTACCTGATCGGGATAAGTTTGCAGCGCTCCACCGTATTTTGAAGCAGCTTGCAGTGCTTTATCAACATCGATTTCTCCATAGCCAAAATAATCGTCTTTTCCTTTGGCGCCTAAATCTATAGCTGATTTTCTCATAATTTCCATGACCTCAACGTTGGATAGCTCAGGATTAATGGACCGAATCAATCCTGCCAATGCCGCGACATGGGGACTTGCCATAGATGTGCCGGACAATGCTGCATATTGACTGCCAGGATAGGTACTCGCAATGCTGTCGCCAGGTGCTGCAACGTCTATATAATCGCCATAGTTGGAAAATGAAGCTTTTTCTTTGCTGCTGTTGGTAGCCGCAACAGCGAATACTTCCGGATATGCGGCTGGATATCCCGGTCGATCCGTATTATCGTTACCGCTGGCTGCAATCATGACGACGTCATGGTCATAGGCGTATTTAATCGCGTCATGAAGAAAATCTGCCTGCGCATAGTTGCCTAAGCTCATATTAATGACCTTGGCTCCATGATCGACGGCCCAAATAATACCTTGAGCAACGGAATAAGTGGAGCCTGCACCGCTGCTGTCCAATACTTTAACAGGCATAATTTTGTTATACCATGATAAACCGGCAACACCTTCATTATTGTTAACGGTAGCGCCAATGATGCCAGATACATGGGTTCCGTGGCCAACATCATCATCGGGAGCCGCATTTTCATCTACAATATTTTTGCCTTCAGCAAGCTTTCCCTTCAAATCCGGGTGGTTGCTTTGCACGCCGGTATCAAGCACAGCAATAATAACCTTGTCACTGCCTTTAGATAAACTCCAGCCCTTTTCCGTCTCAATTGATGGCAAATTCCATTGGTACTCTGAGTACAAAGCGTCGTTTGGAACGATTGCGGCTGAGCTCTCATTTGTCATATACAAATAATGTGGTTCTGTATATTCGGTATTCCACGTTTGCTTGAAATAACGGACTAGCTGATCCGTTTCAATATTTCTTGAGCGGAAAATAAAAGTATCTCCGACTTGTTTAACCCACTCCGCATTTATATCACGTTTTACCTGTTCAAGCTCGCTGCCCGAAAGAGGCTTAACGAAATGTACAACGACGTCACGAACATGATAATGACTGGCATTACCGTTATCCTCGCCAGTACGAACAGTCGTATCAATCGTTGAGTTTGGTTTAACGGATTCGATTTTGTAATTTCCTTCAGCCGGGTAAGGTACAAGTCTAAGGTTGCGCATTTGATGATGTTCTACGGATTTCAAAATATCTTGTTTGATGACACCGACCACACCGATTCCACTATGCTTGGAGTCTGGCACACCCAGCACCATATAACGGCTTCCATTTTTGGCCGTGAAAGAAGGGGATTCAAACTTGGCCCCTTTGCTAACTTGTGATTTTGCTTCAGAAACATAAGATTTAACTTTCTGATCCTCTGTTTGTGGAAGGGCTCCTCGATCAACGCTGCGATTGCCCGAAATCCAGCTAATATAAGCCATGTGCGCATGCTCATGCATCATATGCTTGATTTGTTGATCCGCTTCGTTTTTTGATCCCATACTGGAGCTCATCAGCTTCTGAAAATCTTTGGAGCACTCCGTGGAGCAAAGCATCGCTGTCGCTTTCATATCGGATTGCAGCGCAGCAATTTTGAGCGTATGCTCGCGTTTTGCAGAAAAACTAGACGTTTGCGGCGGTTTTTTGACGTCTTTAGGGGCAAATATCGGCGTCATTGGTATAAGCAGAGCAGCTAAGGCTAAAATTGTAAGACCACCAATCCATTTTCTATGCATGCCTGAAACCCTCCATTGATCGTTCTAAATTAGAGCTAAGTCTAATCTATAGGTTCGGATTCCAAGGCTTAAAATATGCGAACGAAAGCGTGAATCGCCAGTACCACTTAAATGTAATTTGTGGTACGATAGTGATGATTGTAGTTTTTACGTGTGTTTGGATTATGAAAGGGGAACTACCTATATGCCAACTGCCAACGTCAAAGCACTAACGGAATCAACTCGCACAAAGCTAAAGGATGCGTTAAGCCAACTGGAACCGTTTCTGAATAACAATTCCTTGCCCCAATTAACCGGCGAAGATGATGGAGAAGAAGCACATACTTTTTACAAAGGCCTTTTATCCGATTTGAGACATTTATTGGTCTTTTCTGAAGTCTCGGTTGAAAAGCTGGGAGTATTGCTCAGACGGCCCAATTTTGATACAGATTATGCGGAACGCGTGCTGTATGAGGTTTACCATCAATGCGTAAGCGCGTTTTTCTATCCGAAGAACGAATGTTATTCTGAAGATGGCCGTTATGCTTATACTGGCCAAGATGCGATTCGTTTCCGCTTTAAACCGAATCGTGATTCTCGTGGTATCGTACTTAGTGTTTCCAAGGTTTTTGAAGAACTGCGTGATGAATTAGCGTATTACGAAAATGATTACATGACTCAGCGTCGTATGCAAGGACAAAAATAAGGCAGAATGAATCACCTCCGGTCAGGGAAACTTGATAGTGGAGGTGATTTTTTTATGCCAAAAGGCGTGTCTTGTAGTGTCGCTAACTGCAACTTCTGGAAAGAAGGCAATAATTGTGGAGCTAGTGAAATCAACATCGAAATCGATCAACATGCAGGCGCCAATTTTAAAGAAGAATTTGCTGCGGATGACCTCGGACTATTTCATCAAGATCAAGCTGAACAATCAAAGTCAACATGCTGCCTTACCTTTAAACCAAAGGAGTGAAGGTCGATGGGTAAATATGAAGACGATTATAAACAATTGTTGGATGATCGAGATCGATCGGAACGAACAAGCCATCCAGTTGTGGGGACGGATCGCTTGATTGATGTAAATGAAGAAATGGCTGCTGATTTTGCAATCACCAATCCAGCGGTTCATACAGAGCGCAGAGAAGACCGTTATGTGGAGAGAGAAGAGCGGGCAGATGCCGAGTCCGGAGGTAATGCTCTTGGATGGGTATCACTTGTGTTTGCAATTGCGTCTTGGTTTCTATGGCCTGTACTCATTGGTGCAACATCAGTCGTACTTGGCTTTATAGCATACCGACAAGGCGCACGCGGACTAGGCGGTTGGTCTATGGCGATCGGAGCAATTGCATTAATGTTAAATTTAATTATCATGCCTTTTTATTACGCGATCACCTAACCGAATAAAAAAAAGCTCCTTCCCGGTAAATCGGGATGGAGCTTTTTTTATTTTAGAGCTTGCTCACGGTGCTTTTGTACTTCCACATTCAAAGCAAGCATCTCCCGATCCAGGAGATGAATCATATCGGCAGAGCCTTTGAGCTGCTGTTGTATATGTAGCGGAATTTGCTCATTGAATTTATAATAGATCTTATGCTCGAGACTTGCCCAGAAATCCATGGCAATCGTTCGAATTTGAATTTCTACAAGCACATTTTCAGTTCGATCGGTAAGGAAGACCGGTATCTCAATAAGCAAATGAATGCTCTGATAACCATTTGGCTTCGGGTTGATGACATAATCCTTGAGCTCAACGACGCGCACGTCGCTTTGCTTGCTAATCATGTCGACGATTTGATAAATATCGGTAGAGAAGGAACAGATTACGCGCACACCAGCAATATCCCGAATATGCTCTTTGGCATCCTCAAGAGTGATAGGGAGCCCTTTGCGCTGAAGCTTCTGCATGACGCTCTCTGGCGCTTTGATTCTGGTCTTCATATGCTCGATCGGATTGTAATCATGAATAAATTGAAATTCTTCATTTAGAATGTTAAGTTTTGTTTCTACAGCATCGAGCGCAAATTTATAAGTCAGAAAAAAATGAGCCCATTGCTTTAGTTGATTCGTTTTCATACGCAGATCACTCCTGATATAACAATTATATATATGTGATTATTAGCTGGAACGGTTTCGACATAAGCGAGAATCGTTGTATTATTATAATGGTCGATATTATATGCCAAGTCAAATTTATAGCATACATAAAAGTCAACAGACGGGAGAGTTAATCGTGATCATTGACATTCATAACGTTTCGTGGGAACAAAATAACAATAAAATTTTGGAACAAATAAGCTGGAAAGTAAACGAAGGTGAGCATTGGTGTTTGCTTGGACTGAACGGGTCTGGCAAAACAACATTGCTGAATATGATTAACGGCTATATATGGCCATCTGAAGGCAGTATGGAGGTACTTGGGAAAAAATTCGGTGAATTTGATTTACGCGAGCTGAGAAAAAGCATTGGCTGGGTTAGTACTTCATTGCAGCAAAAGCTATACGGCTCTGAGACTGCTCTAAAAATTGTTCTTAGCGGCAAATTTGCAACCATTGGACTATATGATCAAACCGATTCTGCTGACATGATCCAAGCAGAAGAATTAATGAGAACACTTGGCTGTACGGCTTTAATGGAGCGAACATACAATACGCTGTCACAAGGAGAGAAGCAGCGAGTGTTGATCGCAAGGGCGCTGATGGCTTCTCCGAAGCTGTTAATACTGGATGAGCCGTGTACAGGCCTTGATGTATTTGCACGCGAGCAGCTACTTCAAATGATAGCTGCTGTGGCAGGCGAGCAGAATGCTCCTACCATTATTTACGTGACCCATCACGTGGAAGAGATATTGCCTTGCTTTGCAAAAACGCTTTTAATTAAGAAGGGGAAGGTGTTTGCAGCAAATGACACTTCTGAGGTGCTGACATCCGCACTTATGAGTGATTTTTTTGGAGTGCCTGTCCATATCGAGAAGCGTAATAGCCGAAACTGGATTACTGTTGAGGGGGATTTATGGAATTAGTATTGCAAGAGCCGCAGTTTCAGCTGCAGCAGCCTCCTGAGCCAAAAAGATGGAAAAAAATAATGGCTTGGTTAAAAAAACGATTCGAGCTTAGAAATGAACGAGATCATTATATAGCGAGAATTGCTACAGGAAGCACAGCTCTATTTGCGTCACTAGCGATGACGGCAGCCGCGCTTGGCATGCCGACTGGACTTGGTACGACAATTGATATTTTACTTTTTTTAATTTTGAATATCGTTGCTATGAGTCTAGCAGCGAACTTGCTATCATTAATATATTCAATGTTGTATTTACCAATACCGCGCAGACTTGCGGCTGTATGGACATACGCTTCGATAGAGGCTTATCTGATTTTGTATTATGCAGAGCTTGGCATACTCATGTCGATTATCATTGCGTTAGCTTTTACCATACTAGGGGCTGCTGCGGGCTGTTTGCTCGGTATCCTCTTAAAGTTAAAAATAAAGCGACGGAGCAAATTTTTGATTATGGTGGGAGCAGCTTCTGTTGCAGCGATCAGCTATCTGTTTGTTTATTGGCCAGGAACTGCAGCTATGTCTCAAACGGCTGACGTCGCGCTGGACAGCGATTCCATTCGCAATACAATAAATGCGCCTGATCCAGCTGAGAATGGGAAGTTTGTATTTCAGGCTTTCACTTATGGAAGCGGGCTGGATAAGCATAGAGTCATTTTTGGCAAAGAGGTTGATGTTCGATCTACGGCAGTTGATGCTTCAGCTTATATTACAGAATGGTCAAAACTGAAAACAAAATTTTGGGGATTTGACGAGCATGCTCTGCCTTTAAATGGGCGTGTCTGGATGCCGGAGGGTGAAGGACCATATCCAATTGCACTTATCGTACATGGCAATCATTTGATGGAGGATTTCTCTGATGGGGGTTATGGCTATTTGGGGGAGCTGCTTGCTAGCCAAGGCATAATAGCCATTTCAGTAGATGAGAATTTTTTAAACTATTCCGTTTGGTCTGGTATACCTAATAATGATATGAAAGTACGCGCTTGGGTACTTCTTAAGCATTTGCAGCAAATTAAACAGTTGAACGAAGAAGTCGGCAATCCTTTTACCGGAAAAGTTGACATAAGCAGGGTTGCATTAATTGGTCATTCCCGCGGGGGCCAAGCAGTAGCTATGGCTTCTGATGCGGATCGCTGGTTTAAAGACGACAAAACATTAGAGAGCTTAAATGATGTTGTAATCGAGTCTGTTGTGGCAATCGCACCAACAGATAAGCAAGTCGATAATAAATCGGCTCAGCTGACCGATGTAAATTACTTGACGCTTCAAGGGGCGCGAGATGCGGATGTAAACAATTTTTACGGTGATCGACAGTACAGCAGAACGAAGTTCCAAGAGTCAACAGATAAGTTTAAGGCAGCTCTTTATATCGCGGATGCTAATCACAGTCAATTTAATTCTGACTGGGGGAGAATGGATGAGCGTCCGCCGGGAGGCCTGTTTTTGAGTCGTAAGGAGCTGCTTGCGGCTGAGGACCAGCGTCAAGTTTCCAAAGTGTATGTATCCGCATTTTTGCAAGCTACTTTGCTAGGAGAAAACAGCTATAAGCAGCTTTTTGAAGATTATCGGTCTGGACTTGATTGGCTCCCAAATACAGCGTATACCAATCGGTTTGAATCGTCCGATTTTACAGAGATTGCTAGGTATGATGATGGCAAGCAAAAAACAGCGCTGAAGAATGGCGGCAAGGCGAGTGTTGCTGGAATGATCGATTGGAGCATCGCATCAGCTGAAGACCGCGATGGCAAAAACAAAGGTACAAAAGGAATCGAGCTGGAATGGTCGGAGCCTGGGGCGGAATATGCTTTGGAATTATCGCCAAAAACGATTGATCAAGCCGCAGAAATAACGGAGGGCAATCTTGTATTTTCGATGGCAAATCTTGAACGTGATTTGATCGCTGTAGAGGATAAAGACAAAGCGGATGCTGCTCATAACGAATTAGAACTCTCTGAACCGCCGCCGCTGCCGGTCATAGAGATTGAGCTTACGACGACTGAAGGCGAGAGTATAGAGCTAGGCTTAGATAAAGTGATGCCTGTGGCGCCGCCAACGTATACTGCCTTTATGGCTTTTCCTTGGCTGGAGGAGCGAATTAAGGATGAGAAATATAAAGAATCTTCGGAGCCCATATTTCAAACCTACACGCTGCCGCTTGAGCTGTTCAGCTCAGACGAATTAGCGATAAAAGCGGATGAGATTAGCCGAATTACGTTTCGTTTCAAAAGTGGACCAGGAAAAGTAATGATTGACGATATTGGGTTTACATCATAGTGAGCAAATAGGAAAGCGGGATGCCTGGCAGTTGGCATCCCGCTTTTACAACCTTATATGAATCATAAGTTACGAGCTTGTCCAGATGGCATCAGCCCGGAAGACTTTCCTTTTCTTCTTTAAAGGTAAAGTTTCTTGCAGCATATAAGAATGGTGTCGAACAAAGGGATACGATAAATTTGATGACATAAGTCGATAAGAAAATAGAGAGCCAAAGCTTGCTGCTATAGCCTGGTGCGCCTGCAAAAGCAATGGTGCAAAATATGAACGTATCGACTAGCTGACTTACCATAGTACTCCCATTATTACGAATCCAGAGCTGATTTGGAGCCGGACATAAACGTTTTAAAGTGGAGTAAATTTTGACGTCCAAAAATTGGCTCACAAAATATGCGCATAAGCTTGCTAGTGCAATTCTTGGCATTAGTCCGAATAACGTTTCCATAGCACCTTGAACCTGCAGAGGAAATTCTTCATTTAACGGATTAAAAAGAAGCGCCATCTGCATAATAATGGTCGAAGTAATAAGCGTGAAGAATCCGAACCAAACGGCTCTTTTGGCCGCTTTTTCGCCATACTTTTCATTAAGAAGATCTGACGCCAAGTAGATAGTTCCGTACATCGTATTGCCAAGCGTTATAGCAATAATCATGCCGAAGGCATGGATATCGATTGTTTTGACGACTTGAATGTTGGCTAACACGGTAGCCATTCCTATCCAAGCGTAAATGCCTACCCGGCCAAAAAAACGATACGAAAGAAGAAATAACGAAAAATGCACGAGCATGAAGATCGCGCCAAACCATAAATTAAACATGTTGCTTGTTACCTCCTAGTTTTGATAACGCGGGAGTTTTCGAACCGCGAATTGCTTGACTGATAAGACTTCTGAGTTGTTTTTCTGCCTTTGTCATTATAAACGCTTCTTAGGAGCGGAGCAATAACTTTTGATTGTTGTTTCATTTAGGCGGCAGAAGATGGTAAAATGGATGTTACGTTTTAAAACATGGTATGCCAAAGACTTGGTTAACCTTACTAATAGTTAAGGAGTGGTAAAGTGACTAATTCTAACGAACAATTGGAACAAGAGCAGCAGCGTGTCATTGACGTGACGGATCTCATCCGCACTCGGATAGAACAATTCAACAATCAGCTTGGCGGCATACGCGAGGATATCGTTGATTTTCGACGTAATTTTTGGGATGATGTAACACTAAATTTTGAAGATGCGGCGGAATCAGCAGAGTCGCATGCCAGCATGAAGCAGCAAGCAGAGGTACTCTCAGAGCGTGAAAGAAGCCATCGCCATGCTGAGGAACAGCTTAAAACACTTTATAAGCTTGAGCATTCTCCATACTTCGGTCGAATTGATCTTCAGGAGGAGGGGCAGTCCAAATCAGAGCCGATTTATTTAGGTGTAGGCTCCTTGCTGGATGAAAGCGGATATGAATACCTTATCTATGACTGGCGTGCTCCCGTGTCGAGTCTTTATTACGATTATGGCCCGGGTCCTGTGCAGTACGAAACGCCAAGCGGCTCGATTGAGGGCGAAATGTCGCTTAAGCGTCAATTTATTATACGTGATGCTGAAATTCGCAGTATGTTCGACACAGGTGTCACAATCGGGGATGAGCTGCTTCAGGAAGTGTTAGGCAAGCAGTCAGATGCCCAAATGAAAAGCATTGTAGCAACGATTCAACGCGAGCAAAATCGCATCATTCGCAACGAGCGCGCAAGGCTTCTTATCGTTCAAGGAGCTGCGGGCAGCGGAAAAACGTCAGCCGCGCTTCAACGAGTGGCCTATTTGCTTTATCGGTATCGCGGCTGGTTAAATGCGAACCAAATCGTTTTATTCTCACCAAACCCAATGTTCAACAGTTATGTGGCGACCGTATTGCCCGAGCTTGGCGAGCAAAATATGCAGCAAACGACCTATCAGCAATATCTCGAGCACAGGCTAGGACAAACGTTTGCCCTAGAGGACCCATTCTCACAAATGGAATATACGCTCGCAGCGGTTAATGAACAAGGCTATGATGCGAGAATAGCTGGAATTACTTATAAATCAAGCAATTCGTTCATGCATTTGATTGATCACTATGCAGCCGAGCTTGGTCAAGAGGGGCTAGCTTTTAAAGCAATTACGTTTATGGGACGAAAATTGATTTCTGCAGCAGCAATTTCGGAGCAATTTTACAGTTTGGAGCGTTCGTCTTCCATTGGAAACCGGATACGCCTTACGGCGGAATGGATACTGAAAGAGCTGACGCGGTTAAGCCGCGAGGAACGGGATCAGGACTGGGTTCAGGAACAGATCGAGCTTCTGGATCAAGAGGCGTATGCGAAGGCGTTTGAAGATCTGGAACGGAAAAAACATTTTGCAGGAAACACATTTGACGATTTTGACGCTGAACGTGATTATTTAGCCGCGATGGTTGTGCAGAAAAAATTCAAGAAGCTGCGCAGACGAGTGAAGCAATTATTGTTTTTGGATGTGCCGGCGATTTATAAGAGACTATTCGAGGATAATGCGAATATGTTGGAGCGATTTAAAAACAGCGATCATCAATTGCCTGAAAAATGGAATGAAATTAGTGAGCAAACGATTGCAAAGCTCAATCAGAAAGAGATTTATTATGAGGATGCTACTCCGTATTTATATTTAAAAGAAAAGCTTGAAGGATTTCAAACGAATACATTGGTTAAACATTTATTTATTGATGAAGCGCAGGACTATTCACCTTTTCAATATCACTATTTAAAACGTATTTTTCCCAACTGCAAAATGACCGTGCTGGGTGATCTCAATCAGTCCATATTTGCTCACGCTGTAACAGGTAATGGCTTCGAGCCGTTATCAGAGCTGTATAGCGAGGAGGAGACAGAGAAGATCATTTTAACAAGAAGCTATCGCTCGACGAAGCCGATTGTGTCATTCACGAGTCGGATGATTGAAGGCGGTGATCAAATTGAGGCCTTCAACCGAGATGGCGCTGAACCAACAATCACTAAAGCAGATAGCGAAATGCAGCTCATAGAGGGAATGCAGGAACGAATGAATCAGCTGCTGCTGGGCGGTTATCAATCGATTGCGGTCATATGTAAAACGGCGGAAGAAAGCAAACGCATGCATGCGTCTTTGCAGCCATACTTTCCTAAGCTCCGCCTTGTAGAAAAGGAAACCGTTACGTTTGAAAAAGGAATTATTGTGATTCCTACTTATTTAGCCAAGGGCGTCGAGTTTGATGCAGTTGTCATTAGCAATGCTAGCAATGAGATCTATTCACGCGAAAGCGAAAGAAAGCTGTTTTACACGGCGTGTACGAGAGCGATGCATGAGCTCCATATTTTCCATACGGGAGAGCTCACGCCGTTCATCAGATAACCTTATTTTCTAATCTCTGACCAAATATCATGAACATCCACTTGAAGCTCCGAAGCTATCAGCTCTGCTGTAAGTCTTTGGGGCTTCAATATTTTCCCGTTGCGGAGCTTGGAAATGGTTTGAATGGAAATACCGGTTGATGAGGATAGATAACCGACGGTTATATCTCTTTTGGCCATCCATATGCGCAGTTTCATCGAAGCTTCGATACAATCATCGACAGGACGCAGATCCCAGATGACGAATGCAAACTCAAGCACGTCGCCAAATCCGTCAATAATAGGTGTAAACGAAACGGACAACTCAAACTCGATCCCGCTTAGCTTGCTTGTCTTAATCGTAATACTCCGCTCTTTTTTTTGCAGGTGAGCCTCTTGTATTATTTTTAAAATTTTACCATGATCCGTTTCCGCAATAAATTGCAGCAGGGTTTCGTCCTGCATTTGCTGGTTAGGCTCAATTTGAAAGGGAGCAAGCCTGTCTCTTAGAAAACGCACATGATGATGTCTATCAATAATTCCGCTGATCAACACTTTATTTCTTTCTGCTTGCTGTTCAATCCAATTGTATGGTGATAGATCTTCGAATATAATGAAGGCATAAAGAAGTTTATTATCAATGCTCCTTGGCAAAGGCTGCAGGTCAATGCGTACAGAGATTTTTCGTTTCGATTTGGTGTAAATATTAACTTCGCTTCTCATCACTTGCCTTGAAATGTTGATCTTGTATTTATGAAGCAAATAGCTGCTTTTTTTGGATTGCAGCTCTTTTAGCGTATAACCGCATAACCTAAGGAAAGCTTGGTTCGCGTCCTCTATGCGCACCTCTATTTCATTTTGACTCATTAGCAGCATAGGCTGATTCATGATTTGAAAAATATGATTGTAAACCGACAATACGAAACACTCCTCTTAAACCCATTCCACGACCCTATAATCAAATAAAAGTATAAAATAGTCGTTCTAAACAAACAAGTCAATGAATTTGGCATTTCGTATTATGTTTCAAAAGTGTTTCATAAGTTTAATTAATTAAACTTGATCGCTGAAACGATACCTTTATGGTGCAAATAGTCATAAGTTGAATCAAAATCACCTGTAACACTCCGCCAGCAGGCTTTATTCTCATTCGGTTTCCCGATAATATGAAAGCAGACAGCCTCAATGGAAAAAAAGAGCAGCAGGCTAACACACAGGGGAGACAGAATATGAACCATTGCATCATAGAAAACTGTACAAAGCCGATCAAAGCCAAAGATTTATGTGCAATGCACCATCAACGTTTGCTGCGTCACGGTGATCCTTCCATTGTAAGACCGCGCAGAGTGAAACAAGTTACAAATTGCAAATGGATTAAATGTACTCAACTCTCAAAAACGAAAGGTTTTTGTGCTAAACATTATTACATACAGCGAACGCTGAGTCCTGAAAAAGATTGATGTTACGTAATCTAACACAGATTAATTATTATTGTCGAAATCTATGAAAACGACTGTGTTTTTTTTCAAAACCATGTATAATGTGGATAAAGTGATTCGTGTTTAGATGATTAAAGTACTTGTAATTAATCATCCAACAGGGGGTGAAACCAAGAATGGTTCAAACGGCGCCTATCGGATTATCCATGAAGGATCTCTATTTATTCAACGAAGGAAGTTCTTATCACAGCTACCGTTTTATGGGTGCGCACCGTGTTCAATTGGATGGTAAAAAAGGTGTTCGATTTACGGTTTGGGCACCAAACGCAGCTGAGGTTCGGGTTATTGGCAAATTCAATAAATGGATTGGCAATCGTCATGCAATGGTAAGAATCGGAACGACTGGCGTTTACAGCTTGTTTGTCCCTGGCATTGGTGAAGGCGAATTATACAAGTATGAGATTGTAACCATAGAAGGCAAAATCATTAGAAAAGCTGATCCGTACGCTTTTTTTGCAGAGCGGCGGCCAGGAACGGCATCCATTGTATCGGATTTAGACGGCTACAAATGGGATGATGCAAAGTGGCAGGAGAAGAAGCGCGAGCTTCCTCCATACACGAATCCGCTGCTCATTTATGAGGTGCATGCAGGTTCGTGGAAAATTAAAGGCAAAGAGGATTATTACACGTACGAGGAATTAGCAGATGACTTGATCCCGTATACAGCTGAAATGGGTTATACGCATATCGAGCTTATGCCGCTGTCTGAGCATCCTCTAGATCAATCTTGGGGCTATCAGATTACGGGCTTTTATGCAGCGACGAGTCGATACGGATCTCCGAAGCAGCTGATGCGATTTGTAGATAAATGCCATCAACATGGACTCGGTGTTATTTTGGATTGGGTTCCCGGTCATTTCTGCAAAGATGATCATGGGTTGCGACTTTTTGACGGTACACCTATTTTTGAAGGAGCAGATCCCAATCGAGCGGAGAAGCCGCTCTGGGGGACGCTTGCCTTCGATTTCGAGAAAAAAGAAGTTGTCAGCTTTCTTATTTCAAATGCCATTTACTGGATGGACTTATTTCACATTGATGGGTTGCGTGTTGATGCTGTCGCTAGCATGATCAATTTACACATGGACAAACCGCCGGAAATGCATACATACAACTACCTAGGCGGCCCAGACAACCTAGATGCTCTCCGCTTCCTTAAGAAGCTTAATGAAACTGTGTTTCATTATTACCCCGATACTTTGATGCTCGCAGAAGATTCTTCCGCATGGCCAGCTGTTACATCACCAACCTACAAAGGCGGCCTCGGATTTAATTTTAAATGGAATATGGGCTGGATGAACGATATGCTGCGTTATATGGCACTGGATCCGGCTGAACGTTCGCATCATCACCATCTCATTACATTTTCACTCCTTTATGCTTTTTCGGAAAACTATGTATTGCCTCTATCGCACGACGAAGTTGTTCACGGCAAACGTTCTCTGCTAAACAAAATGCCTGGAAGCTACGAAGAGAAATTCGCACAATTACGTTTGTTCTACGGCTATTGGATTACGCATCCTGGTAAAAAGCTGTTGTTTATGGGCAGTGAATGGGGGCAGTTCGATGAATGGAAGGACGCCGATATGCTGGATTGGATGCTGCTCGAATATGATCTGCATCGCAGCATGCACCATTATGTGAAAGCTCTTAATCATATCTATACTGATCAGCCTTCATTATGGGAGAGAGACAGCCAGGCGGATTGCTTCGAATGGATTGATGTTCATAATGCAGCACAATCTGTCATATCCTTTATCCGCCGTGGAAATACTGATTTCTCCGTTGTTATTGCTAATTTTTCTAGGAACGATTATAAACAGTTCCGTATTGGTGTTCCAGAGCCAGGTTTCTACAGCTCTTTAATAAATAGCAATGAGAAGCCATATGGCGGAACGGTAACACAGGCACAACAAGGCTACACCAGTGAAAACGTCGCTTGGCACGGTCACAATCAAAGCATTACGCTTCACTTACCCCCCCTGACATTCCAGATCTTCAGCTTAGATCCGGGGAACACAATTTGAGAGGGAGTTGGTGTCCATGGGCCGAAAAGAAATGATCGCTATGCTGCTTGCAGGAGGCGAAGGGAAAAGGCTGGGCGTGCTAACAAAGGATTTAGCTAAGCCTGCAGTCTATTTTGGCGGTAAATACAGAATAATTGATTTTACGTTAAGCAATTGCGCACACTCGGGAATTGACACTGTGGGCGTACTAACGCAATATCAACCGCTGGAGCTCAATCGTTATCTTGGCATTGGCAGTCCATGGGGACTTGACCGCCGTGATGGCGGCATGACCATTTTGCCGCCATTTATGAAACAAAAAGGCGGCGTATGGTATAAAGGCACGGCAAATGCAATTTATCAAAATATGTCCTTTATTGAACCTTACAATCCTGAGTATGTACTTATCATTTCAGGAGACCACATTTACAAAATGGATTATGATTTAATGCTCCAGCATCATAAGCGTTCAGGAGCAGACGTGACGATTGCCGGGATAGAGGTAGATTGGAAAGAAGCAAGCCGTTTTGGTGTTATGCACATCGATGATGAGGATCGAATTACGGCTTTTGAGGAAAAACCGAAAAACCCGACTAGCAACATCGCTTCCATGGGCGTATATATTTTCACATGGTCTGAGCTCCAAAAGTATTTGATTTATGATGAAGCAAGCCGCAGCTCCAGTCACGATTTTGGCAAGGATCTTATTCCAGCCATGATGAGAGACGGGAAACGGCTGCATTCATATCCGTTTAAGGGCTATTGGAAAGATGTTGGTACAATCGAGAGTTTATGGGAAGCGAATATGGATTTACTTGCTGATGAGCCACCGCTTGAGCTTGCCGATGCCGATTGGCGCATTTATTCGGTAAATCCAAATCAGCCAGCACAACATATTGGCGCAAGTGCACAGGTTTCTTCTTCTTTAATAACAGAAGGGTGCATGATTGAAGGGGTTGTTGATCGCTCGGTATTGTTCTACGGCGTTAAAGCAGCCCAAAACACAGTCATTACGGAATCAGTCGTCATGCCTAATGTAAGAATAGGTGAAGGCGCACGCATTTATAGAGCGATTATTGGCGAAGGAGCCGTCATTCAAGCGGGTGTAACGATTGGAAGCCCAGATGATGATGCCATTACCGTTATAGCAGTGGATCAATATGTGACGAACGAACATTTGCTGCAGGAGGTGGAGCACTCATGAAGCATAAAGTCATGGGCGTCATCAATTTAATTCATGAAACTGACGAGCTGGAACATTTAACACAAAGCCGCTGCCTTGCAACTGTCCCCTTTGGCGCGAGATATCGATTGATTGATTTTGTACTGTCGAGCATGGTTAACTCCGGAATCTCCAAGGTTGCCGTTTTTGCGCATACGAAATACCGCTCACTTATGGATCATTTGGGTTCAGGAAAACATTGGGATTTGCAGCATCGTCAAAGCGGATTATTTGTGCTCCCGCCAGCAACTGACGACATTCAAGAAATTAGCCGTGGAGATTTGTACCATTTCTATCAACAGCGTGATTATTTTAATCGGTCATCACTCGACTATGTTGTCATTACACGCAGCCACATGGTTTGCAATATCGATTTCGAGAAGGTTATCGATTTTCATTTGGAGCGGGAAGCTGACATCACCGTTGTGTGTAAGCAGCAGGCTGATATATTAATGGGCAAAGCTCGTAAAGTGAAGTTGAATGACGAAGGCAGAATCACCGCCATTCAGGATCACTATGGCCGGATGTCTAGTGACATCAATTCTATGGAAATGTACGTTATGCGCAAAGAGCTGCTGATGGAACTAGTAGAGACCTCGCTTGCTCAAGGCCAGGATCATCTGGTTCGCCACGCGATATTCTCTAGGCTGAATCAGCTTAATGTATATGGGTATATGTATGAGGGATATTTGGGTGTAGTTAATACGCTTAGCAGCTATTATCGCAATAATATGAATTTATTAGATCCGGATGTTTGGAAGGAACTATTTTATCAGCCGGGTTCCATATTTACGAAGGTTAAGGATGAGCCTCCTGCCCGGTATTTGGGTAATTCCAAAGTTAGGAATTCGTTAATTGCAAACGGCTGCCGTATTGAGGGTACCGTAGTGAACAGCATAATTTTCCGCGGCGTACATGTACAGAAGGGCGCTATCGTAAGCAATAGCATCGTTATGC
Source organism: Paenibacillus sp. 01T47 (assembly GCF_056398245.1). NCBI lineage: Bacteria > Bacillati > Bacillota > Bacilli > Caryophanales > Paenibacillaceae > Paenibacillus > Paenibacillus sp. 01T47. The sequence continues at coordinate 156,595 of NZ_JBFTPA010000018.1, forward strand.
AAAATGGCGTTATCGGAGAAAATAGCTTTTTACAGCACAGTATTTTGGACAAAGACGTTCGCGTTGAAGCGGATCGTGATATTAGGGGAGCGGCAAGCTCGCCATTCTTAGCAGGAAAACGGAAAATTATTTAATATAAGCAATCATTACGGTCATCCAATTCAAGCTTTTATTTGCCGCGAAAAAATGCAATTTACCACGATCGGAAAATAAAATCAGATTCCAGTTGGGTTCATGCATTGCTGATGCGGCGTCCATGAGAAAGGAGAATCCTATGAACATTTTGTTCGCAACCTCAGAAGCTGTACCGCTTGCGAAGACTGGCGGTCTCGCCGACGTTGCAGGGGCGCTCCCCAAGGCGCTGAATAAGCGGGGCGTTGATACCAGAGTCGTATTGCCGAAATATGCACAAATTCCTGCTGCACTTATCGGGCAGTTTGAGCTTGTTACTCATTTTAACGTGTCGTTTGGCTGGCGCAATCAATATTGCGGTTTGCTTAGAGCGGAGTTTGACGGCATTACTTATTATTTAATCGATAACGAGTTTTATTTTAAAAGAGATGGGCTTTATGGTTACGGGGATGATGCGGAAAGGTTTGTATTCTTCTGCTTTGCTGTGATGGAAGCGGTACGGTATATGGAATTCCATCCAGATATCGTTCATTGCCACGATTGGCAAACGGGACTCATTCCGTTTCTCCTAAAGACAAGATATTATTATGATCCGGCTTGGGCGTATACCAAATCCGTATTTACGATTCACAATTTAAAATATCAAGGTTTATTTGGAATTGATCTCCTGAAGGATTTGCTTGGAGCCGGTGATGATATGTTTCTGGAGGACAGCTTGGAATTTCATGGAGCAGGCAGCTGTATGAAAGGCGGCCTCGTGTATGCCGACAAGCTGACGACTGTGAGCGGTACGTATGCTCAAGAAATTCAAACCGATTATTTCGGCGAGAGGCTGGATTCTCTGCTCCGGTATCGTTCAGGCGATTTAATCGGGATTGTGAATGGCATTGATGATGAGCTGTTTGATCCGATGAATGACGAAGCTATTGCCATTCCTTTCCGAAATGCCTTGAATCGAAAAAGAAAAAATAAAGTGGAGCTCCAGCGTGAGCTAGGGCTCCATCAGTCCGAAGATATACCGCTTATCGGAATCGTTTCAAGATTGGTGGAGCAAAAGGGCTTTGATTTAATCACGGCAACATTTGAAGAACTGCTCCAAGAAGACGTGCAATTTGTAATATTAGGTGCGGGTGATTGGCAATATGAGCAATTTTTCAATGATGCCGCTTCTCGTCATCCGGGTAAGGTTGCTGTATGGATCGGTTATGATGATAGACTAGCGCGCCGAATTTATGCAGGCTCGGACATGTTCGCCATGCCTTCGCAATTCGAGCCATGCGGCTTGAGTCAACTTCTTGCGCTGCGCTATCGTTCCGTCCCGATTGTCCGCGAGACAGGAGGACTAAAGGACACGGTACAAGCCTATAACGAATATACTGGCGAAGGTAACGGCTTCAGCTTTACGAATTACAATGCGCACGACTATATGAATACCGTGCGCAGAGCGCTGGCTCTTTATCGTAATCAGGAAGTCTGGAAGCAAATCGTGAGTAATGGCAGCAACGAGGATTACAGCTGGAATCGGTCTGCCAAAGCCTATATATCCGTTTACTCACAACTTTTAGCGCATCGAAAGGAGAACGAAGAATCATGGCCCGTCATCTTGTAATCGGCAACGGTAAGATGCTCCTTAATTTGGATCAACATTGTTTTATTCGGGATATTTATTATCCATTCGTTGGGCAGTTAAATCACGTAGGCGGACAATATTGCCGCTTAGGCGTATGGGTAGAAGGTGCCTTTAGCTGGCTGGATGAGCCGGGATGGAAGTTTGATCTAGATTATATTGAGGATTCTTTGGTTACGAATATTACGGCTAAGCACGATGGTTTAGGCATCGAGCTTTATATGAACGACGGGATTCATCAGCGGGAATGCATTTATATCAAACGGGTAGTCATTCGTAATAAAACGAATGATACAAAAGAAGTACGCTTGTTTTTCCATCAGGACTTGATGATCGACGGGACAGAGGTTGGAGATACCGCTGTTTATTATCCTGAAAATCACACGCTGTATCACTACAAACGCAATAATTACTTTATGTTCAACGGTTTCTCAGATGAAGGCGGCATGACGCAGTATTCTACAGGAATCAAGAGGTTCCAGTCCGCTGAAGGAACATGGCGTGACGCGGAGGACGGCGTGCTTATGGGCAATTCGATTGCCCAGGGTTCCGTTGACAGCACGATCAGCTTCCGAACAGTCGTTGCTCCAAACAGCGAAAAAACCATTTATTATTGGATGTCAATCGGCCAAAATCTTGAGGAAGTCAAAGAGCTGAACCAGTATGTTCAGGAGAATCATCCGGAGAAGCTGCTTAGCCGGATGGTTATTTACTGGAAGCACTGGCTTCGCCGAGCAGAATCAGACCTTGGTGATCTGCCGCATGATGTGGTGAAGATGTTCAAACAAAGCTTGCTTCTCGTAAGAACACAGGTGGATGAGAGAGGCGCTATATTAGCTGCCAATGATACGGATATCCTGCAATACAATCGAGACCATTACAGCTATATGTGGCCGCGTGACGGCGCTCTTATTGCAGATGCGATGTCTATGGCAGGGTATCAGAGTGTAATAGCTCCTTTTTTCCATTTTTGCGCACAGGCATTGTCGCCTGAAGGGTATTTGTATCACAAATACAATCCAGATGGAACAGTAGGCTCAAGCTGGCATCCGTATATCGTGCAGGGCAGCAGAAGATTGCCTATTCAAGAGGATGAAACCGCACTCGTGTTATTCGCATTGTGGAAGGATTACTCGCGGAATCAAGTGATTGAGCTGCCGCAGTCCTTATATAGCAACCTGATTCGCAAGGCTGCTACTTTTTTGACCTCGTACATGGAGCCTTCCTTGTCACTGCCGAAACCGAGCTATGACTTGTGGGAGGAGCGCTACGGCATCTGGACGTATACCGCCGCATCTGTATATGGCGGTTTAATGGCTGCATCGTTTTTCACAGATCTATTTGGCGATTATGAGCGCAGCGATCTTTACAAAAGCACAGCAGAAACAATTAAACATGGCATTGTAACTAATTTGTGGGATGAAGAAACCGGCCGATTCGCCAGAGGACTTATTCAGAAGGATAATCGCTGGGTGAAGGATATGACGCTCGAGAGCAGCTTGTTCGGCGTTCTGGAATTTGGCGTGCTTCCTGTTGATGATTATCGTGTCGTGCAGACGATGCATGCCATTAAGGAAGGGCTGCAGGTCAAAACCCATATCGGAGGCATCGCCCGTTACACGAACGATTATTATTTCCAGCAAACAGGTGAAATTGACAAGGTTCCAGGAAACCCTTGGATTATTTGTACGCTATGGGTAGCTAACTTTGAGATTGATTCCGCCAAAACGCTTCAAGAGCTGGAAAGCCCGCGCAGTACGCTGCAATGGGTATCTGATCATGCACTGCAAAGCGGATTGCTGCCGGAGCAGCTTAATCCTTACGACGGAACGCCGCTATCAGTAGCGCCGCTAACTTGGTCGCATGCAACCGTCGTACACAGTGTGAGCAAATATGCAGAGAAATATAAACGTCTTCGTCTGGAAGCGGAGGCTAACGGTTTACTTTAAAGTTTTCATAACTGGAAGCGAAATGAAAAGAAGAACCTGAGTGTGAAGTGCACCCCTTAGAATAGACATTGGAAAAACCCCTAGGTTATTCCGATGAAATTCTAGGGGGTGTATTTTTGTGGCGGTTAAAGGGCAAAAGTTTAAGCATTATGAAGATACAACGAAAGTGGAGGCAATCCGCTTACATGTT
>NZ_JBFTPA010000019.1:0-162429 GCF_056398245.1 Paenibacillus sp. 01T47
TTGAACGGGACATTGAAGCCTACATTCACTTTTACAATTACGAACGATTACAGGCGAAACTAAACGGCCTCAGTCCAATGGAGTTTAGGACTAAGGCCGTTTAACAGGTTTTATTATTTGTAATGTCTACTTGACGGGGTGCAGTTCACACGACCGGCAGCCCTTATTACGTTTTTGTCGGCATATTTTGTAATATGTTGAATCACAACACAACTCACAACACATGCTCACTCCACTTGATTTACAAGATATGTGCTGTACTATACTCAACAAAAAAAGTGAGGTTGTAAAAAATGATACCTACAGTAGAAACCTTTAGGGAAGTTTTAGAATCTATATTGACTAATGCGCGTGAAAACGGAAAGAAATATGTGGTGGTAAATTCCGGCGAACTACATTCTCGAGTTGGAGGGTATCCTTCTCCAAATCATCGTATGCCAACATGTTGTTCCGTTATGAAGCAAAAGATGAAGCCCTCTGATCAAGAGCTGTCAGCTCCACCAAAAGGAAAAGGGGCTGAACTAAAAATAAAATATTATCTATAGGCAGGCATATGGGAAGGTTTTAAACGTTCGTTGCTGCCTGCAGCTGTCGCTTGATATGTTGCAAGCGGCAGCTGCAGCCTAGAATCGGTTTTGGCTAGGTACTGGAGCAGTAATTAAGTAAACCAGACATTGGAGTGAAAGGGTGAAAGTTGGGATTCGAATTCCGGAAGTTTATAGAAAACGGTGAGTGCCTGAAATATCGGATGTTGATAGGAATGACGGTATACTCTGCTGGTTCATATAAAGTACCACCTCCTAACTATAGGTCGGGGATATTTTTTTTCAAATGGTCACTTTGGTCATACAGTGGTCACATATCTAGGAAAATGATGAAAAAACACAACAAGTCCTAAGAAAGTTTGACCTTGCCCCGATTAGATGGACACGAAGAAAACCTCTATAATAAATCATTTCGATAATGCAGAGAACTCGATCTTTATTTGTCATTTTGAACCCACACCCATGATTTTTTTGTATAATTATACCACACAAGTGCTTCTAGCCTTGAATAACTGCTCACGCTTAAACATCATGTTTAGCTGTGGGAATGCTTAATTTGCTGTACTTTTTTGTGGTAATGTTATTGTAAACGGGTTGAGAGGATGATTGTTTGTGATTACTTTTGAACGTGCGAAGGCATCTGTGGGACTATCAAATTTTGTGGAGTATTACGAGGACTATCGACAATACTATGAACAGCAATCTTCGGGACTTAAGGGGGATAAGAAGAGGCTTGCGCAGAAGTTGCTTGAAACAAATCCAAAAGCGACGTCAATTACTGGTCAGTACACAAGAATTAATTACACTGTATCAATCTTCTCGAATAAGTGGGAGAAGGACATGCTTAAAGCGGCCATTGAATCCAACCACGCTAGTGTAAGTAAAGAGGTTAAGTCAAAAGCAAGGGTTTTATTGACTAATTATTAATGCTTAATATGACTACTAATAGCATATTCTTGAGCTTTGGAGCTTCCCCTTACAAAGGAAAAGCCCCTTCAACCGATGTCGCGGTAGAAGGGGCTGCTCTTAAAATGGTATTCTGTCATTTCGTCGAAAATCATTTCAATCTTGACGATCTTCTTGTTCTTTCCGACCGTTGAGGTGAAGCAGCGTTTTCCGCTGGTCGAAGGGAGAAGAACAGTCTAGTGCTGATCGAAACGCGAATTAATGATCGAACCAACATCGTAGGAAACTGACTTAGAATGATCACCATCCAATTCGAACTCCAACTCTGATCTTCGAGCGTGGAGCAGATCGTTGAAACTACTAAGAAAATAGCTTTAATAGATAGAGGTGGAGTTTTTGGGAGATATTAAGCTCTTTAAGCTGTATGAAGGAAGTGTTACAGAACTAGAGGGAAAATCGGTTGCGGTTGAAAAGTCTCTTCAAACGATTATTGAGAAACATCTTGAAGTAATGCTGGGAATTCGTTTTCTGGCTACTGAATATTCGACTGGTAAAACGCATGGTGGGCGAATCGATACCCTGGGCTTAGATGAAAATAATGCCCCTGTAATCATCGAATACAAAAGGTCAATTAACGAAAATGTCATCAACCAAGGGTTATATTATCTAGATTGGTTGCTCGACCATAAAGCGGAGTTTACACTCCTTGTTATGAAGAAATACGGTAGTGATGTAGCAGAGCTTATCGATTGGTCAACTCCGCGTCTACTTTGTATTGCTGGAGGTTTCACCAAGTATGATGGACATGCCGTACAACAAATTAACCGAAACATTGAGTTATACAGCTACAAACAGTTTGGTCATGAATTGCTTTTATTAGATCTTGTGAATGCGACATCTGCTCATAATATTGAGTCAGACCCTGTCAGACAAGCAGCAGCCACTAATAAGTCTCAAGAGAAAACTGTCACAGAATACCTCAACCAATCGGATACTACCCTCAAGGATCGCTATGAGTTGTTACGGGCCTTTCTAATGGCTCTAGGAGATGACGTGCAGGAGAAAACATTAAAGCATTATATCGCGTTTCGAAGAATAAAGAATTTTGCATGTGTTGAAATACATCCGCAAATAGGAAGGATTACTGTTTACGTGAAGGTAAATCCTGATTCCCTCGTAATTGAGCCAGGGTTTACAAGGGATGTGAGAAAAATTGGGCATTATGGGACTGGTGACCTTGAGATTACTATCATGAACGATGAGCAATTTGAAAAAGCGAAATTGTTGTTTCTTAAAAGTTACGAGGCCAATTAATTCTGTACTTTTAGCGCCTCATCGCATTTTCGGCGCGTATGCGCCCAGCATCCAGCTAGCTTGACTTGTGGAAGCCGGGATAACTATCCACATGCAGATAGCTGCAGAATCCCTTCAAAAAATGGCGTGGATGGTCGCGCACTGCGCGATTGCCGGTATACAAAATGACCAATCTGTTAAATCGAAAGAATTTGCACCGGCAGTCGAAAAATGGTTACCGGAGCTATATTTTTGCTGTTTTTTGAGGCAAAGAAAAGACATATATTTAACGTTTTGAATAAATTGTATAGTTAAATTGAACATTTTGGCTTTAGGTTTGATATTGGGACTCTGTACTAGCAAACAGTGTGATCGTTTCACGATTTCAGGATATGGCTGTGGGCTATGCTTTATTTATTCTCGGGGACATACAATTGGCACAAGAGGCGTTTATTGATGCATTCTTTAAATTGAATCAGCTATCGGACAACGCTACTTTCCCCAATTGGTTTCGAACCATTGTTTTTAAGCATTGTGATCGTATTATAAGGAAAAATAAAAATATCTTGGGGCATTAGGTAAGCGTCACTTCCCCGAATTCATCAAGGGTTATACCTTTTTTCCCGTTACAAAAGATGTGTTTCTAAGGGGAGAGCACTGAAAAAGTCGTTGTTTTKTTGCTTCGAGTACCATGATTTTTAATGCTTGCACAATGCCAAGGTCAAGTGGTTCGACGTACTCGATCATACGTTGGAGAAGATCTCAGTAGTCGTCTTTCAGTCCGTCAAAGTACATGTGGAGTATGTCGTCACCTAACTCTAGTAAAATAATTGCACCATACTTGTCAAGGCAAAATGTGCCCCCCTCGTCCTCTGTCAACTCGGCTTCCAGTTGCCGAAAGTACCAGTCAACGTGGTCGACTAGAGGTGCGGGGATGGTTGCGGCCAGGCGAATTTCATCGATGTCCTGACGGTTTGTGATAGTTTGCATGTGTTCCTTATGATATATGCTTGTGTATTTAGACTTTGCATTTTTTGTTGTAATGTTTGACTAATCCCTAAGGGAAAATCGTCTCATGAGTAAATTCTCGTAGGAATTAGAGTTTAATTAGTATGATCGAATTGCCAGTACTTATTGGTTTGCATGTAAACGACTCCTTAAATAATTGGAAGGCCCTTGCTAAAGAGGTGCCTAGGTTATTTCTTAAGGTAGATTTTTTTGGAAGTAAGTGGTGAGTAATGAAATTTTTTTAAAAAAGGAACTTCAAAAGAAGGAAAAGAATGGAATTTGTCGTATTTTTAAGATAAGTAAATTTAAAGTGAAATGGTCGTGATTAAATGGTCGAATTAGTCCAGGTGTTTGGTGTGAGTAAGGAAATGGTACTAAGTTATATGGAGAGGGATCAAGTTGATGGAAAGTTTAAAGAAGCGCTGCAAACGGATAAGCACATAATTGTACACGGATCCTCTAAACAAGGAAAGTCAGCATTGCGTCAGAAGCATCTAGAGGAAAAAGATGAAGTACTAATCCAATGTGGACCTCTACATGATACGTCAGATATATACTCGTCTATATTAAGGCAATTAGGAATACAATTGGAGTCCTCTTCCACAGAAAAAACCAGCGCAAATGGTGAAATAAATGCGAAATTACGCGTTAAAGCCATGGTTCCATTATTCGGGGAGGCTCAAGTCGAAGCCGGTGGGAAGTCTGGTGAAACAACGGAGAAGACAGTTAATTACAAAGCGATAGAAATTAATCTTGAATTAGCACAGGATATTGGAGAAGTAATAAATACAGCTTATTTTAAAAAGTTCGTAATTCTTGAAAACTTTCACTACTTAACTGATGAGGTGCAGAAGAAGCTTGCTTTTGATCTGAGATCATTCCAGGAGATTGGAATTAGGTTCATTATTCTAGGTATTTGGAGAGAGAGAAATCGCTTAAATCAATTTAATGGGGACCTTGTAGACAGAATTGTTGAGATTCCAATTGAGCCTTGGGAAGAAAGGGACTTTGATCGAGTGATTAAAAAGGGCACGGAACTACTTAACATTCAGTTTTCTGGTGACGTAACAATTCGAATAAAAGAGAATTCATTTGGAAACATAGGAATTGTTCAAGAATTATGCAAACAGTTTTGTGTAGTCTCTGAAATCAGTAATACTAAAGCTATAAGGCAAAATTTTGGTGATTTACAATTACTAGAAAAAGCAATACATACGAAGGTAGAAGATTACAGTTCAAGGCACCTTAGAGGGTTAGAGAGCATAGCTGATGCCAGTAGACTTTATGAGAGAGGACTGTTCCTCCCTTATTATATTGTAAAAGTAATCGTGGAATCAGAGATTGATGATTTAAAACAGGGGTTACCAAGAGCAGATCTCCATAGGAAGATTAAAGATGCTCACTATCGCCCGGGGGATGTTAGAACAAATGACATGACCAATTTGTTGCATGGGCTAGGTGATTTACAGAGTAAAAAGTCAATTGTCCCACCACTATTTGATTACGACCGAACTAATAGAACACTAAGGGTAATTGATTCAACACTATTTTTCTTCCTAAAGTTTTCCGATAGGAATGAAATACTCGAAGATATACCCAACCCAACTGAAGATATAGTTTAGTTTAACTTTGAGCAGTTCACATTGGTGAGCTGCTCTTTTTTTTACTTGCCGTTACAGACAGCGCGGTAACCGTATCATAAATAGGGCGAAATTTTTGTGAATTATGTTTCCTAATACGGTGCCTGCGGAGTGAGCGGCGACAGTTAAGGCTACATCGGGGGGATTGAGAAACAGGAGGGGCAGAGGAGTAATCCATTTGCCTCTTCCTTTTTTATTTGAAGATAGCTTGTTTCTTCAACAATGCATCTTTTCGAGGGATTTCCTTCTATTCTATCAGGATAATAACATTCACGTCTGATTAATTATGAATGATACATAAGTCAGTTTTGTATCATTCGGTAAATGTTACCAACCCGCGCGGTTATTGGATTTATCTAGACTTTGAAATCTACTTCACTCAGTGAATCACTGATATAATGATACATAAATATTAAAATTTAATAGATAAGTATGATAAATAGCAGGGAGGCCGTCATAGAGTTTGTTCAGTCGATTCGAGATCAGAAAAAGATAGAAACCATGAAAATGATCCTGAAGAGTCAAAACATAAGAGACCATTGCCTGTTCGTTTTAGGCATCAATAGAGGGCTTCGTGTAAGCGATTTGCTGAAACTGATCATTGCTGATGTGTTGGATGAGAGAGGAAAGGTAAAAGACCGGATCACCATCCGAAAGATCTTTGCCTATCACGCTAATAAAAGTGGAACGGACATCACGCTGCTGCAGAAAATCTTGAACCATCATAGCCCAGCCACGACCCTCCGTTATATTGGAATTACGCAAGAGGAAATGGATGACGTTTATTTAACGGTGAATCTATGACGAAAGAACGTATGACCATCGTTACATGGAATTGTGCTCAAGCATTTAATAAAAAACATTTACTTCTTGAATCCATTAAGCCTGATCTCGCTATTATCCCCGAATGTGAGTCATTGGAGAAGTTGGGTGAATCATGTAAGGGGATGTTCCCTCGAGCGGTATGGTTTGGGGATTCTCCGACCAAAGGATTAGGAGTATTTTCCACTGGCCACTATGAACTATCGGTGCATCCGGCTTATGACGAACGATTTAAGTGGGTTGTACCAATTAGGGTCACTAATGATAGAGCAGTGAACTTTACTCTAATTGCCGTTTGGACAAAAAAACTTAAGAATCAGAAACTGAGTTATATAGCTCAACTTTTCATGGCATTGCAACAATACGAGTCGTTACTCCAAAAAGAAACGTGTCTAATCATTGGTGATCTTAATAGTAATGTCATTTGGGATAAAAAAAGGTGGATGAATCATTCAGAAGTTGTTGAAATGTTAAGAAAGTACGGGATAGAAAGTGCTTATCATTGGTTTTATGGCGAAGAGCAAGGACAAGAGACACGGCCAACTCATTACTTCCGTTATAATCGTAACATGCCATTTCACATTGATTACGCGTTTATACCCGTTGATTGGATGGCTAGACTGGAGACGGTTGACGTCGGCACGTATGATGAATGGAGGTATGATGCCCCAAGTGATCATGTTCCTCTGATCTTAAAATTGGGATGCATATAATCCGGAGTATTAAGGAACCGAAAGAGGCGAATGGTGCCATGGGAGCTATTGTTCAAGCAAATTGTCCGTGTGGATTTATCACGGATTCTCTTTTTGTGGGATCAGGAATGAATTATATAGAAGATAAATGGAATCCAGAGCCGGCTATTTGCTTATATTGCTTTAGATTTCATGCAACTAACTACAATAGTAAACGTCCACGCTGTCCTGGCTGCCGAAAAAGATTGACCTTTTACATAGATGATTCAAAAACATGGCAAGCAACACAGGGTGAACAAATCTTTGACATATATCGCTCTAAATGCCGCTGCCCGGATTGTGATCAATTGGAAATGACGTTTGAAGTTGTGGGAGTGTGGGATTAATCTTTCATCTTGAAAGGTGGCTTTATAAACGAAGGGAGAAAAAAATGGTTTGGATAAACGTAGATATTCCGGATAGACTATGTACAGTTCATAAAGCCAGCTGTGGCCTTATACTCCATGAAGATACACCGCTAAAGGGAATTCGAAAAATGAAAGATGATGGTGGGTGGTACGATTTTGCAAGCATCGAAGAAGCCGAATCATGGTCAATGTTAAATTATCGGCTATACCAATTCAAGAAGTGCGGTAAATGTAAGATTTCACTCAATACATAAACATAAAGAGCCACATGTAAGGTATCAAATAATTAGGATTCCAAAAGTATCGTTAAAAAGGTTCCGTGGGAAAGCATCCACAGGACCTTTTTTTGTTCAGGTGATGTATAGCTAAATCGGAAACACCGAAATTAACCAAATTTACAATCTGTTAAATTGGATCTACATCCTAAAATAAAGACCAGCGAAGCTTCTATAAAGTGCCATCTTGTAAATGATTGAGAAGAATGCCACTATAAGGCCCAGGAGAGGGATTAGTGATTTGAACGCACCTTCCTATCTTTACGCAATTCTGAATGGGGTAATAAAATACCTGCACATCGTACGAGCGTGGAGAGGGAGGAAGCGAGCAATGCACTCACCACAGTTGTAGCAGGCGGGCGACTTTTTACCTTCACGCTGCAGGATATTCTAATGTCGATGGAGCCGTCTGTCAAATGAGGAATTGTAAGAAATCGAGAGATTGACCTATAAACGTTCTAAGAATTTCCTAAGCAATGGATAGGAAAAACGGTCTAATTTGGCAATCGCTCACCAGAAATTGGTGCGCTATAATGGTTTCAAGAGAGGGGCGATAATAGATGCTTGAGCGCAAAGTAATCAAAGTAATTCCTACCGTGCAACGGAAAATATTTAAAGGTGAAGGTTACTCTGAGGATGGAGATGCATCGTTTTACCCCGAGGTGGATGAGGAAGAAGTATTTGACCAGAAGGCTCGCACACTGGTTAAACGCTTGGCCATAAATAGGGACTTCCTTAATGCCGGCAATTTCTATGCCGATTCGGACATGAAGCAGTTGAATCTGATCAAATATTTCAATGCACTGTTCTGGCTTAAGCCGGAATGGATGTTTATCGGGGAGGCTCCCGGGATCCACGGCTGTGTCAAAACAGGCATACCCTTTACGTCGGAGAAACTCATTCATGAAGGGCATCTTGATCGACATTTTCGGGGGACACGTTTTGTCGTGGAAGGAAAAAAAGGCGAAGCTTCAGCAACAGTCGTCTGGGGGGAAGTAAGCCGGTTGTCTAAGCCGCCTATTATGTGGAATGCGTTTCCGCTTCATCCACGGGGTAAAGACGGAGGTAACAGGACGCCTTCGGTAGCCGAACTTCAGTGGGGCTTGGAAGTGCTTCAATCGGTGCTTGAACTCTTCCCGGACGTAATGATTATCACGGTAGGAAGGAAGGCCGAAGCCGCTTGCAAGAGGCTTCAGGTAAAGACAGAAGGTCACTTATTCCATCCGTCTCATCATGCAAAAGAATTTCGTGAACAGTTTAATGATCTTTTCTTAAATAGATCGTAAAGTCGGTTAACGGCTGTGACGTGGAAAGGTTGAGCACAGAGCGGGATGCAAGTTATAAAGAATGTAAAGCTTGCGGCGAGATGTTGCACATGAAAGGATAGATTGCCCGAATTGTGGTTCACTGGAACTGATATTGCTCAAGGCAGCAGTTTTATTTGCACCGCATTCGCAAGTAAGTATTATTTTCTTAATGAAAATTGAATTTAATAAGTAGGATTAGTTTAATGGAAAATGGATTATTTGGAAATGTAATTAATAGTCACAGTAACATAAGCTTAATTCTTGAATCCTAGTATTATTTATTGGCGCCCACTCGGCGCTATTCTTTTGCCCAAAAGCAGGGTTATAACGCTCCTTGTTGAATATTAGGACTAAAGATGGATTAGTCGGCGGTGGATAACACATGATTGTTAAATACTTCGGGATCAAAATTAATGTCGTGGTAAGCGTATCGTCCATGGAGAGTCAAGTATCATTTACAAGGTTGAAAATTTTGGTGGTTTTCAGGCTTCTATTAACTAATTGCCGAACGAGGGTTCGCTGACATAAAGTTGTCAAAGCAATACTTAACAATGATTGGAACGGGCTCGAATACAGAACGGAGTGTAAAGCATGATTATTACAAATCAGGCCAGACAGACCATTCATTCACTTAATGAGTGGCTTCAATATGCTCCCCCAGCCAAAGGTGAGAATCACTGGAAAGATGGACGAAGCGCTAAGGAACTTGCAAAAGCTTGGATGACCAATAATGGGCCGAAAATGCCCTCCGATCTATCTGATCTGTTATTGTCATTGCCTGACACCCTGAGCTTTCAACCTGAATGGGCTGTACCAGAGTATGAAACGAAGCTGGATGAGTTCAGAGGTACCGGCCGCAATCACGATATGATTATCGTAGGTGATGTGAACGGGAAGAAAACGGTAATCTCGGTGGAAGCAAAAGTAGATGAATCATTTGGAGATATTGTGAATGATTATGTTGCTAGAAGCGTAAAAGCCAACCCGCGTTCTAAAATTCTTGATCGCATCAAGCAACTCTCTAAAGCGATATTCGGAACAAAGGATGTCGGATCACTAAGGTATCAGCTTATCCACGCGGTTGCAGGAACGCTGATAGAGGCTAAGAATCAGAAAGCAGCACAAGCTATATTTATCATCCATGAGTTTGTTCCATTCGGAAAATCCTCCAAGAAGGCAAAGCAAAATGAAGAGTCATTCCAGTCATTCGTTATGAAGCTAACTGGAAATCCTATTAATACAAGACAACTTATCGGACCACTCTATATTCCAGGAGGAGAGTTTGTTCCTAAGGATATACCGCTCTACATAGGCAAGATTGAAACAGTTATTGGGATGAATCAGTGGCAAGTTAGTGTAGCAGCGGAAGCGATAACAGCGGCGTTGTTTGCAAGAGCAGGATATGACGTTTCTGTACAATATGGCGCAAATCAACCTGAATACGATTTGATGATAGCTAAAGGTGATAAGATGCTCAAGGTATCAGTTAAAGGTAGTCAAGATGGCGGTTGGGGGCTAACTCAATCGTATATGTCTGATGCAAACTACTACGCAGCGGCGGACGCCTGGTGCAAAAAACATAAGCCACGCACGATAGTATGTCTCGTTCAGTTCAAGAATGTGCCAATAGACAAGATGCCAAGAGTGTTTCTTGCTACTCCTCTGAATATTGCCGAGCATCTAAAGAAGAGCGCAAATGGTAGAGGCGAGACCATTCTATATGAGTATAAACAATGGAGTGATAGGGCATTCGGCGCTGGAACCATAGATAAGATTCCTGATGAGTGGGAATTTTCCGAATCCAGAATTGCAGAAATGATCATGGATGCTTAAGCAGGAGGAGTGATCACTGTCATGGAAAATAATAACTCGACAATTTACGTAAACAGGGATATCTTGATTGGGAAGTTAGGGTTAAGGCAGTACAGAAACACCATTGTTTATACAAAGTATGAAGTCTTTGGTCTTTGCAATAACCCAATCATCACAGAATTCATATAGCTGGTTTGATCTAAGAAAGGTGAACCTTGATAGATATGATAGCACGAAAGTAAGGGGATAGAAGATGAATCCACAGGAATAGTTCGGGAGAGTTATCATACCGTTACTGGTTTCATTGAGGGGCTAACTGTAATGCACTTGTGGGGATGGATGGGTAGTATGAGAGAGTTCGCGAAGGAAAGCGAAGCAGTCGATTACTTAGAATGGCGCAAGACAAATCCTTCAGGATTTGTGCTGAATATCAATACCTGGAGCACCAATGCCTCTTCAACCAAAAACGTTATTCATGATGCTGGCGGATGTTCAACGCTAGACCAGTCCCGGATGGAGAACAGGGATCGACACATTACAGACCAACATCCAAAGATATGCTCAACGGACATTCAGGATCTGATCGACGAGATGGAATCCAAGAGGCTGCCGTATAAGTTCTGTGGAATCTGCATGAAGAAAAGGGGCTACCAGTAGGTACCCCCACTAGAATTTTGCCATGATTCTGAGCATCTCGAGACCTCTTTTTCTGTTTAGGTGGAGTATTAGCTGTCATAGATGGCAACACCGTAAAAATTAAATCAACAAATTGAACAATCTGTTAAGTTAAAAAAAATACGCTCCGGAAGCCGAAAGTCAGCTCCTGGAGCCATTTTTTTAAAGGTTTTTATATTAAGAAAAAAGTCCTATTTAACATTTTGATTCTACACTATTATTGAACTGTACATATTGAGATTGATGGGGAAGCGAACAGGCGAAAATACGGTGGTGATAGCCGTTCGGGCTTGAAAGGGAACATTTTGCACAACTCTTGGGAGACTTCTACACAGTGCCCGTAGTGCTGCGATGCCTCATGCAGAAGCGCTGCAAGCCCTACTCTCCACACTCTCTACGTTCCTCTGACTTCATTTTAAAATAGAGGGTGATCAAGTATAATTTTGGGAATGTAATATTCTTGGGAGGGAGCCTGCAGTATGGACTGGTTTTCCGTATCGTTGAATTCGTCAAGTAATCAGGAGCTTGATGAAATTGTTGAAGAACTAAAAAGAATTGCACCACATATCAGATGGAGAATCCAAAGATACGATTACGAAACACTTGATGGTTCATTAACCTATTACACCGACCTTGTAGTACCGGGTGATCAAGTGCAAGAGGCTGAAGAAATAATCGAACTATGGGAAAATGGCGAAGATCTCGAAAACTACTCACCAATGGATCGTTATGGGGTGGTGTATATTAACCAAGACGGCAAGCGAATCCTTAATCCCACAGTCAAAAAGTTCCAGTTTTTGGTGAGGGAGTACAATAAGTTATTGGAAAATGTTAGAAGTACGGATGTAGAAGAAGCCATTAGAGAGTTAGCCAAAATAATATCGACAATATATGCAGCTGCCCTTGATTTGCCCAAAATTGATACAGACAGCGACTCGGAAGAGGAGGATTTTCGTGGCGATATTTTTGATGAGAAAACATTGCTCGATGAAAAATATAATTCGTGTAGAGATGTACTTACTGAGCTTGAAACAAATTTAGGTGAAATATATGCAGCTCTAAATATTAATAATGATTCGTGGTATGAGTACCATTATGAAGGCAAATCATTGATTGGAGAGCTTACACCTGATGGAGTAGCTCAAATGGTTGATAGATGGAGGTTTTACTTCTTCGCAGATCATGATTGGGGCGTAGGTAACTTATGTTTAAATACGTTGAGATTAGCCAAAACAGTATTAAAACAATTTAAGTAATCGTTCGGTAGGGGTTAAAAATCCAAAAGCTGTGGATGTTTCTGGGTGAGTGGGGATGTACAGCATGTGGGCAATTTGTCCATCTGAGGCAGAATGGTATGACAAGATGATTCGCATGCTGAAAAAAATGATTGTTACCATAAATAGTCGGACGTAACAATTAGCATTTTATATAGTGTATTTTTCCAGATTACCTACAATGAACCGATCCCAGATATGGATGTTATTTTCGATCATTCGGAATGGATCTTGATGAGTGGCTGGAATTTGATGATATACGTCATAGCACTTCCACCGCACAAAGAAAGTATTCTCTGTGCTTGACTCTACTGCGTAGAACAGTAACATCGATCCCTAAAAGCTATCATAACGAGTAGGGGGAACATCCAAGCCATTTGCGGGGCCTTTGGTGGAAGCTAGCGGCGACCGCCGCGATTCGCTTCAGAGTGATACGATTCGCGTGTGGGTTTCTAGACTTGCAGGCAAATTAATGAAGTAAAGAACCGTAATAGATCGGTTCTTTATTTTTAGTATTGAAATACTTAATTTTGTTGTGGTACTATTTAGGTGTAAGTTCCTATGTCTAGAGGGTGATACATTGATTGAAACGTTCTGGAATATTTGCTTGCTGCATGACATTAGCTCTCGAGATCAATTACTGCGAGAAGCGATAAGAGTCAAGTTGACAAGAAAGATATTAGAGCAACAAGGAGCAGCACACACATCTGTGCTTGATCCGGAGATGTTATTCAGGTGGATGAAAGATAATATTGGTGAGAGAGAGCTCGGTCATTTTCCCGGAGATCGGGAATTATTCTATAGACTGTATCAAGCAGGCAAAGATATCGACTTATTGGACTATGCTTTACAGACATTGCAGCAAGACCGTGTTACAGGAGGAATTATTATTCATTCCAGTATTATGGAGCGATTCGTAGCTATGTGCCAACGACACCAGTTCCATTCTCTACTCATAACGGAGACAGAGAAGTACATTCGCGGTCTAGTGGAATCGAAATGTTACCAGCAACCATTAAAGTTAACAATGCTCACTGAAAACTACATCATTGCCAAACTGCTGAAGACTTATTTCGAACCGTATCCTGACGTACAAGTCATACAAGGATCTATTTATCATCCATTGCCTATTACTGAAACATTCGATGCTATCTTAACCATTCCAAACTTTGGTTTGAAAATGGATGAAGACGACGATAGTCTCATTAGAGACTCTGAAGGTGTGGCAGTTAATTACCTGCTCCCTCTCTTGCAGGACGGAGGAAGAGTTAGCGTCACTTTTCCCGCGAGGATGATGTTTCAATCGGGAAGTATCGCGAGATGGCGTGAACAGACGAACGAGTTGTTTCCTGTTCAATCCGTACATATGTTGCCGGATGGGTTATTCCGACCCTATACTTCGGTCAAAACATACCAGATTGAATTTGGTAAGTCATCAAATGAAGAAGTCATTTTAGGTCGATTACAACTTCAGAAGATGTCACTGGTAACAGAACGAGAAATCACGTTCCATTCCGACGCATTCGGTCAACTCAATAATTGGCGAATTGATATGTTGTTAGATGAAGATCAGGACACGCTCCTTTCCTTTCAGCAGGCTCATGTTCCTAAGATGAAGCTGCGGGACATCGCGGATATTTTTCGGGGGAAATCCATCCTCAAGCAGGATTTAAGAGTAGGGAACATTAGGGTGCTTAATATATCCAATATAGAAGACGGCGATGTGCATTTAGAACAGATGGAAACAATTGAGGAGGAAGAACGGAAGGTCAAGCGCTATGAGATACTTCCGGGCGATCTCGTCATGGCCTGCCGTGGCACGGTGAATAAACTCGCCATATTTCCGGAATCAGAAGGTACGGTCATTGCTACTGCAAACATAATCGTTATACGGTTCAAGTCAGCTATCCTAAGTGGATTTGCGAAAATATTCCTGGAAAGTCCAGTTGGAATGACTCTAATACAGAGTTTCCAACGCGGTACTACCGTCATGAATTTGAATCCTTCGGACGTAGCGGAAATCGAAATACCTCTTCTCTCCAAAGAAGAACAGATAGTTCGAATAAACCGCTATGTTGAGGAGAAGGAGCGGTTTAAAGACGCTGTCCATGAAGCAACGGTTCGCTGGGAGCAAGTTAAGAACAAACTATACAGTGATCTTTACTGAGGAGGATATTGAGGGAATGGCAACAGCTAGTCTAGGGTTTGAAGAAAAATTATGGAGCATGGCCGACAAGCTGCGCGGCAGCATGGATGCTGCGGAATATAAGCATGTGGCGTTAGGTTTGCTCTTTCTTAAATACGTATCTGATGCTTTTGAAGAGAAACAAAAGGTATTACAAGAAGAACCATATGCCGATCCAGAAGATCGGGACGAATATATTGCTGCGAATATCTTCTGGGTACCGAAGGATGCTCGTTGGAGCAATATTAAGAAAAACGCAAAGAAACCGGAAATTGGTCAAATCATAGATCAAGCGATGATCGACATAGAGAAAGAAAACCCTTCACTCAAAGGTGTATTACCGAAGGATTATGCCAGACCTGCTCTGGATAAAACGAGACTCGGCGAAGTCATTGACTTATTCTCGTTCAAGGTCGGCGATGAAGAGAGCCGTTCCAAGGATGTGCTTGGACGAGTGTATGAATACTTCCTTAGTAAATTTGCCAGCGCAGAGGGCAAGAACGGCGGTGAGTTCTACACGCCGAACAGTGTTGTCCGGTTGCTGGTAGAAATGATCGAGCCTTTCAAAGGCAGGGTCTACGACCCTTGTTGTGGCTCGGGCGGAATGTTCGTTCAAAGTGAAAAGTTCGTAGAAGAGCATCAAGGCAAACTTGGTGATATCGCGGTATATGGCCAAGAATCTAACCCAACAACTTGGAAGCTGTGCAAAATGAACTTGGCGATCCGTGGTCTGGATAGCAACTTGGGCGAGCATCATGCGGATACGTTCCATAACGATCTTCACAAGAACTTGAAGGCGGATTACATTCTGGCGAACCCGCCATTCAATATCAGCGATTGGGGCGGTACTAGGCTGACAGAAGATGCTCGTTGGGCTTATGGCATTCCGCCTGCGGGCAATGCCAACTATGCTTGGATTCAGCATATGGTGAACAAGCTTGCTCCAAGTGGCGTAGCCGGATTCGTATTAGCCAATGGTTCGATGTCTACGAGCACAACAGCTGAATTCGAGATTCGTAGCAAGCTGGTTAATGCGGATTTGGTGGATTGCATTGTTACATTGCCAGGGCAGTTGTTCTATTCGACACAGATTCCTGTCTGTCTCTGGTTTATGGCTAAGAATAAAGCTCCTAAAGTGCAGCGTGACCGCCGCGGAGAGATCTTATTTATCGATGCTCGCAAAATGGGCCAAATGGTGGATCGTACGCATCGTGAGTTAACCTCGGAGGATCTCAAGAAGATTACGGATACATACCATGCTTGGCGTGGTCAGTCTGAAGTTGGGGCATACGAGGATACGAAAGGTTTTTGTAAAGCTGCTAAGCTCGCAGAGGTTCAAGAGCACGAATACATTTTGACGCCCGGGCGGTATGTTGGCATAGAAGATATTGAGGAAGATAGCGAGCCGTTTGAGGACAAGATGGCTCGGCTGACATCGGAACTGGCGGAGCAGTTCGCCAAATCGCGACATTTGGAAGACGAGATTCGGAGGCGGCTTGGGGGGATCGGTTTTGAGTTCTAACCTAGAATGGAAAACGTGTAAATGGGGAGACATCTCAACACTGGAATATGGAAAAGCACTTAGGGATTATAAAGAAAATAAAGTTGGATATCCGGTGTTCGGAACAAATGGTTTAATAGGACATACGGATAAATATCTTTCTGATCAACCTGGTGTAATAGTTGGTCGAAAAGGTGCATACAGAGGTGTCCATTATTCCAAGAGACCCTTTTATGTTATTGATACAGCATACTTTCTAAAGCCCAAAATAAATCAATTAGACTTAAAATGGGCCTATTACAATTTGCGTAACAAAGATATTAATAATTTAGATTCCGGATCTGCGATACCTTCAACGAGTAGAAGTGATTTCTATTCACTCGATGTAGAATTGCCCGAATTAAATGAACAACAGGAAATAGCAAATTTACTTACAATTCTTGATGACAAGATTGAACATAACAACGCTATCAACAAAAACCTTGAAGAAATGGCTCACGCTCTTTTCAAACGTTGGTTTGTGGATTTTGAGTTTCCAAATGAAAACGGAGAGCCGTATAAGTCCAGTGGTGGTGAGTTTGAGGAAAGTGTGCTGGGAATGATCCCCAAGGAGTGGGCAGTGGAAAAGCTAGGGGATTGTACAAAACTCGTAAGCCGAGGCATTGCACCAAAATATGAAGACAATTCAGAAAAACGAGTTATTAATCAGAAATGTATAAGAGATGGTTTACTAAATAAAGCCTTAGCAAGAACTCACAATACTAAAGTTAGTGATGAAAAGCAGGTACTGTTTGGTGATATTCTTGTTAATTCTACCGGTGTGGGGACGCTGGGAAGAGTAACTCAAGTTTATGAGCAACTTTCTAACTATACAGTGGATTCACATGTCACAATAATTCGTCCGAATATAAGGAATGGACTCGGCTATATGGGGTGTCTGTTAAAAAGGATGCAACAGAACTTTGAACATGCTGCAACAGGCAGTACTGGGCAAACAGAATTAGGCAGGGAAGTTATTAAGCAAATGAATATATTGATGCCTGTTAATAACATTGTTGAAAAATTTACTGATATATATCATTCTTTCTTCGAGAAGATCATAATGAATCAAAGAAATAACACAGATCTTGCTCATATACGTGACTCACTCCTTCCCAAACTCATATCCGGCGAGATACGAGTCCCAATAGAGCGAGAATATGTACAGATTACTGACCTGCCAATGGCAGTAAAAAGCAAAGAACAATACCCCACTACCTAATCAAAGGAGGTGCATCCATGGCCCTGTACACCACATCTTACACCGAGAACGACCTGGAACAGGCCGCGTTGGAATGGTTCGAAGAACTGAACTACAACAAAGCATATGGACCGGAAATCTCCCCTGAAGGTGAGTATCCTGAAAGACAACTCTATCAGAACGTTATTCTGAAAGAACGTCTTCGCGAATCACTCATTCGGATTAACAAGCAGTTGCCTAGGGAAGCGATCGAGGAAGCGATTCGCATCATTGAGGTGCCTCGCAGCCCGAGCTTGATAATCAACAATAAAGCTTTTCAGAAAATGATTACCGACGGAATCGATGTCCAGTATCGAGCGGCGAATGGCGATTATCCGACTGAGAAAGTATGGTTATTCGATACGCATCCTGATCGCGTGGACAATAACGATTTTCTGGTCGTTAATCAGTTTACGGTCATTGA
The DNA here is from genome assembly GCF_056398245.1 of Paenibacillus sp. 01T47. Taxonomy (NCBI): domain Bacteria; kingdom Bacillati; phylum Bacillota; class Bacilli; order Caryophanales; family Paenibacillaceae; genus Paenibacillus; species Paenibacillus sp. 01T47. The sequence goes on from NZ_JBFTPA010000019.1 coordinate 18,046, forward strand.
GAATCAGGTGGATAAGCGTCCAGATGTGGTGGTCTTCGTCAACGGTCTTCCGATTGCAGTCTTAGAGCTGAAGAGCGCCTCCAACGAAGAAGTGGGAATCAGTGATGCTTACAATCAAGTTCAAACTTACAAAAAGGCGATCTCTTCACTTTTTACGTACAATTCATTCTTGGTGATTAGTGATGGTGTAAATGCCAGAGTGGGCACGTTGACGGCTAATGAAGAACGGTTCATGATGTGGCGCACCATAGACGGCGAAGACGTGGCCTCCTCCTCCCTGCCGCAGCTTGAAGTGTTGATCAAGGGCATGTTCGAGAAGAGCCGTTTTCTGGATCTCATCAAGCATTTTGTATTGTTTCAGACGGATGGGGAACATCTCTTCAAAATACTGGCGGGCTATCACCAGTATCACGCCACCAACAAGGCGATAGCCTGTACGGAAAGAGCGACGTTGGAAGAAGGTGATCGAAAAATCGGAGTCATCTGGCACACGCAAGGTTCTGGAAAAAGCTTATCCATGGTCTTCTATGCCGGGAAGCTGGTGCTGACACTCGATAACCCAACGATTGTGGTTGTAACAGATCGTAACGATCTGGACGATCAGCTGTACTCTACGTTTAGCAAGTCGAAAGACTTGCTCCGTCAAACCCCGCAACATGCTGAAAATCGCACACATTTACAACAGTTGTTGGCGGTGGAGTCGGGCGGGATTATTTTTACGACGGTTCATAAGTTCTCACCCGAAGAAGGTGACTCCAAGTACCCGGTACTTACCGATCGTCGGAATGTAATTGTTATTGCAGATGAAGCACACCGCAGTCAGTACGGTTTCCAGGCAGAGATGGTTGCATCAGACGATGTGGCAAACATTAAGTACGGCTATGCGAAATATATGCGTGATGCTTTGCCGAATGCCTCCTATATTGGCTATACAGGGACGCCGGTTGAGTTGACCGATAAGAACACTCCTGCTGTCTTCGGCGATTACATCGATATCTACGACATGACCCGAGCTGTGGAAGATGGAACGACCGTCAAGATTTACTATGAAAGTCGAATTGCGAGATTGGAATTGTCAGATACAGAGCGACCGGTGATTGATGAGGAATACGAAGAAATCACGGAGTATCAGGAATATTCGCAGCAAGAGAAGCTTAAGTCTAGATGGGCTCGGCTCGAAGCGTTGGCCGGTTCGGAGAAACGAATTAAAAAAGTGGCCAAAGACATGGTCAATCACTATGAGCAACGTAAAGGAGCCGTGTACGGTAAAGCGATGATCGTTGTCATGTCGCGGCGAATTGCCATCAATTTGTATAAAGAGATTATCGCGCTTCGACCAGACTGGCATAGTGATGACGACAATGAGGGTAAAATCAAAATCGTCATGACAGGAAGCTCCAGCGACCCCGCGGAATGGCAGCCTTATATCGGGACGAAGCGTCGTCGGGAGCATCTGGCCAAACGAATGAAGGATCTGAACGACCCGTTAGAGATCGTCATCGTGCGAGATATGTGGTTAACCGGGTTTGACGTGCCGAGTATGAACACGATGTATATCGATAAGCCGATGAAGGGCCATAACCTGATGCAGGCGATTGCTCGCGTCAACCGGGTATTCCGTGACAAGCCGGGCGGTCTGATCGTAGACTATATCGGGATTGCAGACATGTTGAAGTCGGCGCTACAACAGTACACGGAAAATGATCGCAAAACTGCAGGTATCGATACAGATCAAGCGGCTGATTTCATGCTGGAGCGAATGCAACTCATCCGCGAACAATTGCATGGACATGATTTCTCGAAATTCGCATCAGAGAAAGCATCTGAGCGGATGAAGGCGATTGTTGAGACAGTGGACTATGTACTGGGGCTCGGGGACCAAGGCAAACGTAATTTTGTAAATTGGACAACGGAATTGACAAAGGCTTACGCCCTATGCGCAACGACAGAAGCGGCTGAACTGGTTAACCTAGAAATCAGCTTCTACAAGGCTATAAAATCGGGTATCGTCAAAATTATCACGTCGGAGAACAAAAAGAAAACGACGAATGAGCTGGACGCTGAGCTAAATCAACTTATCTCTAAGTCGATTATGTCTGATGAAGTCGTTGATATTCTCGAAGCAGTCGGCTTGCAGAAACCAAACATCGCGATATTGTCGAATGAATTCTTAGAGCACGTACGAGGGTTGAAGCAGAAGAACCTTGCAGTGGAGCTGCTAAGAAGGTTACTCCAGGGAAAGGTGAAGTCTGTTTCACGTACTAGTATTGTTCAGTCTAAGAAATTCTCAGAAATGCTCGAAGAAGCGGTTCGCAAGTATAACAACCGTACAATAGAAACAACGCAGGTTATTGAAGAACTTATTCAAATGGCAAAGGAAATGAATGCTGCAGTTAAACTCGGTGAAGATCTTGGACTCATTAAGGAAGAAGTTGCATTCTATGATGCCCTTGCCTCCAACGAAGCAGCAAAAGAACTAATGGGCGATTTAGTATTAAAGCAAATTGCACATGAACTGACGCAGGCTATCAGGAATAACATTAAAGTGGACTGGACTCTACGAGAAAACGTCCGAGCTCAGATGAGGATTACTGTTAAACGGTTGTTAAAGAAATATGGGTATCCACCAGATCTAGAGAAGATGGCTATTGATTTAGTGCTACAACAGGCTGAGTTAATGGCTCAAACAGAGACAGAAGAATATATGTATTAATACAATAGAGCGTAGCTAAAGTGATATGTTTTAGCTACGCTATTTTTAAAATTTAGGGAGCAACGATATTCCACTAAAACTAATTTGTTTCCACCTAAACTACTATATGGTACATTCTTTAGAGCATTAATATAATGGGGGAAATAAAACAGTGAAAACCTTTATTATATTCGATAGTAATATTTTATATCAGAGAATGTATGAAGACTATTCAAAGTTTACTTTACATCAAATATTCAATGAAATTCGAGGGAAAATTGAGAGGCACGATGTTGAAAATCAGTTTGAGGTCCTTGTACCTGAGATAACAATTAGCGAACTATTTCAACATCAATTAGAATTTTTTGAAGAGAATATCAAAAGTCTTAGATCAGCGTATGCAGTTTGTGAACAAATTTATGAAGTCGATTTAAAAATAAATGAGGATTTCGAATATCGTACTTTCTTGGAAACTGTGAAAGAACAGTATATTAATCAAAATGGAATTAAAATCTTAGTAACATGCAGCGAAAGTAGATTTAGTTCTATTGTTAACAGAGCTTTAAACAAAAACGCGCCGTTTGAAGGTGGAGCAAAAGGAAATTCAGACAAAGGGTTCAAAGATGCAGTAATATGGGAGTCGATTCTGGAGTTCGCCATGCTGAACGATGGGGAATTTATCTTATTAACAAATGATAAAAGGTTTAAGGATCAGTTATCCATAGAGTTTAAAAAGGAAACTGGGAAGAATATTAATATATTCAATAAGGAAGAGTTAGGAAATGTAGATATATACATCCAGAGGTACTCAAGTGAGAAAAACATAAAAATTAAATATGATAAAATTCATAGGAATCTTACTAGTGTATTCCCGCGATTTATGAGTCACTTAGAGAATGAAAAATTAAAATCAATTGAATTGAACGGAACTAAATGTGAGGTAACGGAATTAAAGTTATTCGATAATATTATTGATCTTAATGAAGTTGGTGACATTCTATATAAATTTAAGTTGAAGGGAACTCTTCATGCAGAGAAAAGAGGGTTCATTTCTGCTGAAATAAGTTTCCATTTAGATATTGTCCTAACAATAGTACTTGGGAATTATGAGATAGCTTCAATGGTACTTGACGGAATTGAGGCTACACTACTACATGCGGATGAAACAGTTAATATGAAGATGCAGCTTTTTGAATATGTTCCTGATGATTATGGAATTGAGGACGGTAACGATGGGTTTATTTCTGAGGACTTATCTACTGTTAAAAGTGAGGAAAATAAATTTTTAAAGAATGATACTTCACTTAATAAAAGAAAGTCAGAAACTATCCAGATAGAGGGTTTTGTTGAATCGCTTTCCGCAGATGTTTATGCTAATATTCTTAGTTCATCACAATATTACAATAAGGGAATACTGATAGAGCTATTCGATACTTTTGTGGAAAATGCCTCAGTGGACTGGACCGAATTTACAAGCGGTGTAGCAAGAATGAAAAAAGCTATCAAATTTATTTTGATGAAAAATGGATATGACGAACAATCTCTTTCTTACTATGTTGAGAATGTTTTTGAGCAAGCTCAGGATGATTACCGAAAGTTTATTAAATCATCAGTAGTGGAAGTCGATAAAGTAAATTAATCTAAAATTATACCAACATGGTCCATCAAGCACTCCGATCTCAAGTGTACCAAAACGTAATCGACGTTCTTAAAAGATGGCCGTTTGGAGACCGACAACAACCGTAGCGATCAAGCAGTTTGTCATTGGGCGGAAAAACTGACTGTTTGCCAATACGCCCCGTGGCGCAAAGGCTAGCGCAATCATCTACAGCATCATCGAGACGGCTAAAGAGAATGGGGTAAACCCGTTTAAATACTTGATGTACCTGTTCGAGAAACTCCCGCAGCTTCCCGATAAGAAAGATTCAGAAACGCTGGACAACTTGCTGCCTTGGTCAACATCTCTGACACTGACTTGCCGCATGTTTAAATCCTGATTATACAGCATAGATCAGCCCTCAACTTGAAGACAAGGTGGGGGCTGTTACGCTTACTCTAGTGGCCACTTAAAGTCTAATAAACGATCGTTTTTTAGACTTTATGAAAATCAGCATAAAACACCAAAAATAGATCATTGTTACAGTCTATTTACTCCTCTAAAATTCAAAATATATTAATTAAAGCGATCGATGGTTAAATAGACAATAGGAGAGTAATAAAACAACAAAAATTGGGAATGCGCGTGTTTCGACTTTCGATCAATCCAAGGATTTACAAATCGATTCTTTGAATGCATCTGATGCACGCTCAGTCTTTATATCGTGTGCAAAGTAATGACAAAGGACATTAAGAGGGCTAATTGGAGAATAAGGTTAAGACGTATGCTAGATTACAGCAGTGTCTTTTTTTTCAAGCTTTACTATTGAGTATTGAGATTCAAGAGTCCACAAAGAAGGACTATTGTACTATTTTGTCGAAATCTACCAAAGGTAATGATTTCCGATTAGTGGTAATACATGACACTTAAGAAATTTCAACAATTTACTCTAGTTAGTTATAAGGAGTCCTAACAGAAAGTAATGAAATTAGACTATAAGCAGTAAACATAGCCACAACATATAATTTGATTTGGAAGAGTCAATCAACTAGGAGGATCAGATGAGCGAGAAACAAATATCAACGACAGTATTAGCAAAAGAATTGGGGTTACAAGCAAAGCATCTGTTTCAATCTTTAACGGATGCAGGATGCATTCTAAGAGAAAATGAGGCTTGGGTATTAACCAATAAAGGTGTCGAGATGGGGGGAACAATGAAGAGCCATCCACAGCATGGTACCTATATAGCGTGGGGTGGAAGGATAAAGTAATATCTTTCAGAAATTGGTGGATCTGATAAATTATTGAGTGCAATTACACTGAGTAAGCATTTTAATATATCAAAATTTAGAATTAACCCAATTTTATCAGAGCTTGGAATGGTTCAAAAAAATGTAAAGGGTTGGACCGTAACAAAGCTTGGAGAAAGCTTAGGTGGAAAACAATTTGAATATGAGCAAACGGGAGTCCCTTATGTTTGTTGGGATTCAAGTATACTGACAAACAAAAGGCTTATCGAAACCTTCCAGTCCGTTCAAGGAACACCGGCGGAAGATATTAAAGAAGATAAGCTACCTTCTAGTTCTAATTTTCGTGATAAGTTTGAGGCAAAGCATCGTGCAGCCGATGGACACTACGTTCGTTCTAGAGCAGAAATGTTAATTGATAACTGGCTGTATATGTCGGAAATCGTCCATGCCTATGAACGGAGATTACCAGTGGAAGAAGAGGTTTATTGTGATTTCTATCTTCCTGTTGGAAAAGTATATATTGAGTTTTGGGGTCTAGAAAACGATGAAAGATATGTAGAACGAAAAAAAGAAAAGATAAAGATCTATTCAAAATATGGATTTAATTTAATAGAACTTGTTGATAGCGATATCCAAAACCTTGATGATCTATTACCTAAGAAGCTTTTGAAGTTTGGGATTCAAGCGTACTAAGAATAAAATATTGAATGTTTATTGATCTTATATAACTTTACTTAAGAAGGGGTATTCTGGTTGAATAATGAACTCGCTCAATTAATGAATCAAAGTTTATTAGCTCCATTAATCTTTATATTCATGTGCATCCTCTTCTTCTTATTTTTAGGGGCAGTGTTGTATTACCGATTTCTCAGCCCTTGGATACCAGAAAAGCTTGCGAGCTTAGTTGGGTTTGCTGGATCTGCTTATATTTTAATGACCTGTGTAAATCAATATGAAAAAGTAAAAAGCTTAGTTGCTTCTTGGAATGTGACAGCTATGATTATAGTCATGTTTTTCTTGATAGTCACAATTGGCGTTGTTATACGTCTAATTCCAAGTAAAAAGAAAAAGAGAGATAGGAAAACAAATCGGAAATCAAATAATAGCAATAAATCTCAAAGACTGCATTCAAAGCAAAGTAGACCGGACCAAGAGATTTTAAGCAGTTCATTAGAAAGTATGTCTGGTGCTGAATTTGAACGATTACTTGCCCTTTATTTCAGCGATCAAGGATTTACGGTTCGTGAAGTCGGTATCGGAGGGAAGGACGGTGGTGTAGATCTAGTCATCATCGATCAGAGAGGTGAGAAAACAGCTGTACAGGCAAAATGTTATGCAAGTCACAATCTAATTGGCGTACAGGTTGTTCGAGAATTGGTCGGAGCTAAGCGAAATCATGATTGTATTCTTAGCCTTCTTATCACAACATCAGATCTAACAGGCCCAGCTAGAACAGAGGCGGAGAAGTTTAAAGTTGATTATTGGCACGGAGGAATAATTGAACAAAAATTAAAAACATGGGGCAAATGGAAACCGGGGAATAAGGAGTCTAAGAAAATACCTAAAACCTTGAAATCCACAATTTCTGAATTACAGACAACTCAAAACCAACTAACTGTGTCATCAGAATCTAACTGCACGTGTGGAGCTCCAATGATAAAAAGAAAGAGCAGAGAAGGTAGGGAATTCTGGGGTTGTACTTCATTTCCTAAATGTAGGCATACAAGATCAATATAGATTGATTCTATTTTTTACCGGAGATACACTTAAAGTCAGGAAAAGACGCCATATCTTGATTAAAGCCCAACACAAAAAAACCAAAAAGTCTAACTGATAGTTTGGAGCGAAATCATATGACATTGCCACAAGAGCTTGCTTCGATATTTCGGAGCCGACAAAAATCTTACAAAATGGTCTTAATTCTATCTATTCTTGATGAATATAAACAGTCTTTCAATCGAAGGGTACCGCTCAACCAAGTGGCTGAGCGGTTTTTATCGTATTACAGGGATCGCAGTATGAATGGAGCACAAGTAGATTATCCGCCTCAGGGATCAGCGTTTAAATGGAGTGACTTTACACTGGGCCAAACCAAGTCGTTACTTAAAACACCTATTGATGCTTTATCCTCCATTCTGGAAGCAACATCCGAGACCATTACCTTCAAACCGGATATATGGGATAAATTGAATGACGATGTTTTAGCCGAATTAAGAGATTATGCTCGCATTGAATTGTCGAACTACAACAACCAATTGAGCTCGGCTCCGACAATATCATTACAGGAGTCTCTTTCGCAGATTTTAAATACATACATTGAAGCTAAAACTCAACAGTTTGCTAATCATCAGCTAGGCAAGCTCTTTAGGCAATCGTTACCTGAGTATCTGAGAGCATTACCTTTTATGAATGGAGACTATAAGATACAGGGCTCGATTGGTCAAGGCAATTGGGCCAACATCCCTTGGCTGGCTATTCTAGATAAGCGTCTGACAACAACTACTCAGCAAGGGGAGTACGTCGTTTATTTGTTCGCAGAGGACATGAGTGCTGTCTATTTAACTCTTGCTCAAGGAGTAACAGTACCTACAAGAGAACGTGGAAAAAGAGATGGATATCAATATTTAGAGCAAAAGGTGAGGGAGATGAGGGAGCTCTTACCGCTTCAAAACCTACACAAGGACGCTGATATTCATCTAACTGCTAGTGGATTGGGACGAGATTATCAAGTATCGACTGTTGCATATGCTCGCTATGATCGAAACAACATCCCTGATGATGAAGTTCTTATTGCCGATCTAGAAAACATGATGTATAACTATAGGATTTACGCTGATCATGTAACTGAACAACAACAACCAGCAGCTCCTCCAACTTTTAAATACACAATGGCACATCTCTATTTGGGTCAAGGAATTATCTCTTACTTAGGTAACAACAATTATACTCCTATAAACATCGATGAACTGGTTTCCAATCAAGCAACCGTTCTTATTTCAGGGGACGATGTTAAGAACCCCAAAGAACGGATTCAACATGTGGGGAGAGCCTTACAGGAGCTTGGTCAAATTTCAGTAGAAAATGGGTACTATTCTTTAACTCCTCAAGGGACAAAGTATTATTTGGTTTTTGATGAAAATAAATGGAGATTGAGCCCAGAGCAGGTTCAAATAATAAGACGCTATCTGGGAGAATCAAATGGAGAACATGCTACTAATCTCGCAAAAGTAATGAATCTAGCTATTTCATTAGTGGAGGAGCTTGGTAGATTTTCGCTGGACGAATTCAATACCGCTTTTATTTCGGCAATGGGGCTTGAAGAAGAATGGGGAACGGTTACGCAAGAGAACAGATCTCGCTTTATGTTGAATTGGTTAGAGGAGCTTCGATTTGTGAAGAAAACAGGAGATCAATATGTGTTTCAAGTAGATGAGGAGGTCGAGCCCTTGGATACAATTACGGTTGCGGAAAGGCTTAGGTACATCAAATCCTTCATCCGTAACAAAGGCTTTCACTTTCCGAATGAATTAATCGAGAACCTATACCTATCACTCAAAACAAAACCCTTTGTCATTCTTGCTGGTGTCTCTGGAACGGGAAAGACGAAGCTAGTGAAATTATTCGCGGAAGCACAAGGCGCTCTTAGTCATAACTATCAATTCACGCTTATTCCTGTGCGTCCAGACTGGAGTGATCCGTCGGACCTTATAGGCTATAAGGATTTATCGGGTGCGTTTCGTCCAGGACGGTTGGCGGAGGTGCTTGTTGAGGCTTCAAAACCAAGCAATCGACACAAGCCGTATTTCATTTGTTTGGATGAGATGAACCTAGCTAGAGTAGAGCACTATTTCAGTGATCTACTTAGTATTATTGAAACGCAGGAGTGGCAGGGTGAGGCAATCGTGACGATGCCTCTTATTAACAAGTACACTCTTGCAGCAGAAGACCAACCGATTTACGGAAACCTATCGCTCCCGGATAATGTTTATGTGATTGGAACGGTGAATATGGATGAGACGACGCATCCTTTTAGCAAAAAGGTACTGGACCGCGCCAACACGATTGAATTTAACTACATTAATCTTGAGCAATTTCCAGATCAAGTTGTTCAATTGAATGAAGCAACTGTTAAGGCCACAAATGCTTTTCTACGCAGTGAGTATTTACAGCTCATTGATGCTTACGGGGAGTATCAAGAGCTGGTGAAGCAAGTGACAGCGAAACTGGTCAAAGTGAATAACATATTGGAGCAGGTTCATTCGCATGTTGGATTCCGTATACGAGATGCCGTTTGCTTCTATATGATCTACAACGAACGGTTCAGTCTTATGAGTGAGGATGAAGCATTCGATTTACAGCTTTTGCAGAAAATATTGCCACGCGTACAAGGCAGTAGCTCATCGGTCAAGCGCGTGCTTCTTCTCCTTATGCAGGAAGCGTTAGGCAAAGTATTGCCTGTGAATAGCTTGATGGATGACGCCTCCGATCTGTACATGAAGTGGAGTGCGCAAGAACCTGAAGAAAGAGCTAAATACCCGATGAGTACTCGGAAAATAGCCTTTATGTTACGGAGGTTAGAGGAAGATGGATTCACCTCCTATTGGCTCTCTTAATCAGAGTGTTGAGCTGCTCCGGGTCGAAACGAGCCTATTTAATTTGTACATACAGGGTAAGCCGTTCCATCCAACGGTAGATACGCTGCAATTGCATCGAAATGATGACAATCAGCTCATAGAAGCACAACTGCAAATTTCTGCGCCATCGACAGCTCTTTCAATAGAAAAGGTTTCATTGTTTCATCCTGAGACAAAGAAACTATCGGACTGGAAGACGGGCATACCGAGCTATCCACTCTTTTATGAAACGCAGGCTTACGAGATTGTCATCGAAAAAAAACAAGACATTCCGCTTGCCTTTTTCCATGAAAATGTTTATTTAAGGCAAGCGGTCAAGCCGCTGGGCAGTATGATCCTATCAGGCGTTTTAAACTTTCAGAATGAGGTTGGACTGACTGATCTGGAGCTGCGTTTGAATGGACAGGCTATTTTACAGCTTCAGCTTGAAGTTTTTCCAGTCAAAATGGATTATAAAAATGATTATCAAATGATATTAAATGACGTCAATCAACAAATCTATAACTTATCTTTCGATTTTTTGCGTAAAACGTATAATCTAACGAGTCTCAAGGAAACACGTCATCAAAGCTTAACAGAGTTCTTCACGATCCTTCAGCATGTATTCGCTCAACTTGTGCAGGCGGTGGAACGGATTAATAGCTCGCCTCACTCCAAGCATCAAGTGGAGAACCGAGTAGTAGAATCAGGACGTTTGAAGAAGACAGGGAAGGAGAGCATTTCCTATTTGACCAAGCGTCCGCAACTGCTCGTACAGGACGATAAGCTTGGTTTTATTCCAATGAACGGACAACGTTATTACCCGAGCCATGCGATTGAGACGAAGCGGCATGTGGATTACGATACGAACGAGAATCGTTTTATTCGTTGGGTTCTGCTCCGTATTGCCAGCAAGCTTAAAGACCTGAAGGCTCGTCTAACTGAGAAGGGACGCCTTAAGGATCCACTGCTGGCGCGGAAGCTGAATGATATGCAATCGCAGCTGCAAAGACTGCTCAAGCTAGATTTTTTGAACGTTAAGGAGATGAGACAGCTCTCCGTATCGCTTGTGCTTCAGATGGCGCCGGGATACCGTGAGGTGTATCGTAACTATTTGATGTTGATGAAGGGGCTCTCTATCCAGAGTGATCTGTTCCGATTATCGATGAAGGATCTGGCGCAGCTATATGAATACTGGTGTTTTCTCAAGATTCATGACTTGCTGAGTCGTAAGTATGAGCTGTTGAAGCAAGATATTATTAAGGTGAACCGGACGGGCGTGTTTGTTACTCTAGACAAATCGCAAAAGGCAAAGATGGTTTACCGTAATCCGAAGAACGGCGAGATTTTTACGCTGTACTACAACACCTTGCCAAGTGGTGAGCAAACGCCGACGATTTCTCAAAGGCCCGACAATGTACTGACATTGAAGAAGAACGATTCTGATGCGGAATATAAGTATATTTTTGATGCGAAGTATCGGCTCAATCCAGCGTATGAGGGGGCTCCCTACCGAAGGGATTACAAGCTTCCGGGACCGGAGGAGTCCGATATTAATACGATGCATCGATACCGTGACGCTATTGTGTACGCAGAGGGAGGCGGGAAAGAACTAGAACGCAGCATGTTCGGGGCTTATGTACTATTTCCCTATCACAATGAGGAGCAGTATGTAGAGCATAAATTTTATAAAAGCATTGAGCTGATCAATGTTGGAGCGCTACCGTTCTTGCCGGGATCCACCAAGCTGATGGAAGCCTTCCTGGATGAAATCATTATGGATAGTCCAGAGAAGGCATACGAACGCTCCGCAAGGCCGCGTGGAACGAAAAATTATTACGAGAACAAGCTTATCGGCAAAAATGTACTGGTAGGATCACTCCGGGAGGTACAGCAGCTCGATGATGCGTTACAACTTAAGTTTTATCATGTACCGCTTGAGAACATCTCCGATCACAAGCTGCTTACTCAGCTAGAATACGTGGCACTCTATCAGTCGATAAAGAAGTTTGAGCCACGCGGGGAAACGGGTATTCACTGGTACGGTACAATCTCGGACTGGAAGGTCGTGCGGCGCAAAGAGATTACCGAGCGGCCAGCAAAACCAGGCACAGAAGAAAAATTATATGTGAAGTTTACGGTAGGAGAATGGGTAAAACGGGATAAGTCGATCATTCCGGGGGGACGAGGGATCTATACGCTCTTGTACACCTCAAAGTATGTGTTCGACCGAGCTTTAGAGATTGCTGAGCTGAAGCTGGAGACGGAAGAAGATCTACGAGAGTGGCGTGAGCAACGGCGTATAGGACCTGTTACAGTCAAGTTGGATCACGAGCAAGTAGATTTGGCTAGTAGGGTGCTAGGGGTTGGACGGTTATCTTCAACGTAGATATGAATGAAGCACCCTCCTGAACGAGCTCTAGCAGCAGCGAAAGCAGAAAAAAACCTCCGTAAAAGCACATGGGCTAAACGAAACGAGCTTGATAAGAGAAAGACCGTCAAGGATGCAATCTATTCACGATAATCGGTTTTTTAGCATTTATGACATGTGACGTTATGTGGAAATTATGTCATCACAGTCAACTTCTGCAGAAGGTATCGAAATAAGGAGTGTTTGCCTAGGACCCAACGGAAGTTCGGGGATGCCAATATACATGATTCCGATTCGCAATCTTTTCTTTTCCGCTCCAAGCAAGGGGGGTGCGCGACTTTATGAAGCTGCATTCGGAGTGAATAGGGGGAAAACGGGTGTCTTCATCAACAAGGGAAAAATTAAGCTTGTAAAATTCATGCAGGAAAGTCGAAATGTACTGGAAAAAGTAGATTCAATATACAAGCTGGAGTTTTTCAAAAAATTATGAAACTTCCAACAATCTGCGCCCAAAACAATTTGAGTTCCAGTGGTCTTTATTTCTAGAGGTAGAGTATCGGAAATTGGTTTAGTTTTATAAAAAATCAAGGAATATACTCGTGTTAGCTCGAATGAATATCACAATAAAGTGAAAATGTGTTAGTAGCTTATTTCCTAGTGTGAATAAAAATACCCCATTAATGAAGAAGAGGTGCTTATGATGACAGCTAATTCTAATATTAAGACAAGCCCGAAACAACTCGAGTATCAATCCTGGGAGTTCGGATTATTTGTGCACTTTGGTCTACGAACGTTTTATGAAGGGTATGTAGATTTTGATCCAAGAGGCATGTCCCCCGAGTTGTTTAACCCGCAGCAATTGGATTGTGAGCAATGGATCCGTACGGCAAAGGAAGCCGGAATGAATTATGCTGTACTGACGGCTAAGCATCATGATGGGTTTTCTAATTGGCCGTCGCAGTACAGCTCGTTCTCTACGAAACAATCGCCATGGAAGGATGGTCAGGGTGATGTTGTCCGGGAGTTTATAGAGGCTTGTCGAAAATATGATGTAAAGCCTGGTTTATATTATTCTCCTTTTGACGGATCTGCGGATTTCTATAACCAGGATGCAAGCGCTTACGATGATTATTTTGTAAATCAAATTACTGAGCTGCTAGGTCAATATGGAGAGATTGATATTTTGTGGTTTGACGGTTGTGGCTCGGAGGATCATGAATATGATTGGAAACGAATCATCGGAGAAATTCGCCGCCTTCAACCGAATATTTTAATTTTTAATATGGGAGATCCTGATTTCCGGTGGGTGGGGAACGAGGATGGCATTGCGCCGATTCCATGCTGGAATGTCGTGGATTCGCTTGAGTTTTCGATCATGACCGAGGAAAAGGAAGCTTTGACGGATAAGCTATGGCTGCCTGCGGAATGTGATGTGCAGATGAGAGCGAATTGGTTTTATAGCGATAGCGACGAGCATACGATCAAAAGTCTGGATCAGCTCATGGGCTTATACTATTATTCGGTAGGGCGCGGTGCGAATCTGCTGCTGAATATCGGCCCGGATAGACAAGGCTTGCTGCCTTCGAAAGACACAAGCCGACTGGCTGCAATGGGTGCAGAAATACGAAGAAGATTTGACAGCCCCATCGCGACCTTGGAGCAATGTACTCACAACCAGAATGAATGGATTTATGAGCCTGCTCATCCACATCTGATTGATCATATTGTTATTCAAGAGGATTTATCTTCTGGGGAGCATATTCTCAATTTTCAAATCAATATTATGACAGAGAAATCGCATCGAACCATAACGGTATATGAGGGACAAAACATTGGTCATAAAGCTATTGTACGAATTCCGCCAGTTAAAGTTCGAGGCGTCTCTCTAACCGTTACAAAGTCGCAAGGCGAGCCTGCTATTAAGGAGCTATCATTTTATTATGTTGGGGAGATTAGGAATGGATAAAGCATTAAAGTTTCGTACAGACGGTACATTCAAAATAGTCCAGTTTTCTGATACCGAGTATATGGATGATGCCGCTGACCTAAATGAGCGAACCGCTGACATGATGCGAACCGTCATGGAGACGGAGCAGCCTGATCTTGTTGTATTTGCAGGTGATGTCATAGGCAGTTTGCGCTGCAGCAATCCAGAGCAGTCATTCCGAGATGTAGTATCAACTATAGAAGCGATGAAAGTCCCGTGGGTTGCTATTTTTGGCAATCACGACTCGGAAGCAGGAATTACAAGGGAACAGCTAATGGATATTCAACTGAGCTATAGCTATTGCGCCGCTGAACGGACGGCTGAGCATATCAGCGGTGTAGGCAATTATGTGTTGAGAATACAGGGTAGTGATGAACGTTTCGCGGCAGCTTTATATTTTTTGGATAGCGGGAGTTATTCTGCCTTGCCTCACATTCATGGATACGATTGGATTCGCAGAGATCAAATTGACTGGTATGCGGCACAATCGCAGGCATTCACGGATCAGAACGGAGGCCAACCTATCCCTTCACTGGCATTCTTCCATATTCCACTGCCGGAGTATCAAGAGGTATGGGATAAGTCCGAGTGCCATGGCGAAAAGAGAGAAGAGGTTTCTTGCCCTCGTATTAACAGCGGTTTATTTTCCGCAATGGTAGAGATGGGCGATGTTATGGGGACCTTTGCAGGGCATGATCACGGAAATGATTATTCGGGCGAGCATCATGGCATTCGCCTTTGTTATGGACGCTCTTCAAGCTATATTATATGGGATACGGATATTCCAATTGGTGCAAGAGTGATTGAATTGCAACAGGGATCCAGAACGTTTGATACTTGGCTGAGATTAAGTGATGGATCGGCTCAGCAGCGCTCGATAGGGTAATATTTAGAAACCGTCAATAAACGTTAGAATTTGTTATAATGGATAGCAAGCGTTATGTTGGCCTCCACTCACAGCGGTGGAGGTTTTTTTATGCTACGAATCCCTCAATAGGTATCTATAATATAGAACATAGAAATTAGGAGGCAATATGTCCTGGAGCAAATTGAAGCAACAGCTTGAGAGTTTTCTCTCTCCTGCTTTACATGGCAGGTTCGAATATCGTGCAACCAGCTATCGTTATTTACCTGACAAAGCAGGTCAATGTTATATTGCGGTAGATAAAAAGAACGTACTCAGTATGAGTGATAGTACTACTTTAATTAGATGGTATCAGACGGAGCTGGAAATTAAGAATGATTCAGCTATCGAAATTCCTATCAACCTTGAAGAAATTGAAACGGTGAGAAAAGATACCAATGGGAAAGTTCCTGAGGATCGTCTAAAAGTAATGGCAAGAAGCAGAAAACTATCCGAATATGCTAAGGAAATTTTTTCAGCACAATTATCATTAAGTAAATCAAATTTTGTCGTTGTAGCTAATAAATTTTTATCCACTTCTATAGAGGAAAGCCTAGAGAGCAATGATATTTTATTGAATATTTTAGCTTTGGTGGACAGACGAGTTGGAAAAAAGCGGCTTTTAAACATGACCGAGAAGATGAAGCTAAAGCATCCCATTGTGCAGTATTTTTATGAACTACGGCTTAATACCTTATGAGAATAAGTAACTCATTCACCTCTAATCACCGGCGAGCTCTCTATACTGCTTCGGGGTTATCTCCGTTTCCCGCTTAAACAGGCTGCAAAACTGCGCATCCGTTGAAAAGCCGCATTCCATCGCGATAACCGATATTTGCAAGGGGGTATGCCTAAGTATTGTTTTGGCATGCTCGATCCTACGCTGCAAAATATATTGGCTGGGAGATAACTTGATCTTCTCTTTGAACAAATGACGAAACCGGTCACCGGTCATAGCTATAACCAGATTGGTCGGCTAGAGCTTGGAAGTCAATTTTCTGCGTATAGTACTCGTCGATGAAAGCCTGGGCGAATCGGATAATGTCATGACGGTTATCTGGTTCTTGGGCAGGATGTGCCCGCAGTACTTCCAAATATAAGCGCGAAATCAAATTATCGAGCAATTGCTTATAGAAGGGGGGCTTATCACGAAGCTCTTTGGCCATCATCTGCAAGAGGCCAAGAATAGGCCTTGACGGGGAATCCTGGTAGATTCCTTCTTTCAAGGGAGGATAGATGGTGCTCGTGAATCCCGTAAACATAACCTTCGACGGTTTGCCATGCCGTTCATCGTGAGGCGTGCAAGGTGCTATTATCGCATAATCACCTGCCTTGAAAACATGTTCGGCATCCCCGATTCGAGTTGTCCCCTGACCGCAGTCGTAATAAACCAGCTCATAACACTGATGGTGATGCATTGCAATATGCTCATGCTTCGCTCTCGTTTCTTGATAAAAGAAATCCAATGAGGTTGCCATTCATAGCTCTCCTGTCATCGTAGCCAATTCGTGATATAGAACGACCGTATGATGCTACTACATTATTTAAATTATTTATAAAATGAATTCATTATAGCATGGCTGAAAAGCCAATTCATTATATAAATGGAGGTAGATGATATGGGTCTAGATTTCGGGGCATTGCCCGTAGATGAGTTGGTTCGCAAGTTGGAGGCTCCGGGTAGTAGAGTTAAAATGGTGCTCGATACGGATACTTTTAACGAGATCGACGACCAATTTGCGGTTATTTATGCGCTGTTGTCACCAGAAAAAATAGAGCTTCAGGCTCTATATGCAGCACCGTTTCATAATGAGCTCTCTACGGGGCCCGATGACGGGATGGAGAAAAGCTATAAGGAAATCATTCGCATTCTTAAGCTAATGAATCGAGAGGATGTCCCAGTCTATCGCGGCTCCGAAGCTTATTTGCCTGCTGTTAACTCCCCGATTCGCAGCGAGGCAGCGCTGAATTTGGTAGAACGTGCAATGGCAAGCGATAAAAATGATCCATTATATGTAGTCGGTATCGGTGCCATTACGAATATTGCGAGTGCCATTCTAATAGAGCCGCGAATCATTGAGCGCATCGTTGTAGTCTGGCTGGGAGGCCATGCACTGGATTGGCCTGACACTCGTGAGTTTAATCTCGAACAGGATATTCATGCATCGAGAACCGTAATGAACTGCGGAGTGCCTTTGGTTCTTATCCCATGCATGGGAGTCGCTTCAAACCTTCGTACGACACTATCGGAGGTCAGAGATTATGTGAAGCCATCCGGCGCAATTGGAGAGTACCTCTATGAGACATACAAAAACTGCAAGGATGATCATTTCGCCTATTCCAGAGTGATATGGGATATCTCGGTTATTGCATGGCTGAATCAGCCCAAGTGGGTTCCTTCGCGGCTTGTTCCAAGCCCAATCATTTCGGATGACTTTCGCTGGAGCACGGACAGCACAAGACATTTGATACGCTGTGCAAGCTATATTGACCGTGACGCGGTATTTCAGGATCTGTTTTCCAAGCTTGCTCTAAGCAAAATGGAGTAACAAGATGACCAAGCCGAGAATAACCGTCGAAGGCTAGCTCAAATTGGGTCTTGAAGTGTCCGTATCTCACATTTGCATACTAGGTTATAGCGAAGGGCCCCTGTTATTCCGAGCGGAATGATAGGGACCCTTTTGATAGATCTTACTTTAAAAAGGGAATGTCGACGGCTATTATGGAAGAAGCTCTCTAATGTAACAGCCCATTGTAATTGAGAACGAAATGCTTATGTAATTAAGATCGGTTAAGAAAATCCGGAAGGACGTATCCTTGATTGATTCAATTGGCACGGATAAGGAAGCCAAAGAGATCTCGTTTGATTGATATCCTTGGTACTGTGGCGACGTTGTTGGGGATCGGATGCTGCTTAAGATTGAGAAATTTAAGGTAGAAGAAGGGTCAACTTTACATGCAAACACAATATATATGACAACATCAAATGATTGAATATTCCTATCAATTGCATAAATTCTTTGGATATTAGATTTAAATCAAAACATTATTTTAAATTACTCTCTAGTCCATTTAATTAAGAAAAAGTCGACTTTATTTTTTTGTAAGTTTACATACTATTTGTTAGTATTATATAAATATTATTTAAAAGTATTAATTAATAAATAGAGTAATAAGGAGAGCACTTTATATAAATAGAGGTGAGTAAAAAATGTTAAGATCATCAGAATTATTAGAAGAGATAATAGAGTATTTTAGTATTTTAATAAAGTATATTGAACTAAATAATGACATTGGTAATTTTGATTTCAATCGGAAAAGCGAAGATTTTTTTTGTGGATTATTGAATTTAGTATATAAATTAAACTTAGAAAACTTAAATAAACTTAAAATGAATTTTCCTGCAATTGATTTGGGAGATAAAGAAAAACGTATTTGTTTTCAAGTAACTACTAATTCAACTTTCGGAAAGATTAAAGAGACCCTCGATAAATATTGTTCTAAAAAATTGTATGAGGATTTTGATTTTATTTCTATATTGATAATAGGTGATAAAGGGAAACATCGAAAAGAAATAGAATATGTGGAATTTGATTTTTCATATAAAGACAATCTACTTGATACTAATGATATTGTGAAAGAGATTTCAAAAATGAAAACTAAAGAATTATATGAGATTTTTAAATTTATAAAAGCTGAGTACAGCAATAAAATAATTGAAAAGATTAAAATGCTGAAAGAAGATAAAAGTCTCTATATCGATGAAATAATTGTAAGAGATAAACATATTTGTTATTACACATATGGATTAGGTAAGGTTAGAATAGATGCTTATTTGCCAGTAAGTATAGAAGAAAAACTATCTTGTCTCATAAGTTTTCAACAACCAGGGTTGTCTGATTGTATGTTTACTTTTGAAGAAGATCAAATAAGAAAAATATTGTTTAATGATCATAACAGTGGCTTTAGTGAAAAAAGGAAATTTATTTTGAATATTGATAGTGAAAAAGTAGGTATACAGTTTCCAAATAATAGATTTATTACTGATGTTCAGACTGCAGAACAACTTTGTATACTAATTAGTTGTTTATATGAAAAATACTTATTAACAAAGCGTGAGCTATATCAAATTATTGGGGCGATTAATTATGAGGAAATTAATCAAGGAGAATTTAATATAATTAGAACACCACTATATTTATGGACCGCCATGGTAGATTTTGCTCAGAAACATGATCATTTTTATGGAAATACACAATGGGATATCTTTCATCCTCTTAAT
Source organism: Paenibacillus sp. 01T47 (assembly GCF_056398245.1). Classification (NCBI taxonomy): domain Bacteria; kingdom Bacillati; phylum Bacillota; class Bacilli; order Caryophanales; family Paenibacillaceae; genus Paenibacillus; species Paenibacillus sp. 01T47. The sequence continues at coordinate 37,742 of NZ_JBFTPA010000019.1, forward strand.
TTACAAAAAAAGGATCATATAATTATTTATAAAAATCATTTAAATAAAATAAAAGCAGATATACTAGCAGAATTATTTGTTAGAGATATCAATAAAAATTACGTTGATATTGTTTGGAAAGCGGGATATACGCCATTAATTGATAAAATGGATGGATTTAATAATGAAATGAAATGGAAGGTTGATTACACACACAATTGGATCTTAGAAGAATTTATTCCGTATATCTTTTATTTAAATGGTACACTAAAAAAAACAGTGATAGAACGGCTATTCAAAAAGGAAACTACCTTTGAAGAGTTCAGAAGTAAATTTAATTATTCAAATTATAAGATTCAGTCACTTTATAGAGAAAATAATAAATTTGATTTATGATTTGAAGTAGAAGTAACATAACTTTAAAGAAGAATATTTCAGATAATGCAAACCTTAAAAAGTTACCTTATTGTAAATCCATCTCCATCCTTTGACTATTGAATTAATTGATGACATTGAGAAAGATGTTGTCATTGGATGGTTTTGTTTAGATTATGACGATGATGAACGGACGCAGCGGGAGATTGTGAAGGATTTTGGGAGTAGTTAGAGCTATGTTTTAAAATTGAGAAAAGGGTGTTGATGAAACTTTCTCATGAGTTTTAAAAAGTTAAGAATTAGAAATACACATTTAAAAAGACTGCTCTTGTTGTAATATGCTCCCCAAATTAAATGTAATAATAAAAAATCTGTTGCTATGAGGGGAGAATTATCATATCTAAAAATGAATATTTCGCATCAGAGAAACTTATTATTCTCGAAGAGAAAGAAAGTGGTGAACTTGGCCTTATTGTGGTCTCAGCAGGATAAATTTGAAATATCAATTACAACCTTGATGAAATGGCAACGCCGGTATGTAGCATCTATTCAAGAGCTTCTTTCAACGTAAAGGTCCTTCCCATTGTAACCTTGGTTCCTTGAGCGTTTCGAAATATTAGTTAATATGTGGGGGCAAATCTATAATTTGTTAAGTTGTAATGTATGCGCTTACTTTCTATAATTTAGTTATTCAAGACATGAATTGTCTTGTATGGAAAGAAAAATTCCTTTAGTTAGGAGGGACAGATTTCACGTTATTTGAAACAGGACAAGTTACGCACTGTACTGCAAGGAAAACAACCGACAAACAATGAAAGGAGAGAGATTTATAAAAGGTAATATTCAAGTAGTGTGTAGGCAAGCAGTAACAAACACTAAATTTTAGGAGGTAATAATATATGTTTAAGTTTAAAAAGAAAGTGTTTACGCTAGTTATTGCAGCTTCAATGAGTATTTCCAGCTTATTTGCAGTATCCGCAAGTGCAGCGACAGACTACTGGCAAAATTGGACCGATGGTGGCGGAACAGTAAATGCTACTAATGGATCTGGTGGGAATTACAGTGTCAGCTGGTCAAACACCGGAAATTTCGTGGTTGGTAAAGGCTGGAATACTGGATCGCCATCTAGAACAATAAACTATAATGCAGGCGTCTGGGCGCCGTCCGGCAACGGGTATTTGACTCTTTATGGATGGACAAGAAACTCACTCATTGAATATTACGTCGTTGATAGCTGGGGCACTTATAGACCTACAGGAACATTTAAAGGCACAGTGTCCAGTGATGGAGGAACATACGATATTTATACGACGCAACGAGTCAATGCACCTTCCATCGACGGCACAAAAACATTCACCCAGTTCTGGAGTGTCCGCCAGTCTAAGAGAGCGACAGGCAGCAACGTCGCTATCACTTTTGGCAACCACGTAAGTGCATGGCAGAGTAAAGGAATGAATCTCGGAAGCAGCTGGTCCTATCAGGTGTTAGCGACAGAAGGATATCAAAGCAGTGGCAGCTCTAACGTAACCGTTTGGTAACAGTTCATCTTCAATTAGGGCGATGAATTGGCGCACGATGAATCTAGTGTGTTGAGAATGTGTTTAATCTTTTGATAATGTTAAGGTCGCCCGGTCTCACAGCCTGCGGCCTTATCTATTTCAAAAAATGATAGAACCTACATGCTACTTGACTATTATCTTTTAGAATCTATCCAGTTGGATCCTTCAGTTTGGACGCATTGAGGACCGTTTCCCGTAAGATGAACGGTCCTCGGTGCTGCCAGAGGAGAATTGTAGTATGTCACGGACTATAATTTTTCCTAAACGTTTAAAGGAGATATAACAATGAGAAAACTAATCGTTTTTCTTATCATAGCAATAATGGTTGTTATCAGCGCTTGTTCGCAAGAAAAGCCTGATAAAACTTCGAATAAAATACCTGATGACTTTGTCTTAGTCAAGGGCGGACCGTTTATGAACAAGAAGTCCAACTACTATGGTGAAAAAGTAGCATTATCGAATTTTTATATCGGCAAATATGAGGTAACTCAAAAAGAGTGGATTGAGATTATGGGGAGTAATCCCTCGGAATTCAAAGGCGACAATTTGCCGGTAGAAATGGTGAGTTGGTATGACGTTGTGGAGTATTGTAATAAAAGGAGTATCAAAGAGGGATTAACACCGTATTACTCAATAGACAAGAATAATAAAGATCCGAAAAATACAAGTGAAAACGATAATCTAAAATGGACAGTAACGATCAATGCTGGAGCGAATGGTTACCGATTGCCGACAGAAGCAGAGTGGCAATATGCTGCAGGTGGTGGTCAGAAGAGCAAAAGTTACACCTACAGCGGAAGCAATAATGCAGATGATGTAGCATGGTATTGGAAAAACGCTGGAGATAAAATTTTATCAGGAGAATGGAACTGGCCTATAGTAGAAAGCAACCATAACAAAACAAAATCCATCGGTGTCAAGAAACCCAACGAGTTAGGGCTTTACGACATGTCAGGTAATGTAAGGGAATGGTGCTGGAACGGGTTTGGAGACGCGGAAAGTAATAGTAACTCTACCCGAGTTGTGAAGGGCGGGGGCTGGCTTGGTGATGTTGGCGAGTTATCTTATCTGAGCAATTTTGAGGCAAATGGCATGGGGCCCGATCAAGGTTTTCGTGTGAGCCGCGACGAATAAAGGATAAAACCCCAAGAAGAAGGGTCAAAAAGCGTTGATTGACAATGTTGTGCAACGATGATAACTTATAAAATATAAAACATATTAAACTTATCGGAATTACAAGCTGCCTGGACAACCGGAAGCATGGATTATTAAATCCATGCTTTTTTTTATGTTCACAAAGGGTGGGTTTGAAATGAACCTATTAACGATTGAGTCTGGCTTAGAGAGGAGAGGTAAATCTTGAAATTTGCTTTGTTTAGCCTAATGATGAACATACCGAATGCTGTAAGCGGGGAGACATTGACCACCCATCAGAAATTCGAGAACGTACTTAAACAGGCTGTCCTTGCTGAAGAACTTGGCTTTGATGCTTATGGAATTGGAGAGCGGCATGGAGCACCATTTATCTCATCTTCGCCACCAGTAGTCCTGACCGCAATTGCTGCCAGAACCGTAAAGATTCGTTTGCTAACAACGGTCACCGTTTTAAGCGTTCTCGACCCAGTGCGTGTTGCTGAGGACTATGCCACACTGGATCATCTCTCGGGAGGTCGACTCGAGATGATTATTGGCAAAGGAAACGACCCTCGCCACTATCCGCTTTTTGGAATTACGGAAGACGAACAATGGGAATCCCTTGCAGAGCGGTATGCACTCCTGAAGCGCTTGTGGAACGAAGAGAACGTAACCTGGCAGGGGCGCTACCGTTCACCGCTTGAAAATGTGACTACACAACCAAGAACCTTTCAACATTCAATTCCGGTCTGGCATGGAAGCGCATCTAGTACGCTGTCGACCGAATTAGCTGCGAAATATGGTGAACCGATTTTTTCCTCCAATACGTTTCACCCCCAGGCTAAATATAAAGCATTAATCGATCATTATCGCGAGAGATTGGCCCATTATGGCCATGATCCTCAAAAAGCAATGGTTGGCTCGGGATTTGGAAGCTTATATTTGGCTAACACCACAGAGGAAGCGCTCAAACGATATAGGCCCTATTACGATGCTTTCCATGCAACGGCTGCATCGCAGCACAACAACTCGCCTTTCAAAGACCTCGAGGACAATGTACAAAATGGGCCTGCCTTGATCGGCAGCGCTGATAAAGTGATCGAGAAGATTTTAAACTATCATGAAGCTTACGGGCACCAAGTGGTCAGCATCAGTGTAGATGGCTTGTCAGAAATGGAGCAACGCGAGCAAATTGAACGATTTGCTACTGAAGTGGTACCTGTGCTGCGTCGAGAGGTTCCTAGTACAGTATGGAATAGTCCGCAATCATAGAAATCGTGTTTGATGGTGATGAACCAATCGTTGTGATGTCACAATGCTTGGTTCATTTTTTTACCGGAAAATTGAGTTTTAAAGCTCCAGACAATCAGAAGATGTTATACTTTTAAAGCAGCCGTATTGTATTCGTTTTGGCTGCTTTTTATATTGTGCTTCTGATTGTGTACGAAAGCTACCGCGTGGTCCGTCCAGTAAATATAAGTTGGGGATTGCAGCGTTCAACATTCAAACGTAAGGCTATTGTTTTCCAAGTGGAGGATTGTTTATATGGTCAATATTCTTATCGTGGACGATGATCCTAACATTCGCGCCTTGATGCGCCTTTATTTGAAGAATGAAGGATTCAATCTGACCGAGGCGGACAACGGCATCGATGCGCATGCTATCGTCAAAGGTTCGAGAATCGATCTGGTCATCCTCGACATTATGATGCCGCATATGGACGGATGGGATTTGTGCAGAGAAATTCGGAAAAGCGATCCCGACATTCCGCTTCTAATGGTAACGGCCAAGGGCGAATCGGGTCAAAAGATAAAAGGATTCCAGCTCGGGACCGACGATTATATGACGAAGCCGTTTGATCCGGTTGAGCTTGTGATGCGGGTTAAAGCGTTACTGAAGCGATCCCGTATTGCCTCGTCCCAGGTCATACCGTTGGGCGAAATCGTGCTGAATCGGAAAACGTATAAGGTCATGCGGGGAGAAGAGGAATTAGCATTGCCGCTAAAAGAATTCGAGCTGCTGTTCATGCTTGCCGGCCACCCGGGCCAGATTTTTACAAGAGAGCAGCTGATCACTCAGATTTGGGGCATGGATTACGAAGGCGACGACCGAACCGTCGATGTACATATCAAGCGGCTTCGGGAACGCTTTGCCGGGGACGTCCGCCATTTTCGCATTGAAACGGCACGCAGCGTTGGCTATCGTCTGGCGGTGAATCCGGGATGAAATCGTTATACGTTCGCGTCGTGCTGACTTTTCTGGCCGCCATCGTCATCAGCTTGGTCTCATCCCTTCTTCTCGCCCTTGCTCTATTCCAGAATGATCTGAACGCTACGGGTAAAAACGATATGATCGCGGCCGGCGATCGTATAATACGCGTGTACGAGCAAACGAATCCTCCGGATTTGGATGAGTTCATGAATGATATGGCTGAATTGGTTTCCTATACGTTGCAGCTTTACGACGGCAATGGCGGGATGAATTCCTATGTGCCGACCAAGGGCAAGAAGGTCGAAGCGATTAATTCTGAATCGGTTCGCATGGTACTGCGCGGAGAACCGTACCGTTCGCATGGAAAAGATAACGGTACGTTCGTCGGCCTTCCGTTTTCTTCCGATGGAAAACATTATGCTTTAATTTTGCAGAGCTCTTCCAAGAACGAAATTACGATCTTCCGATTATTATTCACTATTCTGTTCCTCATGCTTGCGATCGGAAGCTTGTGCATTCTCATTGCCGGCAGATACCTGGTGAAGCCTCTTCAAGCGATGACGGATGCGACTAAGCGGTTGGCGAAAGGGGACTTTGAGGTTGAGTTGAAAATCAATCGCGGAGACGAGCTTGGAACTCTCTCGCGGAGCATTAACGACATGGCTCGGGAAATCAAGCAATTGGAGCGGATGCGACAAGATTTCGTATCAAACGTGTCCCATGAAATCCAATCTCCGTTAACTTCCATCTCCGGATTCGCGAAGGCGCTGAAAGATGGCAATCTGGTTATTGCGGAGGACGATCGCGTCCAATACTTGGATATAATCGTTACCGAGAGCGACAGATTATCCAGACTCAGCGATAATCTGCTGAAGCTCGCTTCCCTCGAATCGGATCATCATCCGTTCGAGATGGAATCGTATAAACTAGATGAGCAAATTCGACGAGTAATCGTCGCGTGCGAGCCCCAGTGGTCGGCCAAAAGCATTCGTGTCGACATAGAGTCCCCTTCGGGAGCCGGCACCGAAATAACGGCCGACCGGGATCAACTCAATCAAGTTTGGTTGAATTTGCTCGGGAATGCCATCAAGTTCACGCCCCGCGCCGGTCAAGTTCTCATCGCGATCAGCCGGCCTCATCCTCATGAGATTGCCGTTGCGATAAGCGATTCCGGGATCGGCATTGCGCCGGACGATTTAAGCTCTATTTTCGAGCGCTTCTACAAAGCGGACAAGTCGCGGGCCCAAGACAGAAGCGGCAATGGTCTCGGTCTTGCCATCTCCCACAAAATCGTTGCTCTCCATCGCGGAAGCATAGAGGTGAAGAGCACCGTCGGACTGGGCACGACGTTTACCGTGACGCTTCCCGCTGCCTTGCATAACGATTCCGCCATTTGCAAATAAGTTCACGCTCCGTTCATATTTCTCCAATACACTCAGTTCGATTCACATATAACTGATCGGAGGAATTGAAACGATGAGCTTTATTCAAGATGTTATCGATTCATTAAAATGGTTGACTGTCTGGGAAATGATTTTATGTGCGCTAAACTTGTTCGTCTTGCTGAGGTATGCTTGGCCCATTCTCAAAAATAACCGCTGGTTGGATTTTATACCGAGCGCAGGTGTAATCATTGCGGTTATTAGCCTTATGAATGGCGATACCTCTATACTGGCTCTGCTGATTTACTCCTCTACGGCCATCCTATTCTTAAGTACTGCGAGAAGAGTCTTTAAACCGGCCATTAAGCCGATGTCTTCGAAATTTCGCTTTGTCATGGTTATCGTTTGCGTCCTTGGTACCCTTCCTACGCTATTGGCATTAACCGTTGCGGGAGAAGTTCGTTACAATCCGGTGAGCGATTTAAGCCATAAGAGCTATTCCAAAGCTTTTATCGCGATGAACGAAAGGTTGTCCGCCGAATACCCTTTCGGAGACTGGAAAAAAATCGATTGGGAGGCAAAGAAAAAGAAATACGAGCCTCTATTCCTCCAAGCGGAAATCAACCATGATCCGAATCTCTACTATAAAACTTTAAGGGATTACCTCTTTTCTTTCCGCGACGGCCATATTGAAATCGTGAATGAACATCTGTACGACGATAATAACACGTTTAAAAATGAAGTCGGCGGCGGAGTTGGAATTAGCGCGGTTCAATTGGATAACGGCAAAGTATTGGTTAGCTTACTGTTAGCTGACAGCCCGGCTGACAAAAGCGGAATCAAGCTCGGAGCCGAAATCATTTCGTGGGACGGGAAAAACGTTCGGGAAGCATTGGACCAAACGTCCTGGAGCGAGAACCCGTCGGCAACCGAAGGCGATCGGATTCAAAATCAAGGGCGTTACTTGGCAAGAGCTCCAATCGGCAAAGAAATTCAAGTCGAATTTCGGAATCGGGATGATGAAGCGAGCAAGACTGCGACGCTTACAGCCTACGACGATCAATACGAGACCTTGAAGAAAACGAAAATTAAGCTAAAAAAAGAAGATCCTCCCGTAGAAGGCGAGATCCTTCGGGAGGAATACGGGTACGTGAAGATCAGATATTTTCTTCCCGGAACGACACAATCCGATCCCGCGCAAGCGCTGGAAGACCAATTAAAAGAGTTTCAAGAGAAACGCGTAAAGGGAATCATCATCGATTTGCGGGATAATCCGGGCGGAGACGACGATCTTGTTGCCCAAATGGCAGGACATTTTGTGAACGAGAAGAAGATCTATGAATACGTCAGTTACTATAATCCAAATACGGGACGTTTTGAAATCAACCGCGCTGAAACCAGAACCATTCGTCCTTCGCGGATTTACTTTCCAGGGAAAATCGCCGTCCTCATTAATTCGAACACCGCGAGCTCAGGGGAAGGATTGCCTTTGTTCTTAATAGGAATGCAAAATGTCAAGATTATCGGCTTTGCGTCCACGAACGGTTCGTTCGGAGTCGTGTCCGCTCCTATAGAAATGAAAATGCCGGGAGGATATATCGTGCGGTTCCCGGATGGCCGATCTCTTAATCAAGACAAAACGATTCAAGGCGATAGCGATGAACGCGGATTTGGCGGAGCAACTCCCGATATCACGGTTCCGATGAACGAGCAAACATTTAAGATGAAATATATCGATGGGCAGGACGTGGAATTAAATTATGCATTAGCTTCTTTGAAGGAGAAAAACAAATGACCATAATCGACAAATTAGCATCGTCACTTAACCGCAAAGACGAAGGTCCTAACCAGGAGCTGGCGAAATATATTGCCGATCGAGATGATAAAGGAGCTGTAATAGAACTTGTTGATAACTTGCATAACAATGACAAGAACATCCAAAGCGATTGCATTAAAGTTCTCTATGAGATAGGAGATCTGAGGCCATCATTAATTGCTGAATACAGTAAAGAGTTCGTAACATTACTTGATCATGGAAACAATCGACTTGTTTGGGGGGCTATGACAGCACTAAATGCGATAACTCTTGAAAATCCGGAAGTCATTTATTTATCCCTTGAAAAAATTGTTGATATTACCTACAAAGGTTCGGTAATCACCAAAGATCATGGGGTAAATATTCTAATTAAACTTTGTTCGATCAAACCATATGCGGATCATGCATTCACATTACTCATCGAACAGCTTAAGAAATGTCCGACCAATCAGCTTCCAATGTATGCGGAGAATGCAATATCCATCGTTAACGATAAAAACAAAAGCCTTTTCATAAAGACGCTTTCCTCACGACTGGGTGATATTGAAAAGGACACAAAACGAAAGCGAGTGGAGAAACTGATTAAGAAATTGAGTTGATTCTACCCTTTATGTAAGATGTGACAGTTGATAGAGTTCCGATATATTTATAAAATAATGAGGTTTAATAAAAGGCGAGGATACAAGTTATGCCAAAAAACGATAATATGCTGGCCATTCTATGGATGCTGAATTCTGGCGTGAAAATGACTGCAAAACAAATATCAGAAAAGCTAGAAATAAATATACGAACAGTTTATCGGTATATTGATGCACTATGTGCCAGTGGAGTGCCTATAATATCCGACACAGGTCATAATGGCGGGTATAGCTTGCTGAATAATTTTATCAGAGCACCTCTGCTATTTGATATTGAAGAAAAAAAGGCACTACTTCAAGCTGCTGTTTTTGCAAAAGAAGCCGGATACCCTTTGAGTGAGGCATTAAGCAATGCGACTTCAAAATTGAAAATGTATTCGAATCAGGAGCAGGAAAGAATACTTAGCCGTCATTTAGCCGGATTTGAAGTTATTAACCGCATGGGAGATCCTTCTATTCAGCCGGTATTGGCGGAATTGGAGCAGGCTGTAGTAAACGAATTCTCTGTAGAAATTGATTATCGCACAAGCCATGAAGAACAACCCAAGAATAGGGTGATAGATCCCTATGGAATGGTTTACTGGAACAATAAATGGTATACTGTTGCATTTTGCCACTTAAGGAATGAGATCCGCAGCTTTCGGGCAGATCGGATTCTACAAATCAAGCGTACTCAAATCCTATTTAAGCGTTCCGAAGCTTTTTCGGCTCGAGAATTTTTTATGCAAAATCTGTTACCTGATTTAGTGGGCAAGGACGGATTAATTTCTTTAATTATCCGAGGCAGGTCAGAGGCATTGGATGACTTATGCTTGCATTGGTTTTTGGGGCACCATCTGAAAGAGCGGTCATCAAATCAAGCAATCTTTTTACTTGAGGAAAAATCAATTCATCTATATGTCCCTTATTTTCTCCTATCCTACGGGAAATCCATTCAAGTAATCGAACCACAGAGTTTGAAGGAAAAACTTGTTGCTGTTACGTCGGAATTAATGGAATATTATCAACTTTAATAGCTTCACTGACAGCAGATGTCAGTGAAGCTATTTTATAATGATGATAATCATTAATTACCGATGGAGTGTTGGTATTACTTGATGAATTGTTAAATAAGGAGAACTTGCAAATGAATAATACGGAATATATAAAATTGATCGATTATGATCATTTAAAGGAGGAGTAAAAATGACTGAAAGCAGAGAGTATATGGGAGTGTCAGGTAAATATACAAAGAATGGAACACCCAACGGCTGCACATCGATTACCCCATTTATAACAGTGAAGAATCCTTCTGAAGCAATAGAGTTTTATAAAACTGTTTTCAATGCAAGAGTTAAGGATATTACTGAATATCCTGATGGAAATGGCAATAAAATAATTGCTCATGCGGAATTAGATTTTGGAAATGGTTTTTTGCAGCTGGGAGCAGCGAATCCGGCGTATAAATTGGTCTTGCCGCCAGATGAAGACAATGCGTGTTATTCTTTAGGAATTTACGTAATTAATGTTGATCAGGCAATTGAAAATGCGGTAGCAAGAGGAGCAAAAATAAGGGAACCGGTTATAAACTTTGTTTCAGGTGATCGATTCGGAAGTATATTGGATCCTTTTGGAGTAAGATGGTCTATTATGACTAGGATTGAGGATTTGTCAGAAGAAGAAAGTAGTCGGAGGGTTGCTGAATGGGCCCAAAGCTTTAAGTAGAAGTTTACACGCTGCAACTAAATAAAGTACAAGAACTCATTTTGAATGTAAATAAAATGAGTTCTTGTACTTTATTTTTTTAAGATTGACTCTTGCTCAGAACGTATTCAACTAAACTTTCATCGCTCAGGTTCAAACATATTGAATATCTTCAGGATTTAATCGGTGGATTTATTATTTTTCGTTTTGATACCAGACATACATGAGGTCAGGATTCAAATGTTATGCTTTCAAACAGAGCAACAGAATTAGCAGCTAAATTCGAGGCTTTCCTTCTAGAGACCGAGCGCAAAATACATCGAACGAGGGAAGGTCATTTCTTTTGGATGGTATATGATGGAAAAATAGTGTAGCAATGGGGCGTTGCCTCCATAAGTTAACCGGTGAAACAACAAACCATGTTCTAAAAAATAGGATACAAGGAGATGAAGGTAGTGAAAAAGTTAATCGATTTCAAAAATGTAACCAAAGAATACAACATAGGTGAAGTAACGATTAAGGCGCTAGCGGGTGTTGATTTTTCCATATCAGAAGGGGAATTCGTTGTCATTTTAGGTGCAAGTGGTGCCGGCAAAAGTACGATCTTGAATATACTTGGCGGTATGGATACAGCAACTTCAGGTCAAGTGTTTGTTGGTGACCATGAAATCACAAGATTAGGCGAAAAAAAATTAACAGAATATCGTGGTGAGAAGATAGGTTTTGTATTTCAATTTTATAATTTGATTCCGAATTTAAACACGCTGGAGAATGTTGAATTTGCGACGGAAGTATGTAAAAACCATTTGGACGCTAAAGATATTTTACATAAAGTCGGATTAAAAGACCGAATCAAAAACTTCCCTTCCCAGTTGTCTGGAGGGGAACAGCAAAGAGTTGCTATCGCGAGAGCGGTTGCCAAAAATCCTTTACTGCTGCTTTGTGATGAGCCCACCGGAGCTTTGGATTATGTAACGGGCAAGTCTGTGTTGAAGCTTCTTCAAGATTTGAACAAAGATACGAAAAAATGCGTTGTTGTGGTCACACATAACTCTGCAATTGCTCCTATGGCTGATAAAGTCATAAAGGTTAAAAGCGGAAGGATAGAGAGCATCACTATAAATGAGGAAAAACAAAGTGTTGAAGGGATTGAGTGGTAATTATGAAATTATTACTGAAATCATTAAGGGATGTCAAACAATCGATAGGACAATTTATAGCTTTTGTTTTGGTTATCGCAGTAGGAGCTTTCTTCTATACGGGGCTTGTAACTTTGAGCGACAATCTTGGCGCGTATACGAAGGTTTATTTTAAAGAACATCATTTAAGCGATTTAAATGTATACTACAGCCAAATTTCAAGCGATGATGTGGCTCGTCTAAGCGAGATTGCAGGTATTCATAAAATAGAAGGACGGTATAGCTTTGATGGCACGCAAGCTTTTGAAGATTATAAAGCGATTTTGAAAATCCATTCAATTCCTGAAACAAATGAAATAAATACGCCTACGATCATTACGGGCAATATCCCGTCAAAACAGGATGAAATCGTAATAGATTCCGCTTATGCCAAAGAACATCATTTTCAACTAGGTGACACAATCAGTATTAGCAGGAATGGAAGAAGCTTTAATTTTACAATTAGCGGCTTGATTGAGAATGTTGAACATACTAAAAAGAACGAAACGCAGGACCATAAAACCAGCGGAATCGCTTATATTGGCGAAGCGACAATTCCTGCAATCGCAGACGGCTTTTACTATAATGAAGTCATGATTGAGGCGCAAGAGGGTTACGATATGGATAAAATAGGTCAAACCATTGAGGAACAATCCAAACAACTCCCTTATTTAACCCAAGAAAGTAAAGAACGTTCTTTCAATTACTCTCAATTAAACCAAACGATACATAATAATAAATTGATGAGTAAGGTTATACCTCTTGTTCTCTTTTTGATTGAAGCAATTATTCTGTTCCTTACGATGTCGAGAATTATAGATTCACAAAGAAACCAAGTAGGCATTATGAAAGCATTAGGTGTAAAAAACAGAAATATTATGCTTCATTATATGGGGTATCCTGTGCTGGCAAGCATCATAGGTTCTATTCTTGGTTATGTCATATCCGCTATTGTATTTATTCCATTAATTACGGCGTCGAATGCAAGAGCTTACTCTATGCCTGACATTTCATTTACACTTTCATTATTTTCTATTATTCCTCCTATTATTTTCTCCAGCGCTTTTGGAATCCTGTCATGTTACTTTAGTGGCAGAACGATATTAAATGAACGTGCAGCCCAGGCGATGCGTCCTAAACCGCCAAAGAAGATGAAGAAGCTGCTCATTGAAAAAATTCCGGGTATTTGGAGCCGAATTTCCTACAGCCATAAGCTCATTTTGAGAAATATATTTTTAAATAAACAAAAAGCTTTAGCGAGCTCCGTTGGTGTGGTTGTAAGCACTGTTTTATTGATCACTGCATTTGGCACACAAATGTCTTTGGTGAAAGTGGCTGATCAAGTTGAAGAGGTGTATACCTATGATTTGAGAGTCGATTATGCGATAGGAACATCTTCTGATTCGATTAATCTCCCTTCCAATATTGCAAAAAGCCATGGATTATCCACCTTCCCTGTTGCCTTTATAAAAGAGGATGTCAAAGAAAACGCCACATTAGTGGTTACGGAAAAAGAGAACGACCTTGTTCATTTCTTTGATGAAAATGATAAAAGAATTCGTTTAGAAAACGATGGTGTACTAATACCCAAATCTTACGCTGACAAGTATCAAATTGCAGAAGGCGATACGATCCAAATGGAATTTACAGCACCAGAGCTTAACCAAAAATCGGTGAACATGAAGGTTTTAAAAATATCTAATCAGTATTCGAATCCTTCGTTTTATAGCACGCCCGAATATATGAATAGCTTAGGCATAGACTATCGCCCAACCTCGGTTTTAGTTAAAGCGAACAGCTCGGCAGATCTGATAAGCATTCGTAATTTCTTTGAGCAGGATCAACGTGTAGACACCATTGCAGATAAGAATGATCTAAAGAAATCCGCGCAATATATTTTGAGGCAAAATAGTTTTGTATTCATTATGTTTATCATTTGTGCGGTCATACTCTCCTTTGGGGCTATCTATACGATATCTTCCATTAACATTTATGAAAGGATTCGTGAGCTTGCAACACTAAAGGTATTAGGCTATCAAAAAAATAAAATAAACCGGCTTATCTTCTCTGAAAATATCATTTTAACCGCCTTTGCGGTCATTGTAGCGTTACCGATCAGCGGCTATATCTACACAATAATTGTTCAGGCACTGTCGAGTCCCCATCAGCAAATCCCAGATAAATTAAACCTAACGATCATGTTAGTTTCTATTCTGCTTGCGTTCTTACTTACTACGCTTTCTAATTTACTGCTTCGGCGAAAAGTTTCTCAAATTAATATGATTGAATCATTGAAAAGTATTGAATAAAACGTATTAAGCGTTTCACTAGGTAAGGTTTTCGAAAGCTTCACAGGGCATTTATGTTAAACACGCTATAGTTTAGCGTGTTTTTTTGTGCTGTGATATCTTTTGCTAATAACGAACTCAGAGGGGACAAATGGCTATAGAAGGATAATATTAAACGATTCCGTTTTCTATGAAGTTGAAATAAAAACCCATTTTCAAAGAATAAGAGATATTTATCCCTTAATAACATAATCAACCTTCTTTTTGGTTATGGAGACACCTCGTACAATAAAGAGAGAAACATATCAGATACTCGCTTTACACCGCAATTTCCCCCCGATCTTCTTTGTGCAATCTTCTTTTCTCTTGTTCAAACGACTTAGCAGAACTATGATGTGACGGTTTTCTTTGTTTTTATCCTTACTTTAGGAGGTGACTGGGCAGAGTCTATTTGATATTCACTTATTGAAAGCGATTTCAAAATTGAAGGAAGAGGTGTATTTAAGAAATGGTACTAGGCGGAGCATCAGTACGAAAAAGTAGTGTTATCCTGTTGGTTGCTTTTCTCATCCTCTCATTATTTTACTCCCTAGCATTTGGTGGACAGAAGGTAGAAGCAGCTTCAAATTCAAAGATAATCGGGTATTATCCATCTTGGGGTGCCTATGGCAGAAATTACAATGTCATGGATATGGATGTTAGCAAGGTAACTCATATTAACTATGCGTTTGCAGATATTTGTTGGAATGGCATTCACGGAAATTCAGATCCGACAGGGCCTAATCCTGTGACATGGGCTTGTCAGGATGAAGTTGGTACGATTAACGTGCCAAATGGGACAATCGTATTAGGCGATCCTTGGATCGACACAGGAAAAGCGTTCCCTGGGGATACGTGGGATAAGCCGATAAAGGGCAATCTTGGGCAGCTGATTAAGCAGAAGCAAGCTAATCCGCATTTAAAAACAATTATCTCCGTAGGCGGATGGAGTTGGTCGAACCGATTCTCTGATGTTGCCGCCAGTGCAGCCACAAGGGAGACATTCGCTAATTCAGCGGTAGACTTCCTGCGAAAATATCAATTCGATGGCGTTGATCTCGACTGGGAATACCCGGTAAGCGGAGGGTTAGCTGGCAATAGCGTAAGGGCTGCTGATAAGCAAAACTATACGCTGCTGCTTCAGAAGATTCGCGAGAAGCTTAATGCTGCGGGTGCTGCGGATGGTAAAACTTATCTGCTGACGATAGCATCAGGTGCAAGTCCGACGTATGCACAAAATACCGAGCTAGGCAATATTGCTGCGATTGTTGATTGGATCAACATTATGACATATGATTTCAACGGTGGCTGGCAAACCGTAAGCGCCCACAATTCTCCGCTGAATTATGACCCTGCAGCAGCAGCGGCGGGCGTTCCAAACGCAGCGACATATAACAGTGCGTCTGGCGTGCAAGGGCATTTGGATGCCGGTGTCCCAGCTAGTAAAATTGTGTTGGGAGTTCCTTTCTATGGTCGGGGCTGGGCCAATTGCGCAGCGACCGGTAATGGGCAGTATCAAAGTTGCTCTGGCGTGCCTGCGGGTACATGGGAAGCGGGATTATTTGATTATACAGATCTCGAAAACAACTACATTAATAAAAACGGCTACACACGGTATTGGAATGATACAGCGAAGGTACCTTACTTGTATAACGCTGTTAAACGTACTTTTATCTCCTACGATGATACAGAATCACTGGGCCACAAGACAGCCTTCATTCAAAGCAAAGGGCTGGGTGGTGCCATGTTCTGGGAGTTTAGCGGTGACCGAAACAAAGTTCTGCTAAACAAGCTGGCGAGCGATTTGGCAGGATCCGGTAGTGCAGACATCATAGCGCCATCGGTACCGAGTAACCTTCAATCCACTGCAAAAACATCAAATAGTGTAACATTGGCTTGGGGTGCGTCCACTGACAACGTTGGCGTGACCGGTTATACCGTGACTTATGGTTCTACAAGCGTAAACGTCACAGGAACGAGCACGACAATTAGTGGGCTTGCTGCTAATACAGCCTATACGTTTACTGTGAAAGCGAAGGATGCGGCTGGCAACATTTCGGGAGCGAGCAATGCGCTTTCGGTAACGACGAATCCACTTGCGGGAGACACAACCCCGCCAACAGCGCCAACGAATCTTCAAGTCACAGGCAAAACTTCATCCAGCGTAAGTCTTTCATGGAACGCATCCACTGACAACGTTGGCGTGACGGGCTATACCGTAACTTATGGTTCTACAAGCGTAAACGTCACGGGAACAAGCACGACAATTAGCGGTCTTGCTGCTAATACAGCCTATACGTTTACTGTAACAGCGAAGGATGCAGCTGGGAATATATCGGGAGCGAGCAATGCACTTCCAGTAACGACGAATCCAGCTGCGGGTGATACAACCTCGCCAACAGCGCCAACGAATCTTCAAGTCACAGGCAAAACATCCTCCAGCGTCAGTCTTTCATGGACAGCATCTACTGACAACGTTGGCGTAACCGGTTATACCGTGACTTATGGTTCTACCAACGTGAACGTCACGGGAACGAGCACAACAATTAACGGTCTTGCTGCAAGTACGGCTTATACATTTACTGTAGTAGCGAAAGATGCCGCGGGCAATGTTTCGAGCGGCACATCAGTTGCCGCTACGACTGATGCAAACGGTGGAACGGTAAGTGCTTGGGCACCTAATGTAAGCTACAAAGCAAACGACCTCGTTACTTACGGAGGCAAAACCTATTATTGTATTCAGCCTCATACGTCATTAGCTGGCTGGGAACCATCGAATGTGCCAGCATTATGGGGTTTGAAATAAGCAAGAGCAGCCGCCCTGCCTAAGGGCGGCTTTTTTTATTTTTTAAAGGCTAAATAAAAGGAATAATAAGTTGATTATTTATTCATCTCAAATAGAATCATGGAAGGTAAACTAGCATGCGTGTCGAAAATAGAAGTTCACACTCCCAATCCTCATTTCCTCCTTATTATTTGCAGTCTCGCATTTGCAATACTATACATTAAACAAATTAAGTGTAAGGTTTATGTTCTTTGCTTTCATAGGTGGGATCATCCTCATGCAAAAATAAGAGGAAACATCTTTATATAAGGAGAAGCCATGATGAAAAATTGGAACGACTACTTGCTGAAGAGTAAAATGTTCATCGTCTTTTCCGCGGTATCGCTGTTCATCGTCATGCTGACCTGTATTATTTTCTACTATAAAAATGTAAACGATATCAAAAATCAAACGTTAGCGCTTTCCGACACGATTTCTCGGCAGTTCAGCCGAACCTTCGAGCTTTATATTCAGGATATGGAGAAGCTCTCCGTGTCTATTATTGGCGATCCTATTATTCAAGAAAGCTTAATTGATCATTATGGAATTCCTGAACCCGTTACGCAGAACCAAATTGAGCTGACGATCAACAATAGATTGTTCACCCATCTTCAGCCGCGCCCTCAGCTCCAGAGCATCTATATTTTCACCACGGACGACATCGCTTATTTTGTATCGAAGGCGGGGGGACCTAAAATAAGCTTCAATCTTCAAAGCGAGAGCTGGTATCAGAATCGACTGGATATGCCCGGAGTCAAATTTCTGCTTCTGCCGGTCACAGCGGAGAATACGGGCGGTGATCGTGAAGCTCAGGTGATATCCTTCATACGGAACATCAGCCGCATTCCATACCTTGATGTTTTGGGCTATATGAAAATTAATATTAATGTGAATGTCATCAAGGACATGCTTGTCAATTCCGACAGCAACGACGTTGAACGGTATATGAGAGCGTTCATTATTACCGATGAAGGCAGTGTCGTCTATGACGACAGGAATGAGCTGACGGGCAGCAATGACACTGGAATTGATCTTTCCATCTTCCAAGGCAATCATGAATCGAATGAGGTGGTGTGGAACGGCGAGAGCTATATCTATACAACGTCGAAATCCTCCTATACAAAATGGAATACGTTGATTCTAATTCCGAACGAATTCCTGCTGTCCAAGCAGAAACATTCTACTTATATTCTTTTTCTCGTTGGCCTGCTCGCGATGGGTCTAATTGCTTTTGTGTCCTATGTGCTGTCGTATCAGATGACGCTTCCGCTCCGTAATTTGATGAAAAAGATGGCGCGTGTTGAGCAGGGGGATTTGAGCCAGAGAATGGAGGTGACCGGCAACAATGAGATCGGCCGTCTGAGCCGTATCTACAACAACATGCTGGATAGTATTACACGCTTAATCAGCGAAGTGTACACATCCAAATTAGCGGAGAAGAATGCGCAGCTATCGGCGCTGCAGGCGCAGATCAACCCTCATTTTTTGTATAACACGCTTAACATTATGAAGTCTATCAGCAGGGTTCGAGGCATCGAAGAGGTTGCCGAGATGGCAGAATCGCTGGCCGAGCTGTTCAAATACAGCATGACAAATCTTCATCGTCCCATCCCTCTGCGCGACGAGATGGAGCATATTAGCAATTACATGAATATTCAGCAGCATCGATTCGGCAATCGATTTGAGTTCAATATGGAAGTGCCGGAAGCACTGCTGCAAGCATCGGTGCTGAAGCTTACCGTTCAGCCGCTAATTGAGAACGCAATCGTTCACGGACTGAGCAAGGTCAAGTCAGGCGGTCAAATCGACATCGCTGTTAAGAGACTTGGCAGTGAGCTGATTATCGAAGTGTCCGACAACGGCTGTGGTATTGAAGAGGAACGCATCCACATGCTGCGACGAAGGTTGGAGAGAGTACAGGCGGTGGACGCTTACGACGAGGAGGGGCAGGGGATAGGCCTGTCCAATATCGCACAGCGGATCAAGCTGTTCCATGGTGTCAAATATGGAGTAGAGCTGATAAGTTCCCCTGACCGTGGAACGACGGTTAGGTTGACGTTCCCGTATGAACAATTCGTCAAGGTGAAGGGAGAGGCCGACTGATGAATATATTTTTGGTAGAAGACGAGCGGTGGGCGCTTGCGGAGCTCGAGGCCCTCTTTAAGCGATACGAGCCGCAGCATCGTGTGCTTGCGTTTGAGAACGGGGAAGATGCGCTGGAAGCAGCGAAATCTGTAGTCCCACATCTCGTGTTGACCGACATTACAATGCCGGGCATTGACGGTGTGGAGCTGTTGGCCGAGCTTGGCCGCAGCCATCCTGACACCAAAGGTATTATTCTCAGTGTCCATGACGATTTTGCTTATGCACAGCGGGGAATGCAAACGGGCGTGACGGACTACTTGCTGAAGCCAGTTAAGAAAGAGACCCTTTACAAGGCGGTTGACCGCTTGCTTGCGCGTATTGAAGACGAGTCACGCAGCCGTAGCGACCGTGTTGCGTGGTCACTTCTTCAGCGGCTGCTGGCGGCGGATGCGATGGAGCATGTTAAGCCAGCCGATGCTGAGCAGCAGCGTTTGTTCATGGTGCTGCTGCTTCTGGAGAACTGGGCATCACCGCTTACTTGGAAGGATGCTGGGCTTGAGGCATCGGATATTCTCGCGCATTTCGGGAGCGTCTTGAACAAGGAGCGGGATAATCATTGCATTACGATTGACGGCCGCCGCAGAGTTCTGCTGCTGCCCGCTGGGAATGAAGCATTTACGCAGTCGCTAAAGACAAAGCTTCAATCGCTCTTTGAGTATGTGAACACACATGGCATCCTTCTCCATGTGAGCTTCACAATAAAGAAAGAGAACGAGAGTCTAAATCGCAGCTTCATCCGCCTTGGAAAGCAGCTTGAAGAGCATTTGCGAATCGGCGAGCCGACCTTGGCATCACCGGATATGAAGCTGGCTGCGCCTGATATTTCCGAAATATGGGTAAAAGCGCGTGCACTTCAAGCACAGGTTAAAGCGGGCGATATGGCAAGAGGACGAGATACGATATCGCGTATCGTCAAGGGACTGCAGTACAAAGAGGTCACCCAAAAGCAGCTGGTGCAGTTTGCTAGCGATCTGTTTTATTCGTTGAAGTTCAATTTGCAAGCAGAATCATCGACTTTACTGCAGGAGGATATGAGCCTGCTGCACGAAGTGACCGACTATGAGCCAATCAAGGAATGGCTTACGGCAGCAGTATTCGGGATTGCAGGGAAACACACATCAAAGGAACAGAAGCCAAAAGGGCTCATTCCGGTGTTGATGAACTGGATTCATGCCAACTATCAAGGCGACCTCTCCCTTCAGCAGTTTGCTTCTGATCATCATGTCAGTCTTGGACATTTATCCAGATTGTTCAAAAGCCAGACCGGCTACACCTTCTCCGATTATGTGAGCGGCTACCGGATCAGCAAAGCAAAGGAGCTGCTAGCCGACGGCACGTCGCGTCCATCTGAAGTCGGCGAGTTGGTAGGTTACGAGGATGCCAAACATTTCTCTCATTTGTTTAAGAGAATAACAGGCGAAACACCGACCGCCTTCGCAAAACGCAAAATGAGCGAATGATCCAAGTGCAAGCAAGCAGTTAGATGATATGCGGGCGATGCACTCTCGCAAGCTGGATGTCTCCTCGCCCGTACCGCTTCCTGTTGTTAAAAGGAAAAATTCCCCCCTTAAAATAGCAAATGAGCAGGTATTCATCAAAAACAGAAACCCTTAGACTGAAAATACGAGGGAACCCGGGCCCTTGGAACGGAAGCTCGCTCTTTATGGAAGCGTATTCATCATATTGTAACTTACAGCATCAGTGATGCAAAAAAAGAGGCAACGATGGACGGCTGCCGAAAGCAAGGGTCCATGCCTACAAAGGGAGGCTGCAGAACGATGAAACGAACGACTGCCAAAACACTCGCATTTGTGACAAGCGTGATGATGATCTTGCTGCTGCTCGCTGGATGCGGCAGCAGCAACAACACCCCCTCTGCGACGAAGAACAACACCGGCGCTACGAACGGGAAAACGGACACGACAAGCGAACCTGCAGCGAAAACGACCTTAACGCTGATGGTAGGCAATTCAGGCACAACGCTCGAAGCGCTCAAGGCTGTTGCCACTGAAGCAGAGAAAAAGCTGAATATCACCATTGAGTATGACATCAAACCGGATGGCACGGAAGGCGACAACCTCGTCAAGACGCGCCTAGCAACAGGAGATATGTCCGACCTTCTCGTTTATAATACGGGCTCGCTGCTGAAGGCAGTTAATCCGGTGGATAACTTTCTCGACTTGACGAATGAGTCGTTTATGGCGGACGTGCTTGATTCCTTCAAAACGGTCGTTACGGTCGATGGCAAGGTGTACGGCGCGCCCGTCGGATCAAGCTCCGCAGGTGCGATACTTTACAACAAGAAGGTGTACGGTGAGCTCGGATTAACCGTCCCGCAAACATGGACCGAATTCATGGCGAACAATGAGAAGATCAAAGCTGCGGGCAAAACCGCTGTTATCGCGTCCTACAAGGATACTTGGACGTCCCAGCTGTTTGTTCTCGGTGATTACTACAACCTGCAGGCGCAGGTTCCGAATTTCGCAGACGATTACACGAACAATAAGGCGAAGTACGCAACGACACCAGCTGCACTGCGCAGCTTCGAAAAGACGGAGGAACCGTTTAAAGCAGGCTATATGAATAAGGACTTCCTAGCCACAACATATGACGTTGCTTTGAAAATGCTGGCCGATGGCACAGGTGTACACTATCCGATGCTGACTAGCGCACTTGATTCCATCTTGCAAAATAGCCCAGACAAGATCAATGACATCGGCGTTTTCCCAATACCAAGCGATAGCGCAGACGTCAACGGACTGACGGTATGGATGCCGAGCGGTCTGTACATCAACAAGAACAGCAAGAAAGTAGAAGCCGCGAAGAAGTTCGCGGAATATTTCGTGTCTAAGGAAGGCCAGGACATATTTGCCTCTAAAGTCAAGGCGGCAGGCCCCAATGTTATTAAAGGAATTGAGCTCCCTGACGATGCTTACGAAGGTGTCAAAGAAATGCAGAAATACTTCGATGAAGGCAAGACGGCACCTGCGCTGGAGTTCGTATCGCCGGTCAAAGGCCCGAACCTTGAGAACCTCACTGTCGCTGTTGGCAGCGGCATCACCTCCGCGCAGAAGGGCGCCGAGGATTATGACAAAGACGTACTGAAACAAGCGCAGCAGTTAAATCTACCGGGCTGGTAGAACGCCCGCCGCATGCGGGAATTCTAGTTGAAGACGGGACTCCGCGCAAGAAGCTGCGGAGTCCGTTTTCTCCGGAAAGAAGGGGAGAGCCATGACCAAGCTGACGATTCGGACTTACTCTTATTTATTTCTTATTCCCGCATTTCTGATCTACTTCGTCTTTTACTTGCTGCCAACGGTATTATCGCTATTCTTCAGTATGACGCGTTGGACACTCACCGATTGGAATTACATCGGCTTCGACAACTATGTCACATTTTTCTCAGAGACGGCGCTCAGCATCGGCTTCCGAAACACGTTAATTTATGCGGTTGTAACCTGCGGCCTCAAGGTCATCCTTGGCCTCTTGCTTGGTGCGTTTCTCACTTCTACCGTTTTATTTAAAAACTATTTGCGTTCTGTTATTTTCTTCCCAACGCTGCTTAGCACGATCGCAGTCGGAATCGCCTTCTCGATTATGATGCATCCTTCGCAAGGACTGATCAATACAAGTCTAGCTGTATTTGGTATTAACGGACCCGATTGGCTTGGCAATACGAAGATCGCGCTGTTGTCTGTTGCCTTAGTAGACGTATGGAAAGGTATCGGCGTTGCTACCGTTATCTATATCGCAGGCATTTCAGCCATTCCAGGCGAATATTACGAAGCGCTCAAAATCGATGGCGGGAGCAGCATGAACGCATTCCGGTATATTACCGTTCCCTTAAGCAGACCGGCGATGAATTCGGTCATCATACTCTCATTCATCGGAGGGCTCCGTTCCTTCGACCTGATCTGGGCCATGACGAAGGGGGGGCCGGGTTTCACGACCGACCTCATCGCCTCGATCATATACAAGCAGTATCAGGCGGGTTTTTATGGCCTAGCAACTGCGGGCAACGTCATCCTGTTTGTCGGTGTGTCACTGCTGGCGTTTCCTCTGTATAAGTACCTGACGAAAAGTGAGGTGCACTTATGAGCAGCGAAATGAGCCGAATGATGAATAAAGGCGTGGGCAAACCGTTGAACCGGAGCGAAAACAGGGGGATAAGCAGCGCAGCTAAGAGGATGATCGTTGCCGCGTTCTCGCTGGTGCTCAGCACCGCCATTTTTTGGATTCCGTTTTATTTTGTCATTATTAATTCTTTTAAGAATCAAGCCGAATCTGCACTTATGAATATGTCGTGGCCAAAATCATTTCATATTTTGGAAAATTATAGGGATGTGTTGACTGCTGCCGATCATATGCTTGTCCGCGCTTTTTATAACAGCATGCTGCTGACGGTATTATCGATCACTGTACTGATCATCGTCAGCGCGATGGCCGGATTTGTACTGCATCGCAGAGAAGGGGGGCGCTTTTCTTCCTTCTTAAACTTTCTAGTTTTGGCAGGTTTGATGATTCCGCCCGCGATCGTGCCTACAATCTGGGTACTCAACTCGATCGGCCTGTTCAAAACGCTGGCAGGCATCACTTTCGTGGAGGTTGCGCTGCACTTTCCGTTTGCAGCTATTTTGTACAAAGCGTTTGTGGCAACGCTGCCGCGCGAAATTGATGAGAGCGCCTTGATTGACGGCGCGGGCGGCGGGCGGCTGTTCTTTAGTATTATTTTTCCTCTGCTAAAGCCCGTTACTTCAACCATCATAGTGCTGGAATCGATAAACGTATTTAATGACTTTGTTAATCCGCTTTACTTCTTCCCAGGCTCCTCCAACGCGACGGTGCAATTGACGCTGTACAACTTCATGAGCCGGTTTACGACATCGTGGAATTTGTTATTTGCCGATATTGTTCTGATCTCTATTCCGATGCTCATTCTGTTTATTTTCTTCAACAAAAAAATTGTAGCCGGCATGACAGCAGGCGCTATTAAGGGATAATCAAGCATGGACTGCACCACTTGAGCACAACAGAAATTCATTGTAAGGTAATTGATTTTGTCCTCATTCAGAGAGCCGCAGTCATTAGGATTGCGGTTTTTTTAGGATGCTTGCGGTGAATCGGTCGCTGCAAATCTCACTTCGTGAGAACATTGATCGACCTAAGCTTACCAGCTGTCTGATGTAGATCCTAAATCGAGCCTCTCCTTTTTTAAAAGCAGTCTCGATCGGAAAGGTTTTTGTCCCGAACCGCCATGATTTGGACAGAAGGAGACAGTATGATGAACTTATAAAGCGTTTACAACTATGACGGCTTGGCGATTAGGCTATCGATATGATCTAGGAAATTCATTATTCAATTCAGAGGACGAAAGGAAGTTGAATATGGCGGTCAAAATCGGAATTGTAGGCATGAACGGGATCGGCAACAACCATGCGAATTGTTACAAGGAGGATGAACTGGCTGATGTCGTAGCGGTGTGCGATGTCATTAAGGAACGCGCCGACGCAGCTGCAGAGAAGCACGGTGTAAAGGCGTACTATACGCTTAAGGACATGATCGAGAACGAGCCTGATATTCAGGTGATCGATGTGACGACAGGCGGCATTGACAACGGCAGCTGGCATTTTGAACCGGCGATGGAAGCGATGTCTTATGGAAAGCACGTGCTCGTGGAGAAGCCGCTGTGCAACGATGTGCGTGAAGGCCGCGAGATGGTGGCATTTGCTGAGAAGCAGAAGGTGTACCTAGGCTGCAACCTGAACCATTACTTTACGCCGCCGGCGGAGAAGGCGAAGCAATATATGGAGAGCGGAGAGGTGGGCGAATTAATTTATTGTCTGGCTAAAATGGGCTTCAACGGCGGCGAGCTCAACTATGCGCTTGCCAGCTCGGATAAAGTGAAAGGCCACCCTTACTTCCATATGCGGGCGTTCCTGACCCACCCATTCAGTGTTATGCGCCATTTCTGCGGTGATATTACGCACATCCAGACATTCTCCGACCGACCAGGCTTCCGCCGGAGTGCAGGCGATGTTATGGTGTCCATCAACAGTATCCATATGAAGTTCGCAAACGGTGCAGTTGGCTACCTATTGAGTCAGCGCGGCGATGCGGTCTATGGACTAGGCGGCTGGTGGAGTCTTGAGGTTGGGGGCTCGAAGGGAACATTTACTATTGAGAACTGCGTCGAGAAAGTATCGTTCTGGAAAGCGGACAAAGGCATTCCAGCGATCAGCGTTCCGATTGAGCCTGAAGTGACGGATTTCGGAACAAATGATTTCAACCGGACTTTCAACCATCGTTTGCATGCATTTCTGGAGGATGTTGACAACAAGGTGTCTCCGGATGCGCTGCGCGCCAGCGGACGCGATGCGCTTGCTGTGCTGGAGTATGTGCATGCCGTACAGGAATCATATGAACGCGGAGGAGAGGTCGTTCGTCCTCAGCCGCTGCCGCCGCTGCACGGTGATCCGTTTTATCTGAAATAATCTCAGTAAGATAGCGAGTTGCTATTTTGTTGCCTGCGATTTCAATTTAGGTATTGCAGGAACATGAACTAATACATGTTTTACTAATCCATTATTCAGGAGGGCTCATACATGATTAAACTGGGTGTCAATTCCGTACTGTTCAAAGAGTTCGACTTCGCCGAAGCGGCGAAGCATATCGCAGCCTGCGGCTACGACGGTGTAGAGATCGCCGCCATTCAAGGCATGTGCGAGCATCTGGATCTCAGCCGCTGGAAGCAGCAGAAGAGTGAGCTGCAGGCGATTGTGCAGGAAAACGGCCTAACGTTTCTGTCGACTGAGGTTGCATCGCTCAATGAGGAGCGGCTGCTCCCAGCGTTCGAAGCTGCCGCTGAAATTGGTATTCCAATCGTAAACGTTGGTCCTGGCGGAAAGCTGGGTGTCGAAGAAGACCTGCAGGCGTCAATCGAGATGCTTGCGCGGATGGCGGAGAGAGCGGCTTCGTTTGGCATCACGCTCTGCGTCAAAGCTCATGTCGGCAATGCCATTCACAATACGCCGACCACGCTGCGGGCGATGGAGTCGATCATCTCCCCAGCGTTCGGCATCGACATGGACCCGAGCCATATCCACCGTGCCGGCGAAAATGCGGAGAAGGCGCTGCCCGCTGTGCTTAGTCGCGTAAAGCATGTTCATATCCGAGACTGCAAAGGACGGGAGCAGGGACCTGGACCGATCATGCTTCAGGCGTGCGGACGAGGCGACATCGATCTATATGGCTACTGCAAAGCGATGGTGGATGGAGGTTACGACGGACCGGTCGTCGTTGAGGTCATTGGTGCTTCACCTGAGCATACGCTTGCGCAGGTATCCATCGTAGCCGCTGAGTCGTACGGCTATCTAAATGCGGTTCTTAAACAGCTGAACGCACGATAAAAGCATTATTTTCATCCAAAAGGAGGATTTCAAAATGACTAATAAGAAACCCAATATTCTACTGTTCGGCATAGATAGCCTTCGTCGGGATCATATGAGTGCGTATGGTTATTCGAGGCTGACTACTCCGCATCTGGATAAAATTGCTGCCGAGGGCGTTCTATACGAGAAACATTTCAGCCCGGGCATTCCGACAACGCCGGCTTATGCATCGATGCTGACGGGTATGGATGTGTTCGGAACCGACGTTGTGGCGCTGCGCCACGAAGGACCGCTTGGCAGTCACGTGAAGACGCTGCCTGAGCTGCTTGCGGAGAACGGCTATAACACATCATGTGTCGGCTTCTCGGGCAATCCATCATCGCGCGGTTTCCATACGTATCTCGATTATGAATCTTGGGTGCCTGACGAGTCGGGACGTACGCCTAAGGCGCAAAATCTAAACGATGTCGCTATTCCAGAGCTGGAGCGGCTGGCGGCAGAAGATAAGCCGTTTCTGCTGTTCATGCGGCATATGGATCCGCATTCACCGTATTTGCCGCCTGCGCCGTTCGAGCGGATGTTCTACGGCAAGGACGAGAAGGACCCAGCCAACGATTCCATGGAGCCGGTTTATAATTTCAAGCCGTTCGCCGACTTCTTAAAGTCATGGATTCCAGAAGGCGTCACGGATGAAGCTTATGTTGGTGCCCAATATGATGGAGCAATCGCTTATATGGATGCTTGTATCCAAGGTATCTTTGAGAAGCTGAACGCGCTGGGCTTAGAGGAAGAGACACTTGTCGTTATCACGTCGGATCACGGCGAGACGCTGTATGAGCACGATTGTTATTTTGATCATCACGGCCTATATGACTGTACGCTTGTTGTGCCGCTTATTATTAAGTTTCCGGGGCGTTTGCCTGCGGGAAAACGGGCTCAGGATGTGTCGGTCATCTCGGATATTATGCCGACGCTGCTGCAGTTGATTGGCATCGACAGCGGCATTTCCTTCGACGGCCGCAGCCTGCTTGAGCCGGTTGCGAGCGAAGATTCAGAGCGGATAAGCGAGCTGTATCTGACGGAATGCACGTGGATGCGCAAGCACGGCTGGCGCACACCGGAATGGAAGCTGATCCGATCGCTTGAGCCGGACTTCCATTTTAAGCCGGAGGTAGAGCTGTACAATCTGATCCAAGATCCAGAAGAAAACAACAATGTGGCGGAACTGCAGCCGGAAGTCGTTGCACTGCTTACGAAGCGGATGGAGGACCATATTGCAAAACGTGAAGAGCAGACGGGTCGTACGAATCCGATCTATACGAATCTGAATTGGCATGGCAAAGGCCAGACGTTCACCTCGTCTGAGCAGGCATACGAGTCACTGCATATCGGCAATATTATTGGCGCGCGCTCCCTTCAATCCAAGGAGGAGGCGGCATCCAAATGATTCGGGTTGCTGTCGTTGGTGTCAATCATATTGGGAAAATCCATTGCCGTGCTTATCGGCAGCATCCAGACACGGAGCTTGCGGCTGTCTGTGATCTGATGCTAGAACGCGCGGAGGCAGCTGGTCTTGAACATGGCGTTCCTGCGTATACCGACCTGAGAGAGCTGCTGGCTAAAGAACAGATCGATCTAGTCGTCGTAGCGACGGCGGGGGTTGAGAAGGGCAGTCATCATTTTGAACCCGCGATGATTGCGATCGATGCTGGCAAGGACGTCCATGTAGAAAAGCCGATTTCTAATCGGATCGAGGAAGCGAGGACGCTGGTTGCTGCCGCCCGGGAAAGGGGCGTCCGGCTCGCTTGTAATTTGAATCATCGATTTACGCCGGCTGCTTACAAAGCGAAAGAGCTGATTGAAGCTGGCAAGCTAGGCTCTCTTCTCTTTGTCAATATGCGGCTAACGATTCAGAACCCGCAGGAGGATACGGAATGGCTGCACATGCGTGCTCTGCATCCCCACTCCATCGATGTCATGCGGTATTTTGCCGGTGATATTAAGCGGGTTCAAGCGTTCATGACCAAGGCGCCGGGACGGCAGAGCTGGTCGACCGCATCCGTCAATGTGACGTTTGCATCCGGCGCGGTTGGCCACTTGACCGGCAGCTACGACATGTCGATGCGGCATCCCATTGAATATTGCGAAGTCGCAGGTAATGAAGGCCGGTTTGTTATCGATAACGTGTATGAAAGCATGACATATTATCCGCATCACTCCGACGAGCTGCTCGTTGTACGCAACTCGCTGTTTGGCGGGATGCAGGGCTTCAATGATACGTTTACCCATCGGATCAATCGATTCATCGAGCAGGTCAAAGCAGGCGATGCGCCGGAGAAGATCGAGGCGTCAGGAGCGGATGCGCTTGCCGCACAGGAAGTTATTGAAGCCGCAATTCGTTCGCATCAGTCCGGCGGGATGCCCATTGACGTGCCTGCAATCGGATAAGCGACCGAACTCGGCGAGAGGGGAGGACAACATGGATAAACAACATGGCTCGGTTATATGGTTCATGGGCTTGTCGGGAGCAGGCAAGACGACGACGGCCAGGCATATTGCGGCAGAGCTGCTGCGGGAAGGGCGGAATGTAGAGCTGCTCGATGGCGATGAGCTTAGAGAAACGATTTGTAAAGGACTTGGATTCTCACGGGAGGATCGATTGGAAAATATAAAACGGATCGTCTACGTCGCTAAGCTTCTCTCTCGCAATAGCGTAGATGTGCTCGTCTCTGCCATCACCCCTTATGAGGAAATGCGGGACTATGCCCGTTCGCAGCTGCCCGGATTTGTGGAAGTTTATGTGCAGTGCCCGCTCGGGGAGTGCGAACGCCGTGATGTGAAGGGCTTGTATGCTAAAGCGAGAAACGGGGAATTGCACCATTTTACAGGCGTTTCCGACCCATTCGAGGTACCGCACTCGCCCGACATTATAATCGACACCGCTTCTGCTTCATTGCAGAATAACGGCGAAGCCGTAATGGGCTGGCTGCATGCCAATATGAGGTTCAAGCATGCGGCGCAGCGAGCATAACCCAAGAGGTGAATAAGGACCGGAATACCGGACTACCCGAAGGAGACATACAATGAAGATCATACTGATATCGCTGGATACGCTTCGTGCATCAAGGCTGAGCGGGTACGGCTATTCGAAGCCAACAAGCCCATATTTGGACCAGATTGCCGAGCAAGGTGTGCTGTTCGAGCGAGCTTATGCCGCAGACATTCCAACCGAAGTGGCGCATACCGGCATTTTTACAGGCAAAGTAGGGCTCACGACAGGGATTGTCTCCCATGGCTCAGAGCTGACGCATCTGCCCAAATCGACACCGTGGCTGCCAAACCTGCTGCGCGGCGCGGGCTTCACGACATCGGCAGTGGACAATTTGTACCAGCTTAAGGAATGGTTTGCCCGCGGCTATCGCTACTATACGAACAGCGTTGGCGGCAATCGCTGGATCGACGGCCGAACAGTCAACGATTTGGCTATGCCATGGCTGGCGGAGCATAAGGATGAATCGTTCTTTTTGTTCCTTCATTACTGGGATGCTCATACGCCTTATTTGCCGCCGGAATCCTATATTCCAGACTTTTATGAAGCAGGGCGAGATCCGTATGATCCGAACAACCGAAGCATGGAACCGGCTTACAATCATCCCGCCTACCCTTTCTTTAAGCATCACCATTACGATCTCGTTGGCCCAGTGACCGACAGCGCTTACTACGACGCGCTATATGATGCAGAAATCCGCTATCTTGATGATCGTTTGAAGGAACTCGACGCTCATCTGGAGAAGTTAGGTATCAAAGAGGATACGCTGCTCATTCTATTCGGAGATCATGGTGAAAGTCTGACGGAGCACGACATCTACTGGGATCATTGCGGCTTATACGAGCCGACTGTCCATGTACCGATTATTATGCGGTGGCCGGGTCGTATTCCAGA
Source organism: Paenibacillus sp. 01T47 (assembly GCF_056398245.1). NCBI lineage: Bacteria > Bacillati > Bacillota > Bacilli > Caryophanales > Paenibacillaceae > Paenibacillus > Paenibacillus sp. 01T47. The sequence continues at coordinate 68,324 of NZ_JBFTPA010000019.1, forward strand.
GGGGCGCAGGGTGCAAGGTCTCGTGCAGCAGGTTGACCTCATGCCGACAATACTGGAAGCGATACGCAGCGAGAAGCCAGAAGGTATCGAGCTTATGAAGGTTGCAGACCCGCCAGGCATGGACGGCCGAAGCTTATGGCCTTCTATTCTCAACTTGGCTGACAGAACGCACGATGCTGTCTACCTTAGTGAATGCGCATGGCAAGCGGCACGCGGCATACGGACGGAGCGCTACAAGTTTATTCGCACGTACGACGCGGGGCCTTTTACTAGACCGCCTAGAGAGCTGTATGATCTGGATGCCGATCCAGAAGAGACGGTAAATCTTGCGGAGCGGGAGCCAGAGCTCGCCGATCAGCTGGAACGGCAGCTGGATAGTTGGGTGAAGGCGAAGCTTTGCGGCCGTGAGGATCCGAAGGATCGGCAGCTTCGCGAGGCGGGACTTCCGTTCCGCAGACGCATTGAGCAGATTTTGGCGGAGTCAGGGATGATTTGGGACGAATGGTTTCAGGATCCGCGCCGAGAACGATTCGATCAGGCAACAGACGGGCGGCATGAACAGACCATCGGATCTTGATCCGATTACGAACCGAGGGGATGAAGGATGGGGCATATACTGGGAAGCAATAGTTACATGAAGGATGAATTCCCGTTCTGGATCAATCGTATGGTGCAAGCGTCTGTCTCTGAACACGGTCACGAGTTCATTGAGCTCGTCTTTGTGGTGCATGGACAGGGCGTCCATATCTTCCAAGGCAACCATTACAATATTCATGCGGGCGATGTGTTTATTATCAATCCCGGCGAGACGCATGCTTATTCCGTAGAGAGTGGCGGGAGTATGGAAATCATCAACTGTTTGTTTATGCCGTCCTTTATTCCCGATGCGCTGCTTCAGGAGCTGGAAATAACGGCATCGATGGACTACTTTTACGTACATCCCTTCCTGAAGCAGGATGTCCGTTTCAACCATTACTTGAATCTGAACGGGCAGGAGGCGTCGTCCGTGCTGGCGCTACTGGAGAATATGATCCGTGAGCTCAACAGCCGCGGCCTCGGCCACACGACGTTGATTCGCCTGCAGATGGTGGAGCTGCTCGTTCTGCTGTCTCGCTATTACGCCTATATGCAAAGCCAGCGTATTCATAAATCACCGCGCCAATCGGAACGAGTAATGATGGCTAGACGGATTTCCGGCTATCTCGAACGCCATTTTGACAAAAAAATTACGCTTCATGCGCTGTCTGGCCTGTTCAATGTCAGCACAAGGCAGCTGAACCGATTGGTGCGCGAGGAGTTCGGGAAGAGCGTTTTCGACCTGCTGCACGAAATTCGTATTGAACGGGCGAAGCGGATGCTGCTGGAATCCGACCAGAAGGTCATCTACATCGCGACCATGGTCGGCTACGACGATCCATCGTTCTTTAGCCGACTGTTTGTTCGTTATGCCGGCTGCTCGCCGCGTGAATATCGGACCGGTACACAGGGTCTGCGGGAAGGAAAGGAGCTGAGCGCGCATGCCACACTCGATGAAAGAGCAGAGGCCTAACGTACTGCTGATTACGGCAGACCAACTGCGAGAGGATTGCGTGGGCTTCAGCGGTAAATATCCCGTTCGCACACCACACATTGACCGTCTGTCTGAACAGGGAGTCTCCTTCTCCCACGCTTATTCCGTACTGCCGGTATGTGCACCGGCGAGGCAGTCGCTCCTGCGCGGCAGAAGGCCGGAAACATTTGGCGCTTTATGGAATTACAGCGGGGCGCTGCCTGTGGCAGCACTGCCGCCGGAAGCCTATACATGGACGAGAGCACTTGCGGAGAGCGGTTATGCAACCGCATATTTGGGCAAATGGGGAGTCAATCCGGTGCACGGTCCTGCGGCTTATGGTTTCGATTCATACGTCAGCGAAGCTGACTATCATGACTTTATCTCGCAAAAGCATCCGGACGTCCGATACGAGAATGGCTTCTTCGGAGAAGAGAGTCCGCTCCCGCTAGAGGACGCAGAGACACATTGGTTCGCCGCGCGTGCAAGTGAGACGCTGGAGCGGCTGCAAGGCGATGGTCGACCTTGGCATATGGCGCTGCACTTTAGCGATCCCCACTTGCCCTGCCGACCTTCACTTCCTTTTGCAGGGATGTATGCTGCTGCGGACATCCCGGAGTGGGCAGGCTTCCGCGATACCTTTGCCGGAAAGCCGTACATTCAGCGCCAGCAGCTGGAGAGCTGGGGCGTTGTCGATTATGATTGGCAGGACTGGGCGCCGATTGTTGCCCGTTATTACGCCATCATTAGTCAGCTCGACGATGCAATTGGTCAAGTGTTGGAGACGCTGGAGCGGTTAGGTATGGCGGATAACACCATTGTGATCTTTACCGCAGATCACGGTGATATGTGCGGTTCCCACGGTATGATGGATAAGCACTACATCATGTATGACGATGTTGTTCGGGTGCCGCTGATCATTAGGATGCCGGGCGTCGTCGGGGACGTAGAAGTGGGCGGACGATGTGACCGATTTGTCTATAATTTTTTAGATTTACCGCCGACGATTTTGGAGCTTCTCAATCTGCAAACGCATGATCCTGGCGATTTGCAGGGTCATTCCCTTGTGCCTCTGCTGGCTGGGGAACAGCCTGCCGATTGGCGGGACGCCGTTGTGTCGACTTATAACGGCCAACAGTTCGGACTTTATACGCAGCGGATGATTCGCACGACAAATTGGAAGTATGTTTGGAATTTAACAGACGTCGACGAGCTGTACGATATGGCTAATGATCCTGGCGAACTGGTCAATGTGAGTGGGAAGTTAGAGCACGCAGAGTTGCTTGCTGTGCTTAGGAGACGACTATATGAGCAGCTGTCCTTGGAAGGTGATGCGATCGTCGCTAACGAATGGACGAGACGTCAGCTGTTGCAAGGCGGGAAGCTGGGCGGGATATGAAAAGGATTGTTGAATCCTTGAGCATCACGTATTGGAAACGATTTGATTGATATGATGTTATTTAAGTAGCACAGGGCTTGAAATCCTGCTTTAGGAGCGAAGACGCCCGAGACGGTGGGTCTTGCGATGGTATTTCAATTGAATTAGCTTCTGCTAAAGTCAATTGAAATAGCAATCTTCAAACTTAAAATAAGGAATAGAAGAATTTTCTTATGACATAGCTCGCGCATGGCTGACCGTCGAAGGAACGGAAGGTGGCGGGGGCTTTTTGTTATTAAAAATCCAGTGCTTTTTGGAGTCCTTCGACATGTTTTCATTGTGTTGAAAATACATTGGTCCTCCATGAGTCTGAAAAATCAATGATTTCTACGCTTATCCCCTTTTTTTTCTCCACCTCCTCCGCGAAAATCGAAGGCAGAACCGCTGCCACTAAACAAAAAAAGATGATGTTTGAAAAGGCACTGTAGTATTTAAAACAAAGCAAGGAATTGAATTGCATTGACATAAAGATTCAGACAGTCAAATAGTCAAATAGTCAAAATCTTACTTGCCCAAAGTCAGTATCGCTCCTTTGAATTGTCCTTGTTTGCTCTATAGTGGAATGATGACTGTTGTATATTTCAGCATTATTAACGTTTTAAGTTCCTTGGATAATAAATTGCTAGATATTTTAGTTACCAGCATAGCGTTCTAAAGGACTAATTTGGAGTGAGAAAATATGGGGATTAACAATGATAGATTAATAGAGAAACGGCCTGCTAATGTTTGGACTGAAGCATCTCCAATCGGTAATGGACGCTTGGGCGGCATGGTATTCGGTGGGATTCAATCCGAGAGAATTCAATTAAATGAAGACTCCATCTGGTATGGAGGACCGATAGGCAATGATAATCCAGCATCCATTGGAAAGCTGCAGGAAATTAGAAGCTTATTGCTGGAAGGAGAACCGCAGGAAGCAGAAAGATTAGCGTTGCTGCATATGACCAATGCTCCGCATTATTTTGGCCCATATCAGCCGCTTGGTGATTTAACCATTAAAATGGAAGGTCATCACAACGCTTCGGACTATCAGCGACAGTTGAATCTTCATTCTGGAATCAACTTTATTGAGTATAAGTCTGAGTCTATTCACTATCGGCGTGAAGTCTTCTCTAGTGCAGCAGACCAAGTATTAATTGTCCGCATGACTGCTTCGCAGCAGGCTGCTCTTACTTTAACTGCTCGTTTGAGTCGAAGGCCATTCGAGGGGGAAGTTGGAAGTGAGGCAGATGATACTTTGACAATGAAAGGACAATGTGGGCCAGGTGGCGTTCATTACGCAGCTGTATTACGAGCAGTCGTGGATGGAGGCGAGATACAGACGGTTGGGAACTATTTGGATATCCGTCATGCGAGTTCAGTTACTTTAATAGTAGCGGCACAGACCTCGTTTAGGTGCATTGATCCGAGCATGGAGGCGCTCAAACAGGTGGAGCAGGCAGCTTCTTTGCCATATGCAGAGCTTAGGAATAGGCATGTTCAAAACCATAGTCATTTATTCGATAGAGTTTCACTAACATTAGGCTCTGCTGATGAGAATAATCTTGAACTTGAACAAAAACCTACCTCTGAGCGGTTGCTGCATTATCAGCAGGGTCATATAGATTTAGGTGTTGAAGCGTTGTTCTATCATTACGGACGTTATTTGTTAATAGCAAGTTCAAGACCTGGCAGCCTGCCGGCTAATTTACAGGGAATATGGAATGGAAGCTTCACACCTCCTTGGGAATCTGACTTCCATCTGAATATCAATTTGCAGATGAATTACTGGATAGCGGAAGCTGGCAATTTGGCTGAATGTCACGAGCCGCTGTTCGACCTCATCGATCGGCTGGTAATTAACGGACGAGAAACGGCACGCAAATTATACGGTGCAAGAGGTTTTGTAGCACATTCTGTAACCAATCTGTGGGCGGAAACAGGGATATTTTGCGCGTGGGCGCCGGCAATCTTTTGGCCATCAGGAGGTGCGTGGCTTGCCCTTCATTTATGGGAGCATTACAGATACAACGGCAACGTATCGTTTCTACGTGAACGAGCCTATCCAGTGCTGAAGGAGGCTTCGCTTTTTTTCCTCGATTATCTAATCGAAGATGACAAAGGCAGGCTTATAACCGCACCATCCCTTTCTCCAGAGAACAGTTATGTATCAGAAAGCGGCGCAATCGGGTCGTTATGCGTTGGTCCATCGATGGATTCTCAGATACTTTATGCGTTATTTAGCGCCTGTATAGAGTCAGCAAAAATTGTTGATCTTGATCCATTGCTTCAAGTGGAATGGATGGGTGCTCGGAGCAGACTTCCTAAGCCGGAGATTGGCCAGTACGGTCAGATTATGGAATGGGCTGTTGACTATGAGGAAGCTGAGCCTGGACATCGCCACATTTCACATCTATTTGCTCTACATCCGGGGGAGCAAATTTTGGCTCATCGAATGCCGGAATTAGGAGAAGGCGCACGGCGTACCCTCGAGCGGAGATTGGCGCATGGAGGCGGACATACAGGATGGAGTCAGGCCTGGATTGCGAATTTTTGGGCGAGGTTAGGTGATCGCGACAAATCCCATAACAGCTTGCAAGATTTGTTGCGTAAAGCCGTTCATCCTAATTTATTCGGAGATCATCCGCCATTTCAGATTGACGCTAATTTTGGAGGGGCAGCGGCAATTCAAGAAATGCTGCTGCAATCGCACGGAGGCGAGCTGCTTTTGCTGCCCGCACTTCCTCCCGCATGGACATCCGGCCGTATTACAGGCTTGCGGGCAAGGGACGGGTTCACGGTTGATATTGAATGGTTGGATGGAAAGCTGATGGAAGCCAAGATTCGTACTGAGATCGGCGGGAAGCTTGCTATTTATAGCAAGGTACAGCTTGGAATTCGTGATTTGGCAAATAAACTTATAATGGCTGAATGGACGGATTGCACCTATAAATTTGTTATGCCACCCGAAACCATGTATGTTGTTAAGCCTGCAACAGAGTGACGCCTATTGTTGGTTGAATCTTAGCACATGTGAGACTAACATCAAAAAAGATGTTTCCAACGTCTTAAACGAGGCTTTGGAAGCCTCTTTCTGTATTCCAATCATTAATCATACGACTTTTAGAAAAAAGTCAAAATAATGCACATTCCTGCAAAAATTCATTCTCATTAGACGATCATTCTTTCGATATGATTGAACGTAACTAATAAAATGTTGAATGAAGGGGGCCTTGCATCGTGTGGAAAACGGCTATTGATGATGCTATTGCAAAGACGCTAAAAAATATAGAAAGATTTGAGGGGAAATTCCCTCATGTCAGCAGCAATGGATCCTATGAATTGAATGAAAATAATGATTGGACCAATGGCTTTTGGAGCGGGATGCTGTGGTTATGCTACGAATATACACAAGACGAACGGTTTCGGAATGCGGCGGATCAGACGGTTACAAGTTTTCATCAACGTTTGAAGGATCACGTTGTGCTCGATCATCATGATATCGGTTTTTTATACTCACTGTCCTCCAAAGCACAATGGATCGTGGAGAAGGATGAAGCAGCCCGACAATTAACGCTACAAGCAGCGGATTTGCTTATGAACCGGTGGTGTGAACCTGGCGGCTATATTCAAGCTTGGGGACAAAAGGGAGATGCTAAAGAGGGCGGCCGGATTATCATCGATTGTCTGTTAAACCTTCCACTGTTGTATTGGGCGAGCGAACAGACAGGAAATCCATCCTATATGAAAGCAGCCCGTATCCAAGCAGAAAAATCAAGGCGTTACCTAGTAAGAGGGGATGACAGCTCCTATCATACGTTCTTCTTTCATCCAGAAACGGGTGAACCGATCGGAGGGGCGACGCATCAAGGGTATACGAATGGTTCAACTTGGACAAGGGGACAAGCGTGGGGGGTATATGGATTCGCACTCTCCTATCGCTACACGAAGGATAAAAAGTTCCTCGAAGCTTCAAAGCGACTTGCCCGTTATTTCCTTGAGCATTTGCCAGACGACCATGTAGCCTACTGGGACTTCAATGCTCCCATTGAGAGAGATACCTACAGAGACAGCTCGGCCTCTGCGATTGTAGCTGCGGGATTATTAGAGCTCCTATCCCTCATGGAGCAGCAAGACCCTGAACGTCTTTATTTCCAAGAGCATCTTGAGAAATCAATGACCTCACTCGTTCAGAAATACGCAACGATTGGGGAAGAAGACGCCGAGGGACTGCTTAAGCACGGATCATATTATGTGCACGGAGGATTGTCGCCAGATGACTATATGATCTGGGGAGATTATTACTATCTGGAAGCGCTGATGAGGCTTGAGAAGGGTATTGGAGGTTATTGGTATGAATGCAAATAACCAAGCTCAGTATGAAGAGCGCCTATTTAACCTATTAAACCTTGATTATAAAGGGTTAGAAGTGGTAAAGAAGGCCATCCTTCAGAATCAGCTTGATGATGCATTTGCGGTGTTAAAGCAATATTTTATAGAGCGAACTTCTCCTAGGATGTATTTGCAAAAGAAAGAAATACAACAGGTTTGCGACTATGTTCATGTACATTGCTCAGAAGAAGTGCAGGATGTGCTGCAAACAGCTGATGAGGTCGTATCGCAAACCTTCCTATTCCGCTTTCAGTGGGATATGGAACGTACCCGTATTCCTGTAAACTTTGATCGGCTAATCGATTGGAATCACATTCAAGGTAGTGATGTGGAATGGGCCTACATGCTTAATCGACACCGGTACTGGATTGCACTTGGACAAGCCTATCAGCTTACTGGAGATGAGAAATATGCGAGCACCTTCTGTCTACAATTAGAGGATTGGATTGATCGAAATCCTGTTCCTTCGGCGCAGACTAGGAATACGTTAACTTGGCGCTCTATTGAGGCGGGACTACGCTGCAGCAACTGGATCAAGGCACTGCCTTATTTAATTGAAAGCCAAGTTATGACGCCGCGTCTATTTGCAAAGATGTTAGTCTCCCTCCATGAGCATGCGGAATATTTAGCTTCATCATTCACAGGCTGGAGTAATATTAGCAACTGGGGAGTTATTGAGACAAGTGGATTATTCCAAATGTCCGTTTTCGTTCCAGAATTTAAGCGAACACTTCACTGGCAGCAACTAACGGCTGAGAGGCTGAGAGAAACGTCAAGACTGCAAGTGATGAAGGACGGCATTCACTGGGAGCAGTCCCCTACATATCATCATGAGGTGCTGAACTGCTTCCTAGACATTATGACTCTGGCTCAAAAAAATAAAATGACCATGGAAGCTAGTTTTACTCGTTCGGTAAAGAGCATGGCTGCTGCCTCACTCTACTGGGCAAGACCGGATCACAGACAGGTGATGCTTGGTGATAGCGATAATAATGATATTCGGTCAGTTATGACGGCTGCTGCGATTATTTTCAAAGACCCCGTGTTTCGGTTTGCTGGATGGGAGAAGGTCGATTTTGATCAGGCTTGGAACTTCGGGCCTGAAGGTATTCGCTATTATGAAGATTGCCCCGTTCAAATACCGCCGCAGCAATCTTATGCGTTTGAACAGTCAGGGCATTATGTGATGCGCTCTGGCTGGGAAGAACAAGCGTTATACCTCTATTTTCGCTGTGGTCCTCTTGGAGGAGGACATGGGCACGCCGATATGCTTCATATCGATATTCATGCGTACGGCAAGGATCTGCTTACGGATCTAGGAAGATACAACTACTCTGATCATACGCCACTGCGCAAGCAGCTTAAACAGTGCAGCTCCCATAATACAACGGTAGTTGATGATACTGAATTTACTGAAGTTATCGATACATGGCAATTTGGGCGAATAGCTTCAAGAACAGGCACGGAGTGGATTTCGGAGCCGAATTTTGATTACGTTAGCGGGAGTCATGATGGATACATTCATTTGGAGGATGCTGTCTACCCAAGCAGGAGCATCATCTTTGTAAAACCATATTTTTGGCTTTTGGTGGATTGCTTTAGAAGCCAGAATGAACATACGTTTAAGCAGTTTTTTCATTTTGCTCCTGGACAACTGAACTTATCGCAGGAGACGGGTATTTGTCGTACGACAAATGAGAATGATGCAAATCTTTGCATTATTCCGATCCAGACTGCTGGACTTAAGGCTGAGCAGAGCGAGGGTGTTATTTCTTATGAATATAATCTATTGGAGCCTAACCAATATGTGACCTACGAGAGAACTGGTTCAGGTACAACATCGATGATGCAGGTTCTTTACCCTTTACGCGCGGGAGAAACAAGCATTCCTATCGTTGAAAAAGTTCCAGTCTACCTATATACTGGTGAGTTGGCAGAGGACAAGAGCGTAGAAGCATGCCGGATTGTGATTCCGCATTCAACAGAGCAATATATCATTGTTGTATGCCATAGGGCTCCATCCTCTCATATTGATTCATACATGGTTGACGGCACACAGATTTTTGGCGAAGTGGTGTTAATATCCTTGAAAGATAAGGTCAAAGAGATTACCGTTATAAAATAAAGCCTGAAACGCGAAAAAAGGCGATAAGCTACCCTGCTGCAATAGTCATGAAAGCAACTTGAAAGAGGCGCGGTAAATATGTCTAGGTTAAGCTATTATCAAAAAATTCAGTTGTCATTTCTCCTATTTATTATTGTTCCTATCATTACTGTATCTGTCATCTCATTTGTGCTTATTAAAGAGACGATGGTTGAGAAGCTTCAACTGAGCAATGACAACTTCTTGAATGTCATGATCGAAGAGATTGGAACAACGATTGATGATGTTATATTCGCATCGCATTTCATAGTTAATGATACGAATGTCCGGTCAGATTTGAAAAAATTCGCGGATACAGAACGGTTGAATACGTATGCGGATTACACAAATTTTACGAACATAAGGGGAGTATTTTCGCTCATTACATCGAAACCCTTAAATAATAACATTCGAATGTATTTGGTCAATAGAAAAGGCTTTATTATTTCTTCGAATGAGGATGATTTGAATTTAGTTAATAGAAACCTAGACGATTTATATAAAAAAATTGATCTCAAAAGGCCGGAAACCCTGCAACGGCTCGGTATGGTAAAAGAAGAGTCCGATAAGGAAGGGACCTATTATATGGCAAGAGTGATTCATGATAATGATGACAAACGCTATCTATCGGTTCTGATTATTGGTATTTCAGAGTCATACTTTGAGAAAGTGCTAAAGCCCATTGAGTTTGGTAAAGTAGCGCTTTTTGATGCAGAGGGAACGCTTATTGCTGGAAGCACGGAGCTTCTGTCGCACGATGCAGCAGCAAGCAGAGATATTCTCCGTTCTGAAGTTACGTTAGACAAAACGGACTGGACGCTTGTTTATGAAGCGAATAAGGAAACCTTTACGGGGGAAATTTCAAGAACCTTCTATTTGGGTATTGGAGGCGTTATTTTCCTCTTTATTATTTTTTCCATATCTTCTATGTTTATTGCAAGGAGATTGCACAGGCCAATTCAAAAATTGCAGCGTGCGGTCAGGCAATTTGGAATGGGAAACCTTGATGTAAAGCTTGAAGTGAAAGGCAAAGACGATATCGCTGAGCTTGGTCATTCGTTGAACACGATGATGGAGCAGCTCAAGGGGCTTATCCATGATATTGAGCATGAACAGGAGCTGAAGAGAGTAATGGAGCTCGAGGCTTTGTTCATGCAAATTCGGCCGCATTTTCTAATTAATACATTGAACTCAATCAAATGCAGTCTCATCCTGCACAAGGATCTTCTGCATAGCAAAAGCATCGATTCATTAATGAGCTTGCTAAGAGCCTATCTGAAGGTAAATGAACCGACCTCATTGAAGGATGAGTGCGTGCTGCTCGGGCATTACATCGATATTATGAAGATTAGAAATGAAATGGTACTTGAGCTTACGGTTGAGCTTGAACCAGGGCTGGAACAATTATTAATTCCGAAGCTGATGCTGCAGCCTTTAATTGAAAATGCGATTGTACATGGTTTGGTAGACAATCCTGCTGCCAAAATTTCGATCCAAGCAAGAAGAGTAGAGAACGGTATTGTCATTGAAATAGAGGATAACGGTAGTGGAATAGAGGAAGAACAGTTAGCTACATTGAACCATCATCTGCATTCCATCGGCTCAGAGCAGTCCTCTTCTTATCAAAGGGTCGGCTTGATTAATGTGATTCAAAGGTCAAGATTAACATTTGGTCCAACGGCGGCGTTAGCTCTATATGAAAATGTACAGGGCGGGGTAACAGCCTTCCTTCATCTTCCTGTTATTGAACGGCATGTTTATTCTTCGGAGGGGTGAAACGGTGATGTATAAAGTAATGTTAATTGATGATGATGTCCCTATGATTCGGGTTTTGCAGCAAATGATCGATTGGGAGTCACTCCAGCTGCACGTAGTGGGGGCTACCTATTCAAGTGCAAAGGCATTGCATATGTTTGAAGAAACGTCGCCTGATATCGTCATCACTGACATTGGACTGCCGCAAAAAAGCGGTATCGAGCTAGCAGCTATTTTCCGCCGGATGAAACCGGATATTAGAGTCATATTTTTGACTTGCCACGAGGATTTTCATTACGCCCAGCAGGCAGTAAAGCTGAATGCCGATGATTATCTTCTTAAAGATCAATTAACGGCGGAGCAGCTTGAGCAAAGCTTAGGAAAATCCATACAATTGCTCAAAATGAAAGTCCCAAAGATCGACAATGAAGTATCGAACTATAACAGTGAGCTGTTCAAGCAAGGTTTGTTTCAAAGAGTCATTGATGGTGTTAATCCCACATCAACTGTGGGGTATGCAGCTCAGCTAGGCATCTCATGGGGATACCCCTTCTTTATGATGGGTGTAGTCCATATCAATTTCTCAACTTACGAATCGCTTTACGTTCAGAACAATATTTCGTTAATTTTTTATGCGATTCACAATATTGCGGTGGAGCTGTCTGGTTCGTATGATGGAATAACGCCATTTTTGGAAAAAGACAATTTAGTTATTTTGTATAATTACCGAAATAATTTGGCGAACAATGCTTATCCTTATTTTCAAAAGTATATGCAGGAGCTGCAGGCTCTTTGTCTACAGTTTCTGAAATTGCAGCTTAATATAGTCACCGTGACAGATAAGATGGAGCTGCAATCCATTGGAGCCGTCTATCAGCAGGTGATTCAATATAAAAATGAGTTTTACAAAAGCAGTGAGTTTACGGTTACGAATATGAATGTCTTCTTACAGAGCATGTTTTTATCCTATCCGCTTGGTTTTCTAGATTGTTATAAATCAGATATTGAGCGTGCGATTATGAAAGGCGACTTTGACAGTATCCATAATATCGTTGCTAATATTGGAAAAAATGCAGAGGAGAATAGAGTCGAGCCAAGTGAGCTGGTTCAAGATTTATCAACACTCATTCGCAGCATTGATATAATGTTCTCAAGATGGAAGTCGGATGAGGGGATTTATATATACCTGTCTTCTGCAAGGACTTTGCTCGATGTAACAGGACTGATTGAAAGAAAGCTTATTCACATTGCAAAAAACCGGCAGAAGGGATTAGAACCCGTGATCCAGGAGCCGAAGCTGCAGGTGATTCAACAATATCTAGATAAAAATTTATCCGAAAACATTACCTCAATTGACATGGCGCGTCATTTGTATTTGAATTCAAGCTACTTTTCCCGCTATTTCAAACGACTGACGGGTGTGAATTTCACGGATTTTGTTCACCAGTATAAAATGAAAATTGCTGCAAAAATGCTAAAAACGTCCAACCAAAGCATCGAATCTTTAGCTATGGGACTCGGATATTCGGACAGAACTTATTTTTCAAAAGTGTTTAAGAAGTATATAGGCATGACTCCAAGTGAATATAAAGCAAATTATACGATTAACACTTATGTAAGATGAATAGACTGCAGCCACAATCGAAACCTGTCCTCCGATAATGCCGGAGTACAGGTTTTTTGTCGTTCCCATTATTCATAACTCTAAGGTGTTTTCACTCATTACAAGCGATTTGGAAAGTCAAAATATTGCTCCTACGAAGTCATAATCCATCGTTCTTGTCCTGTGGATTTCTATTATCATTAGTATCAACTTAATAAATGTTGAGGTGATACGAAATGGAAGCTGCTAAACCAATCACAAACCCTGAAATTCTACAGAAGCCAAGAAAATTTTGGACTCCGAGGCGGAAAGAAGCATTAATCGGCTGGCTGTTTCTTGCCCCAGAAATCATAGGTATGTTATTGCTGAATGTATTTGCACTTGGGTTTTCTCTTTATTTGAGCTTTACTTCGTGGGACTTGTTATCAGGCCTAGGGGGCATTAAGTTTAACGGTATCGACAATTATATTAAAATGTTTCATGATCCAACCATCATTAAAGCGTTGAAAAACAATCTGCTTTATACCGTGCTAACGGTGCCGGTTCCGATTGCTATATCGCTGGTACTCGCTGTTCTCATTCACAATAAGGTGTTTTGGAAGGATTACTTTAAGGTTGTGTTTTTCATTCCCTATATTTCATCCATTATTGCTGTAGCGGCAGTGTGGAGCGCATTGTTCCATCCTTCACTAGGACCGATAAATCAGTTTTTAATGGATCTAGGCATTTCCAACCCGCCTAAATGGCTGGTGGACCCAAAAACTTCACTTATCGCCATTGCGATCATCACTTCTTGGGCAGGGCTTGGTTATACGATTATTATTTATTTGGCCGGTCTTACAAGTATTTCGAATGAACTATATGAAGCGGCGGATATCGACGGAGCGACTTCAATGACCAAGTTTCTCAAAATTACGGTTCCATTGCTTCGTCCGACAACGTTCTTCTTGTTTATTACGATGTTGATTGGTTCTTTTAAAGTATTCGATATTATCTCTTATTTGACAGCCGGGGGACCAGACAATTCTTCTACAGTCATTGTGTTCCGGATTTATGAGGAAGGATTCGTAAATTATAACATGGGGTATGCGGCTTCAATCTCATGGCTGCTATTTGCGATTATTGCTGTCATTACAGCGGTTACCTGGAAATTCAGAAATGAAGAATCATTATAAGGGGGAGGGGTCAGCTTGCTTATCATAAGAAAAAATATATCAAAAATAATTGTTACCATTATCATGGGTGCCATATCTATTTTCTTCTTAGTTCCATTCATATGGATGATTTCATCAGCGTTTAAATTTGAAAAGGATGTTATGCGTTTTCCCATTGAGTGGATTCCTAAAAATATTAATGTGGTGTACAATTTTAAAGCAGTTTGGATGGGGAATGTAAACTTTCTTCATATTTATTTCAACTCTATTAAAATAGCTTTAATTGTCACATGTCTCACATTGCTCTTTTCCACTATGGCAGCTTTTGCATTTACCAAACTCCGGTTTAGAGGGAGAGGCCTTGTATTTATGGCTCTGATTTCGTTCATGATTATACCGGATCAGGCCACCCTAATTCCTCGGTTTATGCTGGTTCGCTGGCTAGGTATTTATGATAGTCACTTTGCGCTTATTTTTATGGGGATGTTTTCTATTTATTTCACATTCCTGCTTCGTCAGTTCATGGCGGGGATCAGCGATGAGTATATGGAAGCTGCGAGAATTGATGGAGCTGGCCATTTAAGGATTTTCCGCTCGATTATCATTCCGCTGTGCCAACCGGTTCTTGCTACCGTCGCTATTATAAAGTTCATATGGTCATGGAATGATTATCAGAATCCGCTTATTTTCCTGCAATCCAAAGATTTGTATACGATCCCGCTTGGTATGAGCCTGTTCAGGGATGATTATACAACGAATGATGCCATTATGATGATGGCCGCGCTGTCAGCTATTATCCCGTTATTAATTATATTTATTATATTGCAGAAGCAAGTAATTAACGGAATTGCCCTTGGCGGAGTCAAAGGGTGATATTTGAAAAAAAGTCAAAAAAGTAATCATTTTACCTCAAAATTATACTCTTCTATGAATCGTCCAATCTTTATACTGATGATGAAAGAAGATGAGTCAGCTATTAAATAGGGGGGCAAAAAAATGAATCATAAGGGTAAACGCAAGTTTTTAGTTTCGATCTGTCTTTTGTTAGCGGCTTTTGCAGTGCTAAGCGCATGTGGAGGTAATTCTAATTCGCCTAAAAGCTCAAACGCTGCCGGCTCTGAGGGTACGGCGGACAAGCAAGTGACCATTAAGTATTACAATTTTGACAGTGCAGCTCAAGAGGTTGGTACAAAAGCTATGCTGCAAGAATTTGAGAAAGAAAATCCGGATATTAAAGTTGAGCATGTCATTCTTGTTCCGGGTAATTCCTTGGAAATGTTGAAAAAGCTTGATTTTCTAATCTCTTCGGGTGAAGCGGTCGACGTCGTAAACGTTCCGAGCGCGTCAGCGGTTATCGAAAGAGCAACTAGAGGCGCGCTAGCTCCGCTGGATGAATATTATGCTGCCAATAATCTTGTTGCTGCGGATGAATATTTTGTTAATCCAAAAGTGGGCGACAAAACTTACGGCATGCAGATGTCTACAGGTTACCAGTTCATTCTATTGAATAAGGATGCCCTAGATGCAGCAGGCTTGCCAGTGCCGACATACGGTTGGACATGGGATGACTTCCGCGATTATTCCAAGAAGCTGACCAAAGGCGAAGGCGTGGATAAACAGTACGGTTCGTACTTCCATACCTGGGAATTGTATATGAATGCTCCAGCCCAAACGGTGATGAAAGATCCTTTCCGTTATGATGATGGAACGACGATCTTGGCTGATCCAACTTATAAATACTTCTTCCAGCTGCGCAAAGACATGGAAACGGTAGATAAATCGGCTAAGCCTTATGCGGATGTTCTTGCATCGAAGCTTAACTATCGTACTGAATTTTTCAGTGAAAGTGCTGCGATGATTCTTTCCGGAAGCTTTATGATTCCTGACCCAGGAAATACGGAGCAATATCCGCATGATTTCAAAACGGCATTTGCTCCAGTTCCGCTTCCTCCTGCGAATGCGCAGCCAAAAGATTATGAAGGCGGTAAGTACTTTGTAGGTGGAGGGCATCTAGTAATGGGTGCGACTTCCAAGCATAAAGAAGCTTCATTCAAATTAATGCGCTTTATGACAACAACTGATTCGGAATCAAGAAATGAATTCTCTGGCTGGAAAAAATCAGACCAAAACGTCGTACTTGATCGTTTGATCGGTGCAAACGCTGATAAATATGATGTTGAATCGCTTAAAAACACATTGTTTGGCCCTGAAATTAAATATTTGGATGCTTCACAAGTGGTAACGACAAGTACTGCTGATTTGACGAAAGTTATCGGAGATGGCTTTAGCAAGTTCATGCTTAGCAGCGATTCCATTGACGATGTACAAGCATGGATGGTAAAAGAAGCGACGAGAATCATTGATGAGAAAGAAACAAAATAAAGTTAAGTGAATTGAAACCGAAATTGAGGAGCTTTGAGCAGTCTAGACATGGCTGCTGCAAAGCTCCTTTTTCTTGTGTCGGATCAATGGCAACTTAAGAGTGCAAGGAAAGGGAGATGCAGCATGGCTAACTTATCATCATCATTATCAGTGCCAACCGAGCAGCAGCGTCGTTGGCAGGATCTTGAACTCGGAATGTTCTGTCACTTTGGAATGAATACGTTTTGTGATCAGGAATGGGGCGATGGGAATGACTCGCCTTCTTTATTTAATCCGGCCCAGCTTGATGCCCGCCAGTGGGTGCGTACGGCAAAGGCTGCAGGCTTCCGATACTTCGTCCTTACGGCAAAACATCATGACGGCTTCTGTCTTTGGCCGACCGCTACGACAGATTATTCGGTTGCCTCTAGTCCTTGGAGTGAGGGCAAAGGCGATATCGTAAGGGATTGTGCAGATGCCTGCCTTGAAGAAGGGATTGGCTTTGGCCTATATTTATCTCCATGGGATAGACATGAACCGTGTTATTCCGATCCAGAAGCGTATGATCTCTTCTACGCTGGTCAGCTGGAGGAATTGCTAACGGGTTATGGTCCACTCGTTGAGATCTGGTTCGATGGAGCGGGCTCCGAAGGAAGAGAGTATGACTGGAAACGCATCATGAGCTTAATTAAGCAGCATCAGCCGGATGCCATGGTGTTTAATATGGGAGCACCGACGATCCGATGGGTAGGGAATGAGGATGGTCTTGCCCCTTATCCTTGCTGGAATACAGCTGAATCTGCTCGGGTAAGCATGTTTAGTGAAGGGGATCTGAAATGGCTGCCAGAAACACCTCGCTGGGTACCGGCAGAATGCGATGTCCCTATTCGGAAGGACCGATGGTTCTGGCATCCTGAGGAGGAGCATCTGCTGCTTTCTTTGGAGCAATTAATGGATATCTATTATCGGTCGGTTGGCCATGGTGCAACACTGCTTTTGAATGTAACGCCAGATAACCGGGGGCTTATGCCGGAGGCAGATGTAAACCGGGTTATTTCGTTTGGAAACGAGGTTCGTCGCAGGTTTGATCATCCACTTGCCGAGCTGTTTGGCGAGGGAGAGGTTATCGAGCTTGTGCTGCCTCGGAAACTTGTCATCGACCATATCATCACTATGGAAGATATCGCTTATGGAGAACGGGTACGGGACTATAAGATTGAGGTTCAAGCTGGAAATGAATGGATAGAAATGATCCGTGGGAGCGCAATTGGGCACAAAAAAATAGATTTCTTCCAACCAATTTCCACAGACAGAATACGTTTAACTGTACTTGAGTCGGTAGAGCGGCCAATAATAAAACGTTTTGCCGTGTTTAATAGCAATTAGATTCGATGTTAGCATTGGAAACTATAAAGGATGGGAGAGGAAACCATGAGTCAATTGGAGATTAGAGATGAGCAGTATTACTTGCATGGGGAGCCTTACCGTATCGTGTCGGGTGCCGTACACTATTTCCGTGTCGTGCCAGAGTATTGGATGGATCGTTTGCAGAAATTGCAGGCATGTGGATTTAATACAGTAGAAACTTACGTTGCTTGGAATGTGCATGAGCCGCAGGAAGGTCAATTTCAATTTGAAGGAATGGCAGACATCGTCCAGTTTATTGAGCTTGCGGGACAACTGGGCTTGCACGTGATTGTTCGTCCCAGCCCATTTATTTGTGCGGAGTGGGAATTTGGAGGATTGCCGGCATGGCTATTGAAAGAGAGCGATATGCAGCTTCGCTGTTCGGATAGTGCCTATTTGGCGAAGGTAGATCGATATTACGATGTATTAATTCCTAAGCTTATTCCACTGCTCTCTACGCAGGGTGGGCCGATTCTTGCGGTGCAGGTAGAAAATGAATATGGCAGCTACGGCAATGATACCTCCTATTTAACCTATATTCGAGATGGGCTTGTACAAAGAGGGATAGACGTGCTGCTCTTCACTTCTGACGGACCTACTGACGAGATGCTGCTCGGCGGCACGATAGATGATGTTCATGCAACAGTGAATTTTGGATCGCGAGTTGTGGAATCGTTCGGAAAGTATCGGGAGTATAGAGAAACAGAACCGCTTATGGTTATGGAGTTTTGGAATGGATGGTTCGATCATTGGATGGAGCCTCACCATGTTCGTGATGCAGCTGAAGTGGCCGACGAACTGGATAAAATATTGGATAGTGGTTCATCGGTTAATCTCTATATGTTCCATGGCGGAACGAATTTCGGATTTTACAATGGCGCCAATCATATTAAAACGTATGAGCCTACGGTAACTAGCTATGATTATGATGCACCGCTGAGTGAGTGGGGGGGTGTGACGAGCAAGTATGAGGCGGTTCGCAGCGTGTTTGCTAAGCACGGCATCGAGCCAGGTTGTGAGATGCCGCAGCCGATTCCTAAATATTCATACGGCAAAGTGACACTGTCAGAGAGCGCGACACTGCTTGATAATTTGGACCAATTATCAGAGCCAGTAAAATCGACATTCATACAGCCTATGGAGAAATTCGATCAGGCGTACGGTTTTATTTTGTATTCGACATGGGTAAAAGGACCTCGATCTGGGCAGAAGCTGCATATTCAAGAGGTTCGTGACCGAGCGCAAGTATTTCTAGATGGCAAGTTATTAGGTGTGGTGGAGCGCTGGGACCCTAAGCCCTTAGATATTAGCATCCCAGAAAATGGGGCAAGACTCGATATCCTTGTCGAGAACATGGGGCGAATCAATTACGGTCCTCGACTTCGTGATCCGAAGGGGATTACCGAAGGAGTGCTCCTTGATAATCAATTTCTATACAATTGGACGATTCGGACGCTTCCTCTTTGTCCTGACTCTCTATCATCTGTTCGCTACGAGAGAACGAATGCTCATGAATTACATGTAGAAACTCCTGCATTTTACAAAGGTTCCTTTGAGGTAGAAGCGATCGGGGACACTTTTTTAAGATTTGATGGTTGGAATAAAGGCGTAGCATGGATTAATGGCTTTAATCTGGGACGGTACTGGGAGATTGGACCTCAGCGTGCGCTTTATATCCCAGGGCCTTTGCTGCGAAAGGGACGCAACGAAATTGTTTTTTTTGAGCTGCATGGTTTCTTGACTGAGCCTGTAATCACGCTTAGCGACCAGCCTGATCTAGGGGAATCCGCAGCGGTGGATGACCGGGTGTTAAATTTTGTGCAGGATGAGCAGATAACCTAAATCTAGCTTTAACCCTAGGCTTTAGCAATGAAGTAAATCAGAGGGTGTTCCAAAAGCAATAAGCTTCAGGGGCACCCTCCAACAAACCTAGCCGTTTTGCACACTGTAAGAACCTATGTGTGTTTATTGCTCCATTTCCCGCCTCGACCATACGCCTCAGCAACTCTATAAGCGCATATATGTTCTTACAGACCACAAACCTAGCCGTTTCACACGCTGTAAGAACCTATGCGTGCTTATTGCTCCATTTCCCGCCTTGACCATATGCCTCAGCAACCCTGTAAGCGCATATATGTTCTTACAGACCACAAACCTAGCCGTTTCGCACATTGTAAGAACCTATGTGTGCTTATTGCTCCATTTCCCGCCATGACCATACGCTTCAGCAACTCTATAAGTGCATATATGTGCTTACAGACCACAAACCTAGCAGTTTCGCACACTGTAAGAACCTATGTGTGTTTAGCTCCATAACCCGCCTCGATTATACGTCAAAATTCACTTGCCCGCCATTTGCTTAAGTGAGCATCAACAGACCCAAAAGAGAAAGATGCCATCATAGCTTCTGGTTGACCTTATTTTTGGTGCTAAACGAAAGCTCAATACACTTCGTTTCGCTGCAGTTCCTCTTTTACATATTGCATGAAAAGATTTTTGGATGATGAATTATACTCCGTGTTACGTAATTGCAGCAAACCGACTGGAATGGTTGAATTCTTCAGTTCAACGTGAATTTTCACAACATTCGTGGGTAACGCTGTTGAATCTAGAACGGCTCCAACGGAAGGTATTCTCTGAACGAATGAAGGAATAGCCGAAATTTGATTCACCGTATATAGAAAAGGGGTTTCGGTGTAATGGGAATATTGCTTAGCTAACCGCAGATAATACAAGCAGGTATTTCCTCCAACGATCATTTGATAGTTAAGCAGTTCTTCAAAGGATATTATTCCGTTTCTTTCAGCCAAGGGATGGTTGTTCGCTACAATGAAGGAAATATTCTCGTTATATAGAGGCTCAAAACTAAATGAAGAAAAATCGGCAGGCTCTCCGCATATGGCAAAGTCCAGTTGGTTCTGGAGTACCGCTCGTGACAAGGAGTCGGTGTTCCCGCTGACAAAGTGACATGATACTTTTGGTTTAAGTTCCTGGAATTGCCGCAGTGAGCTTGGCAGCACATGCTCGAATATCGATGCTAGTCCTCCGACGCGCAGGGAGCCAATCTCCTCTCTTTGCAAAGCTTTTGCTTGCTCAGTTACATGGTTCCAGTGTTGAATGAGCTTGTCAATTTCCACGGCAAAAATTTGTCCAGAAGCGGTTAACTCTGCATCCCATCCTCGCTTAAATAGCTGGATGCCCAATTCCTTCTCCAGCCGCTGGACTTGATTAGTAATCGTAGACTGCGCGTAATTCAATTTTGCGGCCGCTTTGGTGAAGTTTCCTTCTTGAATAATGGTTCGAAACGTAATTAGTTCCTTTAAGTCCATAGCACATATCTCCATCGGTATAATTGAATTAAAATATCATTTTATTCAATTATACAAATAAATTAGCGGGGAGTAAAATTAAGTTATCCCATTGAAGGAGTGATATAAAATGCCATTCATCAGAGTAAGTTACATGGAAAACCAATATGGGAAAGAACAGCTACCCATCATAAGCCAGGCGATTATGAATGCACTAATTCAGCATTTTAACGTGCCGGAGAATGATTGCTTTCAAGTTTTCCATTCACACAAAGAAAGCGAGTTTTATTTTAGCCGGAATTACTTAAATATAGAGCGAAGTGACGGGCTACTCTATATTCAAATTACGCTCAAATCCGGAAGAAGCACCGAGCAGAAAAAAAGCTTTTACGCAAAGTTAGCCGAACGATTATCAAATACGCTTAACATGAGGAAAGAAGACGTTTTCGTCGTACTGGTCGATACGGAATTCGAGGACTGGTCATTCGGTAACGGCGTAGCACAAATGATCGAACGTCCAGACAACTAAGGGGAGGCATAAGAATGAAACATCAAAAAATCAAATCAACTGCCCGAGAATCGTTTGGGGATATTGCACCTACTTTCGTGCGATATTCGGAAGAAGTACTCTTCGGTGACGTGTGGAGAAGAGAACAATTATCGCTTCGGGAACGCAGTCTCCTTACGATATCAGCACTAGTCACCGGTGGACTTACAGAACAGCTCTCTTATCATCTCCGCCTTGCAAAAGAGAACGGTCTGACCGAAGAAGAACTGATCGAAGCGTTGACCCATCTGGCGTTTTACGCTGGATGGCCGCGAGCTGTGTCGGCGATTCAAGTTGCGAAGGAAGTATTCGAGGTGAACATATAAAGATGGAACACGCCAATTCGGGCGTGTTTTTTGTGTATAAGGATGTCCATGGGTTCACTAGAATCATGATATACTAAAGCTTATGGAATAGTTAAGTTTAAGCCTAAGAGGAGGACACAAGCATGTCAACTGTGACCTTTTACCGCGAGGATTCGCTGCCTTTTTTGGAAGCAAAGCGATGTATGAGGAGCGATCTTGCCTATCAAAAGCATTTTCATATGGATGACCGGGTGTTAAATTTTGTGCAAGATGAGCAGACAACCTAACGGTAAGAGGTTTTATCTTGAGGTAGTTTAAGGCCAGCATGTGGTTAACTACCTTGTTATCCTGCACATATGCAGTAACTTATTCCTTATAAGCGTGTATACCTCACCTATCCTGTATATTTGCAATAAAATGTTGAAAACTTCAATGGTTAGCTAACTAATCGGTCTCTATGTTGTATGGTGTGCAACATAGACGCCTATCCGCATCGCATACAAGCCTCTACCCTGCATATATGCAGGATAGAAGCGATTGGTGAGCTTGAGTGTGAAGTATATTTGGTTCTACTTGCTGTATATACACATTAGCGAAAAGGGTCTGTTCTAAAGGTAGCTACAGCTACTTTCGGGATAGACCCTCTCTCTTTGACGATAACTATTGGCAGCGGTAGACTTTGAGAGGGGACAAATGGGTTGACAAGATAAAAGGAAAATTAATTGAATAGATCAAAACTTTACTCTTGATGAAAAAATATTCAAGGAGTACAATTTTTTCAATATAATCAGGGGAGATTGACTATAAATAAATCTTTTACCTGATTTGATGAAAAAAGAGGTGGAATTGTCTTGGACATAACAAAGTTTTGTGAGGGGATTAGGCTTAACGAGGCTGCTCGGCGGCAAGTATATGCGTATCCTATGAAGGAAGAGGAGTATAGTCAATATAAACAACATTTTCTTTCAGATCGATATTCATTTTTTGAAAAGGTAAAGCAAACAAAAGGTTATCGGAAATTGTTATTGTATTTATTTGTTAGATTTGCTGTAGATGCGTATGAGGAGTACCAGATACGAGGGATTAGTGATCAATATTATTATGATACCTTCTCTGATATTCAAATCTGGTGTTTAACCTGCAAGCGTGATTTCAATGAATACGGGATTGAAGAATACAATTGGCTGCAAGAGCATGTTCAGCTTCGTTTATTCCGATTGGGCAGATTGCAATTTCAGCCTTTTGCTATAGATCGTGATTTAGAGGTAGAAGGACAAAAAATATTTAAAAATCAAATTGTGCTTAATGTACATATTCCACAAGGCGAACCTCTTTCTCAACAGGGCGTAGAAGAGTCCTTTGAATTAGCCAGAGTTTTTTTTAGAGGAATATCTCCAGTGTACATTTGTCATTCGTGGCTGCTTTATCCGAATTTAAATAAGATTTTAAGTCATGGCTCCAATATATTGCAGTTTCAAAAGCATTTTTACATCTATGATATCGATGAGGCTTCAAGGGAAGCAGAGCAAAGAATATTCAACCGATTAAGTGCAAACCCATACAGTTATGACGAGGAAACAAGCTTACAGCGCAGTGCGAAAGCATTTCTAGTTGCTGGGAACAACCTAGGAAGCGGTTTTGGAATTAAGCTGGACTAAGAAAAATTCAATTGTGAAACTCCATCATTCGCTACTAAGAAGAACACGCCAATTCGGGCGTGTTTTTTTGTGTATATGGATGTCCATTGGTTCACTATAATCATGATATAATAAAGCTTATGGAATAGTTAAGTTGAAGCCTAAGAGGAGGACACAAGCATGTCAACTGTGACCTTTTACCGCGAGGATTCGCTGCCTTTTTTGGAAGCAAAACGATGTATGAGGAGCGATCTTGCTTATCAAAAGCATTTTCATGAGGAATATTCGATTGGACTTATAGATGAGGGTGAAACGAGCGCATGGTGCGATGGAACGCTGCTTCAAGTTGAAGCGGGAAGGGTCATTAGTTTTCCGCCGAAAATGATGCATGCTTGTCATCCTCTTGATGATATGGAGTGGCAGTACAAGATGCTTTTCATCAAGCCTGAATGGTTTCAAGGCCTTAATCATACAGAGCTTGGCCAGCTTGATATCCCGTACTTGCTGGAAGAGGGTAAAAATAATGTTTGTCGATTGCAAATAAACCGGACGATGGAGGCACTTATTAGCAAAGGTACTCCGCTTGAAATCGAAACGGCTTTAATTGAGCTGGTACAAGCACTCGTTAGTCAGAATACGGAAGATCTTGAACATGAATCACAGCGTAAACAGGATCAAAAGTACGTCAAACTGATAAAAGAGTATCTGCATGCGCATTATGACGAAAATGTTACGTTGGAACAGCTGGAGAATGAAGCGGGTATCAGCAGATTTCATCTTGTTCGTCTATTTAAGAAATGGAGCCATCTGCCTCCGCACGCTTATCAGATTTTGCTGAGAATCAATCATGCAAAGCTGGAATTGACCAAGCAGCGACCAATATCCGAAATTGCAGCAGAAGTGGGCTTTTATGACCAGAGTCACTTTTCGAAAGCATTTGTCAAAATCGTTGGGGCAACGCCGCAAAAATATGCTTTGTCTATTTGAAATGGAGCAATTTTATACAATACCGCTTCCTGCCTAGCTTGTAAACTTAGATTTACTTGAATAAAGGAGTGGTTGAACCATTATGCATTACAGATCAGACTTAGAAAAACAATTTACAGCAGCGCTCAAATCTATCGCTCGTCGTCCTGACCTAAAGTCATATGTGGAGCAAACGCCAGAGCTGAACCAAATGCTGCGACGTGCAGCTGCTCGGTATGTAACGGGTGAAGCAAGGCAAGATGGAGTTGAAGCAGCAAGCGAGCTTTCCTCCAAAGGATACGCGGTATCACTCGAGTATATCGGCGAGAATACAGCTGATGTCGCTGAATGTGAGGCAGCAGTTGCAGAAATGATGACGCTCATCCATGAAGCTCGGCAAAATGAGCTCTCCGCACGAGTATCATTTGATCTATCACATATCGGGCTCTCGCTGGATAAGGAGCTTGCTTATTCGAATCTTATGAATCTAGCTGAGCAGGCGCAGAAAGCTGGTGTTGAACTATTCATTAGTATGGAAGAGTCCTCGAAGACGGACAGAATACTGTCTATTTTTGAGCGAGCAGCTTCTATTTATCCGAATGTCGGCATTACGTTGCAGGCGCATTTGAAAAGAACACCGCAGGATTTGGCAGCTATATCCTCACCTAGCCGTATCCGCATCGTCAAAGGCGCGTATCAAGAATCCAGTGAATACTCGTTACCTCGTACTCCTGCGCTAAATGATCGTTATGTTGAACTTGTCGAGAGCGCGCTCCGCCAAGGACATCGTGTATCGATCGCTACCCATGATGAGTCTATTATTGAACAACTTCTTAATCAAGGAGTGGGATCAAGCTCTAATGCTGAGTTTGAAATGCTGTATGGCATTCGTCCAGATTTGAGCAGCAAGCTGAAAGCAGCAGGATATCCGATCAGGATTTATCTTACTTATGGACATGAATGGTATTTGTACTTGTGCCATCGCATTGCGGAGTACCCGCCGAATCTTTTTCAAGCTGTCATAGATACGGTAAGTCATGAGGGAGTCCAGCCTGTGCAGTCGTATGAGTGAAGGAGCTTAGTGGTGTGATGCTTTCGCGCGAGAGCAACTATGCTGAAGTACACTATAAAATAATCGTAAAACGCTTGAATTTTCGAGCGTTTTTTTGTTTTTTGCTTGTTTATAGAAAAATGAGCACCTAAGGAAATTTATTTTAATGTTTGGGAGGTTTTGGGTACATTGGTCTAGAATTGTAGATATAAGTAGTTCCGAAGTCTGTGTTTTAACTGTAAACTAATTAAACTTTCGCTTGATAAACGAACTGGAGAAGCCATAATGATAATTAATAATAACCCATCTGCTATTAACGCTCATAATAGTTTAAAGAAAAATAATATCCAAACGTCTAAAGCATCGGAAAAGCTGTCTTCGGGTCTACGCATTAATCGAGCAGCTGATGATGCAGCAGGACTAGCCATTTCAGAGAAGATGAGAGCTCAAATCAGAGGGTTAGATCAAGCACATAAAAACGTACAAAATGGGATATCACTTATTCAGACTGCTGAAAGCGGATACCAGGAAATAACGGATATTATTCAACGACAAAGAGAATTGATTATTCAAGGTATGAATGATACGAATACGTTTGAAGACAAGCAGAAAATTGACCAAGAAATTCAACAGCTTAAAGAAGAAATAAATAAAATTGCTACCCAAACGGAATTCAATACAATTAATCTTTTGGGACGAGATGACTATCAAATATTAGCCGACCGTTCAAGTCATACGATTAAAGTAAATACATCTGGACCGTTTCCTCCAACGACTATAATTAATGAAAGGACAACATCCTTTTTTTCAATTGGTATGACTGAAGTTCCCGTAACCGCTCAATCTTCGAATACGAATACAACAATCGGTAACGTTAATAATTTTAACGCTTCAGTCACGCCTATTACTTCACCTGATGGACGTGAGGGGTATAACAATTATGAAAAAAATGAACATATCCATACAGAGACAACAACTACAGGTACCTATTATTATGGAAGAGAACTAGTCAGCGATCCTAGATATAAAGAGCTTGATATTAAGCATCTTTCCATTAACAATGTGTTTTTTCAGACTGAGCTTATTCCAAGTGGAACGACAGCTGGACAGTACCCTGATTTTGGTGGATTTGAAGATCGTTTCATAACTGTGGAAATAGACGGTATCTCACATACCCTTGATAACTTTACTTTAACGAGTTCGACTATAACTTCGAGCGCGATTACAGCTGTTTATGAAAAAACATGGTATTGAAATCGAAAAGATTATGTCGACGGACGGGTCGGCTTTTAAAGCAGAGTTTAAAATTAAAAATAATTCCGGTGTAGATGATAAACAAATCAAATTTAGTGCTGGTTTTAAGCCGGAATACGACGGATCATATAATATTTCGTCCTCCAGCGGAGTTCCCACAGGCGTTACTGCTAATCAAACGGAAATACCGAGTTCAGGAACTGTGTTTGAACTATCAAATGATCTTGTGAATTACGATTTTTCATTCCTGAATGGCGGAAGCTACGTTAAGCCTAATACATTAACAACGGGAAGCGATATTTTGCAATCGGATAACTTAGGTCCCAATTTCATCACTCCGACATGGGGAACGACGGATCTTGATGATGGCGCTGTTTTAGAATTTGGCATTGTGCTAAATCATTTTAATTTTAAGAAAGATGTTTACCTCGTAACGAATAAAACGACAAGTCAAATTGATTCAATTATTGAAACGGTTACTACGGACATAACGGATGTGGACTATATTCCGCCTCGACTTGATATTCAAATCGGGGCAAACGAAAATCAATCGATAATTATTCCCCTTTTCAGTGTGAAGCTGGAAGGATTGGGTATTGCCAATATGTCTATTTTACCGCCGGCCATACCTAGTGAATCGCTAGCTCAAGCAGATCATGCCATAACAAGAGTTACAAACTATAGAACGATTTATGGAGCATTGCAAAATCGATTAGAACACACAGCGAACAACTTAGGAAATTATGCCGAAAATTTAACCGCAGCAGAATCACGAATACGTGATGCTGATATGGCAAAAGAAATGATGGATTTAACCAAATCGCGTATTCTGAATCAAACGGCACAAGCTATGCTCGCTCAGGCTAATCAAAATCCACAGGCTATTTTACATTTGTTCCAGTAACATGAAACCTACCTTTATGGTAGGTTTTTCATGTTGTTAGGGCATCTACATTTTCGCTATTGGTTGTGGATTGGTTAAATGGCTGCCGTATGGCAGGAGGATTGCTTTTAAGAGGATAAGGCATGGAAGAGCAGCAGTGAAAATAGTTTACGCATGGATCGAGCGCCAATTTTGTTCATTAGATTTGATAGATGATTTTTGACCGTCTTTTCACTGATCACGCATTTTTCGGAGATCTCGCGATTAGTAAAACCATATACAACGGAAAGGATGAGAATTTCTGATTCGCGCTGTGTAAGGCGATAACGAGTTGCAAAACTTTGCATAACAAAATCTAATCTTCGAATTAGAAAATCGTTAACATCTTCATTTTCTATATCGTAATTATTATTAAATATCGCTTCATGTGACGGTTTCTTAATTTCATAGGAGAGTTTCACTGTTTATACTTACCTTCTAGTATTAAGCGGATTGAGAAAAACACACTTAAAATGAGAAGCAAACAACCGATTGCGTTCCATACTATCACAAGCATTTCTACAAGTCTCCCTTGAACTTTTTTACTCTCACCTGCAGAAAAAAACATTGCTAATCCTAATTGTTTATCCAACTTTTCTCATTATAGATAATACGAAAGGCTTATTCTAGATGAAGAAGATCATTAGAAAATCGCTATTTCGTCATTTTTCGACTGCTTTTACCTCGAACATATGACTTAAGTCATGTTTATGATAAAATAAATGGTAAATCTATCATCCCACTCGGGGGCATTACTATGGATGTACAATTAAATAACAAAATGACTCACATCTTGTTCATCATTGTAATAGGAGCGACGATTTGCTTATTGTTTCATACGAGCAAGCTATCTGCTTTACTTTTATTGCTGGTATGTACGTATATAACGATCGTCTTCATTCGAAATTACATCCTAAAGATTAACCTAGAAGGATGGATAGGCATATTGAGCTTATCTATTCAATTAATCTTGGCATCTGTTATAACAATAGGGTCGGACAGCTTTTTTGCACAAATTTATATTTTAATTCTCGTTGGAGAATTTAGCTTTTATCACAGCAGAAACCTTTCGATTATCTTTACTACGGTGAGCTATACTAGTTTTGTACTAGGACTTTTGGTTTATCGCCAATTCCCGCCCTTTAAAGAAATAGCTTATATGTTGCCTCGTATCATCGACTACTTTGCAATTTTTGGGATAAGCCTCCTTGCAAAAATTGCTTTTCAGCAAAAGAATCAGCTGGCCAAAGACAATGAACAGCTGCGAATCGCATCCATTGAGTTAGCAAAGAAAACACAATTACAAGAGCGGACTAGAATATCCCGTGAAATTCATGATTCCGTTGGACACACGTTGACATCAGCGTTAGCTGGCCTGCAAACTGCAGCACATGCGATTGAGAAAAACAATTATGCGATTGCAAAAGATATGATCAATAGAACGAAAGAATATATTCACAATGGTTTGGATGATGTGCGAAGCTCGGTACAGCTGCTGCATGAACATGTTCTAGATCAACCTTTTATACCTGAGCTTATTAAGCTGATCGATGAAACGAAGAGACAAACTCAGGTGGAAATTACATGTGAGATTGATGCAGCATTGCCTGAACTGCTGCCAATAGTTGAAATAACGATTTATCGGGCATTACAAGAAGGCCTTACTAATGGTATTCGGCATGGTTGCAGTACCCATTTTGATTTTTCGCTAACTCATCGTGATGGGCAGATTCGGTTTATTTTATCCAATAATGGAAAAGTTCCATCGCAATTTGTTCATGGTTTTGGTTTGAAAGCGATGAATGAGCGAGTGAAGGAAATTGGCGGAGAATTAACGATTTTGAACGAGTGTGCTGCCGATGGTGTAGCACTAGACATAAGCATACCTGTTCAGACGAAAACGATAGAGCGGAGGGAGCAAATTGTCTAAAAGAACGATTGTGATAGCAGACGATCAGCCCTTAATTCGCGATGGTTTGGCAGCTATTTTAAGTATGGAGGAGGAATATTTAGTTGTAGCTACAACGGGTGATGGGTTGGCAACGATAGCGCAAGTAAGATTGCACCGTCCTGAGCTGGTTTTGATGGACATCCATATGCCGAAGTTAGATGGTTTGGAAGCAACAAAACGAATCAAAACGGAGTTTCCGGATACCAAAGTGCTCGTTCTGACAACATTCGAGGATGAAGAATACATATGGGAAGCGATACGGCATGGAGCTAACGGCTTTTTAGTTAAAGGGGTTGAGACTAAGAAGCTTCTCTCTACGATTCAGGATTGTTTAGAGGGGAGAATCAATTATCCCAGTCGTATTCAGAAACGTCTTGTACAGGCTCTTAACTTTCCAGAACAGCATGAACAAGGATCACCCAAAGAAATTTCCGAGCCTTATTCAATCGAGCAGCCTGATGACCTGCTGAATGGTTTGTCCGCACAGGAACGAAATATTGTAATGCAATTGAAGCAAGGGAAGTCGAATCAAGCTATCGCTTCTGAATTGTTTTTAACGACGGGTACAGTAAAAAATTATTTGAGTGCGATTTATAAAAAACTGAAGGTTTCGAGCCGAACGGAAGCAATCGCATATCTTCATCATTCTTCGGGAACATCATCACCCCCGAGTTCTACGTAGTCGATTGCCGAAAAAGCTGATTTTGGGATAACCCGAAGTCAGCTTTTTTGCGTAGTCGTACGATGTATTTTATGATGCGGCGCCATGCTTATTTGTTTAGTTTTTTTCGAAACCATAATCCCGTTCGACCTTGCAAACTCTCGTTTTGTAGCTGCTATACCAATCCGCTATTCCTTGTTGCTGTGCGACCAAATGCCGTTCATTTTGTTTCCATTTTTGAATCGCTTCAAGGGATTCCCAATAAGACACGGTAATGCCTAGCCCTTCTCTCGCACTTTCTACACCAAGATAACCAGGTTGAACGGAAGCAAGCTTCACCATTTCATCCGCCATTTCCTTGTATTGGTTCTCAATTGCTGTTCGTTCTGATGTAAATATGACAGCATAATAAGGCGGTTGTGGCGTTTTAGCAATTTCACTCATGATTTGCCTCCTTGAATTTGTACATATAAAGTTTAAAGAAAATAATTATACAGTTGTTTTTATCGAAAATAAACAACAGGATGAGCAGAAACCAATATGTGTATTTTGAAAAACATAACGTTTGTGCTATCATAGTTTCTTCCGAATATTAGATTGATGGTAGCAAAAGATTACATATTCCTATACAAATGAGTATTCGAGCAATCACATCAATAGATGAAATTATATTGTTATTAATTCCTTGCCTTGGGAAGTATAACTATGAATGGATTCTTAGAACGACATCGAGAGGGAAACAAATGGAGCAAATGATTCAAGATTTAATTGGTATTGTGAATGATTTTTTATGGTCGAAGCTGTTGATTGTTATGCTTATTGCAATTGGCCTTTACTTCACACTGCGGTCAAATGTACTGCAATTGCGTATGTTAAAGGAAATGTTCCGTCTGCTGTTTGAGTCCACAAGCGGTCCGCGCGGCAGCATTTCACCATTTCAGGCGTTTTGCATTAGTATGGCAGCTCGTGTAGGAACAGGGAATATTACCGGAATCGCTATCGCGATCGCGTTAGGTGGACCAGGGGCTGTGTTCTGGATGTGGATCATCGCGATTATTGGTTCAGCCTCAAGCTTCGTAGAAAGTACGCTTGCTCAGGTTTACAAGATTAAGGACGGAGAGAGCTTCCGCGGAGGCCCAGCTTATTATATGCAAGCGGGTTTAAAGAAGCGGTGGATGGGCGCCTTATTTGCGATCTTAATTACGTTGTCCTTCGGGCTCGTATTTAATGCTGTGCAGTCGAACACGATTACGATTGCTTTTGAGAACTCTTTTGGCACCAATCGACTGGCAGTGGGATTGATTATGACAGCGATATTTGCTGTTATCATTATTGGCGGTGTTAAGCGGATCGCCAAGCTATCCGAATATATTGTGGTTGTGCTGGCGGTTTTGTATATTGGGGTTGCTCTTACGATTGTTGTGATAAATATTGCAGATATGCCAGCTGTGCTTGCTTTAATTGTAAAAAATGCGTTTGGAATAGAACAAGTAGCCGGCGGATCACTTGGCGCAGCGCTTATGCATGGCGTAAAACGCGGTTTATTTTCTAACGAAGCAGGGATGGGCAGTGCTCCCAATGCTGCAGCTACCGCAACGACCAGTCATCCAGCGAAGCAAGGCTTGATCCAAGCGCTTGGTGTTCTGTTTGACACCTTAGTCATTTGTACGAGTACAGCATTTATTATTTTGCTGTCAGGCGTATATGAACAGCAGGGGTTAGGCGGAATTGAACTCACGCAAGCAGCTCTGAGCGTACATATGGGTTCATGGGCATCGGGCTTCCTAGCGATCATGGTTTTTCTGTTCGCGTTCAGCACATTGATGGGCAATTATTATTATGGAGAAACGAATATTGAGTTTCTCAACACCAGTAAAGTCTGGTTATGGCTATACCGCATTTGTGTGCTGGCGATGGTCATTTTCGGGTCGGTTGCCAAAGTGCAGCTTGTCTGGGATTTAGCAGATTTGTTCATGGGACTGATGGTGGTGATCAATCTCATCGCCATTACTCTTTTATCACGAATCGCCTTTGATGTGCTGCGGAACTATATGCAGCAGAAGAAGGCAGGGCGTGATCCGCAATTTGTGAAGAGCAGCGTCAAAGGCTTGGAAGACGTGGAATGCTGGGATGACTGAGAACCGCATTATGCACAAAGATAAATAAAAGGAGTGTCCTACAGGTCATAATTAACGACTTGTAGGGCACTCTTTTTTGTATTTATAGTCATCATCAATCACTTTTCTCTTTGCAATATGATGAAGCTCGCAGATGATAAATGCTTATGTTTTTGTTCGATAATACGCTCAACTTTGTAGTTATTATAGGCTTTCAAATGATTTAAAATATCCCGATCTCGAATCGTCGGCACGACGTTTGGCTCGTCGGCGCTAGTAATTCGCGTATATAAAATGACATACTCCGCCTCGCATGAGAAAATGTCGTTCAACGTTTTGTTGAAATCATGGTCATCCGTAATATGGTAAAGAACGTCTAAACAAACGACGAGCTCGCATGTTAGATAACCATGGTTAACGAAGTGTCGAGGGTTGTAAGCGAGAAAGCTTTTGGAGCGATCACCGGCAAATCTTTGCGCGCATATATCGATGGAGGAATTGGCTACGTCCAAACCTAAATACTGTTCATAGCTCATTAACGATATTTGGTTTCCATCCCCACATCCGAATTCGATTACCTTTTGAATCCCGTGTTCGCTTATAAAAGAATTAATTACCTCCGCTTTAAAGTCCGCCAGCACACCGTAAGAGCCGCTGCCTGATGTGCCGCCTTGGGAGTAATTGTTGTCCCAATACGTCTTATAGTCAAATGGCGTCTTTTGTTCTTCGGTCATGTTGATCATTAGCCTCCTTTTATTTCATCCATTTCCTTGGCATCCACCATTATATGTATAACAGCTTTTAAGTGAACCGAAGCAAAGTCCTTATAATAGAAAACAACAAAATACTCTCAAAAATAATATAGCAAAAAACTAAAATGTGTTTTTAGTTGTTATTAGTTGTTTTTATGTTGACTTTGTAAAGGTAGGTGAGTATGATAAACATGGAAATCATGAGTCGGATTGGGGTAGCACTTAATTCATATAGAAGAGGAGAAATGATGAATGGAGAAAATAGCACGGGTGTTCATTATAGGTTGGGATGGAGCAGGGAATTTTGTGAAAGATGCGCATACACCTAATTTGGATCGATTAATTCGTACAGGTACGTTCACATTTGACGCTCAAACGGTCTCACCAACGATTAGTGCGCAATGCTGGGGATCGCTTCTTCACGGAGTAGGTCCTGAAAAACATGGTCTTACGAATGATATCGCCAGTGAACATACGTTTCCCGAGCAATCGCAATATCCTTCGATTTTCCGAATTGTAAGGGATACTAATCCAGATGCCAAAATGGCGGCTTTCAGCGTCTGGAAACCAATTAACGATGGCATTATCGAATCGACAATCGATGTGCATAAAGTATCGATGAATGACCGTGAGCTTTCGCTTGTGGCTGCTGAATATATTAAGGGGAATCCCGATGTGTTGCTGATGTTTATCGGCTTAGACTTACCCGATGGAGCGGGGCACCAGCATGGATTCAATACACCTGAACAGCTGCTTGCCATAGAAGAGACGGATGAAAGTACAGGAATCATATTACAAGCCATTGAAGAGACGGGACTTCTGAAAGACAGCTTGATTATTGTCGTTTCCGATCATGGGGGCGGCGGAGAGCAGGCTTATCAGCATGGCAGCGATCACCCACTGGACAAAACGATCTTCTGGGGCTGCACTGGCCCTGGAATTAAACATAATGCCACGCTTCAAGGTGAGCTAATGATTACAGATACGGCGGCAGTTGTTCTCCACGCACTAGGGCTGAATGCAAGAAGCTGGGAAGCCAAGCTGCCTGAAAGCCTTTTTAATCCTTGATCTTATTTATTCAAAAGCTGAGCTTACCCAAAAAACAGCGCGCCCTTAACTAAGGAACACGCTGTTTTTTTGGGGATATAGACAAATCATTACTAAATTCGTGATAAAAGATGAGCTATTTTCGCTAATATAGGTGGCTTTGTGAGTGAATCTGACAACATTAACAGGAGCATATTTTACGCACTTAAACACTGCGAAAATTGCAAAAATAAGTCATTTAAAATAATAATTAACTGCTGTTGACTTCCTTCTAACGAGGAGGTAATATAATTTTTACAACATTGTATACGCTTACATTTTAAATAAATTTTTGAATACATATAGTAAGGAGGAGGTGTGTTTATAATTATCAGAAAATTCAAACAACATTTTGGAGTATCTAATTTTTTTACGATGGGGAGTGAGCCGAATGCAAAAAAAAGAATGTGTAGCGATGCTGCTTGCAGGCGGTGAAGGAAAAAGATTAAGCCATCTCACGTCTAAGCTAGCAAAGCCAGCTGTGCCTTTCGGCGGCAAATATCGGATCATCGATTTCACGTTAAGCAATTGCAGCAACTCAGGTATTCATACGGTTGGGGTACTGACTCAGTATCAACCGATGGTACTGAACGCTTACATAGGAATAGGCAGCTCATGGGATTTGGATCGAAAAAATGGCGGGGTTACCGTGCTTCCTCCATTTATGGAGCAACGAGGCGGGAGCTGGTATAAAGGGACGGCGCATGCGATCTATCAAAATATTCATTATCTCGAACAATATGATCCTGAATATGTTTTAGTTATTTCCGGTGATCACGTATACAAAATGGATTACTCCCTCATGCTCGAGCAGCACAAGGCAAGGAAAGCGGATGCTACGATCGCCGTAATTGAAGTCCCATTACATGAAGCAAGCCGATTCGGCATTATGGATGTTGATCATGAAGACCGAATTATTGAATTTGAGGAAAAACCGAAGCTGCCCAAAAATAATCTCGCCTCTATGGGCATATATATTTTTACTTGGGATGTATTAAAAAAGAAATTAATTGCAGATGCGCAGGACCCTGGATCAAGCAATGACTTTGGCAAAGACATTATTCCATCGATGCTCTATAGCAGCCATTCTATTTTTGCTTATCGTTTTAGCGGCTATTGGAAGGATGTTGGCACCGTTGAAAGCTTGTGGGAAGCACATATGGACCTTCTTCTTGAAAATCCACCGTTTACGCTTCATGACGCGAAGTGGCGAATTTATGCTAAAAACCCTAACAAGCCTCCTCATCATATCGCATCTACCGGCAAAGTGACAGGCTCCTTAGTGAATGAAGGATGTATGGTTTTTGGGGAAGTGGATCATTCCGTGCTCTTTTACGGTGTTCATGTTGGTGAAGGCAGCCTCATCAAAGACTCGGTTATTATGCCGGACGCAAAGATTGGGAACAATGTCACGATTCATAAAGCGATCATCGGCTCGGGCACTGTCATTCAAGATGGCGCGATTGTAGGCAGCGCGGGTGATGCGGCTGAAATCACTCTAATCGGTGAAAACATGGTCATTTCTTCTCAATTGATATAGGAGTGAATGCGATGAATAATGTTCTAGGCGTCATCAATCTCAGCATTAATCAGCCGCTCTTGCATGAACTGACCTACTCAAGAGCGACAGCGACGGTACCTTTCGGCGGCAGATATCGATTGATTGATTTTGTATTATCCAATATGGTGAATTCCGGAATTAACAATGTGGCAGTACTCGCTCATAACAATTATCGTTCCATCATTGACCATTTGGGTTCTGGGAAAGAGTGGGATTTGGATCGGAAATACCGAGGATTGTTTATTTTGCCCCCTAACAATAGCAATGTTCCCGGCTTTAACGGCGATTTGCAAAATTTTTACGGTTCTCTCGAATATTTTGCCCGCAGCACGGAGGAGTACGTCATCGTTTCAAGCAGTCATATGATTTGCAATATCAACTATACGGAAGCTGTAGAAAATCATAAGCGCACAAATGCAGATATTACTGTCATCTACAAGGAAATGGACGTTGATCGTGACGATTTCTCTAACCTCATTACGCTTGACTTGGCTCTGGATGGGCGAGTCGTACGTATGACAGAAAATCGCCAGAACAAGGAAAGCAACAAAGCCTATATGCGGATGATCATCATTAAGAAAGAGCTGCTTATTAATCTGGTCAAAAAAAGTGTGAATCAAAACTACTATGACCTTGTCCGGCATGTCATTATTCGAAATCTGAACGAGTTAAAAGTGTATGGCTACGAATATAAAGGATATTTGGCCGTCATTAACTCCGTTCAAAATTATTTTAAGCACAGCAAAGAGCTGTTGAATCCTGAGGTATGGAAATCTTTATTTTACGAGCCGGGTGTTATTTACACGAAAATCAAGGATGAACCGCCTGCAAGATATGCGAGTAGTGCCATCGTTAAAAATTCACAGGTGGCTAACGGTTGTATCATTGAGGGAACTGTGGAAAACAGCATCTTATTCCGAGGCGTTCGAATCGGGAAAGGGGCCGTTGTTCGAAACAGTATCGTAATGCAGAAATGTGTGATTGATGAGGATTCTAGCCTTGATCACGTTATTCTCGATAAAGAGGTACATGTCACGCGGGGAAATAAGCTGGCAGGAGAGGAAATGTCACCTACCGTTTTCTCAAAGAAAAGCATAATATAAAAGCAGCGACCGCTTCTCGTTTTTTTACGGGAGAGCGGTCGTTTTGTATTCCAACTTACTGCATGCCTTCCATCGCAACTCTGGATTCGCTGCGCATGCGCAGCTTGTATTCTCGTGGTGAGCACTGATTTTGCCGTTTAAAGAGCTTATAGAACTGGGCCATGTTTGTAATGCCGACCTCGTAGCTGACATCCATGATGCTTAGCTCACTCGTCAGCAGCAGCAGCTCGGATCGTTTAATTCGTTTATAGTTGACGTATTCAACGAAGGAGACGCCCATCGTTTTTTTGAAATATTTAATGAAGTAGTGGTAGCTCAAATTAAGCAAAGAACTAGCATCCTCTACGGACAGCTTGCTGCTTAAATGGGTGTCTACATAATCGAGAACGGGTCGTAATCGATTTAGTTCAATTTCCTCTGTATCGTTCAGCAGGTTTCGGCTGTCGCTTCTAAGCAGCAGAAGCAGCAATCGCTTTATAATTGAGCTGATTGCAATCTCGTAGCCTCTCATCCTCGTTTGCGACTCTTTGAATATTTCCAAAATGAAGGCATGGGTTTCTTGCTTGGCTGTTTCGTTCATGTCAAAAATATAATTAAGCTTATCGAGCGGCTCTGTCAGCTCAGAGAAGCAATTCAAATAAGGCATCGTACTCTGGTCAAAATGTTTGCCCAAATCTATCTGAAATACAACATAGTGCTGTACTTCCGAAAGCGGCTTGTGGGAGCGATGCGGCTGGGAGGCGCCTAGCACCATAACATCGCCTGGTCCGAGGACGGCATAGCCGTGCTTGCTTTGCACACCTAAGTGACCTTCAATAATAGCGAGGAATTCTACTTCTTTATGATAGTGCCATGGATGTTTCTCAAGCGTGCTGAAATAGTCAGCTTCGGAGTAAATCTCCCAAATTTTAAGAAACAATAGCGGATTTTGATAAATGA
This sequence comes from Paenibacillus sp. 01T47, assembly GCF_056398245.1. Lineage (NCBI taxonomy): Bacteria > Bacillati > Bacillota > Bacilli > Caryophanales > Paenibacillaceae > Paenibacillus > Paenibacillus sp. 01T47. The sequence goes on from NZ_JBFTPA010000019.1 coordinate 106,265, forward strand.
CTTCTTCGTTGATCGCTTCGGAATGCGTATCAATGGCGGTTTTTATTATAGGCATGGGCATGACCTCCATTTTGAAGTATACCACTTTTGGAAATGTTGAATCAATAAACGCGTCATTATTAGCTGTCTTTTCAGCTCATTTGAAAAAGGAAGACACTTTTGAATATAAAATCAGCATGTTTAAGTATTACGTAAACGGCGCGAATTTTTTATACTGAGATTAACTGAATGAATAAGGAGTGTTCATATAATGGCAAAGGTAACGGTATGGAATGAAAATCGTCATGAGCAATTAAATCCGGTTGTAGCTGGAATTTATCCTCAAGGTATTCACGGTGCGATTGCAGGATTTTTAACTGAAGCTGGCTACGATGCGGGAACGGCTACACTAGATGAGCCAGAGCATGGATTAACGGATGAGGTATTAAACAATACAGATGTACTCATTTGGTGGGGACATCTTGCGCATGGAGATGTAAAGGACGAAATTGTTCAAAAAGTACAGCAGCGCGTGCTGGATGGAATGGGCTTGATTGTTCTTCACTCCGGTCATTTCTCCAAGATTTTTAAAGTATTGATGGGTACAAGCTGTGACTTGAAATGGCGTGAAGCGGATGAGAAGGAACGCCTTTGGGTTGTAGCGCCAAGCCATCCGATTGCTGCGGGCCTTGGGGAGTATATCGAGCTGGAAAAAGAAGAAATGTACGGCGAGCATTTTGACATTCCTGCTCCAGACGAGCTTATTTTTACAAGCTGGTTTGAAGGCGGAGAAGTGTTCCGCAGCGGCTGTACGTTTACACGTGGAAACGGCAAAGTATTTTACTTTAGACCGGGACATGAAACTTATCCAACGTACCATAACAAAGACATTCAACGCGTCATTACGAATGCCGTGAAATGGGCACAGCCGGTAGACCGCAACCGTCCGGTTTATGGAAATGCACAGCCACTTGAAAAAATTTCAGTAAAATAAAATTATAAAAAAAGTAATGTAACGCTTGGGATTTGAATCCCAAGCGTTATTTTGTTTTGAGCACTATTTTGAAGCGTAACATTTAGTCAAAATAGAGCATTGGCAAATGGGGTATAATCCACCATACTAAATGGAGTGATCGCTCGGGCTTGCCTGCCCGATTGCATAGATGAAATCCTTGTCGCACGAACAATACAATAAGCGTGCACTATATCTAAAGCCGGCTACGTGCTTTTGGATATGGTGCTTTTTAATCCTATGGCCGATTGTAAAGAAAGCAGCGTTAATCGTGTTGGCAAGCGGCTGTTTTGGCGAAAATAATGCAGGAAGTTGAAAACGGTTTATTGATCTTACCAGCGCAACCGCCTAAGATAAATAAAACCAAACTCGCACGGCCTGCACATGAGAAGAGGGCATTGCTCCTGAAGAGGCTGCCATGCCTCGATACGGAAACGGTATCGGGGTTTCTTTGGTTTACATCACCCGGGAAATAATTACAGTTTGCTTTTGCAGAGCAAGTTAATGTGTTCGTTGCATGGCTTTAAAACTTCAGGTAAAGAGCGGCTATTCATAAACAAGAAAACGGCGCTAATCATAAGAGAAAAGGGTGAGGGCTAATGATGAGCAAATCGTGGTTTAATCGGCTGCTTCTTTCCTATATGCCGATATTTATTATCGTAGTTACCTTCACTTTTTTTGTGTTTTTTCAATTAATTAGTGAGCAGGGTCGGAAAGAAGCTATTAATGCTAACAGCATGTTGTCTTTGCAAGCGATGAGGTTAATCGACACGTCCTTGCGAGCGATAGATAACATGGTGATGAAGGAATCGATTAACAACAAGTCACTTATCGATTTTTTCAACAGCAACGAGAATGGTGACCCTTATATTAACATTAGCGCCGTCATGAAAATGAACGATATGATTTCTTATTATCCACTCATTGATTCTGTCTATCTGGTTCGCTATGATGATCAGGTTGTGCTAAGTAATGCGACGGGCGGACATATCAACACCTATCCAGACAAAGCTTTTATTGAGCAATATCGCAATACGATCTCTCAGAAATGGACGGATAAGCGGACATTTAAGCAATTTACGTTATTGGAGAGCAAGGATGTTGTCAGCCTCGTGAGAGGTGCTCCATTCATGACGGGTGAAAAAGGAATGATCGTTGTCAACGTCGCAACGGATTCTTTGGAGCGTTTAGTTGATGAGCTTTACAATTCGGAAGTCAGCTTCATTCGCATCAAAGACGGAGCGGGCAATGAATTGCTCAATGCGGCAGAACCTGTAGATTCAATGCGCGTTTATGCAAATTATAAATCGAGTTATTCAAATTGGTCTTATATAAGCGGTTTTGTGCAAGGTACGTTTATTCAAACGGTATCGTTGCTCTATAACGTATGGTTTGTGATCGGGCTCCTGATGATCATTGCAGGTCTCGTATGGATGATTTATATATCAAGGCGAAATGCGAAGCCGGTAGAACAGATTGTGTCACGCTTCAGCGGATATAAATTAGCTCTGGCAGAAAGTGGAAAAAACATTGGATCTGGCAGGATTAACGAGTTTGTCTTTATTGAATCCGCTCTTGATAATTTAACAGAGCAGGCAAGGCAATATCAGCAGCAATATAAGGAAGATCTTCATTTACGGACACGTAATCTATTCCATCAGCTTATTGAGGCTGGAGCGGAGCTGACGCTTGGGGAATGGCAGCGCGAAGCGCAGCGGCTGCAGCTTCCCGCGCCTGCGGATCGCCATACGCTTATTGTCATGGAACTGGATAAGTACGGAGAGTTTTGCAGCAGTTATTCGCGAAACGATCAAAATTTGTTGAAATTCGCTCTGCGAAGCATTACTTATGAGCAATCGTCACGCTTCGGATACGCGTGCTGGGCAGAATGGACTGCCTCTTCTCGTCTCAGTGTTATTTTATTTGAGAGCGGGAATGCTCCTGCTGCAATGTTAGTTCAGCTTTGTGACAGCATTCGGGCTTGGATTGAACAAAATATGAAGTTCACGATTAGTATAGGAATCGGTGATCCAGCCTTGCAGCATTCTGAAATCGCAAAGTCGTTTCAACAGGCTTTGGAAGCACTTAATTACAAAATGGTGCTTGGCGAAAATCGCCTTATTACACGCGAGGATATGATGAGTCAAGGCCAAGTTGAAGTATACGCTTATCTTGGGATGATTAGATCTGCTGTTTATGCCTTCCGCAAATCAGAAGCGAGCTGGAGAGCAGAATTAGACGATTTGTTCAGCCAGATGAAGCAAGGCTTGCTCACTAAGGACGAGATTATGAATGTTATTAATTACTTGCTTTATAGTTTGGGACGCGAGCTGTCTGGTCTCGGCAAGGAATTTAATCTCGTATGGGAAAGCGAAGCACTGCCGGTTCTAACGGGGAAATTGGATAACTGCCATTCTCTGGAAAATATGCACGAGGCGATCATCGGCAAAATGACAGAGCTTGAGCATACTCTTGCAGATATGCGTTACAGCGGTCAGCATGCCGGCATTATTCAGGAGATGCGGAGAGTTATTGAAGAGGAATATGTGAATCCGAATATGTCACTTGAATATTTAAGCGAGAAATATGATATGAATGCCAAATATGTGAGCAAGCTGTTCAAAGAAACAACAGGCCAGAAGTTCATTGATTTCTTAATTGATATTCGGCTGAATGAAGCGAAGCGGCTTTTGAAAGAGACACGGAGGACGGTTCAGGATATTGCGGAAGAGGTTGGTTACACAAGTGCGATTTCGTTTACGAGAGTGTTCAAGAAAGTGGTTGGATGCTCGCCAGGCGAATACCGTTCAGAGACGCTGAAGCAGCAAAATGGCTGAATATACATGGAGTTGAAAATCGTTAAGCGCAAGAATTATGTTAGTTCTTTTATCGAAAAATGGATGCTATAGGGACGGCAGCACCGATAGTATAAGGTGCTGCCGTTTCTTATGGAGCAGCGATGCGAAAAAGGTTAAGCGAGCAATTAATGTATCTTGTTGCATGGTGAGGGCAGCTTATAAAATGATCACATGAAAGCGTAACCAAAAATGAGAATGTTAAAGGAGGCTAGCCCTTGTCCAAAGTTAATCATGAATGGCATTCCGTTCCGCAGGCCTTTGCACATCCAGCAAGAAGGTATGGGCCTCTACGCAAAATGGCTCGCCACTGGCAATTGTATTTCGTCATTTTATTGCCGATTGCTTATCTCATTATATTCAAATATGTCCCCATGGCTGGCATCGTGATCGCGTTCAAAGATTACAACGTCATTAAGGGCATCTTTGGAAGCGAGTGGATCGGGCTAAAATATTTCAAGCAGTTTTTCGAATCACCAAATTTTTGGCTCTATATGAAAAATACGCTTGGCATTAGCTTCTATGGCTTGTTAGTCGGCTTTCCAGCCCCAATCATCCTTGCGCTTGCGCTTAATGAAGTGCGCAATGGACTATTCAAGAAAAGTGTACAGCTGGTTTCTTATGCACCTTACTTTATATCAACGGTCATTATGGTATCGATCTTAATTGTCAACTTGACCCCAAACGTGGGGATCGTCAGCAAATTGTTCCAAATGCTTGGCGTGGAAAACACAAACTTTATGGGTATTCCTTCATTATTCAAATCCATCTATGTCTGGTCGGATGTGTGGCAGCATACCGGTTACGGGGCCATTATCTATATTGCGGCATTAGCTGGCGTCAATCCTGAGCTGTATGAAGCGGCAAGGGTTGATGGGGCATCGAGAATACAAAAAATTATTAATGTCGATATCCCTAGTTTAATTCCGGTATCCGTCATTCTTCTTATTCTTAATTTAGGCAATCTGATGAAACTCGGTTTTGAGAAAATTTATTTAATGCAAAATCCGCTTAACCTAGCGACCTCAGAAGTCATTTCTACTTATGTGTATAAAGTGGGCTTGCTGGGTTCGAGCTTCAGCTTCTCAGCAGCAATCGGAGTTTTCAACTCCGTTATTAATTTAACATTGCTGATTGTCGTCAACTATATCGCTAGAAAAATTTCAAATAATAGTCTGTGGTAATTGAGGCAGAAGGGAGACTTTATGAAAAAAAACGTTACCATTCGAGAATCAAACGGAGATCGTTTATTCATGGCATTCATTTATGCTTTTCTGACTGTGGTTCTATTAGTGGTGCTTCTGCCGCTTCTCTATATTTTAAGCTCTTCCTTTAGTTCGCCGCAGGCTGTCGTCTCCGGCAAGGTATGGCTGTTCCCGGTCCATTTCACGCTCGATGGCTACAAGGCGGTATTCAACAATCCGCAGATCGGCACTGGATTTATGAATTCATTGTTCTATACAGTAGTCGGAACGATCATTAATGTTATTCTGACGGTCATGCTTGCTTATCCGTTAGCGAGGAAAACGTTTTATGGAAGAAATTTTTTCATGGTTCTTCTTGTTATCACGATGATGTTTGAGGGCGGGTTGATTCCGTATTATTTGGTTGTCAAACAATTGCATCTGCTGGATACAAGATGGGCTATGATTTTGCCGGGAGCTCTTGCCGTATTCCAAGTCATCATAGCACGAACCTTCTTCCAGACCAGTATTCCTGAGGAGCTGTCCGAGGCGGCGGACCTCGATGGCTGCAGCGACATTCGGTTTATTTTCAGCATCGTACTCCCGCTCTCGAAACCAATCTTGGCCGTTATGATGCTGATGTATGCAGTAGGACATTGGAATGCATATTTCGATGCACTCATATTTCTGCGATCCCAGGAATTGTTTCCCCTGCAAATCGTATTGCGTAATATTCTAATTCTAAATACGGTGGATGCGTCGATGATTTCCAATGCGAATCAGATGCTTGCTCAGCAGGGACTAAAGGATTTATTGAAATATTCATTGATAGTTGTTGCTAGCGGACCTGTACTCATCATCTATCCTTTTGTTCAGAAATATTTTGTGAAAGGCGTCATGATTGGTTCCTTGAAGGGATGAGTAGGAGGATTTCTTTTGGAGGGGGGATGGGTTGCCTTTGGGGCCGAGGCAATCATTCAGTTACAAACGTTACAGCATGCTGCTAGGAGTGACTAGGATATAACAAGGAGGAGTCGGTTTTATGAGAAAAGGATGGAAAAAATCCAGTGCAATCTTAATGTGTGTCGTACTTAGCTGTGTTGTTATTCTAGCTGCTTGCAGCAAGGATACGGGGAAATCCGGCAATGGTAAAACAGAGGAAACAGGGCAAAAAGAAACAAATGCTGTGCAAGAGGATCTTTTTACAGCTGTAGGTACGTATCCCATTGTGAATAAGCAGATGACGCTTAAGATGTTTGCTCCTCAGCTTCCTACGATCGAGAACATGGAGACGAATACGTACACGAAGTTTTTGGAAGAAAAAACGAACATTAAGATTGCATGGGATCTCGTTCCAAGCAATGCGCTTGAGGACCGCAAACAGCTGATGCTCGCGAGCGGTGATTATCCGGAAGTCATTTTGCAAGCTAATCTGACAAGAGAAGAGCAAATGAAGTATGGGAAGCAAGGCGTATTCCTTCCTTTGAATGAATTGATCGATAAGTACGCTCCTAATATAAAAAAAGCTCTAGCAGATATTCCATATATGAAGTCGTCTATTACTGCTCCAGATGGAAACATCTATGCGCTGCCGCAAATCAATGAATGCTACCACTGCGATAATGCTTTGAAGCTTTGGATCAACAAGGCTTGGCTTGACAAGCTTGGACTCCAGCTGCCTACAACAACGGAGGAGTTCTATCAGGTCATGAAGGCATTTAAGGAACAAGATCCGAACGGAAACGGGAAGAAGGATGAGCTTCCGCTTACAGGGTCCGATGAAATGTGGGCTGGCAACGTGTCCGCTTTCTTGATGAATGCGTTTATAGTAGATGATTATACCGAAAAAAATGCTGGTACCTTCTTATCAGTTAAAGATAGCAAAGTCGACTTTGTAGCTAACAAGGATGAATGGAAGCAAGGGCTTGAATACTTGAACAAGCTGTACAAGGAAGGGTTGATCGACCCGGCAGCCTTCACGCAAAATGCGGATGCGATTCAACAGCTGGCGAACCGCGAGCCGGATAACATTATGGGAGCTGTGACAACCGCGCTTATAAGCTATGGCTATAATATGTCGGAAACACAGCCTAGGCACAAGGATTATGTGACGCTGCCTCCGCTGAAAGGACCAAGTGGCGTACAGCAAACGCTTAACTTCGCGGGCATTAGCAAATCGCAATTTGCGATTACGAATAAGGCGACCGCAGATCAACAGATCGCTGCGATCAGACTAGCCGATTATTTGTTCACGGAGGAAGCGATTGTGCTGCAAGAGAATGGCCCTGAAGGGCAAGGCTGGCGCAAGGCAGAGGACGGCGAATTAGATATTGATGGCAAGCAGGCTAAGTATGCTTATATTCAACGGGAGAGCAAGCAAACGCATAACGATGGCTGGGAGCAAATTGGCCCTTCACTTCGTACCTATGCATACCGTTCCTCTTGGATGGCTATTCAGGACCCGCTAGCAGACGGTGGATATGGAACACGTTTGAATACGGAATCGAAAAAATATGAATCATTCCATTCCAAAGAAATGTATCCAAACGGCGTATTCATTGCGCAAGATGATGCGGAAATCGCTGCTCAGCTCAAAACAACGATTATTGATTATACAAAATCGAATATGGCACAGTTTATTACGGGCTCCAAAGACATCAGCAAGGAATGGGATGCTTATGTAAAAGGCTTTGACGGCTTGCAGCTTGGCAAATACATTGAAATTTATCAAAATGCATTGGGCAATTCTTAATAACCGAATGGAGGAGGCTTTGCAGCGATGAGCGAAATATCCAGTGATAACGTTCTAGAAGAAACAGAAGAGCAAGAGCTTCATGAAGGTGTGCATAATTTTAGCAGCGAGCGTGATTGGATACGGCCTGATAATCCAGTTACGCTTGAGCGATTGGAATGGTTTAAGGATCAGAAGCTCGCACTTATGATGCATTGGGGACCTTATTCCCAGCTAGGAGTAGTAGAGTCTTGGGCACTAAGCGACGAGGATCAGGATTGGTCGCGTGAAGGCATTGACTGGGAGAAGGATGGCGAAGCATTCAAGCAGCAATATTTTGATTTAAATAAGACGTTTAATCCGATTCGCTTTCAGCCAGACGTATGGGCAGATCTAGCGGAGGAGGGAGGATTCAAATACCTCATTTTTACGACGAAGCATCATGACGGATATTGCATGTGGGACACAAAAACGACGGATTATCGCATCACTGATGAACAGACACCGTTTCATACGCATAAGTATGCCGATATTTGCCGTCATGTATTTGATGCATTCCGCGCGAAAGGATTGTCTATCGCCGCCTATTTCTCGAAAGCAGATTGGCATACGCCTTATTACTGGGCACCGGATATGGAGCGAAGTCTTACTAATACGCGGCGTGGGCCTACTTACGATCCACAGGAGCATCCTGAGCTGTGGAACAAGTTTGTCGATTTTACACACGAGCAAATTACTGAGTTATTGACGCAGTATGGCCGAATAGATGTCCTTTGGCTTGACGCCGGCTGGGTAAAGCCGCTGCGGAGCGGTCAGGACATTCGCCTTGGCGAGATTGTGGAGAAAGCAAGGGAACAACAGCCATGGCTGCTCTCGGCAGATCGCACAGTAGGCGGACCGTATGAAAACTATGTTACCCCTGAGCAGACCATTCCGACTGAGGCGATGAACATCCCTTGGGAGAGCTGCATTACGATGGGGACGTCCTTCTCTTTCCGGTATGAAGATAAATATAAACCGACGCGCCAAATCGTGAAGATTTTGCTTGAGGTTGTAGCTAAGGGCGGCAATCTCGCGTTAAATGTAGCTCCGCAGCCTGATGGCAGGCTTCCCGAAGGAGCTATCCAGCGCATGAAGGAACTGGGCGCTTGGCTGAAGGTGAACGGCGAAGCGATTTATGGTACTCGCATTTGCGCGCCTTACTATACAGGCAGTCAAGCGTTCACGCAAAAAGGAGATTATGTTTATTGTGCCAACCACTATCCATCAGCTGATACAGTAGTTTCAGAGACGGTCTTTATTCCTTATGAAGGCTTGCTGGAGTCGATCGAGCTGCTCGGAATGGAAGGAAAGCTGAACTGGACACATGAGAACGAAGGGATTTCCGTGCAGCTGCCTGAAGTTGCCGTGAAGGGACCTGCACCAATTGCGCATGTGTTTCGGATGTTGAGGAAAATAACTTGAGGTCGTCTGCTATAGCATAGGAATAGATTGTTCAAGATATTAAGCTTAAGCATGTTGCACTCAGCAACATGCTTTTCTCTTGTGGAAAAGGATAAAGAAATATATTTATCGTATATGAAAACAACAAATGAATCCTTTCAACCAAAAAAGAAGGTGAATCGGGAAGAAATACCAGTTATACTTAAAAAGTGCGTTTCACATGAATCAAACATGATTCGATGACGATAACGGAATCTGCTCTTGAGACGTTTGAAAGTTCAAATACGTTCGGCGGCCGCTTCTCGGTATCTTTTCCGGGAGGAGGACGCCTACACTTTTTTACGATATGGCAAGGAGAAGCAGCTATGAACCTATCATTATCAGAGCCACAGAAGCAAGCAGTAAGTATGAAAAAGCTTTGGTCTTTTTTTCTCCCGTTAGGCATTTCGGCAAGCTTAGTTACGATTTCACATGTCATTATCAACAGTACCTTAAGCCGAGCGGCAAACCCTGAAAGCATCATTGCCAGCTATGCCATTGCGATGAGCTTGCTTGCTATTACAGAGAGGCCAGCCGTGCTGCTGCGGCAAACCTGCTCCACACTCGTTCGCGACAAACGCTCGTTTAAATCGACGCTTACCGTTGCACAGCTTGTGTTTGCCAGCATTATGCTATTAGGTTTTATAATCAGCTATACCCCGGTTGGAACGCTTATTTTCAAGGGAGTGTTCGGGGTAAGTGAAGACAATGTCCATGATGTTATTCGTGTATATAAGGTACTGATGTTCGTAAGCTTGTTCTCTGGCATTCGTTGTCTTTACCATGGTGTCATTATTTATAATCTGCGTACGAAATGGTTAACCATTGGCATGGCGATTAGACTGGCAGGAATGTATGCGCTTTCGCTTTATTTTATACACACAGGCGTTACCAGCGGAGTTGTTGGAGCGATCATTTTCTTATTTGGTATGATGATCGAAGCAGCTGTCAGCTATTCAGAAGGACGTTTACTGGTGCGCAAAATGCCCGAAAAGCTGGACAATCACCCTGTTGAAAACAAGCATCATGTATTTTCTTTTTACCGGCCCTTATTGTTATCCTCGTTTATATCCGTATGGATCGGACCGGCAATTAATGCGATGCTGGGGAAAACATGGGATGCGCAGCTAGCCATTGCATCGTTTGCGATTGCGGCTAGTTTAGTTATGCTTCTCAGCAGCTTTTTCAGTTATTTTCATCAAATTGTGATTAACTTTTATCGTGTCGATCCTGTGGCTGTCCGAAAGTTTATTTTAATGCTAGGTTTTATTCCTGCTATATTAATGGGATTGATAGCATATACACCTGCAGGTGTATTTTTACTAGAGCATGTGATCGGCGTTCATGGTCGGCTGCAGGCTGAGAGCATACGAGTGCTGCAAGCCTTTGTGTTGTTCGCGCTCGTTATGCCTTGGCTCGATGTCATGAATGGACTCGTGTTTGTGAGAGGGCAAACGAAGCTGATCTTTGGTTCTCAAATTGCCAATCTCAGCTTTACCTTTATCACACTTCTAATCGGTATTGGGCTTGCTCCAGAATGGAACGGGACAATAGGGGCATGGGCACAATCGATCGGCATGACGGCAGAACTCCTCTTCGTAGCGCTGGCGCTGAAATTTGTTAAACAGCCTGATCCTGTGCCAATGGGTAAACGTGGATAGATTCACCCTGCAATATTCGAAATCGACTCATTAATCGACGAGGAGAATGATCATGGGAAATCGCATATATGAAATTCTATTGCCGGCACCGAAGAACGGTGGATTTAAAATGGATGGCTATTATATTTGGTGCGGCTCAGTTGTGCAAGGCGAGGATGGAAAATATCATATGTTTGCTTCAAGGTGGCCTAAGGAATATGGCTTTGCTGCGCAGTGGCTGTTCAACTGCGAGATTGTTAGAGCAGTTAGCGAAACGCCTGAGGGGCCTTATACGTTCGCCGAAGTTATATTTGAGCGAAGAGAGCGCAGTTATTTTGACGCTTTGAATCAACATAATCCGTCGGTGAAATATTGGAACGGAACGTACTATCTTTACTATTTTGGAACGACTTATGGAGGGCCTATCCCAGCAGTGGGAGAGAAAATAAGTCAAGAAAGAGATGTCGAGGTTTGGAATGGAAAAAGAATTGGGTTAGCCACTTCGAAATCTATATTTGGACCGTGGGAGCGTCCAGATGCCCCTTTGTTAGAGCCAAGAGCGCCTGGGCATTGGGATTGTACGATTACAACCAATCCATCAGCAGCTATATTGCCGGACGGAACGACGTATATGATTTATAAGTCGAGAGAGTATGCGGGCTCTACCTTGCAATTAGGCGTTGCCCGTGCTCCTCGTCCAGAAGGTCCGTATACCCGTTTGCAGGAGGAACCGATTTTTCAGTTTGACAATCCAGACTTCCACGTCGAAGATCCGTTTCTGTGGTGGGAGGATGGGAAATTTCATATTTTAATTAAAGATGATTTTAAAAACGATTCGGGCGGTGTCACTGGCGATTGGGGAGCGGGCATCTATGCAACAAGCACCGATTGCTTGCACTGGGATATTTCAAATGATCCTAAGGCGTATACAAGAGATGTCCTGTGGGATGATGGCACGAGGACGGTTCAAGCGAACATCGAGCGTCCTAATTTGTTGTTCCATGATGGCAAGCCAACCCATTTATTTCTGGCAACCGGAAACGGGACTCAGCCTTGGGATTTTGAAGGGAACACTTGGAGTATGGTTATTCCTTTAAAGAAAACAGTGTCTGAGCATAGCTGAGAACAAGCTTTGATTTTTGCCTAAAGACTCTAATCATTCATTCACATAAAAAAGGCAAACGATCACTTTTGTTAAAGTGACTGTTTGCCTTTATTCATTATTTCTCTAATTTGCTTATTTAGTTTCGATCTGTTTGCAGGTCTGTTTCCTTGCTCGTACGCTTGAAATCCTCGTCCCATTTGTAACGTTCATTATAGATTTCCATTACTTCTTGATATAAAGGGCTGGCGCCTGCGTGCGGACTGCTTTGAAGCATTTGATAAAGCCGCAAGAAACGGTCTTTAGGAAGCATTCGTGCATAGCGCATCAGCAAATAGGGGTAGAGTGTGATGTATCGCTTCATCCTGACCGCCGCACCGGCAACACCAACGAGAATGCTCTCGCCATGCTCCATTTTCAAAATCTGCGCCTCGTGAAGTAAAACATAACGGAATGTATTTTCTTTCAGCAAATCTCTTCTGATTTTGGCAAGCTCGCCAATATATTCAACGAGATCGGGATTAAAATGATCCATTAACAAGGGGTCCAGCATCAAATCCATATCCTTGCGCAAAACAAAGGATTGAAGCAGCAAAATTTGCTCCAGTCGAAGCTGGTCGGTATGGACGAGCGCGCCAATTTCACGCAGCATTTCATACGCAAGCGGTTTATCGCCGCTATGGAACACTTGAATAGCTGTTTCTCGGTCATTTACTAGACCTGCAGAGAGGGTATATGCCTCTTTTTGAAATATTTTTTGCAGCTGCAGGAGCAAAAGTGCAGGGGTCGACCGCTTCTGCAACGTCCATAATAGAGCGACTAGCAGCATTCCTCCGGCAACAATCAAAGTGGAATGCATTGCTGATTCGCTCATTGCAAATCCGACAATGATAATAAACAATGCAAAAAACCGCTCTTTCCACAATTTAAGCTTAAGCTTATAGGCTGCCTGAGCTTCAACATTTTTTAGGGCAAATTTGCCGCACACGGGGCACTGCGCATCACCCAGTACTGTAAAGTGGTTGCATCTTCGGCAAATTTTAAGTTTATTATAAGGATAGCGTGTTTTAATATAAGGGTTAAGTAGTACTGGCAGCTTCTTCATCATTCGCGATCACGCTGCCCGCTGCTTTTTAGTATGGAAAGGACAAGCTTGCTCAGCTGTTCTGGAGAAGGCGCCCGTCTCCGCTGTGCACGATAGCTCATTGCTTTGATGATGACAAAAAGAAACAATAGTCCAAGACAAACGTAGGTAACCATATCCTATTCCTTTCTTACAATAAAAGTGATTTAACAAAATCTATCAGGTATACTTATTTTGTAGTATATCATCATACTGGTAGCAGTGACTAACAGTGACTATTGGACTAGCGAAGAAGAACCGTTTGTCCCATTACAAAGGAGTACAGCAAAATGAATAGATTAAAACGTTTATCATGTCAGCTAATGATGGTTTCTGCTATTTTGCTGCTGCCGTTCAGCAGCTTCCAAACCGTGCATGCAGCGCAAGGCGACTCGCAAATTGATGCAGTACTTGTGCTGGATGTCAGCAATTCAATGAGCACAAGCGATCCAGGGAAAATTGGAAATGAAGCAATGAAGATGTTCATTGATATGCTGCCGACACAAGGCGACCGGGTTGGCATTGTGGCTTATACCGATGAAATTCAGCGCGAGAAAGCGCTGCTGGAAATCCAGTCTGCTTCGGATAAAGAGAAGCTGAAGAGCTTCATCGATCAGTTAAACCGCGGAGCCTATACCGATGTTTCTGTCGGAGTTAAGGAAGCGGTACAGATTTTGGAAGATGGTGCTGACCAAGATCACGAGCCGATGATTATTTTGCTAGCTGACGGCAATAACGATTTTAATAAGGCATCCGGCAGAACGCAGGCGCAGTCCGACGCGGACATGGACAAGGCGCTTAAAGAAGCGAATGATAAAGGCGTTCCGATTTATACGATTGGCCTAAATGCAAATGGGAAACTAAATGAATCTGCGCTTGCTAAGCTATCGGAAATAACCGGCGGGAAGTCATTCGCGACCGATTCGGCTGACGATTTGCCGCGAATTTTGAGTGAAATTTTTGCCAGCCATCTTGAGCTGAACGTCGTACCGGTTGATTCTTTGACGGCAAACGGCAGCTATCAGGATGTGAAAATTTCAGTTCCCAACTCGAATGTACTAGAAGCAAATATTTCGATTATGTCGAGCAAGCCGGTTGAGGCGAAGCTCGTAGATCCATCTGGCAACGCTATTCCTATTCCTTCGGATGGCGTCTTGCTATCGAGCTCGAAGAGCTATTCCTTGCTGAAGCTGTTAAAGCCGTCGGAAGGCGACTGGACGCTTCAAATCAAAGGCGTGAATCGCGATAAAATCGACATTAATCTTATTTTCAACTATGACTTAAGTCTTGCTATGGATCCACTAGCCAAAGCGGCCTATTCCAAGGGCGACAAGGTGACGTTCAATTCTTATCTCGTAAGCGGCGGAAAAAAACTGGAAGACACCTCCCAGTACAGCAACATGAGCGCGGTTTTACTCGTTAAAGACTTAGACACGGGCAAAACCGAGGAAATACCGATGGAGAATGCGGGCGACCATTTTGCAGGCTCCTACAAAATACCTGAGAAGCATGACTATGAGATTATAGTGAAGGCCAAAGAGAAAAGCTTTTTCCGAGAGACCGATGCGGTTAAAATTTCGGCAAAGGCGGGAACAACGGGGCAGACGCCAAAGCCGGAGGCAGATAAAGAAGAGAAGCCGTTCCCGGTTGTACCTGTTGTAATTGGCGTTATAGGTCTAGCGGCATTGCTTGCAGCAGCTTACTTTATATTAAGAGTGCTGAAACAAGCGAACCGTGGGTTTGTTGGACAACTCGTCATTGAAATTCGAGATGAGAATACAGGTGACAAAACGTCGCCGCAGTACAAGAAGCTGACAGCCTTCAAAGGCAAATTGCAGCTTCACCAGTTGTTGCAGCTAGCGCCTGAGCTGAAGGAAACCGACAAGGTCATTTTCAAGCCGGGAAGCAATGATCGTATCGTTCTGCAAAATGGTTCTTCCTGCACTATTGAAAAATCGGGACGAGTAGTGGATGCGGCGCGTGCATTGGAAATGAAAAGCGGAGACCGCATTACGGTTTCATTGAGACAAATAGACAAAACGATATTCATTGAATATCTCGTATAAATAGAGCCCTGGAGGTAATGAAAAATGAAACCGATCGTAAGAGAACACATACAGCAGCTTGACGTTTCGCTTGGCGGAGGTATTGTCAGCGAGAAAATTCGGGTAGACACCATAGATAATCCCATTTTGATCATTGGACTTGGCGGTACCGGTATTGATGCGCTTCTGCGCCTAAAATACCAGATCAATCGCCGCTTTAAGCTTCCTGAGGACCCCGTTTCCAAAAGAAAACGCGAAAAGCCTGATAATGTGGAATTTCTTGCTTTTGAAACGAATGAACAGGATCGCAATAAAAAGTATAAAGGGATCGGTCTTGATCCTATTAATGAATTTGTGCTGCTATCTAATGCAGAGGTTGGAGGACTGCTGCAAAATCGCAGCATTTTGGAGCCGTACATCACGGACTGGCTGTCGCCAGAGCTAAGTATAACTGATGGCATGAATGGTGCAGCTGGCGTTCGTCAAGCAGGTCGGCTGCTGCTGTTTACGAAGATCAATCAAGTGGTGCAGAGCATCGACAAAAAAATTAAAACGTTATCCGTCGGGACGAACAAAAAGCTGATGGTGTTTCTGCTAACCGGCTTGTCTGGCGGAACAGGAAGCGGCTGCTTCCTCGATATCTCTTATATCGTTCGAGGAATTATAGAGCGTGATCACGGATCAGCCGGCATCGACCGCGTTAATACGCTTGGTTATTTGTTTACGCCGGATATTAACCTTGCAAGCAAAAGCTTGAGTGACCATACACGTGAGTACATTAAGAAAAATGGCTATGCTGCACTGAAGGAACTGGACTATTGGATGAATGTGGACAGCCGTGGTGAACGGTTTACGCAGCAATATGGCAATATACTAAACGTTAATTCGCCGCTCCCACCGTTTAATTTATGCCATCTCATCTCGGCTACAAACGCTGAGGGCAAGCTGCTTGAAAATGCTTATGATTATTGCATGAATGTAACGGCAGAGAATATTACGAACTTTATTTCCAGCGAGGAAAAACAATCCGGCGAGGAATTCGCTATTCATGATTATATTAGCAACATTCGGACCAATATTGCTCAAATGAACAAAATGTACCCGGCTAACTACGATTACAACATTATCGGAGCTTCTTCGGCGGTACTGCCGATCGAGGAAATGACGACTTATTTGGCCTACCGACTTTTCAACAAAATGGACAAGATGTTTGAAAAGGCGCCGAGTCAGGACGATGTAGAGAAATTTGCCCGCAAGCTTGGCATTGATCTCGAAACGATGATGAAAACCTTTGACTCACGAGTGCCTGAGCCGCTGCCAGGCTTCGAGAACAGCGAGCGACTCAGCTACAATAACGTGGTGAAAATGCAAGCCGTGAACATGGATACGGAGCTGGAGCAAAACTTTTTGGCTCGTGCGCGCGAGGAATATATTAAGGCCAAAAAACAGCTGCCTGGCGAAATTGTTGGACAATTTACCGATCAAATTCGTCGTACATTTCTCCATCCAGAGCAAGGGCCATTTTATGTATCCCGTCTCCTTTATACTGAGAAAGGCTTCTGCTTGCTGAAGATGCTGCTCTCTTATATTGAGACGCTTCGTGAAGGGCTGTCACGACTTCCTAAAGAGATCGAAGCAGCTAGAGAGCAAGCCAATGAGCGTATGGGCGATGCGAAGAGCGCGTTCGTATCCAAGGATAAGAAGAAAAACAACTATATCGAAGCAAAAATAAATGAGTACTGGCTGCTTGCTGACGTTGAGCGAATGGAACAACTGATTGAATTTTATGAGGATCTCCACCAGCTGCTGAACAACGAGAATAACCGCATTTATAACGTATTTACTGAAATTTTGAATGTGCTTAATTCCATCTTTGCCAAAAATGGTGAAATCCTGACAAGCGGCGAGGAACAAGCGGATCATAAAGGAAACAAAACTTATTATTGGAATATCGTAGGCGTTCCAGACATCTCCGACGTTATCAGCCGTTTAATGGATAAGAAGGACGGCGATGATCTGATCCGCGACTTTACGCAGGAGCTTCTAGACCATTCGAATCTTTGGGTAAAAGAGCAGGAAATTGATATCGTCAGCTCGATTTCAGAGTTTTTGACGAATAAATTCGGCGATCTGATTACGAAATCAATGGAAGAATTCCTAGTTATGAAATACGGGAACGATGAATCGATTGAGAAGTTTGTTGAGCGTCATATCGCTAGCAAGCTAGATGAGGAAGCTGTGCCTGTATTCCATCTCAGCAACAGCTCAGGTAATTTACATGTCCCTTCATGGGGGTTTGTGTCCGTGCCTGTGCAGGCACCAAGTATTTTGAGAGGGATTCGGAACTATCAAAATAACTCGATAGGCAAATCCCACTTTACGATAAAGGAAAGTGAAGTGAAAAACCGGATTTTCTGGCTGAATACGAGAAATGGTGTACCTTTGTTTGTTTATACGCCGCTGAAGGTCTATGAAGAAAGCTATGAACGCACGATTCTCGATAAGGAAGGCATCGGCCGTCATTTGGTGCAGACTGACCGTGTCAATTGGACCTATTTGCCTTCGCCGATTCCAGAGAAATCATGGGGCGATACGTACGTCAACCCACGTGTGAGAAGCTATAATGCAAGGGTTCGCGCTGAGTTTGTCAAAGCCGAGAGCTTCCGTATTATTGAAGAGAAGGGCATAGACAATAACACGAGCAGCCGTTATTCCGTTCGCTTCACGAAGCCGTTCCAGTTATCGGATGCGTTAAAACCGTTCAATATGCAGCTTGATGGCGCGAAACCGAATTTAGGTGAAGTTAAGCGAGCAGTAAATGAGCTGAAGCGCCTTTTATCCGAGGGGCTGGAGCTTGAATCGACAAAAGATATTTTCGGCAGCTTTACAGAGGAGCTTGCACAAGAAAATCTCATTCGTTCGCCGGAGCAGCTAAGACGGGTTCGTGAGGAATTGGCGAAGTATGAATCTATCTCTGTAAAATTAGTCGAGCTTGAGCAGCTGCTTATGCAGCACCAAGATGATGAGAAATTGCTGGATCAGTTTATCGAGGCGCTATACACAGAGACCATTTGCAAGAAAGGTGCCCTGTATGTTTATGATCGCGAGCCAGAGGAAGAAGCATGGCCGCCTTTCGCTAATTTAATGAAAAGCAGCAGCTATGTTGAGTTTGAGGTGTTTGAGAGCTTCCGACAGCTGGATGAGAAAAACCGCAGCGTGCTAAGACGCAAAGCAGAGCGCAGAGTAACCGAGCTGACTGCAACGGAGGATACTTCAAAGCTGTTAGCTAAGCTGGAGGAGCTGTTCGGTACATTCCTTGATGCACGCGAGCGTCTCGAATACGAGAAGGTTGAGCTGGCAAATGGAGAGGAAATGCACCGGTTCTACCGGGAAATGTCTACTAAACTTAACGAAATTCGTAGAAAGTTGAAATAATGATGAGAGAATTGTTGGATCTATATGCAAGCGACTATTCGGCTGCTGAGCAGAAGCTTAGCGGCCTTGAGGATGATCAAAGCAGCATTCACTATCCAACCGTATTTCTATACATCGGAGATGAGGCAGGACATGCGATTGAACCTATGATTCAATCCAATGAACTGAAATGGGACAACAATGCCGGCGTTATTTATTTCCATGTCTCGTCGAGTGAAGCAAATGCTGCCTCTGGAAGTACAGGTAATAAAGCATCGTCATACCATGGGGCAAATCGTAATCGATCTGTCCCGAAGGTGACGAGGGTAGCGCTTACGGATGTTGTAGATGGCAAAACGGATAATCGCACCAAACGCAAAGATATAGGCACTGCATTCCATAAGGAAGGGCGTCATCTAGCGGATCTCAACCGGGCGCTGCGTCAGGTTAGCGATACAATTGCTGATTACGGCCGATTGTACGCATCTTTCGATCGCCTTCACCTTGCTGTCATTACAAGGGTTGATGATCCATTAAACGTGCTTGTTCCAGAAATATCGCTGCTTGCTCAATCCATTTTTTTGCAGCTGTTCAAATCCGTTCAAATGGATTTGTACGCTTTAATTAATGAACGTGAGCAATCAGAGACGTTTGGTTTGGCAAGCGCAGCGGGTATCAGCTTCCTGCGCGAGCTGGATGGAATGCAGCGGCCAGATTATTCTTTTTCGGCGAGGCTTCAGGTGACGGGTGATGGATTATCAATTCCGGTCACTCACAAGGCATCCCCATTATTTGATCTTGTTTATGTATTATCTGATCGCAATGAGCGGGGAATTACAACGCTTAACGGGATGCAGGATAACTATGAAATCATTTGCAATATTCTGCTGTTGAAAAACAGGAGGAGAAAGGAAACACAGGTACAATCGAGTGACGTAAGCTACAACAACTCTTCTTTCAAAAACAGTCTCATGACGGAATCCGGAAGACAGGGGTTCGTATCAGC
Organism: Paenibacillus sp. 01T47; assembly: GCF_056398245.1. NCBI lineage: Bacteria > Bacillati > Bacillota > Bacilli > Caryophanales > Paenibacillaceae > Paenibacillus > Paenibacillus sp. 01T47. Next base: position 125,838 of record NZ_JBFTPA010000019.1, read on the forward strand.
GGGATTGTCCAAGGTGAAACGACCGAATCATTCGATTGCGTTAACCGTCCTTTATCATTTCTTTAAACAAATAAAAGAGCGGCTGGAAATTGCTGACCTGCAGGGCAACAAGGAAAAGCTGTCCTTCTTTGGGCTGGATGCAGCTGCGATGGACACTAGAATGCTCGATCTCGTACCAAGCGAGGACAGTCTCATCGATATGTCGGGTCTTCTGACGAACAACATTCGTTATGATCAACTGCGGCGCCTGTCGCTGCGCGAGGCAGAGGAAGCCTTGTTCGGAGATGGCTGTACCATCTTCTTCCGTAAGCATTTCACTAGTTCAGCTGAGGTGAACTTAGGTTATGTGAAGGCTTCAGATGAGCTGCGAGCCACTGTAAACCGTAATATGAAAGATCAGCCATTGTTTAGCTTTTTCCAGGTTGCCAAATGGACAGACGAAAAAAATGAGACAGACAGCGTCATGACAGCTGTTCGCGCTCGAATGCGCGATTTGGTCAGAGAGATTGATATCGCTCAGGATGAGCTGGGTCGAATCCGCGAACAACGTGTGGATGATTTGAAATTTCAGCGTCTTCCATTTATGGACAAGCAAAATGTTCGATCCTTTATACGCGCTTTTTTTGATGCGGTGTACCGGCTGGAATGGCAGCTTTTACGACTTGAGACTGAGCTTGCTTTGTACCGTAAATTTGCTGCTGAGCTGGAGCGTCTTCATGAGAAATACCGAATTCGCGTAGAACAGATGGCGCTGCTAGAGGAAACGCTGAATGCGGCGGCTCAGCACAGTATCCGTTCAGCGGATGATTATATCGGGCAGAACATCTTCGAGTATTATGAGCGAGTCACTGCGGCTGTCATGAAGGATATTGAAGAGAAACGCGGCGCATCCATATTTTTTGAGGAACGATTTCTCGGCAATATGACGGAGCTCCTGCAGCAGGGAGATTCCGCGTTTCTGGAGCGATTAATGGAGATTTGCCGAAAGTACATTTTGACAGCAGAGCCTTTTGCACAGACTTTCGAGGAGGAGCTGCTGCTGCGTGCCAATGTATCCGTTGCATACAGCAATCGTAAAGCTTTATCGAGGGACGAGCTATTTCACCGATTATACCGGACACTGGAAGAGCATGCGGTCGTTCATATTCGTCTTCTCGACTATACACATGAGCATCGGTATGAGGAAAAGTATTTGTTCGGAGATCGCGAGAGTGAATTTATCCGATATGCACTTGGCGTTGACGAATCTTCACGCATTTACAAGCTGGGGTGTGTACATGAGAAGCGCAGCAGCGGTGTAGAAAAGTTGAATATTATGGGCGGCTTTCATTTAGAAGATTTGATGTATTATCGAAACGGCAAAGTGTATTATGAGACCTATTTGAAAAATGGGTACGAATTTCACACGCTTGATCCTGCTCTGCTGCCTGATCTTCGCTGAGCGATATACATCAACAATTGCTGCGGTCCACTAGCAAGTAGAAAGGGTGCTGTTATTATGCAACGAAAAATAAATGGGCTTCTCTTACTGTTCAGCTTGATAGGAGGCGCAGTAGGATTCGTCATCGGGGAAATCATACTGGGGGCGCTGTCAGAAATCTGGCCGCGCTTTGCCGTCGTTGGGCTATACTTTGGCGTTCTTGCTTTATGCATTGGACTAGCCTGCCTGATTGCTGAAATGATATCGCCTCGTTTGAACGGAACTTCGTGGCGTCAGCGTTATACCGGATTATCGTGGCAGCTGCTCGTACCAGCAACGCTAGTTCTGCTGTTTGCAGTCGGCGGATTGCTGCAATTTATTTACGGCGCACATTTTGGCGGTGCGAAGCAGGTAAAGGATATTGTGCTTGTCATCGATAATTCAGGAAGCATGCTGGAGACCGATCCTGATAACGAGCGTTATTCGGCTGCGAAGCAATTGATTCAAAACATGGAAAGCGATAAGCGTGTGGCGGTGGTTGCATTTCACAATACCGCACAATTGATACAGCCCTTTGTTAAAGTAAGCACACAGGAAGAGAAAGATAAAGTAAATGCCGCAATTGACTCACTTGAGCCGACGGACGGCGGTACAAACTTTAGTCTTGCGCTTGGCGAAGCAATGAAGACGATTAAGGATAAGGAAAAGGCTGGGCGCGGGACAATGGTCATTCTATTGTCGGACGGTTTCAGCGAATCCGATATCAATAAGCAAATTGCACAATTCCAAGAGCAGCAAATTGTCATTAATACGGTAGGCCTTAGCGTTGCAGATTCCAAGGGCTCTGCCTTGCTGCAGCAAATAGCTGATTCCACCAATGGAAGCTATTACGATGTGTCGGAAGCGAACGGGCTGGCGCTCGTATTCCAAAATATTTACAATACAATCGATAATCGGACGCTCTTAACCGAAAGAACGGGATCGCTTGCGGACAGCACGTTGTATACACTGCTTCGTATTTTATCCTTAGCCATTATCGGTGCAGCTTTAGGGATGTCGCTCGGATTGTTTTTCGACAATCGGTTTTTGGCATTAAGCTTTGGGGCGGGCGGTATTGTAGGCGGTTTGCTGGCTGGCTTCATTTTGGACTCCGGCTTGTCCGGGGATATGCTCTCTGACGGTTTATCACGTCTATTCGCTGTTCTTGTACTGGCAGCCATTATTAGCATTTTCACACTTGTTGTTCCGATAAGGGATAATAACAGTACAAACCGTTATGATGGCGGCAGAAAAAACAGCAATAGAGATCAGTCCACAAAGGCGTTAGGCGAACGGACGAAGGACAGCCGCAGTCATGGATTTTAAACGATGCGGGAGGCGGATATAAAATGCGGTTTATCGATGCAGAGGATGGTTCTCCGATCATCAGCGGTTTAACTCGCGTGTTGGAGGAGGACCGCTGCACGCTGCGCTGGATTTGGCCGGGCGGTATAGAAGCGGTTTACATTGGGAAAACACCGGCTGAGCAGGCGGCGGAAAGCCCCGTGGATATAGGAACTGTCAAGTTGTACACGAAGGCAGAATATAAAGCGAATAATGGCTATCATAGCCGATTAGAGGGCATCGGACGTTTTGTCTTTACGGTATATGCCGCACTGGAAGGGAGCGGCGGTCCGCAGCTCATCCTTCAGCCTAATCACGAGAACAGCATCGAAATAAGTGCTGGCCGAGCTAAAATTCATTATTCGATTACAAATAAGAGCGGTTTGTTCAGAAAGTTCAAAACGATTCAAATTCAAGTTTCAACAGAGGTACCGATTGGGAAAGACGTACTTTGTTATGTGAAAAAGCAGGGCAGCTATCCCGCGAATAAAGAAGATGGCATGCTGTATCCGTTCGTTGCGCCTTTCGCAGCTGGAAAAACCGTTTTGCCTGCCATTGAGGTTGGCAAACAGGATTTTATACGATTGTTTTTCACTGATGGCCGAACGTCTGGACAGATGTACGAATTGATTTCAGTATAAAGGAGGAAGATCGCATGGGTATTTTCGATCTTTTCAAGAAAAAGCCGGAAGCAAAGCAAAGGCCTTTGTTTTATGATATTGTTTGCCCCTATTGTTTTAGTAAATTTACACCGGATGAGGTTGTATTCCGCGCTTCACATTCCCGTGAGGATGATGAGGATTATGCGCTTGGAGAAGATGATGAGCTGAATAAGTATCGTGAGCGTTTTGGCCTTGATTCTGTACATGATATGGAAGCGGTGCTCTATCCAAACGACGTGCCTGAAGAGCATCGGATTTACTCAGACCATGTATTGATTGGAATAAATGACCGCTATGGCGAGTTGACACGCAGAAGACTTTGCCCAAAATGCCACAACGAAATTCCAGTAACGGCAGGCAAGGTGCCGAGCAATATTATTTCAATCATTGGCGCTTCACAGGTAGGCAAGTCGGTGTATATGACCGCGTTGATACATACGCTGCAGAACACTACAGCGGATCATTTTAATGCAGCCTGCATGCCGCTTAACGCTGAAATTAGCCGGAAATTCCGAACCTATTACGAGGAGCCGCTGTTTGAGCGCGGCGATCTGCTTGCGTCTACCCAAAAGGAAAAGATGCAGGAGCCTTTTATTTTTCAATTTGTTTTTAAAGATGAATCGAAGCCACCGCTTACTCTCGTATTTTTTGATGTCGCTGGCGAGGGTATGGTAGAGCAGGATTATCTTGGTTTGCATGGTCAGCATATCAAAAATTCAGCAGGCATTTTGCTGATGGTAGATCCGCTTCAAATTCGCTCCATTCGCGAGAAAATTAGAATGAATCTGGGCGATAAGCCCGGTGAATGGGTTTCCCAATACGACGAGCCGCGCGACGTTGTTCTGACGATGTTTGGCGACTTTATTGCTTATCAGGAAAACAACAAAACGGATATTCCGACTGCCGTCGTTTTAACGAAGAGCGATATGCTTCATTCGCTAAAGGATGAAGATGGAGAATATATTAAATCGAACAGCAATATTTTCAACAACATGGTGCATCGCAATTATTTCAACCTGACCGAGTTTGAAAATATTGATGGAGAAATCCGCCGTTTCATCGAGAAGGTCGATCGTCCCTTTAAAGGTACGATGGATGTTTATTTTAAGGATACGGCTTATTATGCGGTTTCCGCACTCGGCAGCAATCCCGTCGATCAGAAGCTGCAAACCGTCGTCAGTCCCATTCGGGTAGACGAGCCCTTCATTTGGCTGCTTTATAAGCTGAACTTCATTGAGGGGAGAAGAGAATAGTGCGCGATTCTACGCCCAGCAGGATGATTCAGCAGCAGATGTATGCACGGGAAAGACGCGGCATTTTCAGATCCACGGAAGGTTATGACACGATCGCCAAATCAAGCGGTTTGGAAGCATCATTTGTAAAAAAAGTGCTTCATCCGTTTTGTGTTTATGATGCCCCGACTGAGCTGGCTACCCGCGGTGAGAAGGACGGATCCGCGTATCCAGAGACGATGCACTTGCTTCATTTGGATAATGGCGATTTGCTGCTTGGCAGAAGTGTTTATCAGGCAGCCGACTTCACGGGTCTGCGCAGCGCTTTTTTTACACATAACTTTATTATTCCAAGCGGTCATAGCAGTAAGCCTGCAAGTGATTATATGAACTGGCTGCAAGCCGCTTTCGCAGATCAATATAATATTGACAGCGGTACGGAAATAGCAGAGCTGCTAGAGCTTCCGATTCAGAGTGCAGCAGCGATTAAGCCGTCTGCTCGTTCCATCCTTTCGTTGCTGAACATTTCAGAAAAATCGTTTAAACAGCTGCTCTATGCGGTAATGGCAGCAGTCGGGGGTAAGAAAAAGATCTATGTTTCGCTTGATGTTCCAATCAAACAGCTGCCAGACAAGGCAAAACAGCTGCTTGGTGTGCTATATGCGAGTTTACCCTACGCCTTCCGCAAGCAGCTTGGTTTCATTACCTATGCGAAAGAGCCGGTAAGCCGCAAATCGGTTCATCTTACGTTCGTAGAGCAAGGAAGCCTCCGCAATGGGGATCGCAGCATCGAGAAGGATTTTACGTTTGATTTCGGCAACGACCGAATGATGAATGTTGATCTGGACAGTATAGATCAGCCTTTTTTGGATTTTGCATGGGATAACTTGGATCGTCCTGACCGTACGGATAGCTTCTTTCAATTCGCTGAGCTGATGCTGGCAGATATGGGGGAGGAGCGCGAACTCGCAGCAGCCAGTTATCATGAGCTATGCGTCGTTTACCAAATCGAGGAAGGCAACGAAAAGTTATATGAATCGCATAAAAGCGCGGTAATGCGGAGCTTGATGGATTATTTGCAGCCATCCGGCGCATTGGATGCCAAGATGCGCTTGAATGATTTATTTCTGTCTCGATTTGATTATGAGTTTGACCGTGCTAGGCAAGGAGTAGTGCCGGAAACCTTCATTGTAGATGTGTTTACACAATACTATCAAATTGAAGGCAAAAATATCGAAAATAAGCTGGTTTCCTTTTTCCTTTTAGCATTGTTAAATGCAAGAAAGCAGAGTGAGCAAGACGCAGCGGCTTCCTTCTATGCGGCAGTTGAAAGTAATCCTGACTTTAGTATAGCTTTTTTCACAAGAGTCTTAGTAGATGCGAAGCTAAGTGCAAACTTATTTATTCCATTCCTTGAGCAAAAGCTTAAAGCAGCTGCAGGAGCCAAAAGTGTTCTACAGCTCATTGAGCAGTGGGGCAATGCTCATCCTAAGCTGTACGGTGATGAAGACTTTTTTGTGCTGGTCCGTCAGCAGCTCATCGAGAAGCTGAAACGGGAGCGCCACTCGCTGCCAGCGACGAGCAAAGCGCTTGAACAATTGCGCAGCTTAGCAAGTGAAGGCAAGTTTGGCGTGCGAAAACAGCTGCCGTCTCATGATGCGGTAGAGTTTTATACGGAGCTCGAGCTTGCGGCTTATCGAGCAATGTTAATTGAACTTGATATGGAAAGATTGACGAAGGATCAGCTCATGCTGGGCGAGTTTCTCAAATCGAAGGATCAGCTGAAAAAATGGAATGGACAGCTGAGCGATCCGAGGCAGAAATCAGCAGCGCTTGAGCTGCAGGCGCTTTACGAATGCTTCGCATTCCCGGAGCCAACGGTAGATTTATTCGAAAATCTATCCCCAGCAGAGATCGACCGGGTGCAGCTCGTTGGTCGCCGATTGCTTGCCAATCAGCTGGAGTTAGCTGAGTTTCCCCGTCTCGTGCTATTGTTTCTTCGCAGCTCGGATATGGAATCAGTGGATTATGCCACGCTCCTCAACTATTTGCAGCAAAACGCGTCTCAAAAAGATACGGTATATCTGTTTTTCCGATGGGCAGAAAAACATCCTAGTTTCATGCGCTCGAGAGGTTTTGTCCCTGCCTATGTAACTGCAGTAGTCAGCTATTTCACAAAACATGACCGGGATGCATTTAAGAAACGAGCCAATTGGAAGCAGCATTTTGACAAAGCAGGCCCTATTCTTAAAGGTGTATATAAACAGGCGGAGCGCGAGCTATCCTCACCGCTGACTAAATTTTTTCGCAGGAATCGTAAATCGACGTTTATAACATCGTTATCGGCTATAGGTATTGTACTAATCGTAGCCGGCATTATGTTTGCCTTCGGCGGCAAGGATGATGTGAAGCCTGGTGGTGCTGTTTTGCCTGAAACGACTCCTGAACCGAGCATAACCCAGCCGGATACAATCGTATACGTGGAGCAAAATGCTGCATCAGTGGGCAAGAAGGCTGCGACCACCCTCGTCTTCGCATTTAAGGAAGCAGCAGCTTGCGGACTGTTTAAGCCTAGCTCATTGACGGTAGAAACGCCGGGTGCTGAAGCAGTTTCGTACACGACACTAGAAGTTACTTCTGATTGCAAATCGGATACTGGGAGTAGCAGCACTGACGGAAATCAAGTTGAAAGCTCATCACAGCCGACGGAAACAACGGATTCGACTGCCAAAGAATCCGATAAGCCGACGCCAACGCCAACACCGGCTGAGACTGATTCACTGCCGACAGCTACCGATTCTCAGACGGAGCAACCGAGCAATACTGCAATAAATGAAGCAGACTATACGAACCGGGTTGTAGTTAACCTCGGTAAGCAGGTTGATATACCGGAGAAAAGCATTATCACAGTCGGTGAATCGAAGTATGAGATTTCCGTGCTGCGTGTTGTTGCGCCATAACCAAAGCAACGTATTTATAAGAATAGGAAGGGTTGTTCCGTTAGTAGTTTTACTACTGCTGGGACGACCCCTTTTTTCTTTTTAGCTAATCGGCTATTAAAATGATGAAATTGATTAATGTCATAAAAGTGGATAAGAAAGTTGAATTTATGATAGAGACATAGGGTCTGCAATATTTTACAATATCGGTACTACAACACGAACAAGGAGCTGTTTTTCGATGAAAGGTATTAATAATCCGATAGTCCCAGGCTGGTATGCTGATCCTGAAGCGAGAACGTATGAAGGCAAGCATTGGATTTATGCTACCAGGTCCATTACGGAATATACGAAGCAATTGAATTTGGATGCGTTCAGCTCAAGCGACCTGATCCATTGGGAGAAGCATGAGAGCATTATTGAAATGTCAGACTTTCCATGGATGTGGAGAGCGGTTTGGGCACCTACGATTACCCGGAAACGAGGAAAATATTATTTGGTTTTTGCAACAAACGATATTCAAAGCAACGATGAGATCGGCGGTTTGGAGATAGCCGTATCTGACCGTCCTGAAGGACCATTCAGAGGATATCTGGGAAAACCGCTCATTGATCGATTCATTCATTCCGCTCAGCCGATTGATGCTCATTTGTTCAAGGATGATGATGGAACGATCTATTTATATTATGGCGGCTGGCGTCATTGCAACGTAGCGAAAATGAATGATGATATGACGGGGTTCATTCCACTTGAAAATGGTGAAACCTTTCTCTCCATTACGCCTGATGGTTATGTTGAAGGACCTTGTATGATAAAGAAGGATGGACTGTATTACCTCATGTGGTCGCAAGGTGACTGGGTGAACGGCTCTTATTGCGTTGCGTATGGCGTGAGTGAGAATCCTTTGGGTCCATTCGAGAATAAGGGCATCGTGCTTGAGCGACAAGAGCCTATTGCGGAAGGGCCAGGACATCATGGGTTCCTCCATTTGCCAGAGAGTAATGAATGGCTCATTGTTTATCATCGCCGTATTATTGGTGACCCTGAAGCGGGGAATCGTATGCTTTGTATTGATAAAATGATTATTGCTGACGGGGAGATAAAACCGATAGTTATGACAAATGCTTGGTAGTTGTTATCCCTTGAAAAGTTTCTATAGAAAAGCTATTATCGAAGTTAAAAGGCTTGTATTTGCATGGAACTAGAGCTTTCAGGCAAAATAAAATGCTGAAAGGAAGAGCATGATGTGCCGAAATATTAAAACGTTATTTAACTTCGATCCACCGGCAACAGAAGAGGAAGTAGCTGCCGCTTCGCTCCAGTTTGTTCGGAAGCTATCGGGATATCAGTCACCATCGAAAGCCAATGAAGAAGCATTCAATGTTGCGATCCAAGAGGTGGCTGCGGCTGCTCAGAAATTGCTCGACACGCTAGTTACCCAAGCTGAGCCGCGTGATCGAGAGGTCGAAATCGAGCGTGCCCGCGCAAGAAATGCCAAAAGATTCGGTACGGCGGAAGCTTAGAGGTTGGAGTTCTTATACCACTTATAGTCAAATGAACCTCAGATTTCTCTGAGGTTTATTTGATTAGGACATCTATAAGGAGTTAGTAAAAGCCTTTTTTTGTTATGATGATGAGGCTTTTGCTACTTTCCATTGTTCATGAGCAAGCTGAATTCTTTTCCATAGTTCATCCCGCTCTTGACGGCTGTAGTTGACGAGTTTTTCTTCAAAAACCTCGCCCAACACCTCGAGCCACTGGGATTGACTCACTAATTCCGTCTGCCTCACACCGTCAGTTCCTCGTTCATTCCAAATGCAGCCTCGGATTTCATTGCTTCCGCCAGCATGTCTATTTCTAATTAAAAACATATTGATCCATGGAGATTCTGCGGAGCGGCTGTAATGCTCATGCTTAGGCTCAAACTCTGTCATATCCGCCAAAACGGTAGAATCATAATCCACGCCAACAAATGACGCAGATGGATCATGCTCTAAGCGCCATCCATTTGGAACAACAAGAGATTCTGTTACTTTATAAATAAAAGGGTTTTGGTTATACGTTCCAGCAAGAAGAGGCAGCGGCTCAAAAGGCATATCGCCTAATCCAACATCAATAATCCATTTTTCTTCTTCTTTGTTTTCGTTCAACAAGTGAGCGGTTAGTCCAAGGTGAAACGAGTTGATACGAGGCTCGGCACCTAGTGGCTGTACGCCTGCCCTGTGGAATGAAACCTTGTAGCCTAATGAACGCAGAAGCTGGCTAAATGCGCCATTTAAATGAAAACAATATCCGCTTCTGCCATGGATAAGGAGCGGGACGGATTGATTGATGTGAATCCCTGCGGGCTTACCTGCAAAAACATCAATGGTTTGCCAAGAAAAAACTCTTACATGGGCTCTATGAAGCTCAAATAGAAATGCCTTGGTTGGCTCCTGAATTTCTGAGATGCCAAGTCTGCTTAAATAAGCTTTTATTTCTTCTCTCGTCAACGGTTCCATAACGATTCACCTCTATGGCTCAAACATCGTTTTGAGCTTCTTTATTTTATTGCCTTTATCACATCCTAAACGAGAAAGAGCTAGAGAACAATGTAGAAATGCACAGACTGTACCGGTACAGCGTCATTCAATGAATGGTTAGTCATGATGACCAAGTCCTTATACATATACTTTTTTGAAGAGCATACCGAGAGGAGACATCTGCGTGAATAATCAGGTGCGTTATTATAAGCCGTTTATTAGCCCTTTAGATCCCTGCCCGACTATAAAAGTAAAAAGCTTCAGCACGCCGCCTCAATTATTTATTACCTTTCAACCGCCCAATTTACCTCAGTTTTCACCTCATGAAGCATTGAGATATGGTACTCTTTGGCCTATGTTGTATAGCCCATATGATCCGAAAAACGACAGACAGGAAGAAGGTGATTGACGGTGGCGATCATACTTGATGAAGAGTATTACAAGCTGCTGCATGATTTGCAGGCGGTAGATTTTGTACTCGTGGAGCTGAATTTATATTTGGATACTCATCCTACAGATTCCAATGCCATACATCAATACAATCAGTTCGCACAGCTAAGATTGCCTATCGTACAGCAGTATGAATCGAAGTACGGGCCTTTAAAGCATTTTGGCCAAAGCTTCTCTACCAACCCTTGGTCATGGAATGATACACCATGGCCTTGGCAGGTATAAATAGTGGATAGGGCTAGTAGGAAATCTAGAGGAGGCACCGTACATGTGGGTTTATGAGAAAAAACTGCAATATCCCGTTCGCGTAAGCAAATGCGATCCAATGATGGCTAAGTTTCTAATGGAGCAATATGGCGGTGCTGATGGTGAGCTTGCAGCAGCGCTTCGGTATTTAAACCAGAGGTACACGATTCCGGATAAAGTCATTGGATTGCTAACAGATATAGGCACTGAGGAATTTGCGCACTTAGAAATGATTGCTACAATGATCTATAAATTAACAAAGGATGCAACGCCGGATCAATTGAAAGCGGCGGGACTTGGTGCACATTATGTGGCTCATGACAGCGCTTTGTTTTATGAGAATGCAGGCGGCGTACCGTTTACGGCTACCTACATTCAAGCGAAAGGCGATCCGATTGCTGATCTGTATGAGGATATAGCGGCGGAGGAGAAGGCTAGGGCGACGTATCAGTGGCTCATTGATTTGACGGACGACGTCGATCTGCAGGACAGCTTGAAGTTTCTGCGGGAGAGGGAGATTATACATTCGCTGCGGTTCCGTGAAGCGGTCGAGATACTTAAGGAAAAGCGGGATGAGAAAATATTTTATTAGATGGAACCTCTCTGCAGGGTACTGCGGGGAGGTTTTTTGCTTTTGCCTGCTGATGTTAAGCTAACAGCAAGAAGAGTGTGGTGGACCGGCTATTTATTATCGCTCTTTCTTTTGCCAGAGTAACACATCCGCTAACCCTACAATTTGATTGATCACACAAGTCCATCGGGACTAAGCGGAATTTCAGTTATACGTTTATAAGCAGTGGTGTACACAGAAGAGTTGGAAGCAAACCGACTTAGATGGAATGAAGTAAACCGAAGGACGTACGAGGTCGTTCAACCCTTTTGGGCGTATCAACGTTTTGTTCTTAACGAGAGAACATCAGATACCGGCATTAGAATGGGATTTGGACTTATGGAGGCTGGAATGAAATGTGTGGGATATGCGGAATGTGATACAAAATGCGAAACATGCCAAACATTCACGCAGCATGAAGCTCATCCTAAAAAAAGTATTACACAATCTGCCTAACGTGCGGATCTCCCAAAAAACAACCTACTCACGAGAGTTTTAAAATCTTACATGATCCAAACGAAAGGATGTGGAGTGCTTATGATGGTTGCGGGATTTCCTTGCCAGGCTTTCTCCATTGCTGGAAAGCGTGAAGGATTTAACGACGCTATTAGAGGGACAGTATTCTTTGAGATCATCAGGTTCGCATCTATTCTCAAACTTGAATTTATACTCCTTGAAAATGTCACAGGACTCCTCAGTCATGACAAAGGGAGAACGTTCGAGACTATCATCGGAACGTTGGATGAGTTGGGGTACGTGGGGGAGTGGTATGTGCTTAACAGCTCGGCCTATGTGCCACAAAACAGAGAACGAGTCTTCAGTGTCGCAAGTCTTAGAGGATCAAGTGGACGAAAAATATTTCCTTTCAGAGGAGAAAACAACAAGCCTGCTAAAGACTCTAAAACAATAGCTTCTAGGGTCATGATCGCTGGAAATGTAAATCCAAGCAGAAGAGGTATGAATGGCCAAGTAATTGCAGCAAACGGACTAGCGCCGACACTTACAACGAATAAGGGTGAAGGTAACAAAATTTTAGTTAATGTATCACAAAAGACAGGTGTCAACGAAGCAGGAGAAGCAGCTTGTTTAGATGCAAGTTATTTCAAAGGATTAGGAGCCAATCAAGCTCGAACAGGGGTCATGGAACCCATGGCTGTATTAACACCTGACCGCGAAGAGAAAAGGCAGAACGGACGTAGATTTAAGGAGCCAGGAGAACCATCTTTTACGCTAACAGCACAGGACAAACATGGAATCTATGATGGTTATCGTATTCGCAAACTGACACCTCTTGAATGTTTTCGACTGCAGTCTTTTCCGGACGATTGGTTTTATACACTCAAAGGATATGGGATAAGCGATTCCCAATTATATAAAATGGCAGGCAATGCTGTAACGAGCTGAGTTGCTTATGAAATCGGTAAACGATTGATGGATTCCTTCAGATTTTAATGTACTTGAGTAATGCAGTCTGTTCTGTGCTGCATTAATTTTTTGTATAAACAGTATCTACATTGTTATCTAAGGGTAATAAAAGTAGTACATGTTAGGTTATCAGCATTATCATTTCCCTCAACTAATAAAAAGAAGCAGCCGATCATTATGATTGGCTGCTTCTGTGTATTATTGAACTATGGTTTCCCGTTAGTTCAACGATTTATTGATTTTAGACTTCAATTCTGTTTTCATAACAAGAAAAACACTAATTCAATCAAATCTTCCACATTGTTACTCCTCCATATTAGCAAACGCCCAGACTTACTTACATCACCAATTGATTAGTTTACCATCTCTGAAGAACCCACAGCGTGGTCGTTCCGCCCCCAATTTTATCAACCCGAGGATCAACTCGGCAGCATGTTTTGGAGTTCTTGGAGCGGACGAACCTCCCATATCCGAGCTGACCCACCCTGGATCGGCTGCATAAATTTTTATATGTCCTTTGACTTCGGCTGCTGCCAATTGGGTCAATGCATTCATGGCAAGTTTGGAGATCTTGTATGCACCAGCACCTTCAGATGACATGGCACTCATGGTTCCATATTCCGAGGAGACATTTATTATTGTTCCATATCCTCGCTCTTCCATAAGTGGTACAAACGAACGCATGACATGATAAACACCGTATAAATTCGTTGTCATTGTGTTCTCGAGAATCGTTGGATCCATCGATAATAAGTTGTTATCCCCGTCAAGATAAATACCAGCATTATTAATTAGTATATCTAATCGCCCAACGGTCTCTGTGATAGTCATTGCAGCTTGACGAATGCTTTCTTGATCCGTTACATCAATTAAAATAAAGGAGACATCAAATCCCGATTCGGCAAGCTGTTGCGCAACTGCAGTGCCCTTGTTTGTATCTCTGCTTGCTAATATGACCTTGAAACCCATGCAAGCTAATTGTTTGACGAGTTCATATCCGATGCCACGATTCGCTCCTGTGACCAGAGCTACCTGCTTATCTATCATCATGAGCAACCTCCAATCGACCCTCTATTGAAATTTTTGGATAAATGGACGCAATGCTTAATACAACGAACAAGATCCCTCCAAGTAAGACGTATGGCGCCCCCATTCCCGTTATGAAAAGCCCACATACGCTTGCGCCTATTGTTGTGCCCAAGTTAGCAGATGTCAGGAAGATTCCGTTTGCGAATTCAGGCGCATCCGGCGCTGAAGTGACAATCCAATATTGAGTAATATTGCCGCCAATCCCTCCCAATACTCCCCAGATCAGAATCATACAGACCATGGGTACGCTGAACTGGCCGAGGAATAACATGAGGATGTAGACGCCACCTAATACAAACGGATATCGCTTTATTGTACTTAATGCATGATGAGTAAGCAGTCTCCCTGCGATTATGTTTCCAATCATATTAGCCGCACCGTAAAGGAATAACATCAAACTAATGGTGTTCCAAGTCAATTGGGTCACGATTTCCAAGTATTCCGCAAGATAACTGTACACTCCGAACAAGGCTCCGTTCATGAAGATAACCGCGGCAATGGACAACCAAACTGCTGATCTTCTTAAGACTCGCAATTGAACGCCATAAGAAGGCTGATTCGCTACAGGCATAGACGGAACGAATAAAAGCGTTGCGATGAAGGCGGCTATATTTACCACCGCAAAGAACAACATCGCATAAGCAAGCGATGTTGCGCTTGCGATTATGCTGGCTACCGGTACCCCAATTACCATGCCCGCAGAAACGCCAATGAAGACTTTCGCTACTGCCTTTGATGCTTCTTCTTTGTTAACGGTAGCGGCTGCGACCGTAAAGGCCATGGAACAATAAATCGGGTGAAAAAAAGCGGGTACGACACGTGCAATCAATAACACGGTAAAGTCTGATGTAATAGCGGAAACGAAATTGCCCACAATAAAAATGCCAAGTGCAAGTAGCATGATTTTTTTACGATTTATCCCCGAGAACAATGAGGGCAAAATGGGACCAGAGATGGCAACCGCAAGCGCAAAGAGGCTAACGATCAGCCCCGCAGCGGAGATGCTGACCTGGAAGTGGTCAGAGATTAAAGGCAAAATTCCGATAACGCCCATTTCAGTATTTAAAATACCAAATACCCCAAAAGTTAATACATAGACAACTAAATGGTTGCGATTAATCCTCATACGCCATAGCTGACGAAAGCTCTCGGTAGGCATTAACTTGAGCTTGAAGATCGACAATCTTCTGCTCAGCAATACCCATCGCGTCAGCGCCTCCGATAAAGCGTTTCGGTGGATCAATCTCACTTACAATCTTGAGAATCGCATTCGCGAGCTTGGTTGGATCACCAGATTGTTGCCCATTTTGTTCTTTGAAAAATGACAGGAAGCTTGCTCTGCGATCCTCGTAATCTTCGAGTAAGTTTTTGGCGTAAGTCGACGAGGACTCTGTCAGAAATTCCGTACGGAAAAAGCCCGGATTGACAATCGTCGTATGAATGCCGAAAGGAGCTATTTCAGGTGAGAGGGACTCCATCCAGCCCTCAAGCGCGAATTTCGATGCACTGTAGGCTGAGTTAAACTCAAAGCCGGAAATGCCTGCACCGGAAGAAATCGAGACGATATGACCGTTACGCTGCTTGCGCATGACAGGCAACACCGCACGGGTAACGTTCATAGGCCCTATCAATGACACGTGTAATTGCTCATCGATTTGGACGGGGGTCAGTTCTTCAAAGAAACCTCCATAAAATTGCGCGGCATTACTAACAAGCACATCGATAGTGCCGAAGCGATCAATTGCAGCCTTAACTGCCGACTGAGCATCATCAGGACGGGTAACATCCAATTTAACGACCAAGGCATTCTCAGAATCACCGATCGCTTTAGCCACCGCGTCTGTATTGCGTCCTGTAGCCACAACCTTATGTCCTGCATTCAAGGCAGCTTTCGCGATTATTTTGCCCATACCTCGGCCAGTTCCCGTGATAAACCAAACCTTTTCTCTAACCATGTTTAAAATCCCTCCGATTTCTTTATAACAATGTGGATCAAAAAAGCTGATTGTATTTATTTTAGACGTGCTATTATCACATAACAAATACTTATATCTCATAACTTGATATGCTTGAAAAGCATTTCTTGAACATGTAGTATGGAAACAAAAAAGGAGATATGTCGATGGAGGTAAGAGTATTACGTTATTTCCTTACTGTCGCTAGAGAAGGGAGCATTACGGCAGCTGCAGACTTTTTACATCTAACACAGCCAACCTTGTCCAGACAATTAAAGGATCTTGAACAAACGTTAGGAAAAAAACTATTTATTCGCAGTAGCCACCATATTGTCCTCACAGAAGAAGGAACGCTTTTGAGAAGAAGAGCTGAAGAAATCATTGAGATGGTTGATAAATTAGAGACTGAGTTCCGGTCTATGGAGGAAACTGTTAGTGGGGATGTATATATAGGTGGCGGGGAAACAGAAGCCATGAAACAAATTGCTCGAGTAGTAAAGAAATTGCATTCAAAATATCCGCATATACGGTATCATCTCTACAGCGGGAATGAAGATGACGTAACGGAGCGGATCAATAGGGGACTGCTTGACTTTGGAATACTCATTCAACCGGCTGATGTTTCGAAATACAATTATTTGAATTTGCCCGCCAAAGACGTTTGGGGCGTTGTGATGAGAAAAGATAGTCCACTAGCTTGCAAGGATGTAATTCAACCCGCTGACTTACTACAAGTTCCGCTCATTTGCTCTAGACAGGCGCTAAAGCAAACATTTTCAAAGAATGATTTTGCGGATTGGTTTGGTGACGATTTCGATAAACTAAATATCATAGCCACTTACAACCTGGCCTATAATGCCTCAATTATGGTTGAAGAAGGCATCGGTTATGCTCTAACACTAGATAAGAT
The DNA here is from genome assembly GCF_056398245.1 of Paenibacillus sp. 01T47. NCBI lineage: Bacteria > Bacillati > Bacillota > Bacilli > Caryophanales > Paenibacillaceae > Paenibacillus > Paenibacillus sp. 01T47. The sequence continues at coordinate 142,681 of NZ_JBFTPA010000019.1, forward strand.
CGTAAATACGTCGTTTGATAGCAACCTTTGTTTCAGACCTCTCGAGCCAAGAGTAGAGTCCGGATTGAATATGGTTTGGAAAAAACATCAGGTCTTTTCCGCTGCTGCAAAAACATTCTTGACTCATAATCAAGATTTCTATGGATAGTGTTACAACTTTCCGAAATTCCGCGGGCCACGACCAGCTCTGCCAATAAGTTCTACCCAATATGTTTATATATTGCAATAGGTCCAATCTTGAACCTTCTGCCAAAAGCGAGTTTACCTCTCGATAATAGTATGGCATACACGTTACCGCGCTTTATCCTTCTCTTCATTTGGCGACTGGGTATATGAAGACCAATTACTAATCAAGATTTCGATGATTATACCGTATCAAAAGTGTGTCCAGAAAATGAAACGTACCATAAATCAAATATACAGTTTTTGAAACGCTTTATAGTGTCTTTTTTTAGTGTATCAAAAAGCATGCATTTTGAAAGGATAGGATGGTGACTAAGGCTATACCGGTATATAATTCAATCCAGATACTTCAATATGTGAAAAAAGACAATTTACCTTTCTTGTACAATAAGGGACACTCTTCTGAATTAACGTAATGGACAAAGAGTATGAGTTATAAACCTACAAGGGAGAGAAGACATAGATATCTTTATAGAGAAGGAGGAGTATTAATGATGGAGATGGGCTACGCGCGTGTTTCTACTAAGGAGCAAAATCCGGAAAGGCAACTGCTGATAAATTGAGCGGCAAAGACTTGAATCGACCTCAGTATCAGGCTAAGTGTCTTATGTTGAGACAAGGTGATTTAGTTTACATCGATTCGTTAGATCGATAGGGACGAGATTACGAAGGAATCATAGATGAGTGGGAATATATTACTCGTGAGATTGTAGCGGATATTGTTTGTTTGGATAACGAGCTGCTCTTTGATTCTAGAAAGTATCGAACCATGGGTAACTTCGGAAAGGTCCTGGAGAGTCAATTTCTTAGTTTGCTTGCCTATGTAGCAGAACAAGAGTGTAAAAAGAATCTGGAGCGACAAGCTGAAAGAATTGCAGTGGCTAAATCTGAAGGAGTTAAGTTTGGCAGGCCGCGAAAGGAAATTGAATCAAATTTTATTGAAGTGTATCAAGCTTGGAAAGCTTCCGTAAATCTATAGCGTATGTCACAAGGCAGATGGAGGATAATATAAGATTTCTGCTTAGGCTACGCTTTAACGACTCGCAACTTAAATTACCGCTGGCTAGTCAAAAAGCCGAGCGGTTTTTTTGGCCAACCTGAGAGCGCATAGCTCGTTTATTACCTACCACAGACATCATAGCTAGTACGGTTAAGAGGTGTGCCATAACGCCGTGAAGCAATGTCGCCGTATGAAATCAAGACGTTGAGCATTGCTCTCTCCTTCTAATTTATTGTTGCCTCTGTGATTAAGAGACGCATACGCCAACCGTATCCTGCTCGGTTAAACCTTATGAGCAAGCTACTCGTGCGGCGGCTGTAACGGTTATCATCAGGGCATTATCTCTGTAGTTGCGAACAGCCCCAGTAGACTGAACATTTGAGAAATGTTTAGTCTGTGAGGTTTTCTATGAGGCAAGCGCCAGCCGTTTCACCCCATTCAGAAAAGAATCGTCGTAAGAACGCAAAATAAACTACGACATCACAATTAACTAATGGGTATTTCCAAGCCGGGTATCGAAGGTATAGGGGAGAATGAGACCGAGAAGAAGCAGTCCAGTATGCTGGCAAAAAATCGATTAGGAAGCGTCCCCAATGTTTGAATTAGAATTGAACTGACTCACTATCCGCATTGCAATCAAACGTCCTTTGTCTTATTGGCGTCCTGCGTATCAAGCTTCATCGTCTGCCTCTTGAACCTTCTGAATATTTTGCAACTCAGGAACCGAGAATATTGAATTATTAAGCGCTCTCTTGGATGATACAATGTTACTGCAAACAACCACAATAAAGAGAGGGGCATCATCCTTGAAAAAGTCAAAACTTGCTGCCATCGGCACAAGCGCGCTGCTCGTCACTGCCTTCCTTGCAGGCTGCTCATCCAACAACAATGTGAACACCGCCAGCCCGTCGGGAACTGCTTCAGAAAGCGCATCCACATCGTCTTCTGACAAGCCCACATCCGGCGAACAGGTCAAGCTGACTTTCTGGCGCAACTCCGGAAATGACGCCGAAAACTCTGCTTACGATCAATTGGTGAAGGCATTCAATGCGAACAATCCAGACATCAAGGTCGAGATGAGCCCGATTCCTTATTCGGACTACGATGCGAAGCTGCGGACTTCGATCGCAGCGAACAATCCGCCGGATATTATGGCGATTGATGCCCCGAACATGGCATCCTACGCGCAATCAGGAGCATTGCAATCGTTGACGAATTATTTTAAGGTGGACGGCAATCTCGACGATATTCCGGCGGGTACAATTGGGGCCTATACGTACAAGGAAAACATCTACATGGCGCCGCTTACCGAATCGTCCATTGCTCTTTTCTACAATAAGAAGATGTTCGAGGCAGCAGGTATTCCGCTACCGTCCAAAAACCCGGATGATCCGATGACATGGGATCAAGTGCGCGATGCGGCTATCAAGCTGACCGACGCGAAAAAGGGCATTTACGGCATCGATCCGGCCCAAGGCTTTGGGAACGCGGGAGCGGCCGCTTACTTCAAGTACCCGATCATCTGGCAGTTCGGTGGGGAGATCATGGACAAGGATGGTATGACATCTAAGGGCTACCTGGATATGCCGGAGACCAAGAAGGCGGTACAGTTCTTCGCGGATCTGTATAATAAGGACAAAGTATCGTCGCTGGAATACCCGCCGGATCCGTTCCCTACAGGCAAGCTTGCGATGACGGTCGACGGCTCCTGGTCGTTGTCCTTCTTGGCCGAGAAGTTCCCGAATTTCAAGCTCGGTGAGGATTGGGACGTCGCGCCGCTGCCTAAAGAAACGAAGCAAGCGGTGGCCAACGGCTCTTGGTCCCTCGCCATCTCTTCCCAGAGTAAGAACGCGGACGCAGCCTGGAAGTTCGTGAACTACGTGACTGGAGCGGAAGGCTCCAAGCTGTACAGCAGCGTGACGAAAGATATTCCGGTTCGCTACTCCGTCGCGAAGCAGTTCCCGGAGCTGAACGAATATCCGAAGAACGTCTTTGTCATCCAGAACCAGAAATACGGCCGCTCGCGTCCGATTACGCCGATCTTCCCGCAGATGTCGGATGCCGTCAACAAGATGATTGAAGACGTAACGATTGGTAAACGCAACGTCGATACGGCGATTGCTGATGCCATCAAGAAGATCGACAAGGCTTACGCCGATATGCCGAAGTAAAAAATAAAGGATAACCTGAAAAAGACGTCCGCTATTTGCGGATCGTCTTTTTCAGGCTTTTGCGTTCAAATAGCTCTCATCTTACATTCACCGGAGGCCTGACGACATGCTCTACTCGCTTCGAAGCCGACTTATGGTTGCTTTCTCCATCCTGCTTATTTGCCCGTTCGTTTCGTTGGTCTATATTCTGACTTCTACGTCGGCGAACCTTATTAAGAATTCCCTTGAAATATCCGCTTCGCAGACGATCGAGCAGTATGCTTCCCACGTAACGACCTTGATGAAGCAGTTGGAGGATATCGGCAACCAGGTTCTCGGAAGCTCGATTACCCAGACTTGGCTGGCCGATCTGCGCAATAGCGAAGACCTGGAGAGAGAAGAACTGCTGGCGAAGCGCAGGGTGCGGGATTTTCTGTCCTCCTATGCGGTGAATAATTCCAACGGAATCTCGATCAGTCTTTTTACTATTGCGAAGGGCGGATTGTGGAAGCAGGATCGCACATATGAACAGCAACCTTGGTTTCTGGATTACAAGGAGCAGAATGTGAAATGGACGGGGTCTCACCTGGACGAGGACCAGCCGGATGAGAGCATGAGGAACCGCAATGTGAATGGCTACCTGCTGCCTCTTGTTGAGCTTCAGACGTTGACCAGCGTTGGCATCGTTAAGGTCAACTATCCGACGAGCGTTCTGCGGGATCCACTAGAACGGATTCATTTCGGCGAGACGGGCCGCGTCTTCCTGCTGGATATCGATGGGCGTAGCGTGCTAGGCCAGCAGTTTACAGGAGTAGCGGCCATCTTGCAGGAAGGGATAAGCAAGCTTGCCAAAGTCCGGCAGACCAATCAGGCGGGGAAGCGAGTGAGGGAGAGCGGCGTGTTCGCCGTACGAAATCAGGGCAAGCCTTACCTGGTCTTCTACGAGGAGCTGCCGGATCAGAACTGGACGATCATGGGCGTCGTGCCGGAACGGGAATTGTATGCGAAGCTGAACCGCATTAAGGAGACGATGCTGCTCGTAAGCGGAATTCTGCTGGTGATCGTGCTTGTTGTGGCATTCGGCCTGTCCAAAAGCGTCACGAATCCCCTTACGCGAATGGCCCGATCCATGAAGCTTGTGAAGCGAGGCGAGTTCGACGAAGCGATTAAACAGATGCCCAACACCCAGCGGGGGCACAGTGAGATCGGTTATGTGACCGGCGCTTTCGGACAGATGACGCACCGGCTGAAGTACCTGATCGAAACGGAATACGAGACGAATCTGAGGCGTAAAAACGCCGAATACAAAGCGTTGCTGCTGCAGATCAACCCGCATTTTTACAACAATACGCTCGAAATTATTAGCGGTCTGGCCGCTATGAAGCGCAATGACCTCGTTATGGATGCAACCGAGTCGCTGGGACAGATGATGCGGTATTCGCTGGATTTGAGCTCTGATCAGGTGTGGGTGCCGGAAGAACTCGATTATATCCGGGATTATTTGTTCATCCTAAAGCTAAGGTATGACGATCGACTACAGGTACGGATCGAAGAGGCGCCGGGGGCCCGTGAACTTAAGATGCCTAAGTTTATTCTGCAGCCCTTGGTTGAGAATGCGGTTAAATACAGTTTGGAAAACGGGGAAATAGCGATTGTTGAACTAGGTGCCGAGGCCCGCGACGGTTGGCTGTACTTGACCATCTCCGACAACGGAATCGGCATGAATGGGGAACTGGCAGCCGATTTGCAGAGGGGGCTGTCTGGGGCGGATACGACGGCGATCCTCCACACGGAGGGGAACAGCATCGGACTCCGAAACGTGCTGGCGCGCTGCAGGGTGCAATACGGCGATGCCTTTGAAGTCCACATTGCTTCATCACCGGATTCCGGCACGACGATAACGATGCGGTTGCCCGCAAGAAGGAATTGATCATCATGTACCGTGTAATGCTCGTAGACGATGAAGCCGGTGTTCGCAATAGCATCCGGGCGAAGATTGATTGGGAGAGTGCCGGATTCGTCATCGCTTACGAAGCGTCCGATGGAGAGGAAGCACTCCGTATGCTTGCCGAGGCGGTAGTTCGTCCGGATATCGTCATCTCGGACATTAGAATGCCGAAAATGGACGGGATCACCTTCATCCGAGCTTGCAAGGAGGCCTATCCGGAACTGCGTGTTATCGTCTTATCCGGCTATTCGGACTTCGATTATATGAAGTCGGCCATTCAGCTCGGCGTCAAGGATTACCTGCTGAAGCCTGTAGTGCGGGCGGAGCTCTCATCGCTGCTCGGGAAGCTGGCGGGCGAGTTGAAGGAGGAACGACTGCTGGAAGGTGAGCGCCAGCGGGAGAAGGTTCAGCGTAACCAGCAGCTGCGGCAAATGCAGGAGCATTTCCTCCTTCAATTGGTGAAAGAGGAAGGCGTAGGCGAGTCTGCGGTGAGAGATCGACTGCACCATTTGCAGCTCGCCAAGCTCGACGGCGAAGCGCTAAGCCTACGCTTTGCGACACTAGAGATGCGCTTGCCGCCGGGACGGCTGCGAAGCTGGGAGGGACGCCGCGATCTGCTGCAGCTGGCATTCCGCATGCTCTGCCGGGAAACGGCCGATAAGCGTGAGGACGTGTACCCATTCTATGACGTGGGGCACCCGTCGATGATGTTTTTCCTGCTGGTGGACACGGGAAGTAAGGAGTCTAGTGACGCAGCCGCGGAGCAGTTCGTTCGCGAGCTGAAGCGCAATGCGGCGATGTACCTGCGGCTTGAGAGCGTCAGCGGCATAGGCGAGCCCGTGTCGGGGTGGCGCGAAGCGAAAAACGGCTATGCGAGCTGTATGCTGGCCTGGAGCCGCGAGACGATCGATGGATCGGCCACCGCATCGACCCAGCAGGGAGTACTGGATTGGGCGCAGTCATTCACGGCTGAGACGGAGCGAAGGCTGATTCAGGCGATCGAGACATTGAATCGGCAAGCTTTTTCCGCTCAATTACTCGAGCTGTTCCCGTCGAATCGAGACATGCCGATGTTCGCCTTCACCTTCCTGGCGCTGCGGGTCATTCTAACCTTCGGTTCACTTGCGAAAAAGTTTGAACTGGGCGATACCTCGCTTCAACAGGTGCTTTGGAATTGCCAAGCTTCGATTGCGACCTATCGGAGTCGGGAAGAGGTACTTGCGCAAATTGAACGGATCGCCGATTTGGTCATGGATGCGGTGCGAAGCAGCCGGACCTCCAGCGGCCAGTTGCAGGCGGAGGCGGTCCGCAAGTATGTGGATGAGAATTATCCTTACGAGTTGACGCTGTCTCAGTTGGCCAGTATGTTTCACATGAACGAGACTTACCTGTCGGGCTTGTTCAAGCAGAACGCTGGCGTTACATTCAGTGACTATTTGACGCGGCTCCGGATGACGCGCGCCGCCGAGCTGCTGAGCGGGACAGATCTGAAGTTGACGGATATCGCGATGCTGGTCGGCTACTCCAGCTCCAGCTATTTCAGCACCTCTTTTAAAAAGTATTACGGCTGCAGCCCAAAGGAATACCGGGAGAAGCGGCAGACAACGAATGAGAGCTAACAGCTTTTATAGAAGAAGTCATCCCTCCCCACTATTCGCTACTTCCTCCCCCCACCCAGCATTTTAAAAGTTGCTCCCCGAGCATAGTGAAAGTCTTGGCCCTTCCCGCAGCCTTACAATAGAGGCAATCGAAACAAACATGGAAAGCTGCGGGAAGGAAGAATTCGACATGACAAACACGAACACGAGGCAAGACAGCCGCCAATCCGAGCATGAGGAGGCGCTTAAGATAGCGGAGGAAGCGGTACAGGCCGGAGCCGCTCGGGCGGCGCAAGATCCGTTCCGCCTGCGCTATCATCTGATGGCGCCGTCGGGCTGGATGAACGATCCGAACGGACTTATTCATTTTAAAGGCGAGTACCATGCCTTCTATCAACATTTCCCATTCGGTGATTATCAAGGCCCGATGTACTGGGGACATGCGGTCAGCCGGGACTTGGTGCGGTGGGAGCATCGCCCGGTTGCCCTTGCACCGACGGAGCCCTACGAGTTCGGTTCGTCTGAAGGCGGCTGCGGCTGTTGGTCGGGCAGTGCGGTGGAGCATGAGGGACAATTGGTGCTTTTCTATACCGCACACGTCGATGGGCGTACCCCGGAGGAAGTGCAGACTATGGCGACGAGCGAGGATGGCATCCGCTTCGTTAAGCATCCGGTGCCGGTTATTCAAGGCAGTCCAGACGGTGAATGCTTCGGCTTTCGCGACCCGAAGGTGTGGAAGCATGAAGAGCGCTGGTATATGGTCATTGGCTCAGGTAAAAACGGTCGCGGCCGCGCCCTCCTATACGAGTCTCCCAACCTTTTGGATTGGTCGTACCGAGGTGTCGCGGCGGAGAGCGACGGGACGCAGGGAGATATGTGGGAATGTCCGGATTTGTTCCCGCTAGGAGGCAAGTACGTCCTAATCGTTTCACCGATGAACATGGACGGCGTCAAAAATCTCTACATGATCGGTGAGATGGACTTCGCTGCAGGTCGTTTTATCCCCGAGAGCAGCGGTATCATCGATGACGGACCGGACTTCTATGCCGCGCAAACGATGTTGGACAGCAACGGACGCCGCATCCTGATCGCCTGGATGGACATGTGGGGATCGCGACTCATTAAGACGGGACGCGCCTGGTATGGGGCTATGACGCTTGCCCGAGAGCTTCAGATGACCGAAGATGGGCGTCTGGCCTCGAGGCCAGTAGAGGAACTAGCTTCTCTTCGAGGACAAGAGATTTCGAAATTAGACAACGGACTCCATCTGCAGCCTGGCGAAGAACGAATCTGGTTGCTGCCGCCGGCCTTTGAATGGCAAGCCGATATTGATTTGTCTGCAACAGAGGCGCAGGAGCTTCGGATCGTAATTAGTGGAGCATGCGAGGATTTATCCGACGCAGAGTCCGTAAAGACTTCGCGGTCCGTCACAGACCAAATCACTAAGATCCGCTGGCTGGCTGCGCAGCGCCGCATCGAATTGAACCGCAATGAGGCGGGAATTGGCGATCCCGGCGTGTACGTATCCGACCTTCAGGCTTCTGCCGCCACTCGCCTGAGTCTCCGTCTGTTCTCAGACAACTCATCCATAGAGTTGTTTGTCAACGATGGCGATCGAGTGTTGACCAGCCGCATTTATCCTCTGGCTTCAGGACGCAGACTGGAGATTCAGGCGGTGGGAGGAACCATTGTATTCGAAGCCATGCGGCTCTGGACTATGGATGGACTGGAGGTTAAGCAATGAGCGGGATTCCGAAAAAGTCTATGTCGGCCCTAGCCACGATCGCTATCGGCACCGTGGTTGTGCTCGCGATAGGAGGAGCGATCTGGATGTCTTTTCACTCCGATTCAATTAAAGATTCCGCTGGAAAAACCAACAAGGCGGAGGAAATCTACGCGACGCCCGCACCTTTCCGATTCAACCCGATCGCGAATTATTACACGGAACGCTATCGCCCGCAGTACCACTTAAGTGTCGAGACCGGCAACATGAGTGATCCAAACGGCATGGTGTATTACGAGGGAGAGTACCATCAGTTTTACCAGAACAGCGGTCAGTGGGGGCATGCGGTCAGTCAGGATCTCGTGCATTGGGAGCATCTTCCGGTCGCCTTGATTCGCGATGAGCTCGGCGAAATATGGTCGGGCAGCGCGGTTGTGGACTGGAACGATACGAGCGGTTTTTTCCAAGGTAAATCCGGGCTGGTTGCAATCTTTACGCATTTCCAGAGCGGCGTGCAGTCGCAGAGCATCGCGTACAGCAGCGACGGCGGGCGCACCTGGACAAAGTATGAGGGTAATCCGGTCATTCCGAATCCCGGAATCAAGGATTTCCGCGATCCGAAGGTTATCTGGCACGAAGCGAGCAAGCGTTGGATCATGGTGGTATCAGTCGACAATCATGTTAGATTCTACTCATCGCCCGATCTCCGAAACTGGACCAAGACAGGTGAATTCGGCATAAATCAAGGTTCGCATGCCGCCGTATGGGAATGTCCAGATCTGTTCGAGCTTCCGGTAGACGGCAGTGGTAATCACAAGTGGGTGTTGACGCTGAGCGTCGGCAACAACGAGGCGACCAAAGGCTCGACAGCGCAATATTTCATCGGAGAGTTCGACGGAAAAACCTTCCATAATGATAATCCCGCCGATAAAGTGTTGTGGACGGATTACGGTAAGGACTTCTATGCGGCGGTCTCGTATTCGGACATCCCGGAGAAGGATGGACGGCGTATCTGGCTCGGCTGGATGTCCAACTGGCGCTACCCGTTTACGATGCCGACCGATCCTTGGAAAGGCAACATGTCCGTTCCCCGCGAGCTTACACTTCGCGATATTCCTGGCGAAGGGATCCGTCTCATTCAACAACCAGTCAAGGAACTCGATTCGCTGCGCGGCATCGTACTTAAGCTCGAAGCGCAGCAGCTCGCGACCAACTCGAACGCATTCGGGAAGTGGCGCGGAACCTCTTATGAGCTGGATACGACTTTCACCGTTTCGGCTGATGCTGCGTTTGCACTCAAGGTAAGGACAGATGGTACGGGGGCGGAGGAAACCATCATCCGCTACAATGCCGCAGCAGGAACACTTACAATCGACCGTTCGAAATCTGGCGCTGTTTCGTTTGAGCCGGGCTTCGCGGAGAGCTTTGTGGCTCCGGTGAAGCCGTCTGCAGACGGAAGGTTACCTCTTCGGATCTATGTAGACGAAGACACGCTCGAAGTGTTTGCTGAAGACGGAGCGAAGGTGCTATCCGCCATCGTGTTCCCCGAGCCGTTAAGCAATGGCTTGTCGCTAGAACTTGAGCGGGGGAGCGTCAAGCTAGATGAAGCCTCATTCTACCCGATGCGCTCGGTGTGGCGTGACGAGAATCCTGATTCCAACGTACCGAGCCGCATCCTCATCGGCAAGGAAAGTGTGGACGTGGCGGTTGGCGCCCATGTAACCGTGAAGTCGTCCGTGCTGCCGCTGTCCGCCTCCCAACAGCTCGAATGGGCGTCCAGCGACATGTCAGTCGCTAAAGTGACACATGCAGCGGACGGCAACGGTGTTGACATCTCTGGCATAAGTGCAGGACAAGCCGACTTGATCGCGAAGACGCCTGACGGCAAAGTGACGGCGACGATGAGTGTGTTTGTCTTCGAGCCGTAAAGGGCGATAGTTCTCTGAATCAAGTTTATTCACCCAATCCACCAAACTGAAAGGAAGGGAAAACCATGGCACACACCGAGCTGGCTCCATCGATATCCAAGCGCCGCAAAGGAAATCCCTTCGGCCGGGCACTGCGCCAGGAAGAGAGAACGGCTTGGCTGTTCATCTTGCCTGCGTTGGCAGCGCTTCTGCTCTTTGTCTTCTACCCGATGGTCCAAGCATTCTTCATCAGCTTCCAGAACTACAACATGGTGGGCGGAACCCGGTCTTTTAACGGCATAGATAATTACCGGACGCTGATGAATGACTCTGAGTTTCTGGCAAGTCTTCGGCATTCACTATTCTTCGCGGTCATTGTCATTCCGGTACAGACAGCGATCTCGCTAGGCCTCGCGTTGCTGATTCAGCGAGCCGGGCGTTTTACAAGCCTGTTTCGCACGGCTTATTTTATCCCAGTCGTGATCTCGACCTCGGTCGCAGCCACGGTGTTCAAGCTCATCTACAACAAGGACTTCGGCATCCTGAATCAGCTTCTCAAGTCGATGGGACTGCCGCTGACGAACTTTTTATCCAATCCGGATACCGCGATGTACGGCATAATCATTCTCGGCATTTGGAAAGCATCTGGGTTTTTCATGATTATTTTTCTTGCGGGACTGAACAACATCTCTCAAGACTTATATGAGGCGGCTCGGGTTGACGGAGCAAGCCGAGCGCAGCAGTTCTTCCGCATTACGCTGCCGATGCTGAACCGGACGATGGCTTTCGTTGTCATCATGACGACGATCGATGCAATAAAGCTGGGTGGTATCGTCTTCGTCCTCACCAATGGAGGACCGAACGGGTCCACCCAGACAGTCGTGTATTACATCTGGAAAACGGCTTTTCAGCAAATGCAAATGGGCTACGGCACAGCGGCGGCTTTTGTTCTGTTCGCTATCGTGCTGATCATCTCGCTTGCGCAAATGACCTACTTCAATAAGAAAGCTGACTACTAGGGGGATTATTATGCGGCAAATGGGGTTTGCGCTTAAATACATCATGATGACGCTCATCGCCATCGTCTGCATCATTCCGATCGTATGGATGGTCGCTGGATCTCTGCGTCCTTATGAGGAACTGTTCCAATATTCATCGAGCTTGAATTGGCATATGTTCGTGCCAGTCAAGTTCACCTGGGAGAACTACAAAAACGTTATTTTCAGCGATACGAATCCATTCCTACGCTACATTTGGAACACAGTGATCGTCGCTGGATCCGTAACCGTCATCGTGCTCGTCGTAAGCGCCTTGGCCGCCTTCGCTTTCGCGAAGCTGCGATTCCGTGGCAAGTCGATCGTCTTCGCCTTGTTCATGTCGGCGATGGTTATTCCGGGTGAAGTAACGCTCGTGCCAAACTACTTGCTGATGAACAATTTCGGGTGGGTCAACTCGTACGCTAGTCTCATTGTGCCTTCCTCGCTGTCGGTGTTCGGCATCTTCCTGCTGCGGCAGTTTTTCGCGGACATTCCGAATGAGATTATGGAAGCGGCGAAGATTGACGGTGCTTCGGTTATGCGCGTGTTCATTAGAATCGTCGTTCCGGCGGCCGTTCCGGCGCTAATAACACTCGGCCTTATGACGTTTCTCGGCAACTGGGACTCGTATCTCTGGCCTCTTATCGTCATCAACGACGAAAAGAAGCAGATGCTTCAAGTCGCGATTGCGTCGTTCTCTTCGCTAGCCGGTACCGATTGGTCCAAAATTTTGGCGGCTAGCACGATAGCAACGGCTCCGATTCTGATTCTGTTCTTGTTTCTGCAGCGCTACTACATTCAGGGCATCACGATGTCGGGGGTCAAAGGGTAATGGGGCACAAAATTTACGATGCGGTGGCACTTGGCGAGTATTTGATCGATTTCGTGCCGGAGGGCGTATCGGTATCCGGGGAGCCTTTGTTGGAACGCAACCCCGGCGGCGCTCCGGTTAATGTACTGGCGGCGCTCGCAAAACTGGGCAACAAGACTGCCTTTATCGGCAAGGTCGGACAGGATCCGTTCGGCGAGTATTTGCGGGATGTGCTGATCCGGCAAGGAATCGCAGCTGAGGGGCTTGTGTTAAGCCGGGAAGCACATACGACGATGGCGTTCGTACATTTGGACGAGCGGGGAGAGCGTTCGTTCCACTTCGCCCGTCAGCCGGGAGCGGACGCGCTGCTTATGGAGGCCGAAGTGCGGCCGGAACTTACAAGCGGAACGCGTCTGTTCCACTTCGGCTCCATCTCGCTAACATCGGAGCCTTCGCGCCATGCGACGCTTCATGCAGTTGAGGCGGCGCGGCAAGCAGGCGCGATCATCTCCTACGATCCGAACTGGCGTCCATCTCTGTGGGAGACCGAGGAACTCGGGCTTGTATGGATGAAGAGTGGGCTTGAACAGGCTCACATTGTTAAGGTGTCGGATGAGGAACTGGCGCTGCTGACGGGCCTGCCTGACGCCGGCACACTGGATATTGCTACCGGAGCCGAAGAGCTTGTCCTTCGCTACGGGCTGGACGTACTGCTTGTCACGCGAGGAGCAGCAGGAACGTATTATCGGACGGCGCGCTATGCCGGCGAAGTGGCAGCCAACCGTGTCGTTCCAGTCGATACGACCGGGGCGGGCGACGCTTTCATGGGCGCGTTTCTGCACTGCGTGCTCGGCAGCGAGACGAAGGCGGCGAACTGGAGCGAGGAGGAACTGCACAGAACAGTCGCCTTCGCCAACGCCGGCGGGGCGCTCGCTACGACTCGTAAGGGCGCCATTCATTCGCTCGGGACGCTGGAAGAAATCGAAGAGTTGCTTCGCGGGAGACGTTAACCCCGAAAAGCCAGAGTCAGTTGTCTGACTCTGGCTTTTTTTGTGCACCGTACCGTCTAAGAGGCTCCAGTAAATTAATTTGATCAGTTCTGAGAGTCTGGCCGGTATTCCAAATGACATTTTGGAAATGCCACTGAATGGTTAACGTTGGATGCTTTCAAATATTGAAGGAGGATAAAAGCATAAAACTCGGGTTTATCGGATGCGGCGGCATTTCAGATGTGCATCTTAAAGGGATCGTTGAGTTATGAAAGGAAAACAGGCAACCTTCGAGCCGTCTATATCGATTACAAGGAGATGCTCGTACTTGGCTGCATCCTCCAGAATATTCCATCCGAAGGAAGGGGAACGTTAGTTGAATAGCTTAAGATGAAGCTTTCCGACCTCGTGAGTTCGGGTTATTTGATTTTTTAGTCATGTTAATGGCCCGTTTTTTATTAAACTAATGGGAAGGTTACCGCAAAAAAAGAGATTTACAAGCCGTATACTTAGTGAGTCAGCGAAATGAGATTAAGAGGAAAGAATGAAATATTTAACTAAAGAGTTGTACGAAGAAATGCAGATAAGAGGATATATGGAGTATTATACAAGGTTCGGAGTGACCAAGCTGGGCAAAATTCTATGAATTAATCGCTACTTTTTTTAAGAAATTACATCAACTACCTTGATAACACCGTGAGCGCAGAAAAGACTTACAAGCACTGTTCAATATTGACCGATGATATAAATCTATACTGTATGAGAAGTGCGGTTCCCTCTGGCAGATCATCATTTTTCTATACAGGGGTTTCTTACAGCACTACGATTTATTATAGGTAACATTAACGCATTTAGCCCTTTCGGCAGTCCCTTTGGGAAAAGGGATTTATACGATTCTTTACTCAATTGGCATGCAGATACTGGATGTATCGATCCTGTCGGCCCGGCTCCTTCACGAATCGAAACAGGGTGGTGTTACGTTTGGCAATGGTCATTCAGTCGAAGTTGTGCTCCATGAGGAACACGAAAAAAATCCTTACCACTGATCCAGGGCATCTATAAGCACACGAGACGTTTCGTGAAGCATCAGGATCCTTTTCTTTAAACTCGCTTAAGACGCGATTGGGCAGTATGAGCAAGGAGGAGGCGAGTGCTTATATCCGCCACTGGATGAGCATAAGCCGGACGGAAAGCCGGTAGAACAGATCTATCTGAAGATTCTGCTTGCTGCCGCCGCTCGAAACCTAGAACTGATATAAGAAGGCGATGTCGTCCAGGTGCTTACCGATATGGATCGACAGCGAGACGTTACCAATTAACTCAAAATTTCCCTATACTCCCATTCGTTGGCGTCTGCCGCTCCTTATTCACATGGCCTATAAGTCAATGAGAAGTAACATTTGACTCACTGACGGGCAATGAGAGCTAATTAAGTATAATGAGAAGGTGCTGCGGACATGAACAAAGAGGTGTTTCTAAAGGAACTCGATGAAATAGTAGAAGATAAAATGTTCATTGGAAATGATATCGATGACTTAGAAGAAGAAATTTCACAAAACACATGGTCAATTTCGATGAGTCAACAGTTAGCTAGTGAGTTTACAGTTGGTGAGATAGGAAACTTTTTTTGTAATGTAATTACAAATAGAACTGAACAAATGACAAAATCAGACTGTAATAGAATGCTTTTTTATGTATGGTTCGATTGGCGATCTGGAAGGTTGCGCTTTAATTTCATTTCAGACATCCATACAAAACTACCTTTTAAATGTGAAATTGAAACAGTAGAAAACATAGATTCGATAATAAATGTGTTTTTAAAATATCAGTATCATGATGGTATTCCTTTTGAGGAAGCAAGAGATGAAGATAAGCAAACTGTGGAAAATATAAAAGTAAATTCACTTAATGTCTTTTTGTACGAATTGAGAAGTTAGAGGAACAAATTGATAAGCTAACAGGGAACGATAGCACAATAAACACCTATGATGAAGCTGCCGGAACGATGGGCAGCTTCATTACGTTAACGAGCAGAATACGTTAATCACCTCTGTAAGTAGAAAACCATTTACATAGTTATTTTTCTCATGCTACAATTTTCCATATTAGAAAGGATTGAGAACAATATAGTCGAAATAACTCTTATTCTCGAGCAAGGTCTTCACCTACTTTACATGGTGTGGGTTCTCAAATTGATAGATGCGATTTTTAATATTACTTATTATGTAAAAGTACATGAAGCGTATATTGGGAGAGTTGAAAGATGATCGTTATAAGAAAGGCCTTGGCTTGTAATTTGGATTTCATATTTAGTATAGATTTTAAAAGTGAAGGAACGACAACAACAAATGCCGATAAGACACCTGAAGAAATAATGGAGCACCGGCATACAGTTTCTTCCTTTATAGAGAATGATGATAATGGAATAGGTGCATTTATTTGTGAAGACCAATCATACAAGAAAAAGATTGGATTATTGATGTATCGAGTAAGAAATCGTGACGATGTTCCTGATTTTAGTATTTTACGGAGGATAGATCGAGCTTTGTTTCCCGAAGATGGTCAGCTTATGGAAGTTTACCAACTATGGGTCGATAAAGATTATCGTAAACGAGGGATCGCCTACGAACTTAAGCTAAAATTAGAAGAGGAAGCACGAATTAAGGGTGTACAATTAGTCTACTCCCATACTGAAGAATCAAATATCCCCGTGATTAAAATGAATAGTAAGTTAGATTACGAAGTGGTATGGCGCGGGCCTATATGGGATGATCAAATAGTACGAATTGCATTTATAAAACACCTCGTATCGAGCTAACCGTTCACGATGTTGAATGGAGACAATAAGAGGCATCCGAGCACAAGTCAGTGAATCGGAATTATAAGACTGAGGTAACTTAATTCATTTTTAATCGTAAACAGCCTGCCAGATCACTCCGGCAGGCTGTTTAGCTATCAACACTTTGAATGCTATGACGAAGAATCTAAAAGAAACCTTGGATTTCTCAAAATCTCATCTACAACTTCCTCAATATCAGTGTGCGTTGTATTCATGATGTGCTTCTCAGGTGGATTTGACTTTAGTATCTCGTTAAGCCCTATAATACAACGATCACCCATTTGATGTCTAAGAGGTCTCTGACTATCTCTTCGTAATAACTCATTCTTGTCAACCAGCAATACAATAAATTTAATGTTAATGTTTAAATCTCTTGATGCTTCCATCATATAACTCGTTTTATCACTATAGGTAACGTAATAGTCGATAACAACATCATGATTATTATTCAAAAAATTCTTTGTTAAGGATAAAATGTTAAGCCATATCAAATTCAATTATGCGAACCATTTTTTGAGCCTTCATAAATAGATTAAACCCTTGTGCAACAAGGGTTTAATCTATTTCCCTACTTCGCTTTTGGTGCTTTGTTTTCGCATAACTTTGATTTTTTTAGCTTAGATATACGAATCAGGTGTTCACGGTTTATGCGCAGAAAAGGATTTGCGAACCTGAGTTTCACGAGATATACGAAGCTGATACTGTCATATTACTTATGAAAGATATAATAGTCGTTTGCAACATGTCCATGCTTTCTCAAAGCGATAATGGGTTTACCGTATACATGTGAAACAGATAAAGGAGAACTAGCTTAGAGCGAACCACAACATCATAAGCTGCAACCTCTGGGCAATCCAACGTTTTTTTTAATGCAGCCAAAAGGAATATTTTTGCAACCAATCGAACCACACATTCGTTATGTATAAGACCACCAACAACTTATATAATGGAGAAATCATGAGAACTTTCGAAATATTATTAACTCTTTTGTCTTTTGTCATGCTGTTTCAGCAAAAAATGCCGAGAAAGCTTGCGGCGTCAGCCGGATTTGCGAACATTGGCTTATTGGCGGGACAGCTTTTTTTTGAGGGGTACAGATGGCAAATGGTTTTGATCTATCTGATCTCCGTCGTCCTCGCCTTTATCGCGATCTTCGGAAAAAGGTTTCATATCAGGATGTGGAAGCTGTTGAAATATGGCTTGTATGTTCTAACAATCGCCATGTTGGCGGTCTCCGTCTTCCTGTCTGTATACCTGCCCGTTTTCGATTTGCCTAAGCCTGACGGTGCTTATTCGGTCGGGACGAAGATGTTTCATTTGACCGACCGCGGCAGAGAAGAAACGCTGACAAAAAATCCGCACGATCATAGAGAACTGATGGTCCAAGTATGGTACCCCGCACAAGGTTTGAATGGACAGAAACAGGCACCTCTCTTTTCCGAAGACGCAAGCACATTTCACGAGTATATCGAGAGGTTCGCAGATGGATTCGGCCTTCCCGCGTTTGCTTTGGACTATTGGCGCTATATCAAAACTAACTCATACGAAAACACCACGATTTCATTAGCTGAAGCCCGATATCCAGTCGTCGTAATCAGCCACGGCTTCGGAACAAGCCGGCTGCTGCACGCTTCCCAAGCCGAGCATCTGGCAAGTCATGGATTTGTCGCAGTGGCTATCGATCATACTTACAGCACAATGGCAACGGCTTTTCCAGACGGACGGGTGACAGGCTTAACAACCGAGCCATATATGAACGGAGTTTCCGAAAACATCAGCAAGCTCGGGAACATTTGGACGCACGACGCCGACTTTGTCATCAACCAGTTGGATCAGCTGAATCGTGATGCCTTTGAGGGAAAACTCGATATGGATAACATCGGGATGATGGGTCACTCATTCGGCGGCGCCACGGCGTTTAACGCCGCATATTCAAATCACAGAATTAAAGCAGGAATCAACATGGACGGTTCATTGTACAATGTCAACGACAAGCAGGCGATTTCAAAGCCGTTTCTGTTCATGGAATCGACCAGCTTTATGAACATCAAAAACAAGGCGCTGAGTGGAAAGATTTCTGATGAAGAAATCAAAAATTCGGGTTTAACGAAAGAAGAATTCAACAAGATGATTGAGGAACGAAAAAAGGAATACAAAATCATAGACCAAGCATCAATGGTGTATATTGAAGGTACGGAGCATTACAACTTCACCGACTTACAGCTTTATTCAAAACTTTTGAAGCAGCTCGGCATAACGGGCGACATTGACGGCGAACGAAGCGCGGATATCGTGAACCGGTACGTTTTGGATTTTTTCAACAAGCATTTAAAAGAAACCGGCGGTGGCTTGATCAGCAAGCCGAATCCGTCATATCCGGAGGTTGAGTTTCCGAAGGAATAAACCGAAAACTACAGAAAGGGTGCCGACGGTGGCACACTCTCTTTCTTATTAACATATACAACAAGGATGCAAGAACTAAATATTTTTCGTTCTGGCATGCTACAGAGATGCCTTTTCACTAATTGGCCGCTAAACTCGGCATATCGGAATTGTGTAGCTTGTAACTCCGCGTCATGCACGGCGTCGCTAAGATGCGTTTCATGTTTTCCACCGGACTCTATTTTTTATGCTGCTGTTTTATATCGCTGCTGAATAATTTGACATAGTAATCGACCATATCGAGGGTGGCATGTCCCAAAATGCGCCGAAGAGTCAACGGATCGCCTCCGTTCAAAATGTGAAACTTCGCCATCGAGTGCCGGAACGTATGAGGAGAGACTCTCACTCCCGAAATGTTTGCCGCGTGACCATAGGCATGCATCTTATATTGCAATGCGCGCGCGTACTGATTGGCTCATTATTGATGAAAGAACCTTTCAGGAACAAAAAGTCTCATTAGATATGTATACGAAATAAGCTTCGAGATTTACAATTCTGAAGAAAGAATTGCACAGCAGCGTTCCAATTGACGTTCATGATGAAGTGATCTTGGTTTTGCACTTCGCATATCCTTATGAAGTTATGCGAACCAAAACGGATATACGAAGGAGGAGGGGAGAAATCGTATAACTATGGGATATACGATTTCATATAACTTTCACGAAAAATCGGAATATTTGCAGTCGATTGGGATTGTTTTACAAATGACATGATCCCTTGATCCATAAGGGTTTATCGGGAATTTAGAGGTCTGGAATCACCTGCTTCCGGCTCGTATAACACCATATTCACGCTTCGGGCCATTCGGCTCTCGGTCCTGTTAAGCTAAACATTCCTGTTGAGGCTAAGAAATAGTCTTTGTCAAAAAAGGAGCACCTCGGTATGATGGGTTTGTCGACAACACATCAAGGAGGCGCTCTTACTATGAAGTTTAAGCAATCAGACGCACAAAATCAACGGATTGAACAAATTRCCACCTCGCATCTTGTCATAGGAATTGACATGGCCAAAGAAACTCACGTGGCACAGTCCACAAATTTCCGAGGAATCGTCATTTCAAAACGGCATCTCTCGTTTTCGAATTCTATCGAAGGTTTTGAAAAATTAAGCCGCTGGATAACC
>NZ_JBFTPA010000020.1:0-158485 GCF_056398245.1 Paenibacillus sp. 01T47
CCACAAACCAGAGTTACTTTTCCCCTATAAGCGCATATTTGTTCTTACAGCGAACTTTCGAGCGTGATCTCACGACGATTCCACTCATTAAGCACATATGTGTGCTTAACCACCACAAACCAGGGTTGCTTTTCCTCTATAAGCGCATATGTGTTCTTACAGCGAACTTTCGAGCGTACTCTCATGACGATTCCACTCTATAAGCACGTATAGGTACTAACGCACCACAGTCTCCTATTGTCGTCTCTTATATAGCGACGTTTTCTGCGAATAGCCGCACAGATCAAAAAAGGGTTTCCCATAAAGTCTAGTTAGACTCTATGAGACACCCATCTCTAGTGGATCATATTATTTGATTGCTGCGAAGAACAAACGCTCTGACTCGCTGTCAGCTGGCTTCAGCTCAAAATCTGCGTAACGGTCAACCGTTTTAAAGCCCGCACGGTACAGAGCTGACTCGATCCAGTCTGGATCGTAAGCGCGCTGCACATGTGATTCTTCAAACCGATAAAACTTTGAATCGCGGTCACGCGAGAATATCGTTAGGTTATGCTCAATCTCGCAGCGCTCCTCTTCAAAGTCGCATGTCCATATATAGGCTACATCACGCTCATCAAGCACAAAGGGCTGTTCTTCCGCATAACGAATGAGCTGCTTTGGCGGATGCATATCGAATAAAAAGGAACCGCCGCTGCGAAGGCCAGCATAGGTAGCGCGGAAAGCCGCCTCAATATCCTCTTCCTCCGTCAAGTAGTTCAAGCAATCACAAAACGAAATGACCGCATCAACGGGCTCTTGCAGCTCCCATTCACGCATATCCTGTTGCAGCCACCGAATCGAACCGGAGCGCGGTCTCGTAACAGCCTGAGGCGTCTCATCCCACTTGCTGCGTGCAACGGTAAGCATGTCCGATGACAAATCAATTCCATACACATGGAAACCCGAGCGTGCTAACGGAATCGAGATGCTCCCTGTACCGCAACCAAGATCTACGACAGTAGCAGGCATGCCATAGCGCGACCAGCCGGCCCTTGCGAAGCCCAGCCATTCTGCATAGGGCATATCCTCCATCAGCTGATCATAGACAGTAGCGAACTGTCCATAAGAGCGTGTCATTGCCCGTCAGCTCCTTCAGCTGAGGAGCCTGAAGCGTTCGCTTGCTCTCCTGCTTGCTCCGTCGTCGCATCAGACGGTTCAGCCAAATAAGTCCAGCTGCCTTTCTGAGTGACAAGCCTTTCTCTCATCAGCTTGCCTAAAGCGCGTTTGAAGGCACCTTTGCTAATCCCGAATTTTTGTTTAATAATGTCGGCATCCGTCTGATCAGAGTAAGGCATTCCACCGCCTGGTCGTTCTTTAATGAAGGCAAGCAGTCGATCAGCATCCTCCAAACGTCCTACTTCCTTACGCTGCGCCATGGAGAGGTTAGCTCTGCCATCCTCACGAATGAAAGTAACACGAGCGCTTACACGCTCACCAAGTCTAAGCGGACGGATTCGTTCTGCGCTTGGAATAAGCCCATAAACGCCAAACCCTACAACGCCGCCATCAATCATGACGAACGAGCCGAGCTGCAGCGTTTTTGTTACCCAGCCTTCAACCCATTGATTATTCCAGCTCTCAGGTGCATGGAAGACAAGCTCCGAGAGTTCCTCTTCAAAAGCAATTTTCGCTACGAGTCTTCCTATTTTGTCATGCTTCATCACAACAAATACTTCATCGCCAGGAAGAGGTCTGTACTCAATGCTCTCCGGCAGCTCCGAAAGCGGAAGCAGCAATTGTCTGCCAAGCCCCATTTCTAGGAAGCAGCCAAGCCTTGGATGAACGTCCGCTACTTTCAGGCGAGCAAGCTCACCTAGCTGGAGAAGCGGCTTCTTCATCGTAGCAGCCAATCGATCCTCGGAATCGTAAAAAATGAATACTTCTACTGCATCGCCGATTTTTGGCTTAGAGCCTACAAGCTCGGTATAATGCATGAGCACATCCGATTCTTCATCGCTCAAAAAATAGCCGTAGGGCGACACCTCGCGTGCCACCCTTAAAGTCAAAGTTGTTCCGGCTACAAAACTCATGCAAACTCCACAACCTTCGCATCGGACCATAGCCGCTCAATGTTGTAATATTCACGCTCATCGCGATGGAATACGTGAACGATAACGTCGCCGAGGTCAATCAGCACCCATCTTGCCGAATCCATACCTTCGATTCCGCGCACGCGATTGCCATTTTTCTCAGCTTGTTTCCGAATTTCTGTTGCGATAGCTTGTACTTGTGTATCCGAGTTACCGCTGCAAATGACGAAATAATCCGCCACCAAGGAAATTTCTTTTAAGTTCAAAGCAACAACGCGCACCGCTTTTTTGTCTTCTGCTGCTGCGACTGTGATTTGAAGCAATTGATCCGAATGTAACGCCATAGCTCAGCCTCCTGTTAAATATTATTCTAATAAACTATTTCTTGCTTCTATTGTTAGCGGAAATATTCGTTTTCCTTTTTCTAATAAGAAGGAAATTGTAGAGTTAAAGCCAGCAAGCAATGCTTGATCCAATGAATGCTCGCTAAGCTCGCGAATTTTGTCTACTCCTGGAAACTCTCGCCCTGGCTCCATATAATCGGCAAGGCAAACAATTTTCTCAAGTTTCGACATGCCGCGGCGACCAGATGTATGGTAGCGAATAGCGTCCAGCACTTCGGTGTCCGCCACACCAAATTCATGTTCGGCTACCCACGCCCCAACGGGTGCATGCCACAATTCTTTATCATAAAGTAAAAGCTCTGCTGGCAATGCTTGATCGCGAATGACCTTCTGCATACGATCGACATTCCAGTACTTAGAAACATCATGCAAAATGGCAGCAAGCTCAGCTCGTACAGCATCTTCGCCAAACCTATTAGCTAATATGACCGCAGTTTCCATAACTCCCTGTGTATGCAGCCATCTTCGCTCAGGCATTTCCGCTCTTACTTTTTCGATCATTTGCTCACGATTCATACAGGTTGTACCTCCTCATGTAGCTATTCACCGAATCAGGCACTAAGTATTGAACAGACTGCCCAGCTTTCACCTTGCTCCTAATCGCTGTTGAAGAAATCGCAATGGCAGGCATGTGAACCAAGCTGACCCGCTCCTGCAAAAAAAACGGCAGTGCGGATATATCGACCGGATTGCCTGGACGCTCTAATCCAATAAATGATATCCGAGCAGCTAGCTGCTCGATTTCATGCCACTTCGGCAGGTCGTTGATGCGATCTGAACCGATAATATAAGAAAAAGAATGGTTCGGATAACGCCCCTGCAGCTCTACGATCGTATCGTAGGAATAGCTCACACCACCACGCTGCAATTCAACATCAAGCGCTCGAAAGGCCTTGTTGCTCTCGATAGCATCGCATACCATTTCGTAGCGCCGCTCTCCGCTAACGCCTGGCTCATTCGCTTTGAGCGGTGGTCCGTATGACGGGATAAACCACACCTCGTCCAAGCCGCTCTGCTCTCGTGCAGTTTCTGCAGCAATCAAATGACCGATATGGATGGGATCGAAGGTGCCGCCCATAATTCCTATCTTACTCACTTGTTGAACGCCTCCCTATCAAGCAAAGTCGAAGCGTTAACAGCTATCGTGTCTTCTAGTATGCCCTTTATGACAAAAAGCTGCATTCGCCGCACAAGTCTCGGTCCATATTATTTGCGAGCAGCTGTAGGAAGCTCGATTTGTTTGTTGTCCTTCGATTCTTTGTACAGAACGATCGTTTTGCCGATCACTTGTACAAGCTCCGCGCCCGCTGATTTAGCAACTTCAACGCCGATTTCCTTAGGATCGTCTAGACAGTTGTTAAGAACAGAAACTTTGATAAGCTCACGCGACTCAATTGCCTCCTCGATATGACGAACGAGGTGATCGTTAGTACCGCCCTTTCCGACTTGGAAAATCGGTGTCAAATGATGAGCTAGCGCTCTTAAATATCGTTTTTGTTTGCCTGTAAGCATAATAAGTGTTCCTTCTTTCATCTCAATAATTCGTCTGTTTGATTGCTTCAATAAATAAGTTTAGCCTTGCAATGAAGCAAGTACCGTTTCGCGCATCGCTGTGACGGGTGCTGGCTGGCCTGTCCAATATTCAAAGGCATATGCGCCCTGATAAATAAACATGCCAAGCCCGCCATGAATGCGGCAGCCGCGCAGCTCTGCTTGCTGCAAAAATTTCGTTTTCAAAGGATTGTATATTAAATCACTTGCAACCGCGCCCAGCTTCAGCCAGCTTGCATCAATTGGCGTCTCCTCCGTATGAGGGAACATGCCTACTGATGTCGTGTTAATCACGATATCGGCTTGCTCGCATGCGGTTTGCAGCTCATCATTCGAAATCGCTTCAATATCTACTTTATTTTGCAATGAATCTGCAAGCTCTTTTGCCCGGTCTACGGAACGGTTGGCCACCGTAATTCGCGCAGGATTCTCGCTTGCTAGAGCATAAATGATGCCGCGGGCTGCGCCGCCTGCGCCGATAACGACGATTCGTTTCCCGGCAAGCTCACGCTCCGCTTCTTCCTTCAACGAACGCACATAACCAATGCCATCGGTATTATAACCGATTAGGCGGCCAGCGTCGTTGACAATCGTATTAACCGCGCCAATCGCCTGCGCGCTTGCATCGATCTCATCAAGCACGGACATAATGTCCAGCTTATGGGGGATCGTAACATTAACACCTCGAATGCCCATTGCACGAACACCAGCGGCAAAATCTCCGATACGATCACTCGTAACATGAAAAGCAGTGTATACACCGTTAATTCCCGTTTCCCGAAAGGCACGGTTCATCATAATAGGTGATTTCGAATGCCTTATCGGATCGCCGATGACGCCGAACAAAAGAGTATTGCTGTCAATCTGGTTTCCTGCGCTCATATTCGTCACAGTGAATTCCCCTTCCAAGTGACATGTGTTTAGATCATCGAGTCGCGAAGCATGACCTTAACGCCCTTCGGCGCATAGATGTCAATAACAGCTCCACCAGTACCGTTCACTTGTATCCAGCCAAGACCGGATATAAATACGTCCTTATTCAAGCCGCGCTTAACGCGAAGTGAATGCCTAGTCCAAGCAGGAATCGTTTCTAGTTCTTCAAGCGATGGTCCTCCGAGCAATTGTCCACGGTGATCTGCATACAACTCATCCGCCCGCTCCAGCTTCGTACGATGCATGTTGAGCGCGTTTGAAACATAGAACGTAAAGGATTGGCGATCACCCTCAACAAAATCGAATCGAACAAGGCTGCCAATAAACAGCGATTGACCTGAGTTCAATTGATAGACGAGCGGTTTAATTGGCTTGTCCGGCAATAGTGAGCCTAGGAAGCTCCGCGGTACAACTTCTGTCATACGTGTCGTATAGACGATACCTGGGGTATCAATAATCGCTTTCCCATCCTCAAGCGGAATATGAACGGCATCAAGCGTTGTTCCCGGATAACGAGAAGTAGTCAGCTCACGTTCCATATCGCTGTAATCTCGAATTAGACGATTAATCAAGGTTGATTTGCCGACATTCGTCGCGCCAACCACATAGACATCTCGGCCATTCCGGTACTGCTCAAGCGCTTCAATAACCCGCTCGAAGCCCATATTCCGCTTCGCGCTGCATAGGACCACATCGACTGTGCGCAGTCCCTCTTCCTTTGCTTGCTTCTGAACCCAATTCCGAAGTCGATTGACGTTCATCGCTTTCGGCAGCAAATCAATTTTGTTCACGACTAGCAGCACTGGATTGTTTCCGACAAAACGCTGCAAGCCCGAAATCAAACTTCCTTCAAAATCGTACAGATCGACAATATGCACAACGAGGCTATCCGTATTTCCGATGCTGCCAAGCAGCTTTAAGAAGTCATCCTGATCAACCGCTACGGATGAAGCTTCATTATAATTGCGAATTCGGAAGCATCGCTGGCAAATAACCGGTTCGCGACCGACAGCCGCCTCCGGCAAATAACCTGGCAAATCAGAACTTTTAATCTGAAGCGCCACTCCACAGCCCGCACATGATCCATATGCCTGACTAAGTTGTTGTTCCATCACTTTGTTTCCCCCTCATACCATAACCCTTTTTTCCTTAAACGCACTAACGCTATTCGTTCAATACGACGATTCACTCGTGTCATTATACCTTCATCAGCAGGAGCGATTGGTGTGACAAGGATGGTGTATAACCCCATACGGTTACCCCCAAGCACATCCGTCAGCATCTGATCTCCGATTACGACGGTTTCCTCAGGTGCAAGGCGGAGTACACTAAGCGCTCTCTTGAACGATTTGCCAGCTGGCTTGCGAGCAGCATGAATATATGGAATATTCAGCGGCGCAGCAAACTTCCCGACGCGTGTCTCGTTGTTATTGGATACGATAACAACCTGAAAGCCCCGAGAACGTACGTAATCAAGCCACTGCACAAGCTCAGGCGTAGCTAACGCCTCCTTGGCACCGACAAGCGTATTATCCAAATCCGTAATGATGCCGCGAACGCCTCTTGCATGCAGCTCATCTAAGTTAATTTCATATACTGTATTGACGCGCATATGCGGCAACAGCCGTTCAAACATAATGGATATCCCTCTGCTTTCTGCTTGCTATCTTACGAAACTATACCATACAAACTAAATTTGTTGCAAAAAAATACCGCTACCAATTTCTCTGGCGAGCGGTATTTGTTCGTATGTTATCTTAATTGATCAATGAGTGAGCGTACTTTAACGACGAATCGATCCGCTTCTTCGGATGACGCCATAACAGGGCTGTATTTTGCTTGCTCAAACCCATTCAGCACAATTTTAAAATCTTCACGCAGCCGCTTCTGATTTTGCGACCAGCGCAATACGGCCTCGCGCAGCGTCTCATGGTCTTCGCGCTCCATTCCACGCTTTTTGCAAATGCGCAGCAGCTTTTGCGTCTCAAGTACGATTCGATCATTTGTTGTGTATGATCCATGGCGGAGCTTTCTCCAAGAAAAGATAAGCTTGTCACGACGAATAATGAGCCATGCAATTGCAGCAACGATGAGTAGTGATATGGAGCTCCATAACCAAACCTGCGAGCTTGATGAGCCTTCTGTATCTCCTGCTGCTGCAGCATCGTTATCGCTTAGTTCCAGATCTGGCAAAGCAGCAACCTCTTCTTCAGGCAGCGTATACGGGAATGAGAAACCCGCTGTTGCTTCGAAAGGAATCCAGCCAGTACCTTCAAAATAAATTTCTACCCAAGAATGAGCATCTGAATTTCGAACCGTGTAGGTGCCTGCTCCGCTTGGATTTACTTCTTCCTCCCTGTAACCGCCTGGAGGGCCGAAGTCACTAGCTGGCAGCGCACCAGGAGCAAATCCTTTAACCCATCTCGTCGGAAGGCCTAAGCTACGCGCCATAACGGCCATTGAAGTGGAAAAATAATCGCAATAGCCTTCTTTTAGCTCGAACAGAAATTGATCAACGAAATCGCTGGTAGATCCTGTGAGCTTCGATTCATCGGGCAAATTATTATAGTTGTAATTGAGCCTTAAATACGACTCCAACAATCTAGCTTTATCATAATCATTAGCAGCCCCAGCGGTGACCTGCTCTGCAAGCTGCTTGACTCGATCCGGCAATGATTCAGGCAATTGCAAGTAAAATGAATGGCGTGAAGCCTCTCCCTTATCTGACCAGCCAGCTTTGGATGTCCTCAGCAGCGCTTCATCTAAAACAGGTACTGACGACGTAACCGAATACGTTTGCGGGTATTTGCGGTTTTGCATGGACCAGTTCAGCAGCCGCAGCTCGCCTGAGCTAGGCTCCCATCTCAAGCTGGTTGGAATAGCTGCCTCTTCATTTTCAATCCAATTGATCTTCGAAAGTGGTGCAGCAGCAAAAAGAACCGGATAAACATCCTTTCGAATCATTGTAACAATCTGATTGACTTGCTTAACCCCAGCTTTTGGCGGATCATCTAATGAAGGGAATACTTCTCCCTTTACAACTGAAATATTTTCTTCGCCAGCAAGCCTGGGACTTACATCAATCCATCCGTCACCCGTGTAAAAAGCTTTGGACTCCCCGCGCCAGTAGCTGCGATGCGAGGTCGTGACGGTCATCATCGGTGAATAATCAAATTCAAATCCACCACCAAGCTTATCGTCGCTTCGACTATATCCGGAGCTCGCATTGCCTGATCGGTTCGGCGATATCACATCTGTGCCCTTATCGCCTAAAAACACCTGAACCCTCTCCCCTTTAGCTTCCTTCCAGATCGTATAAGGATCCTGAAGAATAGGAGCAATTGAGGGCATATTCAATCCTACAATCATGAGAATAGATAAAACGAGTGCAATCGGCACCATTAATCGCAGCGGATACTCGATTAGCTCTTTCCAGCTATTCGGATGCTCGCGCTTCAGCCTCGACAAGTGGCCAGCGACCATCCAGAGCAAACCAATAAAGACGACCATCCCTACTTCATCCCACAGCCAGATCGGCGTAAAGGAATCTGCGATGGTTAACACCAAAATGCTTACGCCTACAAATCCGAACATTCGAACTCTTGTGATCGTCCATATTCCAAACAGCACGTAGAGCATAAGCATCGCCCCACTTATCCATATAAATGGATTAAGCTGAACGAGATGTACCTGCAGCCACCACAGCCACTCTTGCCAGCCCTGTGGACTTGCAACAATCCATTCCATTCTTGCCCATTGCGTTGTAATAAAAATAGCTGCCATTACTTGAAAAAGAAGCTTCAGAAATTTCCAGCGGGGAGGAAGCAATATATCAATTGCTGCCGCCGCAAATAAAGTGTAGTAGGCAATGGCGTACGTTTCGTCCCACCAATAACCTTCAAATATTGTAATTACATTCGCTAAAATAATGGCAATAAATATAGATCTCAGCTTCTCAAACCAGTTCGTCGTTAAATACACACCAATTGATTTCATCATTTGCTTCATGCAATTCCGCTCCCTTCCAATACCGTTGGGAGCTCTTGCAGCTGACGAACTTCAAATACAGGCCAGCCGCGTTCGCGCAATACACGTTTCCAAGAAGTATTATGGCTTAATAAATCAACCGACGAGGAGATATGAATCAAGCAAGGGGTAATTCCTTTGCGTGAGAGCCACTCCATGCTTCGAATGACATCCGCGCCAGTCTCAGGAGTAATGAGGACTGCAAAACTTCCGGCTTCAATCGTAGAATCAGCTTGCTGAAGCGACGGATACAAAGGCCTCGCTGCATTTGCATCTACAAAGGTTAAATGCCTCATCACCATATTTCGTTGATCAATGCCTGATTTGGGTGTAACGAATGTCATGGAGTCTCCAATGGAGAGCAGCCCCATTGCCGTATCACTTTTGAGACCGTTCTCGAGCAATGAAGCTGCAACGGATACGGCTAATTCGAAGCGAGTCGCGAGTTCACCTTTGTAGCTGCTTGAATGTCGATCAAGGATGACTAGCGTACGCGGCAATGACTCACGCTCGAAAGCTTTCGATTTCCACTCGCCCGTCTTCGCCGTCGCATTCCAATGGACACGTGACAAACGGTCTCCGTATAAATATTCACGAACGCCGTTAATTTGTGTCGTTTCCTTCGCTGAGCGTGACGCGATGGCATGAGAGTAAGGACCGCGAATCCCGCGCTGAATGCCATTCCACTGCCTAAGCGGAACTGTCTGAGGCAGCACATTAAGCACCGTCTCTGATCCGAATTTCCCTGAATGCTCGAACAAACCGAAAACATCATAAGACAAGCACTCTGTATGAGTAAATCGGTACTCGCCGCGCTGCAGCGGAGGCGTTTGATACACGACATGGCCCGCACGCTTCCAATTCGGCACGAAGGAAGTCTCGAATGCCAGCCTTTGTCCATTATGACGATGCAGCTGATCTCTAACAATGACGTATGGAAGCGGATAATAGCCAGGTATTTTCATGGAAAGGCTTACTTCTAGCGTGCTGCCTGCTGATAAAGATTGATCGATTGTTGTTGCTCCAGGCATCGCATACACTCTGCTGCCCGTCACCTTGTTAATTCCGCTCCACCTGCCAAGCACTAAATAAATAATTAATAAATTCAAAATCATGAAGAGCATCATCGCGGTTTTGCCGCCTTGAAATAAAAAGTAGAACAGACTGGTCAAATAAATGACTGCGACAAGCTGCATCCGCAGCTTCGAAGATTTGGCCGCTGTCATACGACTAACGCTCTAGCCGAACCGGTACTTTCGTGGACTGAATCACCTGCTCGATGATATCCTCCGCTTTAAGACCGTTCATTCTAGCTTCCATTCTCAGAAGAAGTCTGTGCGAAAGCACGTATGGAGCAAGTTCCTTCACATCATCAGGCGTTACAAACTGTCTCTGCTGAATATAAGCGCTCGCTTTAGCCGCTCTTGCCAGCGCTAGCGCTGCACGAGGACTTGCACCGAGCATTACATTCGCGTTTTCTCTCGTTCCTCTTATTAATGAAACTAAATATTTGCCTACGGCGTCATCAATATGCACCTTAAGCGCTTGGTCCTGAATTTGGATCATATCGGATATATTAATCATTTGCTGAATGCGATCAGATGGATGTATTCCTTCATTAGAGAGCACCATTTGCTGCTCATCTGTTTCACTTGGATACCCGAGCGACAGCTTCATCATGAACCGGTCCAGCTGCGCCTCCGGAAGCGTATAAGTGCCTTCAAATTCAATTGGATTTTGGGTAGCGAGCAAAACGAACGGACGAGGCAGCTCATATGTATCGCCATCAACCGTTACATGTCCTTCTTCCATCGCCTCAAGCAATGCAGATTGTGTCTTCGTTGTTGCGCGATTGATTTCATCGGCTAGCAATATATTGGCCATAATTGGACCCGGACGAAATAAAAAGGTTTCTTGTTTGGGATGGTAAATGGAAACGCCTGTTATGTCAGTTGGCAGCAAGTCGGGATTGCATTGTATCCGGCGGAACTGGCCGCCTATTGACTTTGCCAACGCTTTCACTAATTGTGTTTTGCCCGTGCCTGGCACGTCTTCAAGCAGAACATGTCCACCTGCAACGACGGCAATTAACAATCTTTGGATCTCTTCCTGTTTGCCGAGGATACAAGATTCTAAGTTTCGGAGAATAGTAGAACATAATTGCATGTCTGCAGGACGAATATCCATTTCATAACCTCCCGAAATAACGCATGAGTTAGTATTCAATACTACTATTTTACAGTACTTCCTTTACAGTACACAAATTTTTTCGCTACAAAAAAAATTGGAAGATCCCACAGGACCCTCCAACTTAAGTGTATAAATGGTTATCCTTTTGGCCTGACGACAAGTGCTGCCAAGAAGGAAAATATAATCGCTGCCGAAATGCCGGCACTAGTTACTTTAAAGATACCCGATATAACGCCAATCCAGCCTTGCGTATGCAATTCGGTTAATGCGCCG
This sequence comes from Paenibacillus sp. 01T47, assembly GCF_056398245.1. NCBI lineage: Bacteria > Bacillati > Bacillota > Bacilli > Caryophanales > Paenibacillaceae > Paenibacillus > Paenibacillus sp. 01T47. The sequence continues at coordinate 11,447 of NZ_JBFTPA010000020.1, forward strand.
TGTACGAGGGCATTACCAAAGCTTGTTATCGGAACCGTAGCTCCCGCTCCAGCAAACTTGACGAGCGGTTCATATAAGTCAAAACCATCAACGATAGCGCCAATGACCACTAAGGTCGACATCGTATGGGCAGGAGTCAGCTTAAGAACATCAAACATCAGCTGACCGATCACACAAATTCCTCCACCAACTAAAAAAGCCCACAAAAAGATCATATATGCTTGCTCCCTCCTGCGCTAATGGCAACAGCATGTGCTATACATGGAATACTCTCGCCTTGCTGGAACGAGAGCGGCGATAATAATGCGCCCGTCGCCACGACTAAAATTCGGTTTAATTCGCCTTTCTTGATTCGTTTGAGCAGATGTCCGTAAGTAACGACGGCTGAACAACCACATCCACTGCCCCCTGCCTGTACCTTCTGCTTCTGAACGTCATATACCATAAGGCCGCAATCGCCAAACACTGTTTCGTTCATCGGAACGCCGTTTTTCATAAGCAATTCCTTTGCAATGGGATGCCCTACTCCAGCCAAATCACCCGTTACAATTAAATCATAATCACGAGGAGATCGGCCTGTATCGTTAAAATGGGCTTGTATCGTATCTACAGCTGCGGGCGCCATTGCAGCTCCCATATTAAATGGATCTGTGATGCCGAGATCTATGACTTTCCCGATGGTTGCACATTCCACGACTGGGCCGTCACCTTCTGCAGCGACAACAGCTGCGCCAGAACCCGTAACCGTAAATTGAGCGGTAGGCGGCTTCTGTGAGCCATATTCCGTTGGATAACGAAATTGCTTCTCAGCTGTGCAATTGTGACTGCAAGTGCCTGCCAGCACATGAGTGGCTGAGCCTGAATTCACGAAGAGCGATGCAAGCGCCAATGATTCCATCGAGGTGGAGCATGCGCCAAATACGCCAATGTACGGTACTCCTAGTGATCGAGCAGCAAAGCTATTGCTAATAATTTGATTCATGAGATCTCCGCCGACAAAAAACTGAAGCTGGTCGCGTTCGATGCCGGCATTTTGAATTGCAAACTCCGAGGCTTGCTCCAGCAGCAGCCGCTCTGCCTTCTCCCAGCTTTTTTGCTGCATGTCTAGCTCAGGATGGACGAGATCAAAATCGGCTGCAAGCGGACCATCTCCCTCATCAGGACCGACCACGGTCGCTTCGCCGATTATTACCGGGCGTTTCTCAAACCACCATGATTGTTTCCCTCGCAGCATATTACTGACCCCCAGTTCCGAGAATAAGATGAGCGATACCTACGAAGAAAGCTGCGACTGTACCGAAAACAATCACTGAACCAGCCAGCTTAAACATATTGCCGCCAACACCAAGCACAAGACCCTCGCTCCGATGCTCCAAAGCAGCCGAACACATGGAATTGGCAAATCCGGTTACAGGCACTGCTGAGCCAGCACCAGCCCATTGCGCAATTTTATCGTACACGCCTAGGCTCGTTAAAATAACGGATATCAAAATAAGCGTGGCAACGGTTGGATTGCTTGCCGCTTCTTCGCTCATTCCCATCAAATGGACATAAAGCTCCTGTATAACCTGTCCAAATACACATACTGCCCCGCCGAAAACGAATGCTTTCAAACAATTCCCAAGTACAGATCGAGGCGGCTCCATCGTTTTTGCGAACGATTGATATTCTTTTGGTGACATGGACATTTTTTTGTAATGACTTTTGCTTTTGGTCGCCACAAAACCATCCTCCTTTTCCGCTACGGTTTTTCTCTATGCCTGAAGCTAAAGTTCCGTAACCGCTTTGCTTTCTTCTGGTTCATTATTTGTAATAGCAGGTTGCAATATTCCAACACAAACAAAAACGCCATCAATGTCCTCTGGATGCTGCATCAGCTTTGACGGAGATATACAAGATAATCTGGAGCAAATAATATTCTTTCTTACATTAAAAAAAGGATTGCCCCCGACTAATGATTTAGTCGCAGGCAACCCTTTATTTAAAGAAATATGGCTAATAACAAAAGAACGAGTAAAACATACATTATGAGCACGAGCAAGCTCAATAAATGACGTTGCCGCTTCGTAGACAAAAGTGCAGCTCCCCTCACACCGGGCTTTTATCAACAGCATATGCCAAACACCCAGCTGCGGAGCTTATCCAGGGCGATTTCAATAACGATTTCAATAGGCAAATGTTTTATTGTTCAATAATCATAACGCCTTTAGCAGATAAGCTGTAAGTGCCGCTGACAATCTCACCCGTGAGAAGCTCTGTTCGCTGCTGAGCGCCAAGCTGAAGCTCAGAAGGCTCAGAGTTATGGTTCAAAATAAAAGTAAAGGATTTCCCATCTTTATTTCTGCGTGTTACTTCGACCCCTGTATGTACGGACAAGATTGGCTCAATCCCTTTGTCCTTGCATAGGTTCGTGAGCAGCGACTGCAGAAACTCTTTATCAGGACTGGAAGCTATATACCAAGCTTCCCCGCTGCCAAATTTATTAACGGTAACCGCTGGCATGCCTTTATAGAAATCTGAGCCGTACTCAGCAATAACCTCAGCACCTTCAGAATGGATCAAATCACATAGCAGACTGCATGTATAGGTGCCGCTGAGAGCCCCATCAACTTTTTTCATCACCATTTGGTTGTGTTGGCCTGGCAGCAGCGCGTCGATCTCCTCCGCCCAAATGCCAAGAACCTTGCGCAGCTTGCCTGGATAGCCGCCCGTAGTTACGAGATCATTCTCATTAACGATGCCGCTGAAAAAAGTCGTAATGAAGGTGCCCCCGCGCTCCACGAACGCTTCAACCTTCTCCGCAAAACCCGGTTTAATCATATACATAACCGGTGCAATGACGAGATCATATTGCTCGAAATTTTCTTCAATGCTGATCATATCGGTTTGAACATTCAATTCAAACAAGGCATCGTAATACTTATGAACCTCGTCCACGTATTTTAAAGCTACGCTTGGACCGCTGGATAGCTCAACTGCCCAGCGGTTTTCCCAGTCAAATACGATGGCTGCCTTTGCATCAATTCGCGAATCAAGCAGCTTATCTGAAAGCTTCGTCAGTTCATGACCAAGCTCCGCGCACTCACGAAACACGCGCGTATGCTCATGGCCCACATGCTCAATGACAGCGCCATGATATTTCTCGCATGCTCCGATCGAGCGGCGCAGCTGGAAGAACATGACGGTATCCGCGCCATGCGCTACTGCCTGATAGCTCCAAAGCCGCATGACGCCAGGGCGCTTCAAAGCGTTGTAGGCTTGCCAGTTCTGCTGGCTCGGCGTTTGCTCCATCAGCATAAAGGGCTGTCCACTTTTCAAACCGCGCATAAGCGAGTGCGTCATTGCTGTATAACTTACGGGAGTGTCGATCGACGGGTAATTGTCCCACGAGATGACATCCAAATGTTTTGCCCACTTGAAATAATCAAGCTCAGGGTAAGTACCCATCATATTTGTCGTAATTTGAATGTTGGGCGAGTGCTTGCGAATTTCTTCGTGTTCAATTAAATAACAATCAAGCAGAGCATCCGATTGAAATCTGCGATAATCAAGCGATATGCTTTGGAAGTTGGTTCGATTGCCGCCCCATTCCTCGCTAAGCGCATTAGGCGGTTCAATTTCATCCCAGTCATAAAAAGTATGGCCCCAGAAATTTGTATACCAAACCTTATTCAATTGTTCAATCGTGTGATAACGCTTTTGCAGCCATATTCGGAAAGCGTCGGCGCAGTTATCGCAATAACAGTAGCCGCCATATTCATTCGAAATATGCCAAGCGACAATCGCAGGGTGATCCTTATAACGCTCAGCCAGCTTCCCAGCGATGCGTCCCGAATGCTGCCGGTAGGTTTGGCTGCTCGGACAGGAATTGTGGCGTCCTCCAAATTTACGTTTGCGGCCCTCATAATCGACACGAGTGACATCCGGATATCTCTTCGCCATCCATGCCGGATGAGCCCCCGTACTTGTAGCAAGGCAAACAGCAATTTGGTCGCCATGAAGTCTGTCAATTATGTTATCCAGCTCAGTGAAATCATAGGTTTCTTCACTTGGTTGAATCCGCGCCCAAGAAAAAACGTTAACCGTTGCAACATCAATGTTCGCAAGCTTGAACATGCGAAGATCCTCTGTCATCGTCTCATCATCCCACTGCTCCGGATTGTAATCTCCGCCGTACCATATTTTCGGAAGTTTCTCGTTTATCATTTTTATTTCAATCTCCCTTCAGTTTATGTTAATTAACAGCAAGGGAGAGAGCTCATTAGATGAGCCCTCTCCCTGCCAATTCACTTTGAGTCTTATTTCGACCAAAGTTCCACACGATCCTGCACCATTTTTGTAAATTCAGCATTCAGTTTTGCTACACCTGCATCATCAAGATCTTTTAGAAATGCATCATAGATTTTATCGAAGTCTGCTGGTTTAGCAAGAATCGCTTCAGGGATACGTTTTTTCATAATATCTTGTGTTTTTTGGAAAATAACGTTTGCTTGCGAGCCCGTCTCGAACGGAAGTGTCCAAGCTGCGCCATATTTGCGAACAGGGAATGCATCGTCAGCAGGCCATAGGTCTCTGTACGTTTTCGCATTGTATTTCGCTAGCGTCTTCTTGTCTTCTTCGGAATAAGCCGTTTGAATTTGCTCAGGGAATGTCGTCGTATAGTAGTTTCCAGAAGGATCCTTCACGCCATCGCCGTAGCGAGCAGAAATCAAGTAGTTGCCAATACCTGTCGTTTTCTTGAATGTATTGCCGTCATTTGATTTTTGAGCTTGAACATCTGCAGGAATAACACGTTTTCCGCCTTCTACATTGTAATGCTTGCCTTCAATACCCCAGTTCACTAATACTTGACCTTCATCTGATGCAAGGTAATCAAGGAATTTGATTAAGCGTACTGGATCTTTGGCATCCTTTGTAATCCCAATTCCATAACCAGATAGGTAACCTGTGCCTTGGAAGGAGTGATCTTGGAATGTATCATTCAGCGTTACAGGAAAACGAGCGTAAGTTGATTTAAAATTGCCAGCTGCTTTCAAAGCGTTTTCTGCTTCGCCATAATCCCAGTTTTGGTCAATCAGTCCAAGCACACGGCCGGAAGCAATTTTTGATTTATATTGATCATATTTTTGAACGAAGCTTTCTTTATCAAGCAAACCGATATCGTTCATATGGTTCAGCCAACGGAAATACTCTCTTTCCTCAGGACGCTGGTAATGCATGATCGCTTCATGTGTGTCTTGATTAACGAAAAACTCGCCATCATCTGGAGCACCTGTTGCATAGAAAGCCGGGTTTGTAACTGAAATTAGAATTTGCCATTCACCGCCGTTAAGCGACATGCCGATTGTCGGCTGGCCATCAGCTGTTTTAGGGTTCTTCTCAATATAAGCTTTGATTGCAGCTTCATAGTCTTGTACCGTTTTGATTTCTGGATAACCTGCAGCTTCAAGCACTTGATGCTGCAATTGGAAACCGCCGCCTGCTTCGAAGTAGGTTTGTCCTACGCCGTCTTGAGGAAGCACATAAATCGCGTCGTCATCTTTGCTCCAACGAAGACGATTAAAGTATTCGCCGTAAATCTTTTTCAAGTTCGGTGCGTGCTCCTCAATCAAAGGTCGAAGATCGATCAGTGCGCCAGCATCAACCAGTTTGCCTGCGCTGCCTTTTGGCATAACCATATCTGGAAACTCGTCGCTTGCTACCATAAGGGCAAACATATCTGTGTCACTGCCGCCAACAGGGAATTCTTGCTTAATCGTAATGCCTGTTTTATCTACAATAAATTGCCCTACATCTGACTTCATATCATCCCAGCTCGGGTTCGCGTCGCCAGAAGCGATACGAATCGTAATCGGATCACCCTTCTCCGGCTCTGCTGCATTTGTTGGTGAATTCGTGGAATTGCCTGGCGCGTTCGTTTCTTTATTTTTGCCGCCTTCATTATTCGAATTGCCGCATGCCGTGACAAATACGAATACAAGTGCCAATACCAAGCTTAAAGCCATTTGCATTTTTCTTTTCATTGCTTGAAAGCCTCCCTTTTTCTCGTTCATCATGCTCGTGTATATAACAGGAAACCTGCTATTACCAATATTAACTTTTTACTGCGCCAAGCGTCATGCCTTTGACAAAATACTTCTGAAGGAAAGGATAAACTAGCAAAATCGGTACCGTAACGACGATCGTAATCGCCATCTTGATAGATTCCGGTGAAACCGACGCCAGCGTTTGCTGCGCATTAGGGTCACGGTAATTACTGCCCGTTTGCGTGGATAGCAGCACCTTCATCAGCTCATACTGCAGTGTCGTATTCTCTGGACTCCTATTATTGAACAAGTAAGTATCAAACCAAGCGTTCCAGTGTCCAACAGCAATATACAAAGCAATTGTAGCGAGTACAGGCTGACAAAGCGGAAGGATAACCTTCCAAAATATAGTCCAATCATTTGCCCCATCAATTTTGGCTGATTCTTGGAGTGCATACGGAAGCCCGTCAATATAAGAGCGGACGATGAATACGTTCCAAACGCTCAAAATAGCAGGAATGATGTAAACCGAAAACGTACCAATCAAACCTAAGTTTTTCATAAGCAGAAACCCTGGAATGAGACCGCCTGAGAAATACATCGTGAGTGCGAATACGACGGACATCCATCTTCTTGCTTGGAAGTCTGGACGACTTAAGGTGTAAGCCATCATGGATGCCGACAACACCCCAATGAGCGTTCCCAAAACGGTACGAATAACCGAGTTTTTGAAGCCTACAAGCAGTCCCTCAAAGCCGAAAATCGTCTCGTAATTTTTGAGTGTAAATTCGCGAGGGTATATAGTTAAACCGCCTCTTACCGTATCTACCGAATCATTAAATGATATCGCTAGTACATTCAGGAACGGATACAACGTTACGATAGCAACGATGATCATGAATACATAAATGCATGTGTCAAAAACTTTATCGCCTGTACTTCTTCTCATAGCTCCTTGCATGTACCGCACCTCCTATATGATTGATTCTTTGGTGACTCGTTTGTAAATTCCGTTCGCGATAAACACTAATAGGATGCTGACGACGGAGTTAAAGATACCGATTGCCGTACCATACGAATATCGGCTCATTTGAATACCGTACTTCAGCGCATAAAGATCGAGCACTTCTGAAAAATCGGATACAAGAGGATTTCCTAACAAAAACTGTTTCTCAAAGCCAATGCTGATTAAATGACCGATCGATAATATGAATAGCACCATAAAGGTTGTTCTAATTCCCGGTAATGTAATATGCCACATTTTGCGGAATCGGCCTGCCCCATCGACAGTCGATGCTTCATAAAGCTCAGGATCTATTCCCGCCATCGCAGCTAAAAAGATGATGGAATTCCAGCCCATTTCCTTCCACAAATCCGATAAGGTTACGACGCTCCAGAACCATTCACCCTTGGCCATAAACTGAATCGGCGTATCAATGATGTTAAGATACATCAATAATTGATTAATCGCACCGCCGTCTGTTGACAGCATCTTCGTTACAAGCCCCGCAACAACAACCCAAGATACAAAGTGCGGCAAATATGAAATGGTTTGTACTGAGCGCTTAAAAAACTGCCCTCTTATTTCATTCAGCAATAGAGCAAAAATAACTGGAATCGTAAACCCTACGATAAGCCCCATCGTACTCATTGCCAGCGTGTTTCGCAAAACGATATAAAATCTTTCGTCTTGAAACAGCTCTACGAAATTGTCAAAGCCTACCCATTTTTGTTTCAATATCCCGTTTTTCGGCTTATAATTCTGAAATGCGGTCAACCAGCCCCATACCGGCACATAGCTGAATAGGAAGATCCAGATGACGAACGGCAGCGACATCATGTACAAGTAACGCTGCTGGATGGCTTTGAACCAAAATCGATTCCTTTTGTTTGTCGCCCTTAACTGCTTAGGACTATCTGTTAGCGGTTTCATAGCTGCTCCTCCTACTGTTTCTGCTTCGTGCAAAAACGTCTTCGCAAGCTACCTTATGTGGTGAGTAGCTTACCCTCTCTTATCTGTACTTATCATAAACGATAGAACCTATCCTCCGGCACCCATATAATTAGACCTAAAATCATATGAAAATACGTTCTTTCAAGCGCTTTCATAACCGTTGGTTATATAAAAAAATAAAAAAACATCTAGCTCGCCAGCGACTCTATCAGTCCTGTGATATAGATGTTTGTATTAATAAGATTATAGGAACAACAGCTTCCTATTCCAAAGCCGTTCTACCAGAAATACTTTTAAAGGATGAGGGCGATACCCCTTTATACTTTTTAAATTTACTATGGAAATAATCAACATTCGCATATCCGACCCGTTCCGACACCTGATGAACCTTGAGCCCCTCCTGCAGCAGCTCAATGGCATGCTGGATTCGCACTTGATCCAAATACGTGTTGAAATGCTCACCCGTATAGTTTTTGAACATTTTGCCTAAATAGCCGCTATTGTAATTAAAAAGATCAGCCAGCGTTTCCAGCTTAATATTTTCGCTATAATGACGTTCAATAAAGTCAGTCATTTGTTTCATGACCGACAAGCTGTCTGATTTCGAAGTTTTCATCGCCAGCTCCGACAGACGGGTTTGCAGCTGCGCAATCATTTCCTCATAATGATGGGCAAGGTACAGGGCGGTAATCATCGACAGATCCTCATGAAGTGATAGCTGCGGATTAGACAAGGCCGCTTTATTTAGTACGATCGTGAGAAGCTGCGCCCAGCTCGATTTGACGAACGGCTCGGAACAATCATAAGCGATAATTTGATTGGACGCCTCCTGCATCGCGTTGTCCATTCCCTCTTTGCTCCCGATATCCAGCATATAATAAATCTTTTGAGCAAGGCTTTCGATTGATAATTGATTGCTAAGCTTAGCCTCCGCCTGCTGTCTTTCCTCGGCTAAAGACGCCATATGGATGAACTGTCCTTGCAGCATGAACCGCTGCTTCAATAAGTCGTGAATGGGCATGGACCATTTTTGCAGCTCCGCGGGTTCGCGAACGGGTTCGCTTGCCGCAGCTGCAAATTTCACCTTCGTTCCGCAGCATTCCTCGATCCACAGCTTCATTTGCTCGCGCGAGCCATTTTGGAGCATATAATCTTTAAGCAATATCCCAATATAAGGCTCGGCAGAAAAAACCCAGCCGATTTGCTTCTCTTCAACAATGTCTGTCAGCTTCTTCTTGAGCGTTGCATTCAGTGTAAGGGAATGTTCCCTGCTGTAGAGCTCGATCAACATCAGCTGGTAATATTTCGCAGGCTCACCCAATAATGTTTTCAGCTCGTGACTGTTAGCCGTATTTGCATCCAGCTTCCCGCTTGAGAGCTGATACAGCATCTCCTCACGCAGTAAAGCAACCGATTGCTCTGTGTTTTGGCGCTGCTCCGACTGACTTTGGAGCTGAGCAGAGACACGTTCGACATAGCTCTCCAGCTCATCTTCATCGATCGGCTTTAAAATATAACCATCCACATTATGCGCGATCGCTTGCTTAGCATAATTGAACTCCGCATAGCCGCTCAAAATTAAAAAATGACAGCTATTGTCTGTTTTCCTTATTTCCTCAATCGCTTGTAGTCCATCCATGCCAGGCATGCGGATATCAATCAGAATCAAATCAGGACTCAGCACGCCGTGCTTCTCGACTGCCTCGCGTCCATTGGATGCTGTCCCTGCGACGGCAAATCCGTATTTGCTCCAATCAACTAATGTTTGCAGTCCTTCTCGAATCATCGGTTCATCGTCTACAATGAGTACTTTATGCAAGCGAATGACCCCCTATTGGAATTTCAAAAGTAATGCGTGTACCCGCTCCAAGCTCGCTCTTCAGCGTCAAGCCATATCCGTCCCCATAGATCATGACCAGCCGCTGATGGACATTGCGCAGCCCGATTCGGTATTCTTCCTCTTCTTCCATATCATGCAGCGATTCATTGATTTCATTAATCTTTTCATCGCTGATTCCTACGCCATTGTCGGATACCTCAACCCGAAGCATATGATCACTGACCTCTGTCTTTAACCATACGAATCCGCCCTCAGCAACATTTTCAAGACCATGCACAACAGCATTCTCGATGAGAGGCTGAATAATAAGCGGCGGAATTTCGATCTCCTGACCGTTAGCATCGATATCCAGGCGAAACGTCAATCGATCGTTACCGTATCTGAATTTTTGAATTTCCAAATAGCAGCGCACCATTTCGAGTTCATCCTTTAATGCAATTTTGCGCGCGCCTATTTCTAAATTTCGACGAATCATTTTACCAAGCATACGAACGATTGAAGAAATCTCTGTCTCGCCCTTGATATGAGCCTTCATTCGAATCGATTCAAGCGCGTTAAACAAAAAATGAGGATTGATTTGGCTGGCCATCATTTTCAGCTTAATTTCCTTTTGTCTAAGCTGCAGCTGGGCCTGTTGTTTATGCGATTCCGCTACCTCGTCCATTAAGCCGCGAATACTTACGACCATGTTGTTGAATTGCTTGGACAGGATGCCAATCTCGTCATTGCCTGTCACATGCGAAATCACGTTCAAATCTCCCATCGCTACTTTGTTCAAATCTTTATTCAGGACCAGCATCCGCTTCGATATAATCGCAGAAAAAATATAAATCATAACGAAGGCTATAACTAAGCTTAGCAAAATAATGCCTAGCCCAAGCAAGCTTATGCGATTAGCTCCACTTACAATACTATCAATTGTAAATACAGATACGATTTTCAACCGATTAAAGCTTGATTCAGGCTGAAGATCCTCGATAACAATTTTCGAAGGTTTTCCTTCGTATTTGAATTCATAGGTGCCTGCTGCTTTATTCGTCAGTTTACTGGCAAAGTCTAATTCAGAAATATTTTTACCTACCCATTCGGGGTTTTTCGCTGCAATCATATAACCATTGTCATCAATAATCATCGTATCAAACGGCTCTTGGCTAATCATCGCATTAAGCTCATCCTGATTCACGCCTATCACTAGTACGCCGCTTGTCCGATATGTTGGGAACGTGATCTTCCGAATCAGACTCAAATAACGGCGGTTATTTTTGGTTTCATCCTTAATGTATTCCCAGTGAATGCCGTCGCGCTTCATTGCTGACTTATACCAGTCTGTTTCCGCAATGGGATCGGTAACTTTCAGAAACTCCCAATTGTCGAGTATCGTCATATTCGTCGTATAAAAGCGTATGTTGTAGACTTCACTGTATAGTTTAATGTAATCTTTAAAATCACGGTAATCCCAAAACGCCTTAACGACATCAAACGTGGAGCTGTATTGCGTGTTGACGACGTTCGTTAACCTGCTATCGACCAGCAGCTTGTCGGAAATTTCGATTGGCATGCGTATAATATCCAAGGTCTGCTTCTTAATTCGCTCGACGTTATTCGTAATTTGCTGGGTCGCTTGATCAAGTACATTTTGCCTAAAAGCGACGGTAAGAAAAATGCCTACGATAAGCACCGGTACAAAAACAACGAGAATAAAAGAAATAATAAGTTTCTTTTTGATTCGAATATTGTTCATTCTTTGCCCCATTGTTCGAATGCTCTTCTTCATACAAACGGTTCCTCCTTAAAGCTTTGCGCAGCAAACTTCATTCGTTAGTATCGGCTGAGGTAAGCGTTTACTTTTTCGCGTAAAATTTTAAGGCATCTACATTATAATGCTGGTAATCTGCCGTGCCTACATCACTAATTCAATATTTTATCATATGAAAATTAGACAAAATGGAAGCGCTGCCTATACGATGCAAAAATCCCGCTCTTAAGAGAGCGGAATTCGGTAGGATGAGTGCTCTTCAACGATATGCTCGCCTTTGTTGTACAACCATTTGAAAGCAAAACGATCGCCTTCATAATTTGTTCTGCTGCGAATATCCGGCACAATAACCGTTTCAAAATGATCGATGATCGTCTGCTGAAGCGAGGCAAGGCGTTCTTCATTCGCATCCGCCTGCTGCGCTGCTTCCTCTTCCGATTGTGCGGTCTGCGAGAAGTAAGCAACTGCTGCCTCCCGATCGCTAATGGATTCAGGCAAAGGATGTCCTGACCCCCGGAAAATTTCTTTCACCGTATTTATCCAATCTTTATACAAGTTGATTTCAATGTCGTTTGCCATATGGACTAGCTCCTCTGTCGATGCTCATTGTTCATTTAAAGAATAAAGCGGCATTACATAAAAAGCAACCATAACCGCAAAAACGGAGCTGCAACAAGCGCTATACAGCACCTGAAGACAGCTCCTTATGAAGTTGCTCTTATTATTGAAAGCGGAAGAAGCTCAGCTTCACACTTTCCGTCAAACCAATAACCAGATCACCTCTCAGCTTGCAGCTTGGCAGATCAATACGAATCGTTTGCCATTCTTGCTCACCGCTTGATTCAACCGAGCATGAGCCTCTAAAAACAGCGGCCGGGCTGATCATCTGAATAGACAACTCTCCGCCTTGAGCGCCGCCGCAAACGCGAGCTTCAAATACACTTGGGCCGTTTGACCAATCAACATCATTAAATTTGATCCAGCCCTCTGCTTGCGATAAACGGACTGCCGTTCCGCCTTCCTTGCTCTCATCCAAATAAACATGCGCATAATCATCATAGTTTTCCGCGCGCGTCTGCAAGGATAACTGACGTTGTGGAATGGTCTCGCCTTCGATTGTTATTGTACCCTCAGTAAGGAGATGTGCAGAGGAGGCACCAGCTGCAAACGTATAAGCCGCCGATTCAAGGCAGAAACGGTCCCGTGTTACATCCCAAATAGCAAGCTCTTCTGCTGGAACTACAAGTTCTACTTGCTTCGTCTCTCCAGGCTGGAATGCAATCCGCGTGAAGCCAACCAGCTTCTTAAGCGGACGCTGTACCCTTGAGCCCTCCACTCGTACATATAATTGGACAACCTCATCCGCTGCGATGTCGCTCTCATTTGTAACCTGCAGTTTCACCGTTACACTGCCGTTCATACTCGCAGCGTTATTCGTAATCTCAAGCGGACCGTATCGGAATGAACCGTAGCTAAGACCATAACCAAATGGATACAACGGTTCACCATCGAAATAAAGATATGTTCGTTTTCCTTTCAAAATATCATAATCCATTAGATCGGTTAACTGCTCTTCTGATTTGTACCAAGTCATATTCAAGCGTCCAGCCGGCGAATAATCACCGAATAAAACGTCAGCAATGGCATTGCCCAGCTCTTGACCCGCATGTGATAAATAAACAATCGCTGGAACTTGCTCGTTTACTTTATTAAGTGCAAATGGGTAACTTCCAATAACTACGACGACCGTGTTCGGATTAGCAGCGAATACCGCGCTAATTAATTCATTTTGCGAAGCGGCAAGGTCAAGGCTTGGACGATCGATTTCTTCTTTCCCGTTAATAAGCGGATTATTGCCTACGAAAACAATTGCCGTTTCTGCTGCTTTGGCTGCAGCTGCCGCTTCTGCAATTCCGTTCGTAATGACATCTTTAGAGAACAGCTCGCTTGCTCCAATATCCGCTAATTCCGTAACTTGAAGGGAATCTGGGCCGCCATTAGGAGCAGTGACCAGCTTGCCGTTCCAAGTTCGTATCGCAAATTTCTCTTCGGATTGCTCATCAAGCTTGAACACTTCCTTCACATACCAGCCAAAAGCTTCGCTTGCAGCTGCTGCAATGTTGACATCATCTGCGCTTGTAAGCAGCTTGCCGGAATCCATGCTCTCTAGCGTATAACTGCCCCAGCCCCAATCCGTCACCTCAAATGTATCGCCTTCCTCATCCAAATCAGTCGCTTGCAGGCGGTTTGCATGGTCTGTGGATGTGCGCAATACTTTTCCATTCGCAGCTGATTTCAATCGAACGCGATCATTGCCGCTGCTGAATGTTACTTCTTTGCCGGCAAGCTTGCTCTTGATGCCTTCAAGTGGTGTTACTTTGTACGGCAGTGATCCAGAGTACCAGTCTCGGTATACAACGTCAGCAAGCGGCCCGATCACTGCTACACGGCTTAACTTTTCTTTATTCAACGGCAACGTTTTGTTCTCATTTTTGAGCAAAACAATCGACTCTTGTGCAGCTCGCAGCGATAATTGTCCATGCTCCGGCGCACATAGTTTCGATTCCGGCATATCCGCGTATGGATTCCCTTCAGCGGGATCGAACTCTCCTAAGCGGAAACGTACACGGAAGGTGTTAATGAGTGCTTTATTCAAATCCTGCTCTGACAGCAGCCCTTCTGACAAAGCTTCGCGAATAGCCGCACATGATTTTTCTTTATCATCCGTTATGCTGTCGATGCCTGCTTTGATGGAATGAGCTACTGCCTCCTTATAAGAATCATAATAGTGATGATCGTTGACGATACCAAGCAAATCTCCCGCATCGCTGACGATGAAGCCGTTCATGCCCCATTCCGCTTTCACTACTTTGTTTACATCCTCGTGCAAAATAGTAGGCGTGCCATTAACCGAGTTGTACGAGGTCATCATCGAATGAGCGCCGCCCTTGACGAAAGCAGGCTTGAACGCTGCTTGATAATATTCCTTCATATTGCGCGGATCGATGCTTGCCGAGCAGCTGCCGCGATTGATTTCATTGTTATTGCCGATAAAATGCTTCAAGGTCGCTACCGCTTTAAAGTACAGCGGGTGATCGCCTTGAATGCCCTGTACCAGCGAGGCTGTTAGCTCACCTGTCAGCTTAGGATCTTCTCCATAAGCCTCTTCTGTTCTTCCCCAGCGCGGATCTCGCTCCATATCCACCGTTGGCGCCCACAGCGTCAAGCCGTTGATGGCCGGGTTTCGCTGAAAGTAAACGCGTGCTTCGTCACCGATTGCAGAACCTACTTCCTTCAGCAGCACGGGATTCCAAGTGCAGCCAAGCCCGATGGGCTGAGGGAACGTGGTCGCTTCGCCTAACCACGCCATTCCATGAGCTGCTTCCGTCCCATGTTTGTACGGCTTTACGCCTAATCGCTTTATTTCAGGCTGGTATTGAACCATCGATTCAATTTTCTCAGCTAGCGTAAAACGTGAAACAAGATCGGTTACCCGTTCTTCAAGCGGAAGCTCTAAATTTTCAAATGGAAAACGTATACTGGTCGTCATAACGCTTACTCCCCCTCTATCGTGGATGTTAATATGCTATACCATTCATTTTTGTTTGTTGAAAATGGCTTTGACGCATCGATAGCTGTACCGTCAGAAGCAACAACGGTAATGGATTCCTTCGATCGCAAGCTGCAAATCGATCCGTGTGTGGATTGCATGCGCCCAGCCGTCAGCTTGCCATCTGTCCATTCCATATCGACAACAAACCCTCCACGCGCTTTAAGACCTTTCACGCAACCTGCCGGCCATGCACCCGGAAGCGCTGGCAGAAGCTCGATATAACCCAAATGGCTTTGCAGCAGAAGCTCTGCAATGCCCGCCGTACCGCCAAAGTTTCCATCGATTTGAAACGGTGGATGATCATCGAACAAATTCGGATGCGTAGAGCGTGCAAGCAAAGTATGGATAAAATGATAAGAAGACTTCGAATCCTTCAGCCTCGCAAATAAGTTAATTAACCACGCACAGCTCCAGCCTGTATGGCCGCCTCCGTGGTTTATGCGGCTCTCAAGTGAAAGGCGGCCCGCTTCCACAAGCTCCGAAGTTGTATCTTGATTGATGGACGTACCTGGATATAAGCCATATAGATGAGATACGTGACGATGCCCAGGCTCATGCTCCTCAAAATAATCATGCCATTCCTGCAATTGTCCATTAGGTGCAATTTGCAGAGGAGGAAGCTTGCTCCTCGCTGCTTCTAGCTGCTGCTTGAAAGATGCATCGATTCCGAGCAAGCTCGCAGCTGCTGCGCAATGATCAAACAGCTCGCCAATTAAAGTAATGTCCATAGCAGATGATTCAGCAACACTGCTAACCTCGCCTTGTGCGGTCAGAAATTTATTCTCTGGCGACGTCGATGGCGAAGTCATCAGCTGCCCTTTGTCGTTCTCCTGCAGTAAGTCCAAACAAAATAAAGCTGCGCCCTTCATTAAGGGATAAGCTTTTTCTCTCAAAAAGGCTTCACTCGGATGATATAAATAATGCTCCCATAAATGCTGCGTCAGCCAAACGCCGCCAAGCGGCCAGAAAGCCCAGCTAGGATGACCGGCTGTCGGCGTTGATGTCCGCCATAAATCCACATTATGATGCGCTACCCAGCCTGCACTGTTGTAATGAATAGCCGCGGTACGGGCTCCCGTGATGCTGAGTTCCTCAATCAAGCGAAACAAAGGCTCATGGCATTCGCTCAAATTTCCTATTTCCGCCGGCCAATAATTCATTTGCGTATTAATATTCGTCGTATAGTCGCTGTTCCAAGGCGGCTGAACCCGGTCATTCCATATGCCTTGCAGATTAGCCGGCTGCGTGCCTGGCCGTGAACTTGCCATAAGCAAATATCGGCCGTATTGGAAATATAGCGCTTCCAATGCTGGATCTTGTTTGCCTTGCTTATAGTTTTCCAGCCGCTCATCTGTCGGCAATTGAGCTTGTGCCGTCCGCCCTAAACCGAGCTGCACACGTTGAAACAAGCTTCGATGATCCTCTACATGGCGCTCTCGCAGCTGTTCATAGCTGGATGTTAATGCTTTCTCCAGTAGGCGATCGTTTTGCTCGGCCAGATCAGCAGCAGTTTTGTCTGGATGAACATCAAAACTCACAAAGCTTGTTGCTGCGCTTAATAGAAATGTAGCCGAGCTTGCCCCTTGAATATTTATTTGCTTATCGCTGTTTATCGATAGTTTGCCGCCTTCTATCTTAACCAGCAGTTTTCCTTGAAACGTAATGCCGCGATCATTCTCATACTGTACAGCCAGCGGATGATCGCCCAAATAATTGTCTGCTACATGACTTGGACAACGACCGTGAAGTACGATAGCGTCGCTGCCTGCTGCCTCGATTCCATACTGTACGGAGGAAGTCATCGTTGCTGTAAGCTCTAGCAGATCTTCTCCTTCTGACTCGTATCTAACGCATAACACTTGATCCACCGCGCTAACGAACATCTCGCGCGAGTAAACCGTTTTACCCACTTGAAACCGTGCAGCAGCGATGCCTGCATCGATATCAAGCTTGCGAATGTAATCTGCGGCCTGATCATGCGCGTGTTCAAAATGCTGCTCTATAAACAAGTCGCCCATCGGTTGATAGGACTCTGTGTTTGTTCCGAGCATCTTCGCCTCGATTAACTGTTCCGCCTCAACAAATCTTTTATCTGCTATGAAGTCCCGGGCTCGCTTTAAATAGCGCAGCGCTTCGTAATTGTTCGTATCCCGCGGAAAGCCTGACCACAATGTATCTTCATTTAATTGAATGCGTTCTTGTTCCACGCCGCCAAATACCATACCGCCTAACCGGCCATTCCCAATGGGCAGTGCTTCCTCCCATCGTGAAGCCGCCTGCCTATACCATAGGTTTAACGGATGAAGCTGCTCTGCTTTATATCCCATGTTTTTGGTCTCCTATTATCGCTCTGTTCACAGCGTTTTAAAAAACAGTTATTATTCATCATAACGGAATAGCCCTGCTCAACAGTACCCAATACATTTCATGAAAAATCATGTCAAAATTAGCTTTTTTTCAAATTCTCGCTAAATAATAAAAAATCGCTGCAAGCACGATGATGTGTGCTTGCAGCGATGTAATTCACAGCCAAATTATATTTGAAGGCGTATTTCTTACAGACCAGCTGCGCCAAATACTTTATCAAAGCCTGCTTTGGAGCGCTGCGCCAGCTCTTCCGGCGTTTGCAATTCCGCTTCTGATGATAAGATCTCCTGTGACACAGCACCTTTATAGCCAATACGATTAAGTGCTTGCAGGAATCCGACTAAATCAATTACACCTTCACCAGGATATACGCGGCCGTTGTCGAGTGCTTCCTCAACCGGTACGTCCGGCGCGTCATTGATATGAACATGGACGATTTGCTCTTGACGAAGCGCTTCAATATCAGCAACAGTCAGGCTGTTCGTATACCAGTGATAGGCATCAAACAACAATCCTACATTGCTCTCACCGATTGCGTCGATCCACTCCAATGTTTCCTCGAGCGTCCAAATAAATGGATTTTCCCAACGCGTCCGCAAATGATGCGGGCCAACAAATTCAAGGCCAAGGCGAATGCCATAAGCGCCTAGAATTTGAGCGCAAGTACGCAATCTGCGAGTTGCAAGTGCCATGAAGCGAGCTGCTTTCAAATCTGTTGAAGGCAAAATATAGGTGCAGCAGCTTGTACAGCCTAGCGCCGCAGCCGCAGCCGCTGAGGATGCCAACTTCTCCAATCCTTCAAGAAAAGCTTCTTCCGTTGTTCTCCATTCTACTGGAAGACCAATGGAGCCAATTACTACGCCATTGCTTGCAAGAAGCTCACGCGCTTGCTCTACACCATAGCGATTAATTAGTGACGCCGCATCCAAATCTACAGCTTGAAATCCGTACGCGCCAGCGAGCTTAATTAGATGCTCATCACTTTCGATTCGACCAAGACCCGCTCCAGTTAAACCTCTCAACATACAAATTCCTCCTCATTCTACAATCAATTATGATTAATTTAGATTCCAGTCCAGCTTCACTTCATTGCCTGTGCGCGATGATTCATAAATTGCATCAAGCACAAGATTGTTCGTCAAACCAGTCAATACGGAAGTAATCGGCTGTTTACCTTCACGAATACATGCAAGGAAGTGACGGCTAAGACGAGCGCGCTCACCTTCATCATTGTCTGCTTTGCTCAAAACACTTTCAATCGGGCGATCAAATTTTTCTGTAAGCAGCTTGCCTTCAGCACCGCGATAGCTTGCGCCGCCTTCTGAGCCCATTACATGGATAAACGGTGAATTGTCCGTATCCATATGAACAGCCCAGCTCACTTCAAGCGAGAGTGTACTGCCGTCTTCCATTTTGATTAGCGCCGTAGCCAAGTCCTCAACATCATACGTTCCGTCCCAATCCGGTGTACCCCATGTGCCAATCCCTTTACGGTTTGGGCCAAACTCTGCATAGGTTGATCCATATACGGAAACCGGCTTTGGATTGCCCATCAAATACAGCGCAAGGTCAAGCATGTGAACGCCGATATCGATAAGCGGGCCGCCGCCTGATTGATCCATTTGTGTAAACCATGTGCCCCAGCCTGGAATGCCCTTGCGGCGAAACCAGCCCGTTTTGGCTGTATAAATTTTGCCAAGCTCACCACGGTCGATTTGCTCTTTAATTTGCATCGCAACAGATTCCCAGCGCATTTGATGAGCGACCATGACAACGCGGTCTGCCGCTTCACTAGCTCTCAATATTTGACGAGCAGCATCGCTGTTAATGCCCATCGGCTTTTCTATCAATACATGCTTGCCCGCTTCAAGAGCTTGAACGGCAAGCGGAGCATGGAATTGGTTAGGTACACCGATGATGACCGCATCGATGTCATCTCGCTGAATCAACTCTTCATTGGAAGCCGCAACATGCTCAATACCATATTGCTTGGCTGCTTTCTCTGCTCGCTTCAAATCCAAATCAGTAATCGCCGTAATGATACACTCTTCGCCAAGCTTAGAAAATTCTCCTGCATGGACGTTGCCAATATTTCCTGCACCGATAATACCTATTCTAATCTTATTTTCTGTAGTCAATGAAATTCCTCCTATAATTTTGAATGAACCCTTGCTCAGCAATAAGCACTCGTTTTTGGTAACGCTTGATCTCTTCATTTATGTTAGAATAAACGGGATGAGAAATCGTGCTTGTTTTTCGATAAAAGTCTCAGATTTTCGGAGGAATGCATTCATTCATGACCTACATACCTGACTATTTGAAAACGTATCCAAATATGAATACCTCTTCTCCCCTCCATATTAGCCTAAACCGTCTTTACCATGGCTTTAGGCCGCATCGCCATGATTTTTTGGAGTTCTCTTATGTTATAGACGGAAGGGGCTCTGAATCGATCAACGATGCAAAACATCAAATGCTGCCCGGCACCTTTACGTTTGTGCTTCCTTATCAGGTGCATGAACTATTTACAGAGCCCGGGAGTACACTTGTTCTTTATAATTGTATGTTTAGCATGGACTTGCTGATGGAGCCTGGACAAGAGGAAGGCCTTATGGACCTCATCGATCAGAATACTCTGCCGCCATCCGTTCAACTTAGCGGTGCTGATAATGAACGAATGAAGCATTTAATAGAAGATATGTTTCGTGAGTACGCGGGGCAGGAGCCTTGGCGCCGAACGATGCTGCAAGTGCGGTTGAAGGAAATATTAGCTTTCTTTGATCGTTATCGCCGCAATATTGCGCCGTCTGCTCCAGCCTCAAGGCTTGCTTCCAAATCGAGTGCCTCGGTTTGGCCAATCATTCATTATATTCATCAACATTATCAAGACGAGCTTGCGCTGTCTGACCTTGCAAGCCGCTTTTCACTGAGCATGTCTCGCATAAGTGAAGTAATTAAACAAACGACTGGACAAACATTCGTACATTTCCTGCATGATTTGCGCTTGCGGCATGCCTGCAGCCTGCTTGTTTCTACCGATATGAGCGTCGCTGAAATTGCGCTGGAGGTTGGTTATGGCTCATACAAAACCTTCTCCCGTATTTTCCGTGAAACCAAGGGCGTCGTTCCGAAGGATTACCGTAAAATGAAGCTTAGTCAGGAGCAGCCAGGCAAGTAGCCGAGGCTAATAAACAAACAAGGGCTGCCTAGAGTAGATTAATCTACTTCTAGGACAGCCCTTGCTCTGTTATGTGTTTAATGAAAAATAGACAAAATGAGGAATAAGATAGCTAGCATGACATAAATGACAAGCGAAACGATCATTAAAGTCCGCTTATTCACAGCGTTACTCCCCTCCCAGCACCAATTAGGCTATACACCAACATTGTATGTGGGCGGGGAATGCGCGGAAATTGTCCTAATGAGAAAATCGTCCACGCGGATTAAACGGCTGCTTTGGCTTTGCGATCCGATGGCAGCAAAATCGTCAGCATGCCGAGCAAAGGCAAATAGGACGTGCAGCGAATGACAAACTCAATACCCATGGAATCTGCCAAATTGCCGAGCACCGCCGAACCAATGCCCCCGAGACCAAACGCCATTCCGAAAAACACACCTGATACGAGGCCAACCCGCCCAGGCAGCAATTCGTTCGCATAAACTAAAATAACAGAAAATGCCGACGCCAAGATTAAACCGGCAAAAAAGATTAAAATAACGGAAAATGTTAAATTAGCATAAGGAAGCAGCAGCGCAAATGGTGCAGTTCCTAGGATCGAGAACCAGATCAAGCTGCGACGGCTGAACTTATCTGCGAGCACCCCGCCGAGAAGCAAGCCAATAACATTCGCTGCAAGAAAGACAAACAATACGATTTGAGCATGACTGACGGAGAGTCCAAAATGCTCGATGGCATAAAACGAGTAATAGCTGCTGATCGCAGAAATATAGACGTTTTTGGAAAACACAAGAATCATTAAAATCGTTATGGCAAATACAACTTTACCAGTGGACACATTAAGTTTGGAAACCGGCTTTGCCGCTTGCTTCGTGCTCTTGCTTGGCTCAAGTGCGAGCTGCTTTCCGTACCATTTGGCTACATTAAATTGAATGATAATTCCTATCGTAACGACCAAAGAAAACCAGATCACACCGCGCTGACCTGTGTGCACGAACAGAACAGCAGTCATGATTGGTGCAAGCGATTGTCCAATATTTCCGCCAAATTGAAAGATCGACTGCCCTGTACCTTTTTTCGTCCCAGCCGCCAAATAGGAAACCCGCGCAGAAGCTGGATGGAAAACGGCTGAGCCAATTCCAATTAACATAACAGCGACCATGACCATCCAGAAATGCGAAGCATACGAAAGAGCGGCAACGCCCCCCATTGTGAACAGCATGCCAATAGGCAGCAGCATCGGCTTCGGATGCGAATCAGATAAAATGCCGACAACAGGCTGCAGCAGCGCTGCAGTTAAATTAATCATCAAAGAGATCAATCCAATTTGAGCAAAGCTCAGTGAAAGCGAGTCCTTCAAAATAGGAAATAATGCCGGCACGACCGATTGAATCGTGTCATTAATCAAATGCACGAAGCTAATAGCGAACAACAATGGGTATATCGTTTTTAAAGCGGACGGTGATGTTGCGATTGAAGCTTGAGTACTAGACATACAGTTTTCTCCTTACTCCAAATAGAATGTAATATGTAATATATCGCATATTATATTTCCTTAAGCAAATAAAAGCAATAAATTCCTTTTTAAAATTTTTGGCATTTGCTTCAATGAATGAACCTGCGATATATTATATATTGTCGAAACTGTTATCCTATCACTTTCATAATGAAACCAAAAAATAAAGGAGGATCCCCTCTGCCTATTCCAACTGATTATTCAACACCCGTTAGACTATCCGCCAAGGAGCGTACCTTAAGCCAGCTGCAGAAATGGATTATCGACGGCACGCTTCAGCCCGGAGAGAAGCTTAACGATTCAGAGCTTGCCGAGGCACTTGGCGTCAGCCGCACACCGATTAGGGAAGCCTTTCAATTGCTTGAGGTTCAAGGACTCATTCAAATGTTTCCTGGCAAAGAGACGCGAGTCACGACGCTAGCCAAGGAAGATATCCTTAAGCTGTATGCGCCACTTACAGCCCTTCAAGCATTAGCAGCTGAGCTTGCTGCCGACAATATTCAGCCAGAGCATATTGAACAGCTGCGTGCTATTAATGCCAGCTTTAATGAAAAAGTTAGTGAAGAGCAGCTCTATGAAGCGATGGAATATGATGAAGAGTTTCATGAAACGATACTGCAAATTGCCAATAATCAGCATATACTCACCTTCTGCTCCTCGCTTCAATTACATATAAGAAGATACAAATATATTTTCTTCAAACGGCCGAGCTGGGAGACCCATACGGCTGCAGCGGATCATGAGTACATCATCCAAGCGCTTGAAGCACGTAATGGTGGAGAAGCCTCACGTTTGATGAAGCTTAATTTAAATAGGCCTCTTGAGCATCTGGACAAAATTCTTTGAGCGATCCGTACCACATCTGATAATAGCCAAAAAAGTGATTAAGCCGACCAGTAAGTCGCTTAATCACTTTTTTTAGTTAAACCGATCCTTCCATAGCATGCTCTACGTCTGAATCCGTTGCCCCGTCTGGAATGATTCAATCGCTGCATGGGCTAGCTGAAGCGCTCTGCGCCCCGCCGCAGCGTGAATTGGCGGTGCTTCACCCGCACGAAATGCACCGAGCAAATGTTCAAAATGTTTGTCGAACGTAAGATGGAATTCTCGCTCCTTATCATTGAAGTAACCCGCTTGCCATACTTCGGCTGTTTCGCTGCCCGAGCGTTGAAACGTAAATTTCTTCACTGTATCTTCAATGGTCACTCTGCCCTTTAAGCCATTAAGCTCCATCGCATGAGTCTGTGCGTATGCATACGAGGAGTCATAAGATCCGAGCATTGTTCCTACTGCGCCGGATTGAAATTGCAGTGCTAATGCCATGGTAGAGAAACCGTTTCCGGTTTTATCTGTCATTTGTGCCATCACCGATGCAATCGGGCCGCATAAATGCTCAAGCATATCAAATCCGTGACACTGGGTTTCGATTAAGTTGCCGTGCGGATGATCACTTGTTCCTTCACCGCCAAATCGCCAAGAAGCGAATATAAGCTCTCCTAACTGTCCCGCATCCATCGCTTCTTTAGCCTTCTGAACAGCTGTCGCATAGCGGTGATTAAAATTAATCGCAAAAAACAGCTCCCGCTTCGCTGCTTCCGCAAGCAATAAATCAGCTTCCCCTAGATCAAATACGAGCGGCTTTTCCACCAATAATGGAACACCTGCTTGAATAACCTGCAAGGTCGCATCAAAATGTCCTTGATTCGGCAAGCATAAGCTGACGAGGTCAGGCCGTTCCGTCTCCAGCATCTCCGCGATGCTCGTATAGGCATTTGTCCCAAACTCATCTGCTCTTGCCCTGGTTCGGTCAGCATCTCGTCCAACAACGGCACAAAAATCAACATCCTTACGCGCATTAAAAATACGAGCATGGTGGTATCCCCAGCCGCCAGCCCCGATTAAGGCAACCTTCACTCGCCCCTCACTGCTCATTGCTCAATGACCACCTTTCCCGTATCCCCTTTGAAAAACAACTCAAATGCTTCTTGTATCGATTGTGGTCCAAAACGGTGCGTGATGATTTGACTTAAGTATGGCAGGTGTTCACCCATCAAACGATGATTAGCCTCTAGCTCGCTAAACGGAAAATACTCACTGCCAAGCACGGCTCTCTCTGTTGCTATCAAATCGGAGGATACTTGCAAATTTAGCTGCTCGCCATGACCAATGCATACGAGTACACCGCGATGATTCAGTGCATGCAAAGCTGCTTCGCGAGCTGTTGTTCTACCGCTCGTATCGAATGCTGCATCTATACGGCCCAAGCCTGCGGCTGCCAATCCCGCTTCAAGTGTTGTTTCCCCCAAATGGATCGGAATAGCACCCATTCTCTCTGCGAGTTCTAAACGATACGGTGTAAAATCCATAATGAATACAGGCAGCTCTTTGCCCAGCAGCAGCTTCGCCATCGCCAGCACCGCTAGACCAATCGGACCTGCACCGGCAATAAGGATGGATTCGATATCGCCATGCACAAGCTGCGCTCTGCGAATCGCATGACCGCCTGTCCCCATGATATCAAGCAATATCGTTGCTTCTGCCAACGGAATGGCAGCATCCACAGCAAAAAACACATTTTCGTTCACGACCATATAAGGCCCGTAACCGCCATCATGAGAGAAGCCATAATCTGCACGCTTGCTTAAGCATTGGTTCGTGTACCCTCGCTTGCAGCTGCGGCATTGCCCGCAAAAATCCATTAAGAAAACAACGCCATGTGTACCTAGATCCGTTTTGGTATTTGTGCCTGCTGCGACAACGATGCCTGCTGCCTCATGACCAGGCGTCGCTTCAGAACCGCTGTAGAACTGTCCACGCTCTGATCCGCATAAAGCGTTTGCTTTGACCTGGAGCAGCAGCTGGCCTGGTCCAGGGGCAGGCACCGATTTCTCGATATAGTCAATTTTCCCGTTTCCCAAAAATCTTGGTGCACTCATCACGTCAGGTATCATTAAGCTCATTCGTATACCCCTCCATTTTCATGTCATTATCCTCGATAGTTTCTATTGCTTACCTCTATAATAAAGCTAATAATAAAGGTAATCATGTAAAAAACATCGAAATAACTTGTCAAAAACAATGATAATGATCGCACTAATCGTATGAATTGGAGGCAATTAGGTATGAATACGCAGCTGCATAACTGGAATGACCATCCCGTGCTGCCGTTTATACGGCTTTGCTATCGCTTTAAAAAAACGTCATTTTTTCAAGGTGAACGGCGTCTGCTCGATTATTTGTTTTTATATATGGAAGAAGGCCGTTATTTGCTTACGGTTGAGGGGATTGAATATGAGCTGCTACCTGGCGACTTTGCACTTATTCAGCCTGGAATGCTCTTCACAACGAGAGGATATGGAAGCTGCGTAGTACCAAACACTCATCTTGATTTCTTTTATAATCCGAACCGAGAAAGAAGCTTTGTAACGACGCCCGGTCAGACAAACTTGGAGCCTTATTCGGTTCTGAAGCAGCCGCAATTAAACGAATTCCCAAACCTGCAGCTGCCCGTCAAGCTGAAGCCGCGACATCCAGAATCGTTCAAAAAGCTGCTGAACCAAATGATTGAGCATTTTAGCCACAACGATATACAAAACGTGCTACATGCTCAAAAGCTGGCAATGGAGCTGCTCCTTCTATTAATCGGCGACTTTGAGACGACAGGCTCTTTGGCATTCGAGGATCAGCAGTTCGTAACGAAGATGAAAGCTTTTATTTCCTTTCACCTATCTGGAACAATCACGGTGGAGTCGATGGCGAAGCATGCAGGATATTCCGAATCCCATTTCAACGTTATTTTTCATCACTATTTTGGAGCAACGCCCCATCAGTTTCTCGTTCATTTACGTTTGGAGAAAGCAAGCGAGCTGTTAGCCACAACCGGACTTAAGCTCGACTTAATTGCGGAGTATTGCGGATTCGCCAACGCCTCACATTTCTCGAAAGCGTTCAAGAAAAGTTATGGCCTATCACCAAGGGAATTCAGAAATGCGCAAGAAAAATCCTTTTCATAAAATAAAGGCAGTCTAAAACACAGATTACGTGTCTAAGACTGCCTCTTCAATATATTTATACTTCCTTGCCTTCAGTACGCTCATAATAACGTCCAATTTCGATTACTAATGCGCCCATTCGCTCCAGCTCTGGAACGATGATTCTTTCCACGCCGTACTCCTTCAAAGCTGCAGCCGTTACTTTTCCGACTGCGGCAGCCACGATGTGCTGATTAAAGATGTTCAACAAAAGCTCCTTGCGGCCCGTTTCGATTGCATCCTTGAACAAATAGTGCACCTGCACCGCAGTCGTAAAGCAGACCGTATCGACTGTGCCGGCAGAAAGCTCGCTGAGCAGCAGCTCGACTGTAGCAGCATCCGGTGGAACATGCTTATAGGGCAGCACCGCTTCTACTTGCGAAGCACCCTTATTTTCGAGAAAACGTACTAGTTTCGGAGCTGGCTCACCATGAAGCTGTATCCACACCCTTTGCCCTTCAAAATCAAAGGCTTCGAGGTTTTCTATGAGTCCATCCATCGTTCCATCATCCGTGCTAACGATCGCTTTCAGTTCTGAACGTTTAAGAAATGCAGACGTTTTGTAGCCTCTTGTCGCGATTTTCGCCTCAGCCAGCCTACCAAGCACCGCTTGTTTAATGCCGATGCTGTCGGCTGTGTTGACGATCTGATCCGATCCCATGCCTGTGGTCAAAATAACCCAATCCGCGCCCTGCTCAGCGAAGTTTCGCAATGGCTCTTCCAACAGCGCTTCATCAAACATCGTCAAGCCTTGAAGCGAACGCACAATTGGAACGCCGCCTTGTTTTTCAATAACCATGCACATCTCATCCGTTTTCCGAGATCCAGCAATTACGATTTGTTTCCCTTGCAATGCGTTTATCCCCATCGTTATCAAGCCACCGTACTTTCGGTAAATTTGCCTTAGCCGACGTCATTATAACAGATGATGCCATAATACGCACCCATTATGTGACAATCTCAGTTAAGCATTTTCCCATTTCTGCTTGAAGAACAGCTCATAAACTTTGCTATAAACGATTTTCAAAATCATATACACCGGAATAATAAGTACTATGCCTAAAATTCCTGCAATATCTCCGCCCATGAGCACCAAGATGATCGTCGTCATCGGATGAATATCAAGCTGCTTCCCAAAAACATAGGGCGATATAAGATTATCCTGAATTTGCTGCGCTACTGTAATAATGACAATAGACCAGATCGCGATTGACGGCGCTTCGATGAAGCCGATGATAACAATCGGGATGGAAGATAAAAAGGAACCGATAAACGGAATAAAGTTCAAGATGACGGCCACTACGGTCAGCAGCATCGCATAAGGCAAATCAATAATTAGAAAGCCTACATACATAAGAACGCCGAGTGCTACATTCACGATAACTCTGCCAACGATAAAGCTGCTAAGCATATGATCGATATCGTCCATGACCTCTTTACCGTGGATACGGAACCTTTTGGGTATAAAGCTTACAATTTGTTCACCAAACTTCCCGCCTTCCTTCAGCATATAGAACAGTAGAATCGGGAACGTTATGAGCACAATCGCGAAATTTGAGAAAAAAGAAAAGAGTCCGGTCAAATATTCTGTAAATACCGTAAAGCCTTTGTTCAAATACTCCGTAAGCTTAGATAACAGATTCGAATCCTGCGGCAAAAACGACGATAAAAACCCATTATGCTCAAGCTCTGCAACTTGCTCGCTTAAAGTAGTAAACAAAGCGGGTGCATTTTCGACCAAATTATTGAGCTGCGTACGCAAGGAAGGCCATACCAAGATGCTGAAGCCAACCATCATAATGGCGAAAATCAAATAAATAAGCAAAATTGCGAGCGTACGATTAACCTTATGCCGCTCCATCACATTAACGAGCGGGCGCAGCAAGTAATAAAAAAAGCCTGCCAGCATAAGCGGAACGATAATCATACTGAATAAGGAAAGCACAGGTTTAAATATAAATGAAACGCGCGACCCCAAATAAATAATAATTAATACCAAAATAATCGTGAAGCACCATCTAAAAAATCGATTATGTCTGGCCATACCTGCACCTTCTTCTCTTTTTAACTGATCTTGTCATCTATAGGTTACATAACCTTTACCCTTCCTACCATGAATTGAATCGTTTGGAGTACTGGTCATTTCTCCCTGCTGCCCGCAATCACACTCGTTTTTATTACAAAATAAAAAAAGCTGGGTCAACGGCAGTAATCCGCCGACCCAGCTTCTTGCTTTATTCTCGGAATTAAGAAAATTCACTTCATTACATCATGTTTAAGCCTGAAACTTCTTCAAAATAATTACGGCATTATGACCACCGAAGCCGAAGGAATTGGACATCGCTATATTAATCTCAGCTTCGCGCGCAACATTTGGCACATAATCAAGATCACAAATTGGATCTGGTTGTTCTTGATTGATCGTTGGCGGGATTATCCCCTCCTGCATGCTCTTCACGAGTGCGATAGCCTCTACTCCGCCAGCTGCACCAAGCATATGACCTGTCATCGATTTGTTTGCTGTCACCGGAATTTGATACGCGAGGTCACCAAACAGCTTCTTAATGGCTGCCGTTTCGGAACGGTCTCCGATTTCCGTACTGGTGGCATGTGCGCTTATTAAATCAATTTGATTAGGCTCCAAGCCAGCTTCCCGCAGCGCATGCTTCATTGCCTGATAAGCACCAATTCCCTCGGGATGAGTGGCGACCATATGATACGCATCTGAACTTGCGCCATAGCCGATAACCTCCGCATGAATGCGGGCTCCTCTTTGCTGCGCATGTGACAGTGATTCGAGTATGAGAATGCCTGCTCCTTCGGCCATAACAAAGCCGTCGCGTCCTGCATCAAAGGGTCTGCTTGCCGAAGCTGGCGCTTCGTTCCGCGTTGATACCGATGTTGCATTGCCGAAGCTCGCTAGCGAAATATCCGTCACTGCCGCTTCCGTTCCTCCTGCAATAACGACATCTGCGCTGCCTGATCGAATAAGCCGCCAAGCCTCACCAATTGCGGTATTACCAATCGAGCATGCGGTAACTGGCGCCATTGACGGCCCCTGCGTACCGAACCGAATACTGATCATCGCCGCTGCCATATTCGCAATCATCATCGGAACAAGCGTTGGACTAACACGATCTGGCCCTCGATCATGCAGCACTTCAGCTTGGTCAAGCAGCGTCTGTATGCCGCCGATGCCAGAGCCTACATAAACACCAACACGTTCCCGATCTGTCTCTTCAACCTTAAGTGCTGCATCCTCCAGCGCTTGTTCAGCAGCTGCTATCGCAAACTGGCTAAACCGATCCATCCGACGGGCTTCTTTTTTCCCAAATAAAGCTTCTCCATCAAAATCTCTTACGACACCTGCAATTTTCGATTTATGTTTGCTTACATCAAATGTATCAATCGTGGAAATACCAGATTGTCCATGCACCAATCCGTCCCAAAAACGCTCCACACTGTTCCCTAGCGGCGAGATGACACCCATCCCCGTAATGACGACACGTTCCATCTTATTTCCTCCTTCGCAAAATCCTTTATGGGTAGTAGTTTGTCATACTCTTTATCCTATTACAAGTTGTTGTTTATTATAGTATAATGAGTACTACTATAAAGAGAGTACGGAGATGGAAATCATGATTAATCGAGAGACAAGACTACAAGCATTATCATCCTTTCTAAAATCAAAGCGTGCCAAAATCATGCCGGAGGACGTTGGTTTCCCTATCGGAACACGGCGGAGAACACCTGGTTTACGACGTGAGGAGGTCGCTCAGCTTGCTGGCGTCAGCACAACTTGGTATACCTGGCTAGAACAAGGCAGAGATATTCAAGTATCGGCGTCTGTTCTGGATTGTGTTGCGGCGGCTCTGCAGTTAAATGACGATGAACGGGAATATTTGTACGCCCTCGCCCTCGGTTCCGGTTATAGCGCTCTGCCTATTAATGAGGAGCAGACCGAAATTACGCCCTCTTTAAAAAGAATTTTAAAGGAGCTCCGCTTCTGTCCAACCATAATATCCGATCGGCGCTGCCAAATCGTCGGTTGGAACGAGGCCGCCTCGCATGTGTTTATGGACTTTGACCAAATTCCAGCTGAACAGCGAAATATGATTGAGTTATTGTTCACAAGGAAAGAATTCCGCAGGCTAGCGGGAAATTGGGAGCATTTTGTAGGGGGATTTCTAGCTATCTTTCGCGCCTATTACGGTCAATATGTGCAGGATGATTGGTATGAGCGGTTTATTGATGAAATGAAGCGAAGCCATCCGGAGTTTCAATATCTTTGGGAGCAAAGCCAGGTCAGCTCTGCTCCAGATGTATTGCTGGAATTTCGACATGCACGAGTCGGAAAGATGTTGTTTCACCTGACCTCATTTCAAGTAAAGGGAAATACCGATCTACGATGCAGCGTCTATACGCCTGCACCTGAAACATCAACCGAAGCTAAGCTGCGCAGACTAATGGGCGGACAAGATTAGCGTTCGCCCTTGAATGAAATGGTTCGATTGCAAATTTTGTTTACAAGCGCATGATCATGACTAATGATAAGCAAGCCCATTTGACGAGCACGGACAATTTCAAGCATCTTATGCCATATTTGCGCCTGCGTAATTGCATCAAGCATGGTCGTCATTTCATCTGCGATGAGAAATTTGGTATCTGGTCCGAGAGCTCTCGCAATACAGCAGCGCTGGAGCTCTCCGCCTGACAGCTCATTTGGATAACGACGCAGCCACTGCTCCTTAATGCCTAACGCTTCAAGCAGCGCAGCATCCGGGGACCAACCTTCTGTCATTGTTTTGGCCATCCGCCATCTTGGATTAACCGCGCGCTCTGGATGCTGAAAAATCATTTGGACAGGATCAGAGCCTTTATTACTCTTACTCCGTCCATCAACCGACACCTCTCCTGCAATAGGGTTCAAATAACCAGCCAATAATCGGCCTAACGACGTTTTTCCGCTCCCGCTAGGTCCAATAAGGCCGACGACCTCTCCTGACTGTATCGAAATGCTAAAATCTTTAAACAACCAAGGACCGTCCGCATAACGCCAGCCGAGATTCCTTCCTTCAAGTCGCATGAACACACCTCACCATTCCACTCCGAAGGCTGCGAGCCGCCGGCCTGCTGTCAACACATCGTTCTGTAGCCAAGCTGCAGCGTTCAGCAAAGAGACAGCCTGAAATCGCAGAACTCCTTGCAGGCTGCGTCCCGGCCAGCGGTTCAAAACCATTTTGAGGAAGCGCACGCCACAAGGCGCGGCTGTATGGATGCCTAAGCTGCTCACCATTTCCGTGAAAATCTTTGGCCGAAGCGACCTCAACAGCGGTTCCCGCATAAAATATAGCGACCTTATCGGCAATTCGAAGAGCCGCTTCAATATCATGTGTAATAAACAACACGGCACAGCCGCCTTCAGCGAGCTGCTTGAAGTGGCCGAGCGCCTCTGTAACATCATCCGGATGCATGCCTGGCGTAGGTTCATCTGCAATGATCAGCCTTGTTCTTTCCAGCGCTGCCGTAGAGACAAGCACCTTACGAGCCATGCCTCCTGAGAGCTGAAAGGGAAACAGCCTCTCCACATGTGCTCCAAGCTGAAGCCGCGCAAATAACCCTCTCCGTTCCTGAAGCTGCTCAGCGCCATCTTCGCGCGTGCGCAGCTGCTTGCCTACTCGCATTAACGGATTAAGGAAGCTTACCGATTGCGGTACTAAGGCAATTTCCTTACCGCGGTAGCGCTTAAGCTTAGCTTCATTCAGCACTTCTCCGCCGTATGAGATGCTTCCGGTCATCACAACATTTTTAGGCAAAATGCCCATAATCGCATGAGCGAGCAGGCTTTTTCCCGATCCGCTCGCTCCAACGACGGCTACGATTTCACCTTCATTTATCGCGAAATCCAGCTCATCAATAATCGAAACCTGTTCCTGCGAGCTGCCTTTCACATAGTGCATAAAGGAAATGGATAGTTTATTCACCTCCAGCAGCGGCATATGGGCACCTCCCTCCATATTGATCAATATTGCCTTCCTTTAGCGTCATAGCTGAGCATTCCGCGGGTCAATGAGCAGCCGCAAATGGTTGCCTAGCTTATCAAACGCGCGTACAGTCAGCAGCAATCCGAGTCCCGGAAATAACGCAAGCCACCACATTCCCGTCGATAAGTAACGCATGGATTCAGAAAGGATAATTCCTATTGCGGGCTGATGCGGTGACATGCCAAGGCCAAGGAAGGTTATCGCCGCTTCATGCAGCACAGCATGTGGGAACAACAGCAGAAAACCAACCAACAACTGCGGAAATAAATGCGGTGATAAGTGCCTCGCAGCAACAGACAAACGTGATCTTCCGAGCTTCCTCGCAACTAGCACATATTCCGCTGACATGAGCTGCATCGCCTCCGCGCGAATCACTCGAGCAAGGCTTGGCCAATGCGTCAGCATGATGCCGATGGCTACCCCTTTAAGGCCGCCCCCGCAAACAAAAGCTATCAATATAAGCAATACGAGATGAGGTACGCTTAGAAAAACATCAATAAGCCAGGAAATAATGCGATCAGCTGTCTTCCCAAGCGTTGCCGCCATCAATCCCATCATCGCTGCAATAAGTACACTGGAAATCGAACCGAGCAGCCCAACTTGAATGCTAAGTGCCAGTCCCTTTACGGTGCGGGAAAGCATATCCCTCCCCAGCCAATCGGTTCCGAACAAATGAGTTAGCGAGGGAGGCAAGTTCCGATTATTCAGCTGAACTGAAAGTCCCGATGAATCAAGAAGCCAGCTACCTATGCCGATGCTTACAAGCAGAAGCGCTGCACCTATTGCCGATATAAGCATTCGTCGCCGTTCGTTTGAACGCTTCCGAGCAGCTGGTTTCTGTAAAATCGTAAGCTGATTCATCCTTGCGCCTCCTTCCCGTACCTCAGCCTTGGATCAACCATACGGTAAAAATAATCAGCTATCGCATTGCCAGTGAATACAAAGATCGTACTGCATAAGACAAGCCCCATAAGCAGCGGCACATCACCGCGAAGACCCGCTTCTACCGTCGCTTGACCGAGTCCCGGATAAGAAAACACCTGCTCTGCAAGAACAGCTCCACCGAACAATTCGCCAAATGAAGCAAACTGCAGCGTAATCGCAGGCAATGCAATGTTGCGAAGACCATGTCTAAGAAACAAACTCACACCATATTCACCTCGTGCTCTGGCAAACAAATAATAATCGCTTTCCATCACATCAATCAGCTTCTGGCGTGTATGGAGTGCAATCGGTGCGATGCCCACGACACTCAGAGTAATACCTGGCAAAATCATATGACGAATATAATCGGCAGCCGTTACGCTCCCTGCCAATACCCCAGCAGGAACACCAAGCCCTACTGGCAGCCAGCCGAGCCATACAGCAAATACCATCATAAGCAGCAGGCCGATCCAAAAGGCAGGCGTCGAAGCCAGCGTATAACAATAGCTTTTGATCAACCGATCCAACCATGAATCCTTCTTTATAGCTGCGGCCACGCCAGCGGCAAACCCAATAATGCCTGACAGCGTCCATGCGAATGCCATGAGCAGTACCGAGTGCAAGAAACGATCCGCAATCACCTTCGTTACAGCCTCTCTGTATATCATTGAGGTGCCCATATCTCCTTGCAGCAGAGCAGACGCCCATTTTATAAATCGTTCAGCGAATGGTCGATCAAGTCCCCAATAAGCAGCAATCTGCTCCCTTTGCTCTGCACCGACACGCATGACATCTGCTCCAATATACGATTGCACGGGATCAATCGGCGATAAAGCAACAAGCGCAAAAGTAATGATGCTGACCGATGCAAGCAGCGCAATTAATCGGATAAACTTTTTCCCTACAAAAACAATAACCACCTGTAGCATGCTGACAACCTCTCCCGCCCGTTACTCTTCCCAGCGCCAGCTCTCAATATTGTCCGTTACAGGCCATCCGTGACCATGCGGCTGAATACGCTGCTTTCCGATATTAAGCTTGTCCTTCACGAGAAACAAATGATCAATATTTACGAGCCATGCCCATGGAGCATCGCCTTTTGCACTCAGTCCCGTTTGTCCATCCCATTGCGCTTTTTTCCAATAGGCCTGTGCTTCTTCCTCCGTACGTGCGTCCAATGCTTGTTCAAACAGCTGATCCACGGTCTGGTTGCTGTAATAACCCGTATTGTAATAGTCAACGCCACCAAATGTGCTGCTGTATAGATTGTACATTTCGAGCGGGTCATGACTTCCCCAGCCTAGCAGCATAGCATTCGAATGCATCAGCTTCTCAAGCTCGTCCCAGCTTTTACCTTCAACTAAAATGTGAATGCCGGCAGCTTTCACCATTTCCGCCGCAGCCAGCGCTAACGATTGCCGTGTAACGTCACCTGAAGGATACAGAAGTGTAAACTGTGCTTTTAACATCCCTTTTTCGACGATACCATCACCATCGCTGTCCACCCAGCCTCCATCCGCTAATATTTTTGCGGCTGCAGCAGCATCATTATCCTTGACCTTCGTCTCATCATTCCACCATGGAAGACCATCATTCGCTGTATAGGCAGGTGAGCCATGTCCGTCCAAAATGCCATCGACCAGCTGCTGACGATCAATTACTGTATTGATAGCCAGGCGTATTGCTTTATCTGCGGTTACATCATTTCCAATGGGATAACCTTCTTCCGTTTTGCCGCCAGCTTTGACATAGGGGAATGCTATTCCGCGGTTATCTACTGTTTTTACTGCTTCAATCCGCATGCCAGCAACCTTTTGTTTGCTAAACGTGGACGGTATATAAGCAAGATCAACGCTTCCAGCCTTTGCCGCCGCGAATGCGCCGTCTTCATTTAAAAATAAGAAAGTCAGCTTCTGAAAATACGGCTTGTCTCCGTAATAGTTTGCGTTTGCCTTTACGATTAGCTGCTGTCCGCGATCCCATTGTACGAATGTAAACGGACCTGAGCCGATCGGATTTTCCGCATAACTGCTCGAATAAGCATGTTTAGGTACAATACCTGTCGTTATAAGATAATAAACAAATGTCGATTGCGGTTTCTTTAAATGAAACACAACTTCGTTATTTCCTGCTTCTACGTTTGCTAAATTAGTGAGATCAATCGCAGCTCCATTGCTGGCAGCTGTATCGAATGTAAACTTCACATCCTCTGAGGTTAACGGCTTTCCGTCGGAGAATACGACATCCTCCCGCAGCTTGACCGTCCACGACTTGCCATCCTCGCTTACGTGATAGTCAGCAGCCAAATCCTTCACAATATTCAAATCATCATCTCGTTTAAGCAGTGTACTTTGGAACAGCGGAGAGCCGTACCGTCCCCAGCCCTTAATCGGATCAAAACCGGTGTCCGGCTCTGATCCTACCGCAACAATTAGCTCATCTGTTTTGGCAGTAGTGTCTGCCGGCTTCACGCCGCTGCATCCTGTGATGATGAATACAACAATGATTGCATAAGTGATAGCTGAAACGATAGTTTTCAACCCAACCCCTCCTGTGGCGTTACATTAAGTAACACGATTATGTGATAGTGTAACACGACTTTGATAGAGTTTCATCCTTTTTCTTCAAAATTCGCTCAAAAAACGCCAGAAAAAAAAGAGGACCTAACATCGACAGCGTCGACATGTTAGAAATCCTCTTAATTGTACAATCCTATTAATAGATTCAAATATAACAGCTTCCGATCTCAAGTATGAGTATGCTCTTTGGCAGAATCATGTTTATCCGCATAAGTAACGGAGAGCTCGGCATAAATGACTCCCTTCTGTGCTTGAATCTGCTGATGCAGCGACCGCAGGCGCGACAGCTGTCCTCTCACGACGATGACCTCCAAGCATTGATCATGGTTTAAGTGGACATGCATGTTGGAAATAATATCGTGATGAAAGCGATGCTGCACCTCCATCAGAACAACGGGTAAATCACTGACATGGTGATCATATACGAGAACAATTGTACCTGCAACATGCTCCTGACCGTTCATTCGGGTTGGCTCAAGCAAGGCTCGCCTAACCAAATCACGAATGGCTTCCGATCGATTATGATAGCCAAGTTCGTCTGTATATCGATCAAATTGATCAATCAGCGGTGCCGGAAAGGACACGCCAAACCGAACCAGCTCTTCCTTTTCAGCCATTTGCTCACCCTGCCTGCTTCAGATTCGACATCTAGTTGATCGGTTTATTCAAGATAGGATAATCAACAACGATTACGTTATCAAGCAGCCCGTCCAGCAAACCTACAAAATGCTGATGTGCAGGATGTGGACCGTAGTCGAGCAAAGACTGCTGATCTTTAAAGGTAACTCGCAAGCCCAGTGTGTAACCTTGAATATTATCCGTTTCTGTCGTTGCATTACAGCCTGCAGTCAATTCAATGATGCCTGGAACTTCTGTTTGCAAGGAATAAAGAGCGCTCAGCAGCTCTTGTTCTTTGGTGCTAGAAAGCTTCTCTTTAAACTTAAATGATACGAGATGCTCGTACATATTCGAATAACTCCTTTCTTTTGTAAAATACGACGTTCTCCCTATCATATCATGGACTTCTATTCTATTGTTATCACGAATGTATTCACTGCCTTATGCTTACCTCGGCCATCGCTCATTAGCCGGGGGCAGCTGAGGAAATGGGGCATGCGGCTCCATCTGATACCAATAGGCTACGGATGAAATGTCGTCGGAGCGTTCGAACAGCTTCGTATGGTCGTGACCGATTTGCTGAATCGTCACACGCAGATCATTTTCAAATCGAATCGGATCGGGCAGATGCCAGCGGTACATGCCATGCATGGGTACATTATGACCATACCAAGGGTCGACCTCCGTCGTTTCCTTGTAAAACTTATAGCCCAAATACGCCGTGGAATACGATTCGGGTTCATTTGTCCGTGTATTGCTGAAGCACCATGCGCCTCCCACATAATCCTCCGTGCCCGTTCCACAAATCGTAGGCCAATCTTGATCGCCATCCATATAAAATTTGATCTCGCCTTCTCCCCACCAGTTCCGCTCGAGTGCGGCCCATGCAAGGTATGTGCCGATATATTGTCCTGCACCTTTGACATTATCCAGAATCGTATAGTCTTTGCCTATTTCCGTCACTTTCTCACGGCGCCACTGCGCGTGAAAATACGCTGCATTCTCTGGCAGCTCATCAACGAGCGAATAATTAAACGTATAGAAAAAACCATCTATGTTAGCAGCATGCTGATTTACAATCGTGATTTTCGCCGATTTCCGGAACGGCATTGGAATATAACAGTTCATGCCGCCCGTCGGAACGACAGCAATTGGAAGGGAATGAACGTTGGTTCGCACACCGAAGCCATTGCAGAAAAAATCACCGAGCGGAACGTCCACCGATGGGCTCGTCTCATCATCCCAGTACATGCGCAGAATAAGATCACGAAGCACGTATTGTGCCGCATGCCCTCTGCCTGTTTTGTCCGCGACAGTAATCCAGAAATGTTGAATTACTCCCGTCCCTTGAATATGGGCAAGCGTCACTTCTTCACCTTGACCCAGTGTTATGGCAGGCCTGCCTTTTCTTCCAATGCCCAAGTTGCTCGCTTCTTTACCGCCTTGCCCCTTCTCACCATTCACATTTTCTGCTGAAATGGATCGGGTACGCGCATTCGTGACGAGCGGAGCGGAGGATAAACCAAATCCTAGTCCGTGCTGCTGCAGCATAGTCCATCACCTCATGTATCAATTATTGTTTATTATCGAGCCTATTATATAATGATAGATATGATTATCCCTTACCTTTTATTGTTAAGTTGTTTATCATAAATTGCTGAGGTGATCGATATGCAGGTCGATAAACTGTCCCCCTATATTCGGGTGGCTATGGACAGTGTGCTGGAGCCTACGTGGAAGATGGATGAGCGGGTTATTTGGGATTATGAACTGCTATACCTCATGGAGGGTCAAATGCTCGTAACCGTGGAGGATGTTGTCTATCACGGAAAGGCTGGAGACTGCTTCTTCTTTAAGCCCGGGCAAAGACACGCTATTCAAAATATTGGCGGAACGAGAGTCCGCCAGCCCCATGTTCATTTTGATCTGTATGTTCAGCCTGACAGCCAAGATGTTGGCGTTTCCTTTAAACCGCTCCGTCAGATGAATACGAAGGAGAAGGGCTGGTTTCGTGATAATGAGCTATCCGCATCACCGTTTCTTATGCCTACTCATTTTCGCCTTGGAGACCCATTTCCTTTGGAACAATCGCTCTTCGAATTGATTCGCGAATTCGAAACGAAACCTCCCTTTTATGAGATCCGTATCAAAGGCTGTTTGCTGGCGATTCTGTCCCTCATCATGAGAGAGCAATATTGGGGCAGCAAAACGAAAAGTGATGGACAGCTGGGGCTGCTTACGGATGTTCGTTCATACATCGAGCATAACGTGCACCGCTGCATCAAGCTGGATGAGCTGTCTGAGCGATTCCATATAAGCAAATTCCATTTGATCCATTTGTTCAAAAACCTGTTTCAGCAAACACCGATTCAATATCATCAGCAGATCCGTATTGAAAAAGCTAAAATGATGATTCAGTTTACTTATTTGCCGATGCAGGATATCGCTGAGCAGCTCGGCTATTCGAACATTCATGCTTTCAGCCGCGCATTCAAAGGGAGTGAAGGCTGCAGTCCTTCCAAGTATCGGCAGGAAAAATAAATAGAGGCTGCCCCTAAAGTAGAATGATCTACATTGGGGACAGCCTCTCTTCATTTTACATAGCCTTGTTCATAAACATAACTTATACGCGATGAATATTGAATTCAAACGCCAACTCTTGATTTGCTGGAATGAGATATTCGTCATGGACTGGCGCACCCCAGCTGTCGTCACCGCCAACACCCATTTGTCTGCCGGCTACGGTAACTACCGTATAATGTACGTTCGGCAGCTCGTAATGATGGCTGGCACTTTCAAGCTCAAATGCTGTATAAGGCGAAATATTGCATTCTACCGGCTGCGCTGCAGGCGCTGTAATTCGAATGCCGCGACCATAATCATTCGTAATATTTACACGGCGAACGCCCGTGCGATTACCTGATTCTTGCGGCACGACATAGCCGGAAACATTGTCAGCGGCATTGTTGCTAAACTCACAAAGCTTAGCACCAAATGCCCGGTCAATGTAGTTCTCTTCCGGCCCCATGGCATACCAATCCAAATGGCTATAATCTGCGGGAACCTTGAATGATAATGCGAATATTGGCAGCTTCGGCAGCCCTTCCGCTCCATTGTAGCGGGATTTGACGTTCAAGCTGCCGTCTGCGAACACGGTATAAGCTACGGTGACAAGCACTTCCGTGCTAATGCTCAGCTTGTACTGGAAGGTAACGGTTGCACTTCCAGACTGCTCGGTAAGTTCAACTTGAGTACATTTGCGTGTCAGGCTTGCCGCAAACCATACGCCGGAATCGAAGCCGAGCGAGAAGCCTTTATCATTATCCGTTGTTGCACGCCAGAATAATGGCGCCGGTGGAATAGCAATCATCTCTCTGCCCGCATAATTGACCGATGTGAGCGTGCCTGCCTGCTTCGAGAACATGATGCTAAAGTCGCGACCATGCATGCCAATGTTAACATCGCCTTCGACAACTCGAAGTGAACCTTCCGGCAGCACGGCTTCCACACGATTTTCCACTACAAACACAAATTGTCCGAAGGAAATCTCATAGCCCGCTTGTGCCCATAATTGATCTTCTTTCAATGTGAGCGCAGCATGCAGTACATACTCCCCTTGCTCCGCTGCCTCAGGAAGCTCAAGCTTCACATATGATTCGCTTTGTGCAGCCACATCAACGGATAATGTACTGCGGAATATTTCTTTACCTTCAAGATCGAGGCAAACAACTAAATCATATGCATACGTACCCTCGAACAAATTCTCATTCTTAATCGTCACGCCATGGCGATCAGGAATAAGCTTCAAGTTCTGATAAAGAAATTTTACTTCCTGCATCTTCGGTGATTCCTTGCGATCCGCATAAACAATACCATTCGTACAGAAGTTATAATCCGTCGCGCGATCATCGAAGTCTCCGCCGTAAGCAAGAAACTCTTTACCATAGCGGTCCTTCTTCACGATGACCTGGTCAATATAGTCCCAAATGAAGCCGCCTTGATACATCGGATACTTTTGTTCAAGCTCCGTGTATTTATGCATGCCGCCTACTGAGTTGCCCATGGCATGCATATATTCACAGCTAATATAGGGCTTTTGCGGGTCATCGTTCAAATACTCTTCGATATCAGCGGGCTTAGCATACATCCGGCTCTCCATGTCGCTTGTGTCGTTATATTTGCGGTTATGGAATACACCTTCATAATGAACTAAACGGCTAGGGTCCGTCTCGCGGAAATAATTCGATACGTTCAAGAGCACCTCGCCTGCATAAGCTTCATTGCCCACTGACCAAATCAGAATAGATGGATGGTTCTTATCGCGTTCAACCATGGAAATCGCACGATCCATCACGATAGGCTGCCATTCCGGCTTGTTTTCCGGGATGTTCCACGAAGGCTCAACTGCGCCCATTTTCTGCCATGAGCCATGCGTCTCCAAATTCATCTCATCGATGACATATACGCCATAAATATCACATAGCTCATACCATAACGATTGGTTCGGATAATGAGAGGTCCTCACCGCATTCAGATTGTTGCGCTTGAGCGTTGCAATATCCCAAAGCATATCATCCTTCGAAATCGCTCTTCCTTTGCGGCTATTGAATTCATGGCGGTTAACGCCCTTAAATACGATACGCTTGCCATTTAGATGCATGATTTTATTGATCATTTCAAATTTGCGGAAGCCAACCC
Source organism: Paenibacillus sp. 01T47 (assembly GCF_056398245.1). Lineage (NCBI taxonomy): Bacteria > Bacillati > Bacillota > Bacilli > Caryophanales > Paenibacillaceae > Paenibacillus > Paenibacillus sp. 01T47. The sequence goes on from NZ_JBFTPA010000020.1 coordinate 52,591, forward strand.
TTTGAGGAATCGCTTCAATGAGATGACCTGCTTGATCATAAGCCGTAATATAAAGCATATACAAATAAGGCTTTTCTGCACTCCAAGGGATCACTACACCTGCATCTAATGAAAGGGATAAGGATGGACCTTCGACCGAATCAGAGGAAACCGTCACAACAGTTAAACCGTCTGCATCCTTTAGTTCCATCCTTATTCTCGATGGCTGCTGTCCTTCGAGTTTCATATCTGCTTGAATACTGCCATTAGTATAGTCATCATTTAAATCTGCATGAACAAATAGATCACGGACGTGGATACTTGGAACGGAATACAAATAAACATCACGGAAAATGCCTGAGAAACGCCAGAAGTCCTGATCTTCCAGCCAGCTGCCCGTACTGCGCTGATAAACTTCAACCGCAAGCTTGTTTTCGCCATCCACCAAATAAGGCGATAAATCAAACTCCGCTGGCGTAAAGCTGTCCTCGCTGTATCCCACAAATTCACCGTTCAACCATACATAAAACGCTGACTCCACACCTTGAAACGAAATGTAGACTGGTTTTTGCTGCATATTAGCTGGTACCTTAAAATATTTAACATAGCTGCCGACAGGGTTATGATCCTCCGGAATAGCTGGTGGACGAATATCATGATGACCGTCCCAAGGATACATCGTGTTTACATATTGCGGTTTGCCGTAACCCTGCATTTGGATATGTCCCGGCACGTTAATATCTCCCCAGCTATCGCAAACATAATCCAATTGGTAGAATCGCTCTGGACGATCCTCCGGTTTCACGGCATAGCTGAATTTCCAGCTTCCGTTTAGATCATAGCGAAGTGCCATTTGGTCATCAGCGGCTGCTTCCTCTATTGATTCGTAATAGCGATGATCAGAATGTGCTGGCAGCCGGTTCACAGCAAATACGCTTAAATCGGTAAGCCAATTTATCGTCGGTTTCATTTCATTCATTTTATTTTCCCCTTAAATGGATTTAAAAGTCAGGCGGGCTGCGGTGAAACAAGCAGCCCGCCTGACTCTGATTATGCTTATTTTACTGAACCCGTCATCCCTGCTACGAAATGCTTCTGCATTAGGAAAAACACTAGCGCAGTTGGAATCGTGGATATAACGATCGCTGTCATAATAATGCCGTAATCCGGTGAATAGCTCGATCCTAGATTGGATATGAGCATCGGAATTGTTTTCTTCTCCGGCGATTGCAATACAATGAGCGGCCATAAGTAGTTGTTCCAGCTCGACATGAACGTAATAATTCCTGCCGCTGCATAGGTCGTTTTCATTGTAGGCATGAAGATACGGAAGAAAAGACTGATTTCGTTAAGCCCATCAATTCGGCCCGCCTCCAGCAGCTCCCGCGGAAACATCTTCGTGTTCTGACGGAAGAAGAAAATAAGAAATGCTGTGGTAAAGGTCGGAAGGACTACACCAGACAACGTGTCTATGCCGAGAAAGGGAACAGCTTGCGATATGCCTGCAAACATTTGATACAACGGTACCATGATAGCCGCAAAAGGTATCATCATGGATAACAGCAGGATGTTAAATACAACATCCTTTGCTTTGCTCTTATAAATCTCAAAGCCATAACCAGCGAGTGAGGCAATAACCATGGCCAATATGGTTGTTGTGACCGATATTTTTGCCGAGTTCAACAATGCTGGAACAATATCTACCGTCTCAAATAACTGACTTAAATTTTCAAACAGCTGGCTGCCGGGAAGCAATCTTCCCTTCGTTACGTCAGCCGACTTATTCGTAGCGCTGATAATCATCCAAAGAAATGGAAAGATGGACACGAACGCAGCGACACTTAGAAAAATATAAACAAAAATGCGTTTTAATTTATCCATTTTTATCACCTGCCGCTTTAAACTGTACAAATGCCAATATGATGATCATGATGACGATGGAATACGACACGGTTGCAGCATAGCCGAAATCGGACGAATACTTGAATGACAAATTGTAAATATATTGCGAAATGGACATCGACGCATTACCTGGTCCACCCTTCGTAATATTGACAACTTCATCAAACAGCTGCAAGGTTCCGATCGTTGAAGTAATGGATGTAAACAATATGATCGGTTTAAGCAATGGCACCGTAATGCCAAAAAACTGTCTCGTAGAGGAGGCGCCATCAATTTTTGCTGCCTCATAAATCGAGTGATCAATATTTTGAAGCGCGGACAAGTAGAAAATCATATTATAGCCAGTCCAGCGCCATGTGATTGCAATGATAACTGTTATTTTTGCCCAGAAAGGGTCCGTGATCCATTGAATCGGTGTCGAGACCAAATGGAGATTAGTCAGCATTTTATTGACCAATCCGTCTGTAGCAAACAAGTATTTAAAAATAACGGAATAAGCAACGAGTGAGGTAACGGCCGGTAAAAATATTGCCGTACGGAAAAAACCTTTAAATTTCAGCTTGCTGTCATTTAGTAATACAGAAATAAACATAGCCAAAACAATCATAACGGGTACTTGAATAATCAAATAAATAAATGTGTTTTTAACGGCAGTCAAAAACGTTTTATCGCTGAATAGCCGAACGTAGTTATCAAATCCTGTAAATGATAGATTCATACCTTTACCGGATTTAAACGATAAAATGAGCGCTTGAATCATCGGATAGAAATAGAACGCCGCAATCATAATGACGGCTAGTATAACGAACATCCATCCAGTTAAGTTGGCTCTCGTGCGAATACTCACGCCAGGCCTCGCTGCTTTCACGTTAGCCTAACCCCTTTCTTTACGGAAAAAATAAAACCTTTAGACTCCTCCAGCTCCTGCTGCCGGAAGCCGAACATGCGAATCAGGAGTAGGAGAAGCCCCAGGTTTTATTCACTTGCCGTATGCTCTGATTTATTTAACTTGCGTTTCTGCTTGTGCTTGAGCATCGCTTAACACTTTATCGATTGTTTTGCCGCCTAAGAAATTTTGCATTTCTACAACGAGAATATCTTCAATCGCGTACGTGTGCATGCCGTAGTTCACTTTTGGAATTTTTTCTGTCCATTTAGCGAAATCTTCAATGACCTTTTGTCCGCCGAAAAATTCATCCGATTGCTTGTACGCATCGCCAGCAGCTGCTGCTTTAAGTGTACCGATTGCGCCAATCTCTGTTACAAGCTTCTGATAAAGATCTACATCCGAACCAAATGTTTGTTTCAAGAATTCTGCCGCTGCTTCTTTGCCGTCAACGTTCATGACATACCATGAGCTGCCGCCAAGGTTAGAAGCATTTACGGAATTCGGGTTGTTCGTTAGTTTAGGGAATGGCACGACTGCCCATTTGCCGGACTGTGATGCTTCAGCCTTAACGGAAGCTGTAATCCAGTTGCCGGTAGGGATCGTTGCTACATCACCGCTATTGAATCCACCAACAAATTGGCTCCAGTCAGAAATAACCTTCACGATGTCAGCGTTCATAATTTCTTTGTATGTTTCAAAAGCTTCTTTAAGCGCTTCGTTGCCTGCTAAGTTAGGTGTAGTACCGTCTTCCTTCAAATACCATGAGCCAGCAGATTGGATCATCATGCGAATGAGTCCAAGGTCATTCGGATCTTGTGTAAGAAGTGCTTTGCCTGTTTTGGCTTTCACAGCTTTACCGATCTCGATAAACTTCTTCCAGTCAATATCTTGAAGGTCAGCTAGCTTATAGCCTGCTTCTTCTAAGTAGTCTTTTCTTACGTACAAGCCTGCAGCGCCCGTATCAAATGGTACGCCGTATTGCTTGCCATCTAGGCTAGTTGGCCCGATTTTGTAATCGGCAAAATCGCCTGGCTTAATGAAATCTGTTAATTCGAAAAATGCTTCTGGGTAAGCTTGCAAGAAGCTTTGTGCACGGTAATCTTCAATCAACACGATTGTTGGCAAGCTTTTTGTTGTACCTGCGTTCAAACCAGCATTCAATTTTTGAATAATATCCGCTTGCGCATTTTCAACGATGTTAACTTTTAGAGTGGAATCCGGATTTTTTGCTTTGTAGGCTTCGCTTGCGCGCTCCATAGCACCGATGTTAAAAGCTTTATCCCACGCCCATACTGTAATTTCCTTCGTCCCCTCAGCAGGTGTACCGCCATTGTTAGGAACATTGTTTTCTTTACTAGAACATGCGGTCAGCAGTACGAAGCTGGCCAACATAATTGCAAGTAGTTTTTTCAATTCATTCAACCCCTTGGATACTTATTTGAAAGCGTTTGCCGGCTAACGATTTTAATTATATCAACTCGATAAATTGACCCGTTAGCAATATATTTGTGTGCTTTTGTCATTCTATTGTTACCTTTCCAATCGTTATTATGTAATTGTGATTTATTTTGTTTATTGGTATTTTTTTTAGGAGGATTTGAGCGGAATCCTAATTTTCACCCGTGTTCCCTCACCGATATCACTCACAATTTCAACGCCAAATTCCTCACCATAGAGCAAAACGATCCGATCTTGAACGTTTCGAATGCCAATTCCAGAGAAAAAATGGCTGCCGCTGCTCGAGCTGTTGTCCTGATTTTCATGGTCATAATCCTTCATGCCAACCCCATTGTCGACGACTTCAATCACTAATGCATTTTCCTCGCGCGAGAAAAGCACATAAATATGTCCGTCATTTCGCTCTTGGAAGGCGTGAAAAAAGGCATTTTCAATAAATGGCTGGATGATGAGCTTCGGCAAATGATACCCATAACAATCATTCGAAACAAAATAATTGACGACAATTTGCTCGCCGTAACGAACATGGTTAATGAAAACATAGTGTTTTAAATTGACGAGCTCTTGCGCTACGCTGATTGTTTCGCTGATGTTGCTTACTGTATTTTGCAATAATGAAATAAGTGAATTGATCGTGGCTGCTGCTTTTTCCTTGTTGCCCTGCTGCACTAATATTTTGACGGATGCTAATGTGTTATAAAGAAAATGAGGATTAATTTGCATTTGCAGTGCTGAAAGCTCTGCATTGCGCTGATCCTTCTGCGTCTGAATCAGCTGCTTAATATAATCATTTAGTTCATCCAACATATAGTTGTAAGCATTTCCGAGCTGCTTAATCTCATAGCTGCCTGTGACGTTAATATAATTATCGAAGTGATTGGCCGTAATACGCGACATTTGTCTAGCGAGCATCGTCAACGATTTCGTCAATCTTCTTGATATAAGAAATACGATAATAAGTGCACTGAAAACAATGGCAATACAAATAAGCGCGACAGTCTTAAAATCAACCATCTCGCTGAGCACTGCTTGCTTGTCGATTAAATTAACGAGATAAAAATCATAAACGGGCAGATATTGAGAGAGCACCAAGTTGCTTTTCCCCAACACGCTTACATCTTTAAAATCTAATTTTTGCTCGTCAATTTCTTTGGCGTAACCGAGCAGAGCATCTTCTTGTTTTCCTATAAGCTCATGACGATTGCTCGAAACGACCAAACCAGATCGATCCAAAATAACGACATCATTGCCTCTGCTTGTGAAGCTTGAATAAAACCGTTTAAATTCACTTTCCTTTATTGCAAAATAAACAATGCCGTATTTTTTCGCGCTCGTCTTTTCCATAAGTGCCCTGGATGCAACGATAATCGGATCTTCTGCTGACGTATCAACCATGTTCTCAATATCCAACTGATAGATTAACCGCTTTGGCGCGACTAGCGTATTCTCGGTTAAGCGGCTATTTCTTAGCTTCTCCAAGGAACTCGGCCAATAATAGCTGTCTGTCGAATGGTTTTTACCATTAATCCCTGTGATCGTAATGGTGACGGGGTATGCAGCGACATTGGACTGAATCCGTTTCATTTGCATGCTGGCCTCATAATAACTGCTAACCGACGAAATAGCGTTTTTATCCGGCTTTGTGAGGAAACCTTTTATCGAACCATTTTGCAGCACATTATTGGAGGCGGTGACGATCGAATAGTTGAAGGATTCAAAGTTCGCTTTAATTTGACTGATGATTTTAGAATTTGTAATGCTGAAGGTATTCATGAACAGCTTCTCTGACATTTGTATCATGACGGTAGAGGTAAGCAGCGACACGGCAATGATGCTGACAAGCGTAACCGTAAACATTTTTATAAATAGGCCGTGATATTTAAATTTGTCCAAAAAAACTCTCATAACCTAATCCCTCTTCTTGCCCATGTATTGTTTTCTATAATGACTAGGCGACAGACCTGTCAGCTTCTTAAATACTTTCGTGAAATAACTGTGATCTGAGTAACCAACCATGCCGCTAATCTCAGAAATGGACGCTGCGTCTTGCTGCAGCAGCTCAGCCGCTTTCTCCACTCTGATTTTATTCAAATATTCACTAAAGCCTTCTTTATTATGCGCTGTGAAATAACTAGACAAATACGATGGATTAAAATGAAAATGCTTGGCGATCTCCGTCAGACTAAGCGGCTCCGCATAGTTCTCCCGAATAAATTGCAGCAGCAGCGTCATATTCGGGTTGCTGCTTGCTGCTCCTCTCACCTGAACCACGTCATTCACTTCGTTAATAAATGCTTGTAAGAGCGCAGCTGCCTCGTTAACATGAGAAGATTCACCAATGGATTTGAAATAGGCATACTTCGTTTCATCTAACTTTTTCATCGCTGGGTCAAGGCGGCCCAGTAAAATCGTTATATTAAAAATGACATTGCCTAAGAAGGATTTAAACTCGAAAACATCGGTTTTATATTGGCTTGAACGGCTATTCACATAATTGAGCAGCTCGCCAAACGCTTCATCGAATTGCCGTCTGTTCAAAAGCTCAGTAAATTGATTCATGTTGAAGACATCAATTTCATCCGAGGTTTTTGGAAGTTTGCCATGTACGATCAAACGATTGGAGGGCGGAAGAAAGTAACGGTAGGAGTTTAATTTCAGAAAACTGTTCTTGTAGTTCGAACCAAGCTGCCTCAAATCATCAAATGTCTCACCGATCGTCCAACCAATCTCATTCAACCGCTCTCCCGACCAAGCAACAAGCTCTCTGCCTGCTCTTACCAAGCTATGCTGATCGCTTTGATCCATATTGACGAGAAGTGCTGCCATATTAAGTTCTACCGGCAGTGCAAAATAAACCGCCTGCGGACATTCGCTGCTGAGTACCGCTTTCATTTTGTCGAGCCAATAGGAATCATCATATCTTTCCCTGCTCATGCTGTTCAGAGACTTCAAATCTGCCCCAATCAGCCGATAGCTGTTATGAGGAAATGCTTCTGCAAGGACGTGGTCATCCACATCGATCTCGTAACCGGATATTAGCTTCTCTACAATATGTTTAATGGATAAAGCCTCGTTAGTTGATTCCACTAGCTTCAGAGACGGAATTTTTTGCGCCGTTCGTTTCACCGTGTCTAATAGCTGAATAGCTTCAAGCTTAGGTTTTAAAATATAGTCAACTACGCCGCTTTGAAAGGTCGACCTCACATAATCAAACTCACCATAACTGCTCAATATGATGACTTCAATCTCTGGATATCTTGCCTTTATTGCACGAGTTAACTCTTCTCCGCCCATAACTGGCATAACGATATCAGTGATCACAATATGAGGCTCGACGCGCTCGATCAGCTCAAGCGCCTCTTTTCCATTTGATGCCTCTCCTACAATCTGGAAGCCCTCCTGCTCCCAATTTAACAGATGCTTAATTCCCTGCCTGACTAATAGTTCGTCATCTACAATAACAACACGACATGAAATTTCCATTCGTAAACCTCCGCCATCCCCGTCATTTTTTTCTATCAAATAAGAAGGCAATCATTCATAATAGCTGCGAATAACAATATCTTGGTCATAATTCCCGAACCCTTTTCCATAAAGGGTGAGACCGCCGCGGCCATGCGACGTATCATCCGCCCTTATGCGGAATGTCCACTGCGAACGATTCCATGATACATCATCAATCGTCATATCAGAAATTTGCTGACCATCGATAAATGAACCTTTTTTATTTATTCGAAGCACCTTTAATAAGCCATACTGGTTAACGTCAGAATGCCACCAATCTGGTGAATAACGGCCTCTCATCCGGCCGAAGTCGCCAGGACTCGTCCACATGCCAAGCTTTTGCTCATTCAGAGTAAATTGAATATCTGACGGCCAATTCTCATTGACATAGGGTGCCTCTGATCCAATTTCAAATGATATTTCAATTTCCTGTACGACCTGATCCTTAAATAAATAATTAGGAATTTTGTATTCAACAAAACCTCTAGTGAACCATAAAATCCCTGCTTGAACACGCTCAGGATCCATAAAATAAGTGGGCATGTCATAATGCCCGATCATCTTCTCCGTCGATGCAATGCCGCAGGTCGGAGCAGCTTCAATATCCGTATAATGTCCAACCGGCATGGACACTTCCTTATATTTTCTAGAACTCTCTGCATATTTAGACAGTTTAACTTGGAGATACTCTGCCGACAAGGAGCAATATTTATAAGTGCCTCCATTTATTCTGCGCATTCTATAACTAACTAGGCCGGCATTTTGCAGCTTGTTGACATGGGTGCTTACAATTGCGCTGCTCAAATACAACTCTGCAGCAAGCTCCTTTATATGCATCTCTTTGTTGTTCAGCAAATCAATAATTTGCAAGCGCACTTCGCTCGCAAGCGCTTCGTATACACGCAGCGACGCTGCATCGGTTGATAAATACATGTGAAACTCACCCGCTTTTACAATTAGTAATTTAGTTAATCCTAAAGCAATTCACAACAATCGTATTGAATGTATTTATTTATTATGATAAATATTAGATATTAAATCAACAAATATGAATTAGTTAATACATTAATTCAACTAGGAGGAAAATTATTCATGTCTATGAAATCTACCATGCATATTGATAAAAACTTCACACTTTCCGCAGTCGACCCACGGCTCTATGGATCATTCATTGAGCACTTAGGCAGAGCGGTATATGGGGGAATTTACGAGCCCGGCCATCCTACCGCAGATGAAAACGGCTTCCGCGGCGATGCATTGGAGGCCATTCGCTCTTTGAATGTGCCAATTATACGTTATCCAGGAGGAAATTTTGTATCCGGCTATAATTGGGAGGATGGCGTCGGGCCTAAATCCGAGCGCAAACGTCTTCTTGATCTTGCATGGTGGACAACAGAAACGAATGAAGTAGGAACAAACGAATTTGCAGATTGGGCGAAGCTTGTCGGCTCAGAAGTGATGATGGCTGTAAATCTTGGAACACGCGGCATTGATGCGGCTAGAAACCTTGTTGAATATTGTAACCATCCATCAGGGTCTTACTACAGCGATCTTCGCATTTCACATGGCTATAAAGAGCCTCATAAATTTAAAACCTGGTGCTTAGGGAATGAGATGGACGGACCTTGGCAAATCGGGGCAAAAACTGCTGTGGAATATGGAAGACTTGCGAATGAAACGGCCAAAGCAATGCGCTGGGTCGATCCATCCATCGAGCTTGTTGCTTGTGGCAGCTCATCTAGCGGCATGAGCACTTTCGCGGAGTGGGAAGCAACCGTGCTTGACCTTACCTATGATCAAGTGGACTTCCTATCGCTTCATACGTATTACAACAATAACGAAAACGATTCCTCCAACTTCTTGGCAAAATCGCTTGATATGGATCAGTTCATTTACAGCGTAACAGCCATTTGCGATTATATGAAGGCAAAGAAACGGAGCAAGAAAAAGCTGATGCTCTCGCTTGATGAGTGGAATGTATGGAACTCGATAGGCTCAAGCCGAGCAGAAGAGCTTTGGCAAGTAGCTCCACCTGAATTCGAGGATGTGTATACACTTGAGGATGCACTGGCTGTAGGCTGTTTCCTGATTACGCTGCTCAAACACGCGGACCGCGTAAAAATGGCATGTATCGCTCAGTTGATTAATGTCATCGCCCCAATAATGACAGAGACCGGCGGGCCATTATGGCTGCAAACGACCTATTATCCTTATCTTCACGCTTCCGTTTATGGAAGAGGAACCGTGCTTCATCCGATTATTTCATCACCAAAATACGATTCCAAGGATTTCACTGACGTTCCTTTTTTAGAAGCAATCAGCGTTTTCAATGAGGAACTAGGTGAAATTACTATTTTCGCCGTCAATCGTCATTTATCCGAAGGACTTGAGCTTGATGTAGATGTGCGCAGCTTCGGCGATGTAAGCATTATCGAGCATATCGTTCTGGAGCATGATGACTTGAAAGCAAATAATACGAAAACGAACCCAAGCAACGTCGTACCTCATAACCGCGGCACTGCCAAAGCTGATCATGGAAACGTTAAAGCGATGCTCGGTAAAGCATCTTGGAACGTGATCAGACTTCAAACTAACAGAGGTTAATTAAGCCTCTCAGAATAGAAAATATACTAAAAAACCGCTGAAGCTATAGCTTCAGCGGTTTTTTTCTAGTTCTATTGAATATGAAGCATTCGCATTCGCATAGCTCCAGCTGGCGTCTCAACCGATATAATATCTTCTATGCGGCTCATCAGCAGCTGTCTTCCGACAGGAGAGAGGAACGAAATGTTATTCTGCTCCGGATCTGCGTCATGGGGATAAACAATTTTGAACGTATCTGAGGTAGCGTCATCCAAATAAGAAATGGTAACCTCGCAGCCTATAAATACGGTTGATGGCAATCGCTCATCCGATGATTTCAGCTCTTTCTCGACAAACTGTACATATTCGGTAATAAATTGATAGATTTGCTTACGCTCTGACTCCTGTTTGGGCGCATGCGCATCAAGAAAAGCTTGCTTCTCTTCTCCCAAAACTACGAGCTGAAGCCTTAGTTGATCTCTAAGGGTATTTAAGGGAAGACTATGGTTCATAGTATACTTCACCCCCTAAAGACGTATTGCGCAGCGGCAAGGTTTGGACGATGATTCGCATCATTTGCTGCTTCCTCCTTATAAAAATATAGGCCTCTAAGAGTAGAGGCCTTGCTCCCATATTATCAGACTTCAATCAGAAGTCCAATCTCTAGTTTTATTTGATCGAACCATTGAATTAACCTAGCGCTTCTCTATCCTCATTTGTCTCGCAAGGCAGTAGCACAAGCATTGTATAAGGGAGTTTCATATTGTATAGAAGACTACTAGGAAAGGAGCTGACAATATTGTCTTGCAGACCATTTTGTCCGACAGTCCGGGTATATGATCCTCCAGTAACGGTTACCAGAGATGTTTTCCATCCACAAATCATAGAGGTAGTTCACCAAGTAAACGTTGTTACACGTCATCACTGTGTTCCTTGTGAAAAACACCTTTATCAATACTGCTATGTTGATGAAAATCAAGTAGGTGGCGAACAAGAAAACAGATCAAACCGTTCGCATAAACGCCATAAAAGCGAGAGATCCTATATTTCGAGAGCAAAAAAGAAAAAATCAAAAAAATAGTTGAAAGACAAAGAGAGCCTTCTTTCAGAGGCTCTCACTTTGTTCACTTTTACATAGAAATGCGTATTTAAGGTGTTGTAGCATCATCGTTTGTTATGGCATCATCCGTCGTATCAGGGGTGTTATTGGCGCCGTCTTCAATCACGTTGCTGTTGCCATTATTGTTAACATCCTTATCATTATTGCAAGCGGAAGCGGTAAAAATAACAACTATACTCATCATCGTTATCAAAAGCAATTTATTAAGCTTTTTAGTAGGTTTATTCATGCTCAGTGCTCCCTTCAGCTTCGTTGTATGATTATTCTTAAACAATACTTACCCCGCAGGAAATAATTGAATCAACAAAAAAAGACCGGAATCGGTCTCTTTTCTTTGAAATCGCCTATGAAAACGATATAGAGTCAATAAAATGATCCTTTGCGCATCTCAGTAAAATGAAATAATCCAGATCGATGATTCGATTCTCTTACCTTGTCGATCATTTCGCACAAGCTTACCATCGTATCCGTATCTCTTGTTGATGAAGCGATCTGATACAGCGTATTAAAGCTTCCTAAAGCATTCTCTTTATTAACTGCCCCGCTCTTCAAATTACTTAACACTCGTTCGCTCTCACTGTTAATGAACCAAACTATCCGCTTTCTGAAATTCGAATTAGTCATGAGCAACCCTCCGCTGTCAATAAAATAGCACCTGTTTAGTATAGCTTCATGAATAATAAAACGTTGTCGAAGTAAGAAGTCGAAAAAAAATATTTCACAACAAAAATCCCGCTCCTTCACGGTTAGTGAGAAGAGCAGGAATATTGTCATGCTACTATAAGCATATATTCGTTCTAAATGATGTATGGATTCGCTCCTTCAAACAAAAATAATTATATAAATTTATAGCTAACAAAAGCGAGCTCGCGGCTATCCGGCGACCAAGAGTTCACATTGATTGTGCCCTGGCCGCCAAATAATTCAGCAATGACAGCATGTGGTCCGCCTTTGCTTGGCATTAGACGAATTTCAACATCTTTATTGGCAGGATGATCGTTCGGCTCAACATCACCCTTGCGGTATGTAATATAAGCAACGGATTCACCATCGGGAGACACATGTGGAAACCAATTATTGCTCTCATCAAATGTCATTTGAGTCTGCTCGCTTCCATCAACGTTCATGCGCCATACTTGCATCAAGCCAGTTCTTGTCGAATTGAACCAAATATGTAGGCCGTCCGGCGAATATTCCGGTCCATCATCCAGACCAGGCGTATCGGTCAGCTGTGCTTCGATCCCGCCGTGAGCCGGTATCGTATAAATGTTGTACTGACCATTCCTTTCTGCACAGTAAGCGAGCGAGGCGCCGTCAGGAGACCAGCCGTGCAAATAGCTTGGCGCTAACGGTGTGATTAGGGCAGGCAAACCTTCAGATAATGAAAATATATAAATTCGTGATTTTCCATCTTCCTGCGTGTGATGGCTTACCGCTAATTGTGTATTGTCAGGTGACAAAACATGATCATTGTTGCAATGATTGGCATACCCCGACTCGATCAGCTTGCTTTCCCCAGTTGCTAGCTCAAAGGTGTAGAGCAAACCTCCGCTGTTATAAATAAGATGGTTGCCGTCTTTGGTCCAGTTTGGCGCTTCAATTAAATGATTAAATTCAGCCAAAACTATGCGTTCGCCAGTTTTCACATCGATCTTTTCAAGCATGCTGACTAATGTGCGCTCTTCATTATTTCGGGATTCTTGTGCAGCTTCCATCTCATATCTACCGCCTTATATAAGTATAATTTCTAAAATCTGCATTCACTTGTATCACGGCACCTCATTCGTGAACACGTGTTTATACATATTAAAAAATAAATCCTATTTCTTAAATAGGACTTAATTCTATGTTGTTTTGATCATTATGAACACGCGTTAACAGGTACATCATACACAAAACGTGAAATCGCTGTCAATCCTTTTTACTCTCAAACGCCTTATTTCATTACATCATCTTTCACTTGTGTCTTCTTATATTCCAAATAACGCATAATGGCCACAGGCAAATTCAAAACACCCATTGCCATCATACTGTATATCGGCCATAAGTCTTGGAAAGTAGGCATATGAACGCCGTTGCCAACAGGTCCAGTTTTGGGCTGACTCGCATCCCATAGCGCGTACCAAAGTAAACAGACTGACATTACGATTATAAAAACACATGTGACAATGTAAATGACATGCCTAGTCATACCGTTATTTTCTCGCCTGGTTTCAGTACTTTTCCGTTAATCCCTCTTTCTTGCAGCTGCTGCACGAAGCTTTCAGCCTCTTGGCGAATGGCAGGAAAAGTATTGTAATGAACAGGCACAACCAGCTTCGCGTTATACCAGATTGCTGCTTGAAGCGCATCATCTATCCCCATCGTATAATGATCGCCAATCGGAATAAAAGCGATATCGATCGAATGACGGTCACCAATCATTTTCATATCGCCAAATAATGCGGTATCGCCTGCATGAAGAACATTTAGTTGTTCCATATTTACAATGTAACCGGCAGGCATGCCACCGTACAAAATGGTTTTGTCCTCTTCGACAACGATTCCTGAGGAATGGAACGCTTGTACCATTTTAGCTTTGGCAAATCCCAAATCTAACGTTCCGCCAATGTTCATGCCCATCGTTTTTACACCCTTCCATGACATATAAGCCGCGAGCTCCGGGTTCGCAACAACAGGAGCATCATTGTTTAATGCAATCTGATCCGCATCTAAAATATGGTCCATATGAGCATGAGTGAGGAGTACCGCATCCGTCTTTATCTCCTCCGCTTTCGTAGTGGCAAGCGGATTGCCTCTCAGAAAGGGATCTATAATAAGTGATTTGTCCCCCGCGATCAATTGAATACAAGAGTGTCCATGATAAATAATATCCATAAAAACATCATCCTCCTTCGTTTTAGTTGAAAGCTTGGGCTTGCTTTACGTCTCATTATATCGTTATTCTTTTACGCGTGCGATCACTCGTGCAATGGATGAATCCGCTTGAATAAGAAGCGGCAGTGCTATAATTTCAAAAGCTTGAATGCCGATCAGCCGCTTTACATTCGCTAAATTTTCTATAATAAAAATATTGCTGCCAAACAAGCTTTTATGAATGGAAAAAGGATAGCGGTCAGGCGAAGGGGTATCTAAACCGATCATTTTCACCTTTTTTCGAATAAGCAAATCAACAAAATCGGCGGTCAAAGCCGGATAATCGCTGAAATAATAAGGTTTCCCATAAAAATCGCCGTGCCCAGTATGTAAAATAACGATCTGTCCCTCATGAATACGTGTTTCGTACTCTTCTTTGTAATCGACTACTGCAGCTCCAGTTACATCCAGCAGCACGCCATCTCCAACAAATTGCTCGACTGAGGTTTCTGTCATATATTTCTGAATGTCCAATAAGTGCATCGGGCCGTCGATATGAGTACCTGCATGCATATTAATCGATAATTGGTGATTATTGTACCCATCACTTTGAAAATGATTGCTTTGCACCAGAGTCGTCTCTATGTGCCCCGGAAATACCGGCATTCCGTCATGAATCATATGCGTCAAGTCTATGATCATACTGCCACATCCTCCTGCATGAATTGTCTTTATCTTACATAAAAACTATATCATATCAGAGTTGATTACGAAAATGAGCTTTAACGGCAGGGAGAGAAAAAATCCAAAATGGACTTGGAGTAGAATTGATTTGATTTAGATCAAGTAACGAGGAGAGTGAAGCATAAGTTTGAGGTTTATTGTTATTTGGTTAAATTGAAGTTTGCAGGTGTGAAGCTTTAATGCCCAGCGATATTTTCATAACCAATTGTTTCAATTGCTTCTGCTGAAGCACGGCTTCCTTAACAAAAAAAGCTTCATCACGAATCAATGCTGCAAGTGTATCCATCGCTGCTTTGGCTGCAAGGAACTCATCTTCAAGCAAATAATAAGCCGCTTGATAGGCATATGTTTCATGCTGCTTCAGGATGGATGCTTTCCATTGCAGCTCACCATTTCTTATTAATGTCGTATTCACAGCAACTATTCACCCTCCTGAAGTACCTTTTCCACGCGTTGTATGGATAAATTAACTATACACAACACCTCACCATCCACCTAGTACCATGTTTCTGTAGTACTTGACAAACGTGAAGGAGGATTAAAAAAAGGATGGCCCCTTCAAATAAGGAGCCATCCGCTTAAAATCTATTATGCATTAAGCCAAAGGCACCCGCTTAGCTAAGCTTTCAAACTTAATCAAATGCGTGTTTACTTGTGATTGAATGCCTTGTAAATATTTAAGTGTCGCTTTGTTCTGTTTTACCAAAGAAGGGTTTTCGTTGAATGCGACAGCGTAATGCTTCATCACTTTGCCCTTCATGAACTGAATGGTTGAGAAAGTACCATTTTTCCATGCTTCCTTCATCTTCACATTCGTACCGATCACTTGAAGATTCATCGTTGCATCTTTGTAGTTAAAGCTATATGCTGGCTCATCTTTCACATGCAATACGGAATATCCTGCTGTGAACTTGTCATTCGTAAACTGACCGAATTGGATCTTATGCGATTGTACACTGCCATCCGAGCGGATAATCTTCGTATTCAATGAACCATTGCCTGATTTAATATCGTTTTTCCAAGCGCCATCGTATGTAATTTCTGTGCCTTCGCTTGTAGATCTGCTCACAAATTTACCAAGCCCGCTTCGTTTGCCGTCCACCCAATCACCTGAATACGTTTTTGTTTGGTACCAGGACATTGTTCCCTTTCCATGCGGTTTGCCGTTTTTCAATTGTCCGTAATAGACGACGTTTTTTGAAATTTCAAGATACTCTTTTTTAACAGCGGCTTCTGCGGTGGTTCCTCCACTTGTTCCTGCAAAAACAACGACTACCAGAAACAAACTTAGCATAAGTGAACACATTTTTTTCATTGAACATCACTACCCCATTCTTTGTTTGTTTAAATTCATTCTATTAGGCTAATACACACCCTATGCGAATTTGAAACATTTCCCAAAAATGATGTTCGGCTAAGCGGATCATTTTCTCTTTTTAATCCCATTTTATTTGATGGATTTCTACTGAGCAGCATCCCTATCCTCAGTAATAATCGCATAAATCGCATGGTCTTCCCAAACGCCATTAATTTTCAAATATTTAGTGGAAAATCCTTCGTATCTAAAGCCAGCTTTCGTAAGGACTCGGATCGATGGCAAGTTTCTTGGCATCACTCCAGCTTGAATACGATGCAAGCCGATTTGATCAAACGCAAATTTGACACATAATGATACGGCTTCAGTCGCATAACCTTTGCCGTTATGCTCTTGATCAAGGAAGTAACCCAGATACGCATTTTGAAAAGGGCCTCGCGCGATGCCTGATAATTCGATTCTCCCTATAAGCTTATTCGACTCGTTATGAAACACGCCAAACACAAAACCTTGATCATTAGCCGCAGCTTGCAGGCTTGATTCAATCATTTTTTTCTGTTCTTCGACCGTAAAATAATGCTCTGGCCTTATAGGCTCAAATGGCTGAAAAAAATGAAAATTCCTTTGTCTAATTGCAAGCAGCTCTTCGGTATCCTTTATTTCTAATGGAGACAGATATATTTTCTCACCTTTCACAAACCATCACTCCTAAGCTTTTTATTTGTGTATGAAATGCCATTTTCCGCATCAATGCAATACTCATTATACTCATCTTTATAAGCATTGTAATTTTTTCGAAAAATCTGTTTTTAAACTTGCATACATTTACAATTTACAAACCATAATAACCTTACATCCCATGAAGGAGTGATAAAACATGAGCAGAAGAAGTTCGAATACTTTAGTCGTACCGCAAGCAAGACAAGCCATTTCTCAAATGAAAACAGAGGCAGCACAGCAATTAGGTGTACAGTTCTCGCAAGATGGTTATAACGGTAATTTATCGACTCGTGATGCAGGCTCAATCGGTGGATATATTACGAAGAAGCTCGTCCAAATTGCTGAACAACAATTAGGTCAACGCAACTTCTAAACAACAGCCAAAGGCCCTCCGCTTTGTGGAGGGCCTTAACTACGGGGTGGTAAACCATGAATCAACCATTATCCATGAACTTATATGATCAAGTAAACCAATATTTCGAAGAAAGCTCAGACTTCGTCAAAGAGGATTTTCTCATTCATAACAGAAAAATTCAACTTTGCTATTTTGAATCTCTAGTAAACATTAATGAGTCTAGAAATTCTTTACTTCTGCTCGAGCTCTATTCCAATGAATCGATCGATGTTTTCGATCAGATTTTTTCTACTTTTGGAGGGGCTTATGTGAAATCTCTAGATGAGATCGCACAATCATTATTACGAGGGAGAATTGGCCTCTTTTCTGAAGACGGTTCCACCATTTTAATGCTTAATTTATTGCATCCGCAAATCTCCCGAGCGATCAGCCCCCCTCAAACTGAAAGTGTACTATTATCATCATTCGATGCGTTTACGGAAGATATCAATACGAATATCGGCATGTTGCGATCCAAAATAACAGCCAATCATTTAATCGTCAGTTCTTATTCAGTAGGCTCGTTTAATCCCCGCCAAGTCAGCATGTTTTACATAAAAAGCAGGTCTCAAAAAAAATTTGTAAACCATATCAACTCCCTTTTGGAGAAACATAAAGACACTGAAATTGAAAGCATTCAAGATTTATCAAAAATGCTAGGATTGCCAAAGTACAGCCTTGTCCCTCCATTCCTTTCAACTGAGCTTCCTTCAGAATCCGTTCGGCATTTAATGGAAGGCCGCATCATCATTTTTTTGGATCATCATCCCTTTGCAATGGCTATGCCTGGTTTTGTGACCGATCTTTGGAGTATGCAAGGGGATCGCAACTATCCATTCGTTTATATGATTACCATACGCATGGTACGGATTCTCGGATTGTTCGTAAGCCTTCTAGCACCAGGTCTTTATGTTGCCTTGGTTGCGGTCAATCCAGAGGTTCTTCGTATTCAACTGGCTTTATCTGTGGCACTAAGCAGAGAAGGTGTACCTTATCCCGCACTCGTCGAAGCTTTGTTCATGCTTGGCATTTTGGAGATGGTTATCGAAGCGAGCATAAGACTTCCAAAGAGTATAGGACCCACCACTACGATGGTAGGGGGAATTATACTTGGCCAAGCCGTTGTTCAGGCAAAATTGGTCAGTAATTTATTAATCATTATTTTAGCTGCGACAACAATCGCCAATTTCACGTTAGTCAGCTACCAAAATGCGTATATGATTCGAATCCTAAAATACGTTGTTTTGTTAATCAGCGCGGTTTATGGCCTGCTAGGCACGCTCGTTGGGGTCGTCTGGATTTGTTTTTACTTATCAAGTATGACTACTTTCCACTACCCGTATGTGAACTCGAGTATAAAATCTGGAGGTTCTAATGAGTAAATTCGCACCATTAACTACATTTTTTTTAGTTCATATTGCTACCATTCTTTTAGTTTTCCCTGAAAAAACGATCGCGTCTACAAAAAGCGGTCATTGGGAGCCTATTTTAATCGGATTTATGTTGGAATGGATCTTAATGTGGCTGTATCTAAAAGGTCTTGCTGGTTTTCCAAAAATGGATCTTGTCGATATTTTTAATGAAATAACAGGAAAATGGGCTGCACGCTTCATTCTTGCCCCGTTGCTCCTGTTCTTCTTTATCGATGTTTGTGTCATTCTCCGGGTTCACTCCGAAATGCTGACCGTGACCTTCCTTCCAGAATATCCGCTATGGTCACTTGCATTATTGGTACTCGTGCCTCTATATGCGGCTTGGAAAGGAATTCTTACGATCATAAGAGCAACTCTTATTCTTTTTATCATTTGTATGCCAGTGACACTTTTTTCGTTTTTCACTTCGTTTGGCAATTTTGATTTAAAGAATGGTTATCCGCTGTTAGATAAAACCTTTTCATTCATGGCCAGCGCTGATTTTTACTCGAGTTTTATTGCACACTCTGGATTTTTGTTCTTAGGATTTATCCCTCTCTATAAATATCCAATATTAAAAAAAAGCAAATCCATTTTTTTAACTTATGTGAGTTTGCTATTTTTTTATATTGCTCTCGTTTATATTCCGCTTTTTATATTCGGCCGCGAAACCTCGTCTCGCTTTCAATTCCCAACCATCATATCCATGGATTCCATCGATATCAGTTGGATTATGTTTGATAGACTAACATTATTTTTTATTACATGTACGCTCATTTCTGTTTTTGTTTATGCTGCTCTTCTACTTTGGATGATGATCCAATTAATTCAAAAGCTTTATCTCATTTCCTCTATACCCGTCATCGTGATCATTCTCGCTATTTCAGTCGTTGCGCTTGCAGGGTTTCTCCCCACTTGGAATGCTGTTCAAGTTCTCATCAATATGGATACATGGTTCCGCTTTTACTGTATTTTCGCGATACCTTTAGCTATTTTCATTATGGGTATGGTAAAAAGGAGGAATCTGGCATGAGATATAAGCCTCTTATTGCATTCATATTATTATGCTGCAGCTTCACCGTATTAGGAGGCTGCTGGAATAATAAAGACATTAATAAACGTATGCTGCCTGTCATTATGGGAATAACGGAAGGCAAGGAGGGCAATGTTCAAGTTTTTTTACGTATTCCAAGCCAACAAAACAACTCAACAAGAACGCTGCAAGCGGAAGCCAAATCAATCGACAAGGCTGTTGACATGCTCCGAACCCATGCAGAGGAGAGTGTTGATTTATTACACTTAAAACTGCTGCTCATAAGCGAAACCACGGCAAGAAAAAGCATTAAAGACGCCATCGAATTTGTTATCCGTTCAAAAGAAATTTCACCAAAAGCATTAGTCGCTATTGTATCTGGAGATTTCTCACAGCTAATGCACGATAAGAAAAAGGTGAATATCGGTTTATCCGCTTATGATTTTTTTGGCAAGGAGTCTGGTTGGACACCGAATATTTCCATTATTCACATTTGGGAAGCCTACCGCGGAATGTATGTACAAACAGAGGATACTGCAATCCCTCTTATTGCGAAAGGGGTTACTACGCCCTTCATGTCCCTCGGTTCTGCCATAATGAACAGGGATCGTATGGTCGGGAAAATGTCAATTGAAGAGACTCTAATATACAACCTTTACCAAGGCCAATATTCAGGAGGAACGGTTGAACTCATGAATAATGCAACCGTTATGATCGATAGTGCTCGTGTTCACAATGAAGCGAGTTGGTCTGGTTCCACTCCAAACATCAAGAGCCATATGAAACTAATAGGCGTTATTGAAGAAGAGGAGGGAAACCCTACGAATGCAGAGGTTGAAAAAGAGCTGGAAGCTTTAATGCTTAAGAGATACTCTAATCTACTCAGCAGACTTCAAGCTCATAAATCAGATATTTTGGGGCTGGGACAATATTACCGTAATAAGATGACTGAGAATCAAAGTGAAAACTGGAAAACAGTATGGTTTCCTAAGTTAAAACAAGAGTTTACCGTTAAAGTGATTATTAGAGACAGCGGTGATATCAAATAAAGCAATAGCTGTTACTTGATCAGCTTCTTCCGAACCGGATAGAGCATCGTGAAATCGAAGGTCTTGATGTCTGAATAAGGAATGGTCAACGCATTGATTGGCTTGAGCGGAACCGTCTCCATACCGAGTATACCGTCACGTTTATCTAGCTCGTAATCCGGTGACTGCTCCAGCCAGGAGAACATCTTCTCGTATACACCCCACATGCTCGTCTCATCGCCATACACGCGAGAGCTAGCACACAGTCCACCGCTAACTTCAAGCGCTTCAACGCCTTCAGGCACGATGCCAAACTCTTTAACCTTAAGACCGACCCAAAGTGTATCCACTTCCTTATCCCATTGCTGCTGAGGGATGAATACAAACGCTGATTGTACTGAAGTCAGCCGTTCATCGTCCAGCGGCACATGTTCAGTCAGCTTGCTCCAAGCCACCCTTGTACCACTCTTGTCTGGCGTCATTCCTGTCCGCACTGCCAGCGCCTTAAATGGCGCTACTTCGACCATCTCTATTTCAGTTTCCTCTTTCAAATGATCCTCTCCTCTCAGCCTATCAATCAATAATTCCATCTAAATTTTTACATAAAAGTAAACGTAATTGCAACTACTTCCTCAAAAAAACAGTTCCAACCGCTTCATAAAAACTTTAGCCGCACGACTCAAATATCGATCATTGCGATAAAAAATTTCTAACTCTCGCGTCGGTGAATGTTTAATCGGAATCGCACAGATATTCATCGAACGGAAGCTTTCAATCAATTGGCTTGGTTGTATGGTAGCCCCAATTCCTTCTGTTACGAGCTGAAACAAAGATGTAACAGACCCTGTCTCCATAATGGTGTGTATAGATATTTCTTGCTCTTTGCACCATGTGTCAATTAAATCACGCCCATAAAAACCTTTGGGGAACATTACAAAAGGGATCTCTAATAATTGTTCTGGCAAAATAATATCCTGCGCTGCCAAATGATGTTCTTTATTTACGTATAGGCTGTACGATTCGGTATAGAAAGGAATACGAGTTAACCTTGGATCTGACTGAATCGCTAGACCAACACCAATATCAACCTCATTGTTCAGCACTTTATTTGAAATATCAATCGATGGTATAACTTGAACCTTTGTATTTGGCAGTTCCCTGTGGAAATCAACGAGCAATGAAGTTAATCGATAATCGAGATCCGATGGCAGCACGGCTACTCGCAATTGACCAGCATCCAGATTGGTAAGATCGGATACCGCCTTTTTGGCGTTTTCTAATTGTTGAACAATGTTCAAAGCATAGCTTTCAAGAAGCTCTCCCGCCTCGGTTTTAACCGTTTTTTTACCAATCCGATCGAATAAAGGAACGCCTAGCTCATCTTCCATCACCCGTATTTGTTGACTTAACGTCGGTTGTGAAATCCCTAATTTGTATGCCGCTTCAGAGAAATGCAATTCATTGCACAACATAAGAAAGTATTGTAATTGTCTAATTTCCATAGTAACATCCCTTCTTTTATGATAGTTAAATGCTATCGTTTCTATAGAATATATAGTATTGAACTATTATAAATACAAAACTATAATGAGTGCAACAACCAAGAAGGGGATGTTTCCTATGCGTTATATGTATCTTATTTTAGTTATATTTCTTGTATCCTTGAATTTAAGACCATCGATTACTTCGGTCGGTCCATTATTTGATATTATTCAATCCCATTTAGGAATGAGCGGGGTCACCGTAAGTTTGATGACGACACTGCCCGTTCTTTGTATGGGGATATTTGCTGTTTTGGCGATAAAGTTGAATTCCCATTTAGGAATAGAAAAGTCATTGCTTGCGGCTATGCTCTTGATCCTGACAGCCACTTCCCTTCGTGTATTCGCAAATAGCAGTCTTTTCTTAATTACGACATCGCTATTCACGGGTATTGGAATTGGAATTGCAGGACCATTAATCTCAGGCTTTATAAAAAAACACTTTCCAAATAAGCCGGGTATAACAGGCGTATACTCTGTAGCTATGGTCATTGGAGCTGCGATTGCGTCCAGCTTCTCTGTGCCGTTATTCCATAAACTAAATGAATCGTGGCAGAACTCTTTAAGCTTCTGGAGCATTCTAGCACTGCCCGCTTCTCTATTGCTTCTCCCGCTTTTAAAGAAAAAAGGAACAAATAGTACCGTTATTCCGATCTCATCCTTGTTCGTCAAAAATAAACGTGTACAGTTGTTTACCTTGTTTTTTGGTTGTATGGCCGCTATTTTTTATTCGATAATTGCTTGGCTCGCTCCTATTGCTCAATCGTTAGGTTTAAGCCATTCGCAATCCGGTCTTGTCCTTACATTATTTACTGTTATTCAAATTCCTATTAGCTTCTTCATTCCAATGCTTGTAAGTAAAACTGGCCGTAGAAAAACTTGGCTGCTCGTATGCGGTGTTTCGGAACTGATCGGAATTGTTTTATTGCTTTTGCATTTTTCTCCATGGTTTGCTGCTGTTTTTCTAGGTATTGGTGCTGGCGGTCTGTTTCCACTAGCAATCCTTATTCCAATTCAAGAGGCTAAAAGTGCGGAAGAAGCCACATCATTATCAGCTGTCATGCAATTTGGCGGTTACTTATTAGGATGCATTGGCCCTCTATTTATCGGCTTCACATCCGATCTATTTGATAACTTTGCTCCGGCGCTAGCCATGCTAATGATCATCATCTTCATTTTGCTCGCTGCTAGTTTGAAGATAGGCGACAAAAAAGAAACAGTTTAATTATAGTCATTTATTATCTTTCAAACCTACCTGAACAGGAATTAAAATACAGTTATTGAAACAAATTGTTTTAACCATTACTTGAACGGAAAGGAGGAATAATCGATGGCAAAATCAAAAAGAGGACGGACGCTTTGGAACCTCCCATCTCGCGGCAGAGGCACCTGCCCTACTTGCAATCGTACTAGAATCAAATTGCTTTATCCGCGAGCGACAAAAAACGGCTCATCGATCACGGTATGCAAACGCTGCATTAATGCTGATCAATCACGAGTAGATGCTGTAACTGGATAAAGAAATTGCTTACTAATGTTGCGGCAACCATATAAATAAGGCCTCTGCAGTTAGCAAAGGCCTTATTTTTTTATTCCTCTCCGATTATTCTGACTAAAACAGGAACTACTAACGTGATGCCCGCTAATATACTTACACCAATCGCTCCTCTAAAATTTTTCTGCTTCCAAAGCGAAGGAGCAAGGCTTCCCACATATACGCAGCCCCAGATCGAGAATAAACCTAAAATAGTAAACAACACAACATGCTTGCTCATGAAACCTGATCACCTTCAATCGCAGGCCCTACTTGACCACCATATCGCCGCATGACAAAGGAAATGTTAACTTCATACTTCATTTCCTTCAAATGACTGCTCCAATTAAAAGCATCCCACTCTTGCACCGATGAAAAAGTGGATACCACTCGATTGTTGATCCGATAACAATCGACATTCCATTGATGAATGGTCTTGTTCAACAATTTAAGGGCGTCCTCATGCAATTGTTTTTGAATGGACTTCTCCAGTTTTTCGCGATTATTCGGCTGGGTATAATTCACTTTGGTTTGCACGCTGATCAGTTCTCCTTCCAATTTAACATCGAAGATTGCGGTAACTTGATCACCTTTTCTTTTTATTTTCAGTTTTGCTTGTCTATCGGCATTCATTGTCATGCTTAAATTGAGCTTCTTATCAGAAGGGTCATGGAAATCCCAAGTCGTTTCCTCCAATTCCCCGCGAAGCATATTTAGTATTCGTGTCTCTGATCCATTCAAATAACCAACCAAAGAGCTGCTTTTGTATATGGCGCTGCCAAAAAATTCTACAGGAACATCACCTGTACGTTTTATTTTCCCTGCATATTGATCACTCACAATAGGCTGTTTGGCATCTGGATTCAGATCTTTCTCATCAGAAGAAATGTTTGCTTTGCCTTTTTTAACATCAGGCCTAGGAGCTGATAATATAGAAATAGCACCTGTGCCTTTGCTTTCGACATCCATAATAAATTCATGAAAACGCGCTTGCTTCGGTATGGTGCCGCCTTGATTTTTGGGATCTAATTCAAGTTCAAACCAGAAGCTAACGTCCTGTTCAGTCGTTGGTTGAACAAATTGCAGGTAGTCCTTTGCTTTCCCTTTTACCGTAATCATATTAACGGTACGCCGAAATTCCCGATTACGAACCGCTTCGCTTAATAGAGGCATGACGCCCTTTCTGGCCAGCCCTTCGCCTATAATGAGCGCTTTAGAGTGAATAAGCGTTAATCTGCGAGCAATAAAGCTTTGGCTAAGAGCGAGTGCAGAAGCCATATTGGAGCCTTCAATGGTATGTACAATGACAACTTTATTTCCCCCTCCGCCTGAGCTTTGACCCATATCACTGAGCTTTGGTACCGCAATAGCAAAACTAAATAAGAAATCATTTTGTGGGCCTTCATCCACACCGATTGCGATCACAAAAGCCATATTTTCCGGGTCCAGCCGATCCCAACAGCCCGATAAAAAAATCAGGCTCGTTACTGTAACCACTATGGTGTTTACAATCCGAAATGAGCGTCTCACGCTGGTCTCCTCCCTTTACGGATGATGCCTACCAGCCATGTCAGCATAGGCAAACCAATCGAAATGATTGAACCATAGGTTCTAAGAATGTCCCGATCCCAAGCGATGGCCGTCATCTCGCTGTCTGGCAGCATGGCAAAGCTGAATATCGTTATCGTCAGCGGAAAAACGAGCGGCCGATGTCTTGGCAAGTGAAAAATTTGAGACAACGCTGAAGCTGTACAATATAAGCCCACCGCTAATTTAACGACTGTGCTAATTAACCAAACGATGAGAAACAAACTTTCCAAGCGCTGCAGCCATCGTCCATATACAATCAGCTTGCTAATTTCCATTAATGGCACGTTAATTCTCGAAGCTGTTGGATAGGGAAAGATAAATAAATAACATATCGTTGTGCTGAGCAGCAGGACAGACGAAACGATGATACACCACCAAGCCACTTTTCCCCAGTCCTTCTGATGTCGCATTCTTGGCAGAAGAAATCCGAGTACAAGCAGCTCGGAAAATAAAGAGCTCTTAATAACACCCAAAAAAAGCACATGAGAACGACCAGTACCCCATAAGGGTGATAAAGCTTTGGGCTCCATATGTGTCATTAAACCACCGATTAGCAATAGATAAACGCTTCCTACAATGAGGAATACAGTTATGGAGCTGATTCGGCCAATGGCTTCGATTCCTGTATGTGCGATAAAGGCAATAGGTAATAAAAGCGCAAGTAGAATAGCCATAAGAGGTGTTCTAGGCAAAATTTCAGAGGATATGATTTCTGAAAATTCACGAAGCACGATGAATGTAATCATATAGAAAAAAGTGCAGTACATCAGATTAACTGCACTTCCCAAAATCGGGCCTAATATGTCTTCCGTAGCCGTAATTAATGTACTATTTTCTGGACCATTGTTTATCACCCCTCTAATTGCCCACCAAGTAAGCGGACAGAACAGCATCGCAATAATAATAATAATCCAAGCTGCGGTGCCCCCTTCTTCTGCCAAAGACCTTTGGAAAGGCAAAAATATTTTTGTGATGATAAAAATAATGCCGATTGCAGTAGCCTCTCTTAATCCAATGTGATGCATTCTCACTTCTGCGCATCCCCTTGTTTGTTCGTCTCATCGCTTTCTGCCGCTTTACTGCTCGGAATTTTATTCGCATCTTTGGGACGGATCGAAAACGGACGATAAATTTGCTTATCGATTGCTTTTCTCAAAAATGAATCGCTGCTAGGTCTATGAGGTGTAAAAGGAGCTAGTACAGGAACGCCGAACGAATTTTCCGCTGCTCGCTTAGTCCAAAGCAATAATGACAGTAAAACAACGCCAACCAAGCCGAGATAAGACGCTGCAAGCAAATAAATGAAACGAAGCATACGTGTGGCGAACTGCATGTTATAGTTCGGAATCGTATAAGAAGCTAGCGCTGTTGTTGCCGTAATAATGACAACGATCGGGCTTACAATATTGGCTTGTACGGCGGCTTGCCCCAGTATCAATGCCCCAACGATACCAATCGTCGGACCGATAACGCTCGGAATCCGGACGCCCGCTTCACGAATGATTTCGAACATCAATTCCAGCATAAATATTTCTGCAGCTAGCGGAATCGGGACAACCTCGCGTGAACCGGCAATAGCAAGCATAAGTGTCGTCGGTATCATTTCTTGATGGAAATTAGCGACTGCCACATAAATACTTGGCAAATAGAGTGCAACAAAAAAACCGATTACGCGAATCGTACGGATAAAGCTGCTGTATGGCCAACGAAGATAAGTATCCTCTACCGTTTGCAGGAAAAGTGGAAAATGAGCTGGGACGATAAGAGAGAATGGTGAATTGTTCACCATAATACTTACATAACCATTGGCAAGATGTGCTGCGGTCCAGTCTGGTCGTTCGGTGCTGAGTATATTGGGGTAAATCGAATTCGAATGCTCCTCAATTAATTGTTCAATCGTGCCGCTATCGCCGATGTAATCATATCGAATGCTTGCAATACGTTTTCTAACCTCGGCTACAAGCTCTTCGTTTGCAATCGTTTTAATATAAACAATCGCTATTTCTGTCCGCGAGAGCGTGCCTACAAAACCAGTCTCCACGATGAGGTCTGGCGTCCGCAGTCTTCGTCTAATCATCGATAAATTTGTTTCTAGTTCCTCCGTAAACCCTTCATTTGCACCGCGTACGACAACCTCCGTTCTCGGGGTATCGATGGCTCTCTTTTCCCATCCTTTTACCACAACGAGTATCGCTTCAGCTACGTCATCAAATAAAATGGCAGCGGAGCCTGCCAATATACTATCTGTAATTCTTCCTAGATCCACTTTTGAGGTGACTTTTCCATCTTTAAATGTATCAGCCATCAGAACATCTATATCCAGATCTTCAACATGCTTCATCTCTATATTCATTATAGGTACCATGACACAACGATCCAGATGCTTCCAATCTACTTGTCCATCCATGAAAAGAACTGCACCCTTTTGCCCATGTTGTCCTACTGTCACTTCACGAACGATTAGACCACGATTGCGAGGATAGGTGAAATGAGCCTTAAACCATTCTAGATTTTCAGCGAGGCTTCGGGATAGACGTCCATAATCTTGAGTGTAATCACTTATCTGAGGCATTGTGGCGCCTTCCGTGGTCTCAAGATTTTGATCCGCTTCTCCACCCCAGTTTCCAAGTGAAAAGTCATTTTGGACAAAAGACAAATCAGCTCTAAAATATTTCCCTAATTTCCCTTTGGCTTTCATTTCATTCCACTCCCTTACGGAAGACTTTAGATGGTTCCCCTAAGTTTCCCAGTCTAAGATGAGCGTAGTATGTACAATTACAGATATTGTTATTCTGCTCTGACCTAAGGTCCTCTTAGGATAGAAGCTCAAAAAAAAACTTCCCTCTATGCTGCCAGAAGGGAAGTTTTCCAATATGTATTCAGCTTCGTTCTCGTTTATACATCCATAAAGCATTATTTCAATTTAGCCGCCTTCGCCATATCTTTACTCTCTAATATGGAAGTCTCATAACCCTCGTTAACGATATGAATCATCGCTATGCCCAGTTCTCTTAACGTAATGACATGCTTCGGAAAAATAGGCCGCAAAACAGGGTACAGCCAAGTTAACAACCCATAAAAGCGATGGACGTTTTTTAATCCCTTTGTCGGATGTATGTAGCCTGGTCGAAACATATAAGCTCCTTTGAAGGGCAGTTTCAAAAGATCATTTTCCGTTTTCCCTTTCACCCGTGCCCACATGCTTTTGCCCTGTTCCGTGTTGTCTGTTCCTCCCGCGGTTACATAACAAAAGGTCATATCCTTGTTTAATTCGGAGAGCAGATTAGCTATATATAAGGTTAAATCATATGTAATTCTGCTGTATTCAGCCTCTTTCATACCTACAGACGATACGCCTAGACAAAAGAAACAGGCATTGTAGCCGCTTAACCTGGATTCAATACTAGATAAATCAAAGAGGTCCGGTAATATAATTTCTTTTAGTTTTGGATGGGTTACGCCACATGGCTTGCGATTTATGACTAATACCTGCTCCACTTCAGAGTGATTAAGGCATTCATGGAGCACCCCCTCTCCCACCATTCCAGTAGAACCAGTAATAATGGCTCTAACTTTCTTTCTCGCCAATGTATCGCTAGTCGGCATGGACATCACAATTCCTCCTCTTGAAAATCAGAGCTGGTTACAGCTTCGACACTCCTATGCTTATATTAAACGATCCATCCTCAATAATCATATCGATATTATGATTTAGGTATCATAATTCTTAAACATTCTTTCATATGAACTCAGCAAAGGCTGCCGTCTCGTTTAGGACGGCAGCCTTTGCTGTGCGAAATTTTATTCTCGTTATTTGTGAACAGCTTGCTTGAAGCTATACTTCGCAAGTACTTCTCCCCAAGGAGCATAACCTTCTTCTTTAAAACCAGCTTTTGAGTAAAGCTTCCTTGCTCGCTCATTTTCCGGTTTATATCCAAGGACAATAACATCCGTTCGGTCACTTGCATTTTTTATTTCATCAATAACCAGCAGCATTGCTTTAGAAGCATGACCTTGTCCTTGAAATGCTCCATCAATCATAAACCGATAAATCCAGTAGTTCCCATCGTCTGGGTCAAGCCCAAACATTGTAAAACCAATCATTACCTCATCATTGTAAATCGCCCTCGTTACAAATCCTTTTAAAAATTGCACTTCAGCAATCGAATAAATATTAGGTGCGATATATTTTTCTTGCTCTGGTTTTGGTTTAAGCTGTGCACATTGTTCCCAATTACTAATGTCTAATGCCTTTAATGTAATCATTCCTGGATTCCTCCCTGTATTTCAGGAAAAACCATCTATCGGATTTCCCTAAGTGATAGACCTCTCGAACAAATCGATCATTTGAAACTGGTCATTTCTCATAACGCATCACTCCTTTTATAAAGATAGCTACAATACACATCATAAACGACTTATTCGCAGCTTGGGTGATAAAGAATGCCTATAACTGAAGTTTACTGAACTCAAAAATATCATTTATTTATCATGACAGATCTCGAGTCATTCATTGCATCGTAGGAGAACTTAGGATGATATACAACCCCCAACATAAAAGTAAGGGAATGCAACAAGCAATTAATTTAACGATCACTATAGCTTTGCTTTTTAATTGTTTCATCATCAATACCCTCCGAATGCTAAATATTCCAATTACAAGATAGACGACTAATCGCGAGCCTTTGTTGCGTTTAGGTATACAGCTGAGTGGAACCATTCATTCTTCTATCATCCTTAACCTGTTGAAAAACATACAAAAAAACGGATGCCACAGCACCCGTTTTTCTGCATTCGTA
The DNA here is from genome assembly GCF_056398245.1 of Paenibacillus sp. 01T47. NCBI lineage: Bacteria > Bacillati > Bacillota > Bacilli > Caryophanales > Paenibacillaceae > Paenibacillus > Paenibacillus sp. 01T47. Next base: position 82,992 of record NZ_JBFTPA010000020.1, read on the forward strand.
TCGGCTTAACTACCTTTACTCTTTCTGAGTGTTTTCCATATACCATGGATTTAAATGAACAAGAACCTCTTCCACCATCGGATTTTGCGCTTGAATCACTCGTTTGATTTCTCTGCTAATGTCATGGCCTTCTTGTACGCTTAATTCAGCCGGAATGCCTACTCTTACATCTACAATAATGTAATGTCCGTGCTCTCTACCCCGTATTCGGTCAATTCGCTTTACTTCAGGTATCGACTTAACGAGCTCTGAAATTTGTTCCATGCTCACTTCATCAATATTTTTCTCCATTAATACGTCAACAGAGGTTTTTCCCATTTGAATAGCCAGCTTTAGGACAAAATAAGCAACAATGATTCCTGCGAAGGGATCTCCATATTTTAGAAAATGAATATTGTAATGTTCACCTAACATGGCTAGAGCAATACCAATAACTGCTGCCAGTGATGCGTATACATCCGCTAAATGGTCATATGCAGTGGCGATTAAGCCGCTGCTATTCGTGTTTTTGCCAATTCGCATAGTGTAAACATAAAGCCACTGTTTCCATACGAGTGAAATGGCTGCTGCAATGAGGACAAGCAGTGTTGCTTTATGTGGCGGTTCCATCATTGCCATTACGGAGTGATAGCCCATATAGAGCGCAGCAAGGACAAGTACAACCGCTACAATCCCTGCTCCGATAACCTCAGCTTTTCCGTGTCCATACGGATGATCCTCATCCGGCGGTCGCTTTGATATCATCATTGAGACTAATGCTGCTGCAGTTGCAAATACATCTCCTGCGTTATGAACGCCATCTGCAATAAGCACTTGGCTGCCAAACAGCAAACCAACAGTAAGTTTCATGACGGTCAATACAATGTTGCTAATTAAGCTGTTCCAAATCGCGAAAGTTGATTGCTTGTTTGTTGCATCCATTTGAGTAGTCAATCCTTGAGCACTTCCTATCTTCTATAGCCTTAAAGGTACCGTGTCATTATACAAAACGAAATTCATGTGGGTCTAGAGAAACAGTCTTGCCCCGTGTAAGAAATCTTCCCAGACACCAATAGAGTTTGAATAAACTAATTTTGTTGCTCATGCGCAAAACCAGAAAAATCCAATAGAATGAGAGCTTTTATACCACATCGCATAATAAAAACAGATTTTAGACTAAAAAAAGGCTCCTGTAACTCTACAAATAGCCAATACCTATCTACTCGTTCATTCATAGAATAGTCAGTAAGAACCCTCTACAGTCAAGCTGCTTTAAATAGTGATGAAAGAAAGGGATGCTGAGCTATTATGGGATGCGAATTGGGACGTGTCATCATTGAAAGAAACGAAGGCACGATTATTTTTGGGAATGTTGGCAGAATAAACATCAATATAACCAATATAGCCGGAAAAGGAAGCAGCAGTGATTCTAGCAGCAGCGATAGTGACAGCGGCAGCGATAATAGCGATTCTGGTCAGAATTCAACCGATTCCTCTGATTTAAGATCAATATCAGTTAATTTAACTAGAAAATTTCTAAAAAAGAAACGTAAATAGATTTAATAACAGCCATTTGGTTATCAAAGCAGGTCAATCAATAAAGGGGACAACGGATGATGAGACTTATATTAAATAGTCTCAGAGTGCCGCTGTCCCCTTAAAAAATTCATCTGCTTCATCACTGATGGCCAAAGTCTGTCCATCATTCTTCTTACATAGTGTTACCAATTAACAAATCAATAATCAGTAGCTGATGTCGATTTTTGCGAGATTTTACAACATAGAAACAAGTTAGCCATAGTGCTGACACTTTTATTTTTTATACTGACTAAACAGACATCCCAAAGTTATATGCCACAGTACAAAAAGAAAGGACAAAAGAACCATCGTAATCAAAACATCTTACACAAAACGAGGAATTAGATCATGCGAAAACTTGCCCTTTGTATTATTTTAATCATTGTTACTCAAATATCAGCATGCAGCAGCAGTCCAAATCCTATCCAAGCAACTGTAAATGACACAGATGAACAACTAGAAACAAATTTAATTACTGTAAAGCAGCCTTCCGAAATCGATGATGACAAAAATAATAAAACGATATATTTAACCTTTGATGATGGCCCCTCTTCAGCTACCAATGAAATATTGGACACGTTAAAGCTATTTCACGTGAAAGCGACATTTTTTATGTTGGAACCAAAAATGCGACAATCTCCAGAAATCGTTAAACGAATTGTAGAAGAAGGACATGCCGTAGCTTTGCATGGTGTCACACACAATAAAAATCGATTTTACCGTTCGGAACAATCTGCGCTGGATGAAATGAATCAAGCTCAAAAAACACTTGAGAAAATTACAGGCATCTCATCGGTTCTAATTCGTACGCCTTACGGCAGTGTACCTTATTTAACGGATTCATTCAGGAAGGTTTTAAGTGACAACGGGTATAAATTGTGGGATTGGAACGTGGACAGCAGCGACTGGTCTATTTCAAGCAAAGATTATATTAAAACGACAATTTCTCAGATACAAAAATTAGAGAAATATGATGTGACCCCTATCGTGCTCATGCATGACCTACCAGAAACAGCAAAGCATTTAACTAAACTTCTTACCAGCTTAACAAACGATGGTTATGTACCAAAAAAAATCGAAGCTGACATGGAGCCCTATAACTTTAATTGCTACGATCGCTGTCGACGTGTGAACGTGGAAAGCTAAATAGGTTGCCGATTATATCGGCAACCTGTTCTTTTTTTGATGAACTTCCTCACGCAATTGGCGTCCCATTCGGAACGGGTTGATCAGGCTTTAAAAGAACTACATCACCCTCCGATGGGACTCCACCAATGACAAGCACCTCGGATTTAAAGCCCGCAATACGTCTAACAGGAAAATTCATTACTGCGGCAACTTGACGGCCAATAAGCTGTTCTGGTTCATACCGTTCTGTGATCTGTGCCGATGAATGCTTGACACCAAAATCCCCAAAGTCGATTTCTAATTTTATTGCAGGTTTTCGAGCTTCTGGAAAAGGTTCTGCATGAATAACCGTACCAATACGAATATCTAATTTCATGAAATCCTCAATTGTCACCATATTTGCTGCCCCCAATTAATAAAAAGTCGTGATTAAATACCTTCCAAGTTGAAACTATTTTTCCAGAATACCGAATTCACGTTTGTATGTAAATACCAGACTGCATGGATAGAGATGCCGTGCTCACGACCAGCGGACACATATATCATTTTATCCTTTTTGTAAACATTGAAATACGGCGGCCTTTTGTGAGACAATCATAAGGCACAATTGTTTTAGGAAGGCGTTTACATAGTTTGTGCAGCAACAAATAGAACACTCTTCTATTTGCGATGAATCCATTAAACAAAGCTAACCAATCTCGAAGGAGGACTTAAATCATGAGGACGATGAAGCTTGGAAGCAGTACACTAGAGGTGCCGGTGATTGCAGTCGGTTGCATGCGTATTAATTCGCTGGACAAGACCGGTGCCGAACGTTTTGTTCAGACGGCGCTAGATAAAGGTGCGAATTTCTTTGACCATGCTGATATTTATGGCGGTGGAACTTGTGAGGAAATATTCGCAGATGCTATTCATATGAACGATGAAGTTCGCGAGAAGATTATTTTACAATCAAAATGCGGCATTCGTCCTGGCATGTTCGATTTCTCCAAAGAACATATTTTAGAATCGGTAGATGCAATTTTGAAGCGACTGAGAACGGATTACTTGGACATTCTGCTTTTGCACCGTCCAGATACATTAGTCGAGCCGGAAGAAGTAGCTGAAGCTTTTGATCGCCTTGAAAGCTCTGGTAAAGTACGCCATTTTGGCGTATCCAATCAAACACCAATGCAAATTCAACTTCTGAAGAAATCGGTGAAGCAGCCTCTAGTCGCTAACCAGTTGCAACTAAGCATTACGAACGCGACTATGATTTCGAGCGGATTTAACGTAAATATGGAAAATGATGCTGCTGTGCACCGTGATGGCAGTATCCTCGATTATTGCAGACTGAACGATATTACGATTCAGCCTTGGTCTCCCTTCCAATATGGATTTTTTGAAGGCGTATTCCTTGGGAACGATAAGTTCCCGGAATTGAATAAACAAATCGATGAAATTGCTGAAAAATACAATGTTAGCAATACAACAATTGCTATTGCATGGCTTTTGCGCCACCCTGCGCATATGCAACCGGTTATCGGTACAATGAATCTTGACCGCCTGAACGATTGCTGCAATGCGAGCGAAGTTCATTTGACACGCGAAGAATGGTATGCCATTTATCGTGCTGCCGGAAACATTCTTCCTTAACAGAAGCATAGGGTGAGATATTCCGTCTTGCTACTATAAAACAAGGAAACCTCAAGCCGCTATGGACTTGAGGTTTCTTTATTTAAATCAAAGCTATAGCAAGAAGCGTAAACAATGACAAAGTCAGTAGACCTGCCCCAAAACCATAACCATAACCATATCCATTACCGTACCCATTACCATAATATGCTGATGTTCTTACCTTGTCCGATGTCCGTAAATATATATTATTTCTATCAACATTTACGATAACGCCTTCGTGGCAACGGCCATCACGAGTCCGAACACGCACTCTACAGTTCATATTATTTCTGCCGAAACGATACATTTCCTCCATTAAAGCTCACCTCCCACTATCATGCTCCTTTTAATCTATGATTAGTAGAGGCTTCATGATTGTGCTCTTGTTACAAGAGTTGCGAGGAAACTTGCTTAGAGTCCAAATGACTGCTTCAATTAATTTTTTGTCCCCTTATATTTCCCCGTATTCATTAGATTGACATTTACTTGAATGTTCTTGATAGAATCATTTTTCAAGAAAAAATCATCGGTGCTGGACAAGCGCCGAAACTCCGCGGGTGATGACTGATAAAGCGATTGTCTGAGATGAAACGGGTCGATTTGGGACTTTAACGCTTTACTATAGGTGTTCATGATTTCCTTGCGGATGGCATCAGCAGCACATTCCTTCAAATGGTTAATGGTTACGTCTTGCATTAGCTCAATGACAATGCCCTTTGCCTCAACTTCAAGATTATAGCGAGTTTCTCCCTTTTCCGTTTCGGGTCTAATTTTCATTCTAGGAGATGAAAATTCAATAACGGCAGCCGGTGAGCCGTGGGCATTAACTTGAAGCGGTATACGTTTCAGTCCCTCTTCCGCCCATCTAATCCCTAGCAGATCCCGTCCTGACATCCATCCTATCATCTTGTTTTTCTTGAAAAAATAACCACCTGATAGGCTGAACATCGGCTTTGGTTGTTCGTCTTCCGACCAATCTTTAGAATCAAGGTCAAGTGATGGAATCATTGCCGGCTCTCCAGGTTCATTTAAATCCGCAATAACGCGATTTACAGTAACAGGAAGGATTACGGAAACGATTGAATGCATTTGACTAGCCGTAAACATGATCGTTTCCAGTGGGGATAAATTCAAAATCGATTTCTGAATAAATATTTCTGGCAAGCTCCTCTTTGTTCCATAGATCAGAATATTGTACCTTACTTCCCTGTAACGATTAATCGCGCTAAACACATCAGTGACACCCTTCTTGAGCACCGCTTCTGTCATAACAACAGCTTTAACATGACCCCAAAACACCTGCAGCTGGGATGTTCTGCTAATGTCAGTTAATGCTAATGCCATGGTTTTCCCTTCCCCTTTGCCTACCCATACGGGGACAGCTTTACCAAGACTAACTTGTTCACTATGCGAGATATTTGAGAAATTGAGTATTTGTGTGTAGGCAATCCATTTCCCGTCCTTAAAGTCGACGCCAATAGCCGTCGCATATGCCATATTTTGAATTTCCGGCATACTCGTGCAACCGCTTAGAATCATAATACTGCACAGAAGCACGCTTATTGCCCGGAAAATATACATGTCTAATCCTCCTTCTTCTTATCGGGATCTTTCGTTTGCAGCGCGGTAGGTCGTTTGTTGATTTTATCCCACGGCAATCTCAAGAAAGAAATAAGCAGCTCCCTGACGGATAGCGGAGATAAAGGCGCCAAATAGCTTACGCCAAATGATTTTATAGTACCCATGTAACCAATGAGCAGTACCATACCTAAGATCACGCCATACATGCCGAGAATTGCGGATAGTGTAAAAAAGAACAGCCTCAAAATACTAACCTGCGTGCTTAACGTCTGATTCACTAGAGTTACCCCCGAAACGGCGGTAATCGCACCAACTACAACAACTGACGGCGAAACCAAACCCGCTCGAATGGCTGCATCTCCAATGATCAACCCCCCAATTGACGTCAGTGTCTGACCGATTGCGTTAGGAAGCCTTACTCCCGCTTCCCTAAATATTTCTAGCAGCATGAGCAGCAAAAACATTTCCATATGCGAAGAAAGCGGCAGCCCCAGCCTAGTCACGGAAATGGTAGCCATCATTTGAAATGGAATTTGGTCTTGATGAAACGACACTAACGCAACCCAAATGGCTGGCAAAAAGATAGACAGGAATAAGCTGATTCCTCTTATTATTCTTGAGAATGAAACATACGCATAGTTGAAATGGGCATCCTCTGGAGATTTTAAAATAAGTGATAGACCCGCTGGCGCAATTAACACCATCGGCAGCCCATCGATAATGAGTACTACACGGCCCGAAAGCAAGCTTTGGACGGCATAATCGGGTCTTCCGGTAAAATCCATAATCGGCAATAGCTTGAATTTGAAATCAGACAACAATTCCTCTAGCTGGCTAATGCTGATTAAACCGTCAATATCAATCTTTTCCAATCGCGCATGTAAGTCCTCCAATATCTTGGGATTAATGATGTCATAAAAGTAAAGAATCCCTATCCGCGTCTTTGTTCTTCGTCCTATTGTCAAATTATCTACATGGAGAGAAGGGCTTCGAAGCCGTTTACGGATTAAGGCAATATTTACAGTAATATCTTCAACGAACCCATCCCTTGGTCCCTTAACCGAAATTTCTGTACTGGATTCGTATGGTTGTCTTGTTGGCTTATCTGCTATGCTTACAAAAGCCACTTTATTGTCTTCTGTGAATATGAGCAGCAGATCCCCTTGAAATATAGCCTCCGATAGCGCGTCCTCGGTCGCTTCTGTAAATTCCGTAATCGACAACACATTCGACAACCGCACAATTGGATCCTTGAATGAGCCCTGTTCTTTAAAGAGTCGATTAAGCTCTGGTAAAATAAACTTACCAATGTCGGCTGAATGGCTCAGTCCTTCTGCAAAAGCAATCACGACTTCAACGCTTTCTTGTTCTCCAAAGTGGCAAGCTTGGATTTTGACATCTGATGAACCCTCAAAGAGAGCCCTTAAGCTTTCCTCATTCCAGATCTCTGACTTTGACTGCGCTTGTCCATTCATGTTTTTCCCTCCTTTGAGGCAGATCCTAAGAACAGGGCGGCAATCATCCATAAAAATGAAAAGGACAACAATACCGCCAGCGAGATGGGCATGTAATAACGATCCATCCATAAATAAAAGGTATATTCGTTTACTCGAAACAGTGACAGAAGGATATAACTCACCATAATGATAGCTATTGCCCAGTGTCGACTGCGTGCTTGACGAAGAGAAAGCAATTCAACGAATAAATACACAGATAAGCTTATGCGAACAATCGCGCCAGACAGCCATTGAAAGATGGATAAAAAGTCTAGATGCTCAACAAATTGCCCAATTTTCACGAGCCTCCACTGCTCGTAAGGCGAAGTCATTTGATGGGATGCTTCTATGGGACCAAACTCTGTAATCGCACCAACGATAGGTCCCAGTGAAATGACGATGGAAAATACGCCATATAAAAGCAGCTGCCAAGCTCGAACTTTCGTCTTCAAATGATGCTGCAGCACGATAAGCGCCATCAACTCCACAAAACCTGCGCCGGAATAAACCATTCCATTCCAAACCGGGCCCCATCCATGCTCAAGTACAGGCTTTAATAACGAAAAATCTTTCATTGGAGAATTGAATGAACCGACAAAAATGCCTAACAACGCAACAAGCGGAAGCAACACTCCTGCAACGATCGCAATGACCTTTAATCCCCACATAGACATGGCTGTACAAAATAATACCAGTGAGACAACGAGCAGCATCTTAGGAGTAGAGGGCAAATAATTTGTAACATGCCATGTAGCCGTATGGATGACGGTCATACCGCCAATGAGATACATCTGAATACAAACGGGAAGGATAAGGAGCCAAGAAACAAAAGGGGAACTCCTGCGGGATAGCCACTTTTTCCACTCTTGCTGACCTGATCGGTTCATTATCCAGACCAATAGCAAAATCCAAATAAGAAAAAACACACCTGTCATCAGTACAGTAATCCACGAATCACGTTTGGACGCAGACAAAATCATCGGATTTACAATAACGTGGCTGGCAAGGCCATTCATTAATGAAAACATCATAAATATTTGCACAAAGCTGATTTTATTACCCGAACCGCTCAAATGAAATCACATCCATATCTATACAATCCGTAAATCCTCACTCTATTTTGGTACTAATTTCAATTTAATATTCCAAAAGAAGCAAGTTGCACAGATTCAATTCAAATCATGTCTGGGATCAGCCTAATAAAAAATGGCAGCCTTGGACGAAAAAACACGTCATAGGCTGCCATTCATATGTAAAGATAGGTAATCAAAAATATTTTCTTGCTAACGTATCCGTTAGCTAAATAAAAAAATCCTCATTCCATAGTCTTATTACCTCTTTTAGTTCTAAATTTTCAAAACTTAATTTATAAATATCTGGTTTCTTTAATTGATTTAAAAAATCCAAACCATAACTTGAATCAAAATAATTGATCATCAAAGTCATTACAAGACCATGTGTTCCAATCGCTATTTTTTTCCCAGAGTGTTCTTTTAATATGTTTTTTATCACTGATATCGATCTATTCTGGCAATCAGAATTAGACTCCCCACCCGGTAAAGCATAATCAAAATCATAAAATTTCTCTCTAATAACGGACATTAAATTTTCAATAATTTCTTCAGCAAACTGCCTTTCTCTGAGATCTTCAAATGTTTCGATATCCAATCCCAAGTTTTGTGCCAATCCCTCAACACTCAAGATTGCTCGGTTATATGGGCTAGATATAATAATATCTATTCCTTCTTCTTTAAGAATTTCTGTAACTTTTTCAACATCGCTCTTGCCCTTTGTGGTGAGTCCTCTTGTTCTTTCAGTTCCTTCATCGTATGGTGATTCAGCATGCCTAACCATATAGACGATGGTGTTCATATAATCCTCCTTGAATTGTTGATTTATTATATTACAGTGATTTCACATAACGTGATATTCAAAGTTCGTGAATATTCCGTCTCAAAAAGCATTCGCGAAGTCATTTAGCTATCCGGCCCGTTAATTAAGTGGCCATCCTCAGTCTAATACTCTATTTTTCTAGTCTACTACTTTATTTTCCAGTCTAACACTTTATTTTCTTCTTACATGGGATTCTAGTTGATTACTTTCAAGATAATCATTTCATTCATTCAAACCTCCAGTACGAACTAGTCTAAAGTCGAGGCAACAAACTCGACTGCGGTGCGAATTTATTTTTTACTATATCTGGTAAAGTTAAGAAATGTTATAAATAGTCGGCCTGAGAAACGGCGGAAGGTGGCGTCATGATGGAGAAGAAAAGGAAGAAGGGTCGGGTTTGGAAAATCATTGGACTTATTTTGGGAGCACTTATAATTGCTTTCGCAACGATTACTTTCATTCAGGTTGATTTCTCTAACCCTAAGGATCTTGAGAAATTCGTCCAGGTCAAAATGAAGAAATCAGGCATGACAGGTATATCCATCGCAATAATCAAAGACAATCAAATTGATCGCATTATTAATTACGGAGACGCCGATAAAGAAAAAGATATACCGATCACAAATGACACGGTATTTCAGATTGCTTCCGTTTCCAAAACAGTGACTGCCACGGCCGTCATGCAGCTTGTTGAGAAAGGAACCATTCAGCTGGATGATGACATAAATACGTTTTTGCCGATAAGTATTGTTCATCCTAAATTTCCAGACACTCCCATTACATTCCGCATGCTGTTAAACCATACTTCAGGAATTGATAACAATTGGAAGCTGTACGACAGCCTCTACACTTCGAACAGCGGTGGTGGCGACTCAACGGTTACACTCGCGCAGTTCATGAAGGAATTTCTCGTTCCGGGAGAAAAATGGTACGACGAAGAAAAAAACTTTACGAAAGATAAACCTGGTTCGGCGTTCAACTACAGCAATGTCGGATATGGTTTACTCGGCTATTTAGTCGAAGAGATTACCAAAACACCTTTTCCGGAATATACGCAGCAGCATATCTTTGACCCGGTGGGCATGAAGCATACCAAATGGCTGCATAAAGATTTATTAAGCAATGACGTACTTGCCGTGCAATATGATGCAAAACATAAACCGCTGATGCCCTATTCGTTCCCGACTTATCCAGACGGTACGCTGAAGACAACGACTACCGAATTTGCTAAGTTCTATCTTGCCATCATGAACGGCGGGAAGGCCGAGAACGGAACCATCCTATCGCATGCCACATTTGATGAGATGTTCAAACCTCAGTCGGATAATGGCAATCAGGCACTCGGATGGAACTATTCAGCGCTGGATAGTCTTTACTTGAAAGGTGTCAGCAAGGGCAAGGTTATCGGACACAACGGCTCTGATCCCGGAGTGCTCACGATAACGATGTTTAATCCAGACAACAAGTCGGGTTTGATCCTCTTTTTTAATCATGAGCTGAGCTTAAGTTTAAAATCGCTGAATCTTCATGCAATGGTCAAGCGCCTAGTTAAAGAATCGGGTATGTAAGAACATAAAATTCTATACATGTAGGAAAGGAGGAGCTGCGCTTGCATGCTGCTCCTCCCTTCTTAATAAGAAGTTACTCCTTCACATATCTGAAGCCGATGGTTTCCAACCCGCTTCTTGCGACCAAATATGTGCTTTCTGAATGATATCCCAAACGATTGGCCCTTTGCCTTCTACATACTTGGAGCGTTCATCCTTATAAAGCTCAAACAATCGATGTTTCTCCCGAGCGTATCTAAAACAGTCCTCAGGGTGCGCACGCAAATAATCTCTAAACAATAAAGTTAATTGTTCTGAAAAACTACCTGACTGCCGTACATGAATATGCGTTCTTCGACTGCCCGGTATTTCTCGAAAATACTTTTTCGTTTTATCTGCGTTTTCTTCTCGATATACGAAGCCTATTTTCTCCATCTCACTCTTATGATTTATGATCGTTTCAAAATCAATAACGGATAATTGAATATCAATAATGGGCTTCGCATCTAAACCAACAATCGAAGTTGAGCCAACATGGTCAATACGAACGACCAAATCTCCCAAAGCATTTCTTATTTTTAGAGCGATATCATTAAATCGATTTTTCCATTCTGGATCATGTTTTGCAATTATCCATTGTTCCTCCATAATGAGCTCCTTATGTTGCTGTTCTCTAATAAAATCTTATCACTCAAAAGCATTTATGAATTCATTGGAACATGCTTGCCAGCAAGCTCCTTCAGTTTCTCTACGATCTGTTCTTCGCAATTGCCCGCGAGCGGAATCACTTCCGATGCATAAGGAGCCAGCTCATCATGATGGCCAATCATAACCGCATGTTTCGCGTTTTGAAACATCGAAATGTCGTTGGCATCGTTCCCAAATGCAATAAATTGTTTGGCTTCCACCCCTAATTTTTGCAGGGCACTCCATTTATGAATATTAGTTGGACTAATATCAATGACACCTTCATTACGATGCCTGTGAATAACAACTTCTAGGCTTGCAAGCTTTTGTTCCAAAACTTCTATATCATTCGCGGTAAGGATTAGTATTTTTACGATGGTCTCCAGCGACTCTACTGCAACAAGCTTAGCAAGCTTGGAGGCATCAACATTTTTTAATATCGGATGATCTAAAGAACCGGTGTAGGCATAATCCCAATGGCTATCAATCAAATATGTCGCTTGATGCGCTTCAATATGCTTTAACATGTTAAGGCGTAAATCTTCATTAAAAGTTTCTATAGCGATCATGCTGCCATCCTTAGAAATAAGAGAACCATTTCCTCCTATAAGAGAAAAGTTGTGAAAACGTTGATGAAGAACAGGAAGCATATCTCGAATGGGACGAGCGGAAGCAAAAATAACTTCATGCCCTGCTTGAGTTAATTCCTCCAAACCACTTAAAATCTTTTCTGAAACAGGCTGTCCTTTAAAGCAGATGGTTCCATCTAAATCAAAAACAAAAATCATAAGTAATCCCCTACTTCCAAATGAATGTCATGTACTATTTGATTATAAATAGATATAATTAGATTCAATTAGTTTACTGCAAAAGCTTTGGAATTTCTAGACAATGTCTCTAATGAAGCCACCAAAGTAATAGACTGATTAAATGATCAAGCTTATAATAAGTGTTCATACGAACGCTTTATTAATTAGTTAAGGAAATGGGGAGAGCAAATGATACAAAAAGCAACGTTTGCCGGGGGCTGTTTCTGGTGTATGGTAAGTCCTTTTGAAGAACAGCCCGGCATACATGGCATTCTGTCCGGCTATATGGGCGGAACGCTAGAGAACCCTACTTATGAGCAAGTATTGACTGGTGAAACCGGTCATTTGGAAGTCGTACAAATCACTTATGATTCGGACATCTTCCCATATGAAAAATTGCTTGAGCTTTATTGGCCGCAAATTGACCCTACAGATGCTGTAGGACAAGGCAATGACCGCAAGAGCCAATACCGTGCTGCCATCTTTTATCACACAGAAGAACAGCGCCAGCTTGCTCAATTATCCAAGGAAGAGCTTGGAAAGAGCGGCCGTTTTGACAAGCCGATTGTAATAGAGATTCAAGAAGCGGAAGTATTCTATCCAGCGGAAGAGTATCACCAGAACTATCACCGTAAAAATCCAAAGTTCTATAAGGAATCAAGAGTATATTCTGGCCGTGATGCAATTATCGAGAAATACTGGAAGTAGAATATAACTTTGTTTTATGAATGACAGAAAAAAATAGGGACGCGACACTTTTACGTGTTTGCGTCCCTATTTGATATGAAACGTTCGAAAATAATTTCATACGCCGTTGGTTTTCCGTGACCATTATAATGTGTCGGTAAAACCTGCACTAATCTCCATCCTTCTTTTGCATATTCATCGATCGTTTCCCGATGTTTTGCCTCGGAGAAAAACCCGCCCAATGACGTTTCAACATACATATATTCGTACAAACCTATCGCCTCCTTGTACTATTATTAATCTAGCTCAGCCATTCCAAATTCGCTGTATAATTGGCAATTCACCTTCAAACTGCAAATGATAGACATCAGGATTAGACAAGGCTGCCCATTCCTCAAAACCGAATTTAGTATCATAATGCTTAAGCAGCAAGGACATCAAGTTTCCATGGGTAACGATAGCCACATTGCTAAACTGGCTATTTCTCACATCGGTTATTACCGCTAAGGCACGATTCATCGCAGAAGTACTGGATTCGCCGCCTTCATAACATATCTCCAGATCTGTAAAAGTATGACGAAGCATTTCAAGCCAGTTAACATTGCTTTCGCCACATAAAACCCGTTCTGACAAACGGTCATCCACATGACAGTTTACCTGAATTTTTTCAGCTAATGGAGAAATAGATTGAATGGCCCTTAGGAACGGACTCGAAATGATATGCTCGATATGTTTGCCATGCAGAAATTCAGCTACTCGCTCAGCTTGCAGATAACCTTCTTCAGTAAGCTTAGCACTTGGCAATTGCCCTTCTGCCTTGCAGTGTCTGACTATGTAGATGTTCAAGAGTACCCCTCCGCCTCTATAAATTGATTAGTTCTGTTTTTTCTATATTCCGAAGGAGTAATGCCTGCAATGGCTTTAAATGATGAAGAGAAATAATGCTGGTCGGCAAAATTCAGCTTTGTAGATATCTCGTTGATGTTTAGATTCGTGTTAAGCAAATATTGCTTGGCGAGCTCTATTTTGCGATTGCGAAAATAAGTATACGGCGTTATACCATAACATTCTCGGAATAATTTAATAATGTAATTTTTCGAATAACCAAGCTGCAATGAAACATCGTTAATATCGATAGCATTCTCGATGTTTAAATCCAAACATTGTTTAATACGCTCAGGAATAGAGAGCACTTTATTTTCCAAATGGTTTTTTAAATGCAATATGATTTTTAACACAATAACTGAAATCTCATCTGTAATATCAGAGTAGTTTTTTTGATTGGCAGACGCAATATTAATAATTTCATTCATATAAGAAAGAATGTTGCAATCTTTCACAATATAGGTGTCTTCTGGCAAGTAATGCTTAAATAAACTTTCAGCAAAATCCCCATTAAAAACGACCCATATTTTAACCCACGGATTTTCCTCGCTGGAATAATACTTATGATAACTATTTTTAGTTAAGAGATATACATCATTTTTCTGAGGATACAGCGTTTGGGATTCTATCTCGAGCACACCGCTTCCATCCATTATATACTCGAATGAAAATAAATTTTCACCTTTTCTCTCGATGATATAATTCTTGTCGCAATAAGAAATTCCTGCCATTACGATGTTCAATGGAAGTTTAGGATCTAGCAGATGCCAAAAGCTATAAACAGTTTCTTTCATTTTGATATTCCTCACATCTATTGTGATAACTTCTATTATCAGACCGTAATTTGTATGATAAATTGTATATTACAGCAACAGATAACATTATTCAATCGTTTTGCATTTCATTCATTTTCATCTAACTTAGGAGGAATTACTATGATTATGCGAGCTCCAGCTGTCCCACTTATAACTGTAGATCCTTATTTTTCTGTTTGGTCTATGGCTAACGAACTGAATGAAGCTGATACCAAACATTGGACGGGCCAACCTCATAAATTAGTCGGTACCGCTGTGGTTAACGGAAAAGAATATTGTTTTATGGGCAGCAATGATAATGGTATAAAAATGAAACAAACAGGTGTAGATATTAATGCATTATCCAGCAAATATCGTTTTACATCTGATGAAATCCATTTACTCGTTACGTTTACTACCCCTCTTTTAATGGATGATTTAAAGCTTATGTCTAGACCTGTGTCTTATATTCATGTACAAGCCGAATCTAACAATGGCGAAGCACATGATGTGACTATAAAAATAAATGTCGATGATGAGTTATGTCAAAACTTTAAATATGAATTCCCAGTCGATTACAAAGATATTAGCGAGCCGGATTTTACCTGCGGCAAGATTGGAAGCAAATTTCAAAATGTTTTAAATAGAGCTGGTGATGATCTTAGAATTAACTGGGGTTATTTATACCTCGCTTCTAATCATGAAAAGGCTTCTGTCGTCGATGTAGCCAATACACATGAATACGGTACGGTAAGCCATAACATTGAGCTGTCTATCCCTGTAAATACAGGTGAAAACGCAAATGCGCTTTTTGCTGTTGCATATGATGACATCAAAGCAATTGAGTATTTTAATGAGCCGCTTAATGCTTATTGGAAAAAAGACGGTGAAACCATCGAAGATGCCTTGAAGCAGGCTCTAACTGAGTACGACAACCTATTTGAAAAGTGTGAACAGTTCTCATCCACTCTATTTGCAGAAGCTGCAGAATCAGGCAACGAGAAGTACGCGGAACTAGTATCCTTAGCCTACAGACAAGCTATTGCAGGTCATAAGGTTTGTGCGGATATCGATGGAAACGTTCTCTTTATATCCAAAGAAAATTTCAGCAATGGCTGTGCAGCTACGGTAGACGTTACGTATCCATCCATACCGCAATTTTTGATTTACAACCCAGAGCTCGTTAAGGGGATGCTGCGCCCTATTTTTAAATACGCTGCTACTGATATTTGGTATTATGATTTTGCACCACACGATGCGGGAACCTATCCACTCGTTAACGGCCAAGTCTATAGTCACGGCACATGCCCTACTTGGCAAATGCCCGTTGAAGAATGTGGAAATATGCTGATTTGCACAGCTGCTGTTGCGGTCACGGAGAATGATGTATCTTTTGCCAAAGAGAACTGGGACCATCTTGAGAAATGGTGCAATTATTTAATCAACAATGGTGTAGATCCTGACAACCAGCTGTGTACGGATGATTTTGCAGGGCATCTCGCGCATAACTGTAACTTATCGATTAAGGCTATTATGGGTATCGCAAGCTTTGCGATTCTAAATCGTATGGCTGGAGACGAGAAAAAGTCAGAGGAATTAATGAATGTTGCAAAAGGAATGATAGATAACTGGCTCGTCATGGCTGCTAATGAAGACGGAACCTACCGTTTAGCATTTGACCGTCCTGATTCCTTCAGCATGAAATACAATGCGGTATGGGATCAATTATTCGGTCTCGAATTGTTCCCTAAAGATACATTTAAAGCTGAGACTAAAGCCTATTTGGAGAAACATTCAGGTGAGTTTGGCCTCATGCTTGATAATCGTGACACTTACACCAAATCGGATTGGATCGTTTGGAGTGCGACGCTCTGCGACAATAAGGAAGATTTCAATTCCATTGTAGACCGCCTCTGGCATGCATATGATAAAACAGAGAGCCGCGTTCCAATGAGCGATTGGTATTCAACAAGCACTGCAAAGATGGTAGGCTTCCAAAACCGTACCGTTCAAGGCGGATTATTTATTAAAATGCTTATGGATAAAGAGATTTGTAAAATCAAGTAGATCGTATAATTAAAGGCGACCCTTAGCGGTCGCCTTTTCCATTTCATCCATTTGCATTAATTTAATATCTGATTGTTTATATGATGTTCCATATGCACTAGATAGTCGTGAAAAAGCCATACCAATGTCATAAGTTGATGATATCAACTCTGAACGTTAGCGGAAAATCTCCTCACTTAAAGCAAAGTCAACTGCACACTCCGCATGAATTCTTGCTGTATCATATAATGGGACAGTGCAATTTTCTTGCGATACGAGCAGTGTTATTTCTGTACACCCAAGAATGATAGCTTCTGCTCCCTGCTCACTAAGACGATTAATGATCTTTAAATATGATTCTCTGGATTGTTCGTTTATGATTCCAAGGCAAAGCTCTTCATAGACGATATCATGTATAATCTTTCGTTCTGACTCATTAGGAATAATGACATCAAGCCCAAACTTTTCGCTTAGTCTTCCCTTGTAAAATTGCTGTTCCATTGTAAAAGCCGTACCAAGCAAAGCAACCTTCTTTATTCCATCTTTAATTATCTCATTTGCTGTTGCATCTGCGATATGAAGCAGTGGGATGGATACCGCATCCTCTACTTCTTTGGCCATTTTGTGCATCGTATTCGTACATATAATAATGAACTCTGCTCCGGATAATTCTAGTTTTTGTGCACAATCAATCATGATCGCAGTTGCTTCGTCCCACTTCCCCTGTTCCTGGAGAGTCTTGATTTCTTCGAAATCTACTGAATACATGATACTTTTTGCAGAATGAAGTTTCCCTAACTTTTCTTTTACCTTTTGATTAATGGTTTGGTAATAAAGCACAGATGACTCCCAGCTCATGCCGCCTATCAGACCTATTGTCTTCACGGTGAAGCACCTCCAATGAATGTTATTCTGTTAGCAATTATCTTCAACTATAATCTTCTATCATAAAAATTTTTCCGTCTACCAGCCCAAATATTGATTTTCCTTTTAACTGTATTTTGTCTCCTGCGCCTAATCCGTTAGGCAAATCAACAGCAAGTGTTCCTTCATAATCAATCTGCACTTCTACTTTGTCCTTTACAGCATGATAGCTCATGATTGTCTGACAGCGGCTAGAGAACATCTTTGAGGATTTTTCCGCCAATTGTATAAACTCTTGTATACCTCTGGTTTCAGTGTTAATTTCGCCATTGGAAACATTCCTGAATATAATATCGATATGCAAAAACTTAACCATTCCCGCTACATCTAATGAATTATAAGCAGCAACATAATTATTAATGATTGCTTTATCCGCTTCACTAACCATGATCATTGTCACCTCACATTTTAGCCTTACACCCATCGCTCATTTCGAATAACACTTTTTTTGTTTACAGCCATATATGACTTTAGAATCAAAATCGTGGTTAGTTAAAATACGTTCATAGTCAGCAGGATCGAGCTTACTTAGGTCGTCTACAAATGCAACGGCTGCGGCTTTACTATCTTTCTGATTAGGGTCGCCTCCGATGGCAAAACCCGAAGGGCCCTGATACGCTGTAAACAACCACTTGTTGTTTGCATGATCCTTAGCCTCAAATAAATACGAATAAGCATTTTCATCATCATCCGTCTCAATTAAAGGAGTACCGAATAACGTTATCAATTTACCACGATACATAGCTAATTCTTCACTATTTGTGCTTATGTGCATGATTTGTGAAGTTAGATTAAGCCTATTTTTCTCTTTGATAAGTGTATAGTCTAAATCACTATATTCCTTAGCTTTAGCAGCGCTGCCATCATCAATGGCTG
This sequence comes from Paenibacillus sp. 01T47, assembly GCF_056398245.1. Taxonomy (NCBI): domain Bacteria; kingdom Bacillati; phylum Bacillota; class Bacilli; order Caryophanales; family Paenibacillaceae; genus Paenibacillus; species Paenibacillus sp. 01T47. The sequence goes on from NZ_JBFTPA010000020.1 coordinate 101,558, forward strand.
CTGTTCGCCAGTTGTGTATAATTTTCATAAAATTCTTCGTACCTGGAGTGACATAATAACTAGCTTCTGGCAGCTTATCTTTTTTTCTTTCCAATTCAATAACTAAATTTCGTTTACGTGAAGGACCATTATATTTGCCCACATATTGAAAAGTAGTTAAAGAGTCGAGACACCATAACTTACAATCCTGACGAACGATATCCATTGCATCGTTAATCTCTCTCTGACTAGCCTGATCACGACCATTTACAAAATAGAAAACAAGCATCATTAACAATACAGCTAATACTATAGTCAGCAGCCTTCTAGACATATTCATTTTCTAAAATGGAATATTGATAGGAATCATGCCATTTTTCGTTATGGCGCATATGCTCCCTAATATGTCCTTCATATTTCATCCCTATTTTTTGCAGCACTTTAGCCGATCCAATATTATCTGGGCGACAGGTTGCATATATTCGATGAAGATTGAGCTCACGGAATCCAAATTCAAGCAAGGCAGCCGCAGCCTCTGATGCGAAGCCACTTCCCCAATAGTTATGATTAAAGCAATAACCAAGCTCTCCTTGTGAAGGTTTGATGATGTGAATTCCACAACCACCGATCAACTGATTGTTCTCTTTCATGACCACTGCGAGTTCATAACCAAGTCGAGGCTGTTGCTTTTGCATATCGGCTATCATATTCATATAGCTTTGTGTATCCTCTTTCGAGTTTGGTCCCCATAACATGTACTTCACTACGACCGGATTCGATGCATACACATGTATATCTTCGAAATCATTGGTTACAAAATCTCTTAAAATTAACCGTTCCGTCTCAATGATCACATTCAGCAACCCCCTTGGTTATTTAATTTTTAGTATATTTTACTATGAAATCCCTTTAAACTCTACTATCTTCCTGTTCTTTCGTGCGGTCAGCCCAGTTCTTATTGCTCCCAATTCTCCAACCATTGCTGGACATAATTTACGAATCGCCTTGCGGAGGGTGATGCATTTTTCATGGATTGGACGGCAATTCCGAGTGAACGGTAGCTGCGCTCCTCTAGTTCCATCACGCACACCTTATGGTCGCGCCCTTGAAGAACAAGCTCAGGGAGGATACTGACGCCAAGCCCATTCTCCACCATGGCAATAATCGCAAAATCATCCCCTAACGAAAACTTAATATTGGGTTTAATCGATGCGTGATCTAGAACCCGCCTGACATCATAATCAGAACCTTCGCTCGAAATGATGAACGGTTCATTTTCGAGTTTGGCTAATGGCAAATAGGACAGCTCACTTAGAGGATGATCCAGCGGTAAAATAGCCAGCATTCGGTCCTTCTTTAGAGGAATAACCTCAAATGTGCCGCGAGTTGGAATAGATATGAAGCCACAGTCAATTTGACCTTCTTCAATCCAGCTTTCTATTTCCTGATAGTCGCCTTCCATCAGCTTAATTTCAATGGTCGGATACTCTTTCTGAAACTGCTTAATCATGCCAGGAAGCCAATGAACCGATACGCTGGTGAAGGTGCCTATACGGATCGTACCTGCCTCCAAACCATGGATTGATGACACGACCTGTTTCAACTGTTCGTTCCAGTTTAATATTTCACGAATTGGCTTTAGCATCTGCTCTCCATTTGCCGTTAATTTTATCCCCGACCGTCCTCGGAGCAGGAGGGCAAAACCCAATTCTATTTCCAAGCTTTTGATCATATGACTTACGCCCGATTGCGTGAATCCTAGCAGATCAGCAGCTTTTGTCAGACTCCCTTGTTCAACTACTTTCATGAAAACTTCGTATTTATTAATACTCATCGATAGCCCGCCTTTAACATGAGGTTTACTAATGTATATCATAACAAACATTCAATATACTTGTTAATCCTTCCTTAGTATACTGTGTTAGTACTTGGTATCCACCCAGTTCGATTACTAACACTTGCTAAACAAAGGATGGTACAGATTGAAGCCGCTGAAAGCCGATTTTCTTATTTTAATGATTACGTTATGTTGGGGTTCATCCTACATTTTTATGAAGCTGGGGCTGAATTCAATTGAAGAATTTAATTTGATTGCTCTTCGCTGCGGGTTTGCGTTCCTTTTATCGGCCGCCCTCTTCCACAAAAGCTTGCGTCAAACCGATCTGAAGACGTTAAAATATGCAGCATTGCTTGGATTATTATTATTTGGTGTATTTACAGGCATTATGTTTGGTCTAAAAACGACCACAACTTCTAACGCCGGATTTTTAATTAGCTTAACCGTTATATTTGTCCCTTTAATTTATGTCACCGTGTTCAAGAAAAAACTTAAGCTTAGCCTCGTCATTGGGGTTTGCCTTGCTATTATAGGTATTGGATTTCTTACATTAAACAGCGAGCTGCGAATATATCCGGGAGATTTCTTATGTATGATGGGGGCTCTATTGTATGCCATACATATTCTAATTACCGATTCTGCGGCGAAAACAACGAATACATTGAACTTAGGCATCTTACAATTGGGATTCGCAGGTGCTTATGGCTTGTTCTTCTCTTTTCTATTCGAAACGCCCAAACTTCCTAATACATCAGAAGGATGGGTAGCCGTACTCGTATTAAGTATCGTGTGCAGTGCATTTGGCTATGTGGTTCAGCCCTTAGCTCAGAAATATACGACTCCTATCCGAACCGGGCTTATTTTTTCGCTCGAACCGCTGTTTGCAGCCTTGTTCGGGTTTGTATTCATCAATGAAATATTGCCATTCAAAGGTTATATCGGCGCAGCGCTTGTATTACTCGGTGTTCTCGTATCCGGATGGCACGGTAGCAATAAGAAACAGAAGCAATTAGCTGTTTCATGAGAAAAAGGCAGCCAATTACCCTTGGCTGCCTTTTTCTTTATAGCATTAATTGACATTGTGCAGTGCGTCGAGTGCAGCTTGTTTATCTTTTAGAAAGAAAACCTGCTTCCCCTTATTGCATTCATAAATAAAATCCTTCAAGCTTTTGCTTTCATAACCATCAAAATCTCCAACGATTGCGATTTTAACTTGATAATTCGTGTACTTCTGCAAAATCTCCCCGGCAAGCTTTGTTTTTAAATCAAAAAATTCCTCTGTTATATTCGCTTTGTGGATCAATAGTTTATGGCAGCCATCTGTATAATTCACAGTTGCCATCAAGTCCAGTGCCCCTTGCACGTCGCTTATAACAATTTCTGTGCTCTCTATAATTGCAACTTTGGAATTCCCCTTCTGATCAATTTCGATTTCCATCATTACTCCACCTTTCGCTAATATTCCATACTTTAACACATACCCTCCATCTGATAAATAAAAGGGCAGAAAAACGCAAAAAAAGCCCGTATTTTACAAATCTATAATCGATAAAAAATGGTAAGTTTGAAGCAATCAATAGGACGAGAAAAGGAGGTAATTTGAGAAGCAGCTATGGAGCAATACTTCCCTACTTTGCATGATAAGAATGAGAAATCAGGAGGCTTAACGATGAAAAGAGTACTAGGAATACTTTTGGCCATGTTTGTGTTTGCAGGCACGATTGTTATACCCGCAAATGCTCGTGCTGCTGATGCAGTAGTGGACGGTCACGGATTGCTGGGCGAGTTTTTTAAATGTGAAAAGAACCCTAACAATCGTGAAGATATTACTATTTTTAATTTTAATGATTTTCGAGGAGAAAGAGCGGTCTCCAATCTAAACGGCGATTCTTTTGCAAGCATTTTCAATCAGCTCTCAGGAACCCCCGATTTTAATACAGCACGTTTTACAGGTACAATCGTTCCAAAATATTCAGAAGACTACACCTTCCATATGGTTGGTGATGATGGTTTCAGACTATGGGTTAATGGAGCATTGATCATTGACTTCTGGCAGCAAGCATGGGAAAAACCACAAGTTAGCACCTCTATTTCATTAGAAGCAGGCAAACATTACGATATTAAAGTTGAATACTTGCAAGGCTGGGGAGGCACTTGGCTTAAGATGGAATGGGAAAGCGCTAGCCAAAGCAGAGAGGTCGTGCCAGAATCAGCACTTTATTTGCCTACAGATCGTGTACTCACGACTAAGAAAGCTGATTTGACCGCAGAAATTCAAAAGGTAGATTACTTAACAGAAAACTTTGCAGACAAAGTAGCAGAAAGCGTAGTAAACAACTTAAACGCTGCTAAAATAACTGCGACAGAGCTTCTTGCCACTATTGATGACAAAGAAATTAGTGATTTAGATAAGGTTGCTTTGCTCGATGATGCAATAAAGACCGTATCGATTGCCCGTTCTGACTTTATGAAAGAAATGGGAGTTACTAGCTCCTCCGTATCTGATAAATTTAACAACCCGCTGTATCAAGGACAGGACCCCTTTGTAACGTACAAAGATGGTTTTTATTACTTTGTTTCTTCAAGCAATTTAGACTCCAACAATAAAGTTTATGTATCCAAGTCTCGTACCCTGTTAGACCAAGGCGAAAAAATTATGGTATTCGATTCCCAAGGAACACAAACTCGGATTTTTGCACCTGAGCTCTTCTTCTTTGATGGCAAATGGTATATCTATTATTGCGCTGACTTAAAAGAGTTTGATTACAAGCATATGGCAACGGTTTTGGAATCTGTGACGGACGACCCGCAAGGAGCGTACGTAGATAAAGGCGCCATATATGCAGGTGAAAACGGTGTTTATAAACAAGCCAATGATTTCACGGTCTTCGACTACAAAGGACAACTGTATGCAGTTTGGGGCACTTTAGGCTCCGGCGAACCCATTGGCCCTGCAATTGCTCCAATGGATAACCCCTATACAATTACAGCAGACCGCTCCTTCCTGCCAGGCGGCGGCGGTGAAGGCCCTCGTGTATTGCAAAAGGATGGGAAAGCATTTATTACCATGTCCGAAGGTGATTATGCATCAAATGGCTATCGTTTATCTTATTTTATGAATACCGATGGCGATTTTTTGAACCCGGATTCTTGGACGCGCACAAATGATGTTTTCGTTGCTACAGATGATGTTTCCGGCCCTGCCAGAGCAGGTTTTGTCAAATCGGCAGATGGCAAGGAAGATTGGATGATTTATCATTCGCGCGTATATCAAGATACTGGGCGCAACTGGTGGCGGCAGGTCAATATTCAAAAATTTGGTTGGAATGCAGATGGAACACCTCATTTCGGTATCCCTGTATCGCCATATGAATGGCAGGACTTGCCTTCTGGTGATTTAGGACTCGGAGATATGTATCAAGCTGAAGATGCTATTCTTTATGGTGAGATTACGAAAGACAACAGTCATGCAAATTATCAAGGAACGGGTTATATTAACCTGCCCAAAAAAGCTGGTGCAGAAGCCAGTTTTGTAGTGAATGCAGCTGAAGATGGTGATTACATCGTGGGTGTTAGATACGCTTATGGTGTGCAGGTCGATGGTGAATCTACAAATAATCCTACGACACAGTTGCCCGCAAGAGCAAACATCAATGTATATGTAAATGGCATACAAGTAAAAACGATTGGCCCAGATAAAACGGCGATCAGCTGGGATGAATGGTTTACCGCTTCTGAGCGTTTACGCTTAAAGGCTGGCAAAAATGTGATCAGTTATCGTATTGATAATGGTTCGATTGGCAATGTGAATTTGGACTTTTTGACGATGTATAAAGCCGATGTTCCTAACCTCAATCCCCCTGCTGAAGACGAATTAACGGGGACACTTACAGGTGCTTCACACCTTTCATTAGGTGAAAGCCTCGAAGTAAATTACGGGTTAACGCATGTGTCGACTAAATCAGAGGATGCCATTTATGCTCAGGATCTCACATTTGATTATGATGCCGACAAGCTCGCATTTGTTTCGGCGGAGTCCATAAAGAATGGTCTTATCGTTATTGATTCTAAAACGGACGTTCCCGGACAAATTCGGATTTTGCTTGCAAGTCAAGGTGCAGATCATGCTGTCATCGCCGATGGAGAATTGCTTAAATTAAACTGGAAAGCGATTAAAGAGTCATCTAATACGAGTATTACACTCTCGCAAGCGAAGCTTGCCAATTCAGCAGGCGTGGAGACGACACTTGCTCCTGTCACGCATAATGTTAAAGTCACGAGCACGATTGAGCTGAACAAAGAAGCTTTGAACGCCTTAATTGCACAATCAGAGGCAGCCGTTCAAGCAGCTGTAGAAGGCAGTTCGCCAGGACAATACCCTGTTGGTTCCAAAGCCGCTTTGCAAGTAGCGATTAATACAGCCAAAGCAGCAGCCGATAAAGCTGTAAACCAAGCGGAAATTGATCAAGCGGTTACCGCCTTGAATCAAGCACTGCAAGCATTTAAAAACGCAGTCCATGTCCCAACATCAGGAGACACGAATTCAGATGGAAAAGTGACCGTTGGTGATCTTGGTATTGCAGCAGCCAGCTATGGCAAAAATTCAACTAGCCCTGATTGGAATGCGATCAAAAAAGCAGATATCAACCATGATGGCGTCATCGATATTGTTGATCTGGCCTTTATTGCAAAAACGATTGTACAATAAAGTTATCCATTCAATCATCAATTAAAAAAAGCCTCCTGCCAGTAAAATCACTTTACGGATAGGAGGCTTTATTTTTCACGATATTACATAAAATATTGCTTCTTACCCTTCCACCACGTCCGCACCCAATTCGCTCGCAACCTCAATCATCTTAGGGATCACGGCTTCATTCGTTCCGGACACATATATATCTCCCTGATAATGCCTGAACGGGATTGTGATATCGCCATAGCTCCACATAAAAAAATCACCATCAATAGACATCGTAGTTTCCCCTTTTACAGTGAAAACGGATGTATACGAAAAATCAGGTTTGGCAGCAAAATAACTTTTACACTCTTCCAAAGATATGTTTTGCTCCAAATGGTTCTGCTCTTGCATTGTCCTTGTAATTCTATAGCGTTGACTCATAAAGTTACCTCCACTATTGTTCTTATGCTGATCAGCCAGTTAGTCCAGCAACATTAACCTTACACTCTTGCTTCCAGATATTCAACCAATTCCGCCATAATAACGCTACAATCCATTGCGGAACTGTCTTGGCGTCATACTCATGTGTTTGCGAAAAATCCGATTGAAGAAGCTGACATCTTGAAATCCGGAACTATATGCGACATGTACAACCTTGTTGCGATGATCCTTCAACAATTCGCAAGCATGCCTGACTTGAAGGGAATGCTTGTAGTCCATGAGGCTCATGCCTGTCGCTTTCTTAAATTTTGCGGTGAAGGATGATACGCTCATGCCGCAGGTTTGGGATAGCTGATTCAACGATAACGGCTGTCGATAATTTTGTTCTACGAAATGCAAAATAGAACTCATCCATTCCTCTTTCGGCAGCGGACTATTAGTATTGTTCTCGTTGTTATCCTGATAACGACTTAACAATACCAAACACTCGATCCAATTTGTTTTTATGACGAGCTGATAACCTACCGGCTTTTCATAAAACTCCTTGTGAATTTTTTGGAGAAGAAATTCCAATTGCCCCCGCTGATGCTCGTTCAATGAAATATACGGTACAAAAGAGGCGTTTTTCCTTAGAAAAGGAGCGAGATAAAAGAAATTGATGAAGGCGGGTATTTGCAGCAGGACGCCCAATTCCTTCTGAAGCAGTTGCTTCTCAAATAGCAGATTGTATACGATCGTTTCTTCCCCATCGGTATTAAAGTAGCCATGATAGGTTTGCGGCTCGATGACGAATACATCACCGGTTGCTAGCGGATATCGTTGATCGGCCATTTCATGCAGCGCTCCGCCCTTAACCACATACACAAGCTCAACAAAATCATGTGTATGCGCAGGAATGACCTCACCTTTTTTAATTTGATAGCGCTGTATAAAAAAAGGAAACTCTCTGTCCTCGAAAAATGCATTTCCATTTAGAATAGACATTTCAAGCCCATCCTCCTTAGCAGATCGTCCTACTTTTTTTGTAGATCATCCAAGAATTCGAACGGCTCCCTATCGTAAAGTAAACCTAAGAACTTTATATAAAAGGGAGAATGGTTATGTTGAATGATAAGAGGGTTTTGACTGAAAAGCAAATCATTTTTTATCGGGAAAACGGTTTTGTTCAAGTGGATAATGTGCTTTCCGAGGACGAGCTGCAAGAACTGAGGACGTATTTGGAAGAAGCAATGAGTGATACTACAGGGCGCTCCATTCAGACGGACCAAGCTGGCGGCTCTTACTTCAAAGTGCTGAATCAGCGTGTAAACACATGGAGAGATCATGGTGGGATGGCCCGGTTCGTGTTAGGCAATCGTTTTGCAGATATGGGCAAGCAGCTTACTGGATTTGAAGGAATCCGTTTATTTCATGATCATGCTCTTTTGAAGATGCCGAATGATTCCAAGCCAACGCCTTGGCATCAAGATTGGCCATATTGGCCGATGCAGGAAAGCGGAGCATTCTCTATTTGGATCGCGCTGGATGATGTGGATGAGAACAACGGCTGTATGATGTTTGTTCCAAAATCGCAAAAAATAAAAAATTTAAAAAGCATCGACTTAGTTGCTCCAAATGATATATTTGCCGATGCAGGAGCTCAAGACGTGGATAGAAACACTGCGGTAGTCGTGCGTATGAAAGCCGGAAGCTGTACCTTTCATGACGGGTTGACGTTCCATTATGCGAATGCCAATCATACCGATAAACCGCGGCGCGCGCTTGCTATTATTTTCATGCCGGATGGCACAATATTTAGCGGAAAGCCGCACAGCTGTACGGAAGGATTGGGTCTAGCAGCTGGAGACCGCATACAAGGGGGATTGTTCCCGAAGCTAGCATAAAAGATAAATTTCAAACTACTATTCAATAATGTTACTTAATCACAGTTATCTCAAAAAAAAAAGCCGCATTTAATGCGGCTTTTAACTATTTCACTTCCGTTTTCCGTCCCCGAATTTCTGACTTTTCAGCTAATACATTTGAGTTTTGACTTAATACAATGTTGTCCCCATCAAATAGAATGTGGACATGAATAGAGAAAGGCGTTTCAATTAACCTCAAGGTCAACTGAAGCGTGTTTTCCTGCTCCCAGGCAAAGCTGCCAACGAAGCGTTGATATTCTCCCTGAAACAGAGGCGTCGTTCCCTCTACCCAGGCACCTCGACCAAGCTTAATCGTATATTCAATATCCTCCTTGCTCAGAAGGACGACGGCTTTATTAGCCTCGAAGGATATAGAAATGCTTTTCCAAAGCGGTTCGTTTTGTTCGAGCGTATATTCAATGCTGTCAATGATGGCTTCCAATGGTGAATCCGGCGGCAGCTGCGGCAGCGGTAGCGCTAGCTGCTGCAATTCATCCGCAAGCTTCGAATATGCATCCTGATTTGCAGGAAGTGACGAAGATTCCATTGCTGGGAGCAAGTGATCCCAGACCACATCCAGAATACCTTGCAAATCATTTGTACCGCTTGTCATTGCCAGCACCGCATTTTGCTCCGGCATGACGATACAAAATTGACCGAATGCACCGTCACCGCGGTACACTCCGTGTTGACATCGCCAGAACTGGTAGCCATAACCTTGCGCCCAGTCACTCACTCCACCGTCTCCATTGGATATTTGTGCTGACGTTGCTTCAGCAACCCAATCTTCCGGTAGCAGACGCTGTTCATTCCACAAGCCTTTCTGCAAATATAGCTGGCCAAACTTAGCAATATCCTCCGTGGTAATGTTTAGCCCCCACCCACCAACATGGATTCCCCGAGGACAAGATTCCCATGTCGCACCTTCAATGCCAAGCGGTTCAAACAACCGCGGCTGCAAATATTCAAGGAGCGTTTGACCAGTCACCTTCTGCAGTATGGCTGCCAGCATATATGTAGCCCCACTGTTATAGACAAAATGTGTACCAGGTGCATGCTCAACAGGAGCATCCAGAAACGCCTTGACCCAATTTCCATCTTCACACTGCTGAAGCTTACTTGTTGTGTCCTGATCATGGCCTGTTCCCATCATCAGCAAATGACGGATTTCCATCGCAGCTAAATTAGAATTTATCTCGGCTGGAACATCTTCCGGAAAAAACGATACAACCGCATCGTTTAACGACAATTTCCCTTCAGCAGCAGCGAGACCCATGGCAGTTGAGGTAAAGCTCTTGCTAAGCGAGAACAGCATATGAGGAATATCTGATGCATAAGGCTTCCACCATCCCTCTGCTACTACCTGTCCATGTCTAAGCAGCATAAGACTATGCAGTTCCAGTTTTTTTTCTTTTACAGTATTTAAAAAGGCAATTACAGCAGCGGAGGGTATTCCTTGTGCTTCCGGCTGACTTCTGGGTAAATGAAGTGTAGTCCGTTCCATCATTTCATTCCTCCTTTATACTACTAACTTACTGCAACTTCAGAGGACTGGCAAGCACTTTTGTTAGCGCTATCATAGATGTCTCGTTGAACCATGTTTCCATAAATAACATACTTACTAGCTGAGTTTATTTACTCACATGCAGCAAAGCGCCGATGGCACCTGAATACTCCCCATTTTCGAGAAATATAGGATTTGCCCCTCTAAGCCTCGTATAGCTTTGTACCACATCTTTAAGAAATTCATTTCGAATAAACGACGAACCGATGAATACGACAGAGGATACGCCGCATTGTCCAGCCGCAAGAACACTAACGGTCGCCACCGTTTCCCCTACCATTCCAATGACAGAAGCTAGTAGTTCTTCTTTTTCCAAATCTGCTTTCGATACCATGGGGTCAACATTCCCGAAGTTGCTGGCTGTTAAATCTCCTGGTATAGGGGGCACTGTCCCCTTATAAATTTGACTTACCTTCAAATCTATACGATCTCGTATACCTTTAGCAGCTAAAGGTACAATGCTGTCATAGTCATTTAATCCTGTAAGCAGCTGTGATAGCCCCATCATGGTGCCGCCACCGACCCCGGTACCGCCGACGCGCTGCTGCTCGGTTTTGTCTATATGGTGAATTGAAGTTCCGGTGCCAACATTCGTTAATATGTATGACTCCTCCGTTATTCCACTTGTTGCAAGAAGATGTCGCACACCACTCGATGTTGCTTCAAATTCAACGATTTGTTCAGCTTTTTGACTTAATAACGATCTCAAAAAAGTGGCTTTACCGCCAGTCGTACAGATCTTAATGTTATCTAATCCGTTTATCCAAGATGCCACATGCTCCAAATCAGCAATAGGAAACTTTTCAAATTCGAGCAGATCATTTTTCATATATGCGACTTTGATAAGTGTCCCGCCAGCATCAATTCCAATATTCATCTTGATTTGTCATCTCTTTTCTCCCATTAACATGCTTTGTCCGTACAATCATACACTCGAGCTGAGCATGGCTGGAATATTTATTTCTTTCACACAGGAAGCCCTTGAGAGATTCATTACACATTTTACCAAGGATACAATATCCTGAAGGGGGATCTGTGTCCCATTATAATTCGATAAAACCTTCTCTATTCCATCTTCGTATGGGATCTGAGTTGCAATTTCGCCTGGGTTTATACAGGTTACACCTATTCCGTACTTCTTCACATGCTCCCGCAAAGAATTGCTTATTCCACGCAATCCGAATTTCGAGGCAACAAATGAAATTTGTGTACTGTCATTATTTTCGAGACCTGATGTAGATCCGATGAAGAAAATTTTTGCGTTGTTTGATTTTTTTAAATTCGGCAGCAGCTTCTGGATGCAAGTAATTGCGGATGTTACATTTACATTTATAATATTAACGATTTCGTTAGGATCATCTTTCTCAAAATCATAGTCATCCATAAATCCTTTGCTTTCCCATATCCCAACATTATATATGAATACGTCTATGACAACATCACGTAATATACTCGCAATTTTATCGCTTGCTTCTGCTAATGCTAGATCTGCTTCAATCCAATAGCGATGAACACCATCGTTAAGTTCCAAACGATTCGGACAGCTTCTAGAAACTATCCATACGTTGTCCCCCGCTTCCGGTAATCCCTTAACGAATGCTTCACCGAGTCCTTTACTCGCTCCAAAAATAATAAAGTTTTTCATATAATCCTCCCATGGTTTTATTTCATAATCACTATTACATTCGTATACTTTATATATAATAATGTTTAATTAATGAGAAAATCAAGTCTATAAGAGTAGGCGGTGCGTTCTACAATACCATGATCCTTTTCCAGCTCGGCCACCATCTATTAGAAATCAATTAAAAACAAGCAACAGCTCCTTATCATCATTCGATAGGAGCTGTTGCTTGTTTTTAACGTTGTAAACTATTATTTATGGAGCTTTACCCTCTACTACTCTCCAACCTCGTTTTTTCAACCATTCTCTGCACAGCAATGTCCACGTTCCGACACTTGCATCGTTCTCGGCTAATCCCATACCGTGCGGACCACTCTCGAACATATGCAGTTCACAAGGAACATGATGCCTATTTAATGCTTGTGCGAAGAGAAGGCTGTTCTCCACCGAAACGGCCTCATCGTCTGCCGTATGCCACAGAAAAACAGGTGGTGTATCCGCGGTGACTTGCAGCTCATTAGATAAGTCGTGTCTCTGCTCCTCCGAAGGAAATTCTCCTAGCAAATTTATCATTGAATGATGATGTCGGTAATCACCAAAGCTAATAACGGGGTAACATGCGATAACCAAGTCGGGACGACTGCTTTCCCTCTCAATTGGATCAAGATCCCCCATTCGCCCTCTGTCGTAATGTGTTCCAACTGTGGACACAAGATGACCGCCTGCGGAAAAACCTATCACACCTACTCGTTCCGAATCAATATTCCAGTCTTTTGCATGATGACGTACATAACGGATTGCACGCTGAGCGTCAAGCATCGGAACAGGATATTTATAGGGCGCGAACCGATACTTCAGCACGCAAGCAGAAATGCCGAGACTATTTAACCATCGAGCGATAGGCTCGCCTTCATTATCAGCGAGCATGCCATAGGCACCACCCGGGCATACAATGACAGCTGCTCTAGGAACATCACTATCAACCAAATAAGGAGTTAATGTTGGCTCTCCCTGCGGTTCTTCGGTAATCAGATGCGGTGCACCTTTTGGCCAAATTACAATCGGAGTTGTCAATGTATACCCTCCAAGCTGTTATGGTTATGTTTTAGCAGCTAGTTTAAATAATTGATCGAATCATATGGGCTGCTGGAGCCTTTGAACGATCCTCCACAAGAGATACATTTTCTTCTTCGGCAGCTTGGGGCACATTCAATAAAACGATGGGAATTAGACCCTTCGTAGGCCGACCAGCCGATGTGATCTCGACGATCAGATCATACCGCGGCTCCTTTAATGCATTAGGCGTCAACTCGAAGAAAAGCTCATTATAGCCAACATTGCAGTGATACTGCTCAAGCGGTACGCTAATATTCGGTCCTGGAGACACGGTCCAACCCTCCGGCAAATGCCATTTGACGTTTAACCACTGCTGTATAAACATCTGGTTGTCCAAGACAAGGCGGAACCTTTTTGGCTGAGCCTCCGATACAAAGGGTTCATTCCGATAATCCAAATAGACCGAAAAGATTTGAAAGTCGTAATGGACCATAAATGGGCTTTGCTTGAACAAATCGGAGGTTTCACGATAAACCCAGCAGTTTACTCTTTTCGGATGATTATATAAATCCTTATCCTCTTTAGTCTCGATTGTATATCCGCGTTCCGCATTTACATAGTCACAATACTCGCTTCCAAGAAAAATCGGTGTCAGCTTTAAGATGCGATCCGTAAGTTCCGTCACCGTCTTCGGGATCTTTAAGCCTTGATCTCCCAGATTGATGCATAAGGTTTTGATCTCGTCCCCAATAGGCTCCAGCCATTCCGACGGCACACGCTCAGGCTCGCCAATAATCCCCATAATGGCGCCAAGTGTTGCCGCTGTACAATCGGTATCTTCACCGCAATTATTCGCGATACAAATGCTTTTGCCAAAGTCGCCTTCTCCGTAAAGCCAGCCGATGATAGTAATTCCAACGTTGCTTGGCGCATCCCAGCCCATTTCCCCGACAGGAACTTCATCCGTCAACAGTTCCGGAGTCATCCCGATAATACCGAAGCTGCCAGGAAGCTCAGTCAGCACACGAATTCGAGCTTCCTGCCAGCTCATACCCGAACGATAACATTCTATAACTGTCCGAACCGCTTTTGCAGATCCGCAATCATCTGGAAGGTATGAAAGTCCGATGTCGATTAACTTATACGTATCGCTCTCTACGAAAGCGGCGCTTTGGATGGCTGCGAAGAACACTTCCGCATAGACACCCTCGTGACTGTGATCGACAACCGCATCTTCAAAAGCATATTTCACAGCGATATCCGGATGGCCGGGTGCGAGACATGCCCATATCTCCGAGCGAATAAAAGCCCCATTGCTGTCACGGAATTTATTGTTTACATAACCGGATAACGGCGGCACGATTCCCATCCGCATATTGTTTTTCCCTGCACCGTATTCGGCCCAGTTAGGAACGATATAAGACAGCCAATATTCGCCCAATATTCGTGAATTAATCATTTTCCCGTGTTTCTCTGCTGCATTTAACCACACCAATTGCAAATCCAAATCATCGTTAGGAAGAACTCCTTGCGTCAGATCATGGGTGTAATAAGTGACATCGAGCACCCCGCGTTTGCATTCAAATGGCGCTCCGAGCGTCCCTCCGACGTTTTTCCCGATCCAACATCCGCGCACTTTGTTCTTATACTGGTCTAATGAAATTTTCATCGTTGCACCTCTTATTCTCATAGTGGTTACATCCATGAGTTTATCAACGAAACAGTACGAGAAACATCGACATTGTTAAGGTTTAAAAATAAATAATGTTAAAAAAAACCGTTCCATTTCATCGATTCTATCGGTTCATATTCGTATGTTCGCAGTGTTGTCAGAGGTACCATAATCTCCTATAATTAATTGATCATATTTAATAGGTACGGGAGGGATTTCATGTCTTTTTTTACGATGTCGAGGCTCGCGAGCCTTGATGTGAGATGGGCTGGCATACAACAGGGCAATGATAACCTCTATATGATGGAGCATTCCAATCCTTTTTTTGAACTGATGGTCGTTGCCGAAGGACCCATTTATCTGCAAGTGGAATCCGAACAGCTGGAGCTGAACTCCGGAGATATCTTCATTTTAAAACCGTGGGAGCGACATTACAGCTGGAAAAAAACGAACCCCAAAGCCAATTTCTTCTGGGTTCAATTTTCCTGCACGCCTTCTCTGAAGGAAGTCGGAGACTTGGCATCTGGCATCGATTATTCGCTGCTGGAGCACCAGGATTTACGTACCTTTGAATATGAGCATGTCGATGAATTGATCCTGCCTAGGCATTTTCAATTCCCTCGTCCTTATGAACTTCTTTCCCAATTCGAAAAGCTGCTGGAGACCTTCTCAAAACCAGAAGTATACTTTCGTTTTCGCTCAACGCTGCAATTTGCGCAAATCTTGGAATCCATTGCTTTATCTATTTTAGTCGAATCCAAAAATCAGCGTTACATTCCCGAATCATTTGTTATTTATCGGAAATTGGTTCGTCTATTAGATGAAGCATACACCGACAACCTGTCAAAAGAAGAAATAGAACGCAGCATGGATCGTACGTATGAATATTTGTGTCAAATCTTTAAGAAATATTC
Organism: Paenibacillus sp. 01T47; assembly: GCF_056398245.1. Classification (NCBI taxonomy): domain Bacteria; kingdom Bacillati; phylum Bacillota; class Bacilli; order Caryophanales; family Paenibacillaceae; genus Paenibacillus; species Paenibacillus sp. 01T47. Next base: position 117,227 of record NZ_JBFTPA010000020.1, read on the forward strand.
AGGTACAAACATCATCAAATATACGAACATGTTGAAAATTCAAAAAGCAAAGTTTTTATTAAAAAGTACAAATCGATCGGTACAAGAAATCTCTCAAGATGTCGGAATCTCGGACACCTTTTATTTCAGTAAATTATTTAAACAATATGAGAAAATCAGCCCTACCGCTTTCCGTGAACGCATGCATCCTTCCTGATAGCAAACACAAAAAAACCTGCCCATAACAGGCAGGTCAGCAGCTTATTTTCCGTTTTTTTGATGCTATTTAAATTTTATATCCGAATACTTCCCCTTAAATTCGATAAACTGTTTCATGTTAGTAGAAGACAATAACGTATTGTTTATTTTAAAACGGTTAAATACGATCCCGCTCACATTATGGCTGTCGTCAACGCCGCTAATAAGAGATTTTCGTGGAAGCTTGCCGCGGTAGATAATGTTGTTAAAGGAGACGTTGCTCACAGAACCAGGCGCAATTCCAGCAGCCATCTCATCTGTCTTGATTTGAAAAAGCATAGAGTCCCCCGGAGCTTCGAACTCATCGATATGAATATTTTTAAAGGCAATATTGCTTATCTTGTTCCCTCCTGTTGCCCAAATTTGAATCGCACCATTATATTTATTCAGATCCCATACGCCTCGCTGATTCAAAATATAGATATTCTCAAAGTTAACCTTATCGATCGTCGCATTTGGCGTATCGCCAAGCCCAAGCAATATCGGACGGGCATTATCTGCCCAAAAAATCGAATCCTTCACCGATATATTCGAACTCTCTCCATAATGATAAATGACAAAATTATCGTCCGTCGTTCTTATGAATACGCCTGAAACCTGCGCATTTTTGCTGCCTGAGAGGTGAATGCCATCAGCATTAACCATCGAACCGAAAAAATTTATGTTTTTGATCGACGTTTGATCCGTAAAGTTCATAACGACTGACCACATCGGATAATCGATCAGTGTAATGCCTTCTACCTTTGAATTAGTGCTTCTCGTAATCCATATCGCCCCGCTTCGTCCCTCAGCGTAATTTCTAGGCCGCAAAAGATCACCACCGTACATGATACCTCGGCCTTTAATTGTAATGTTGCTCAAATCATCTGCAGAAATTGACCCTTTGACAAGCGAGCCTGGTGCCAAATAAACAGTCGTATCGCTCTGACTGATATAAAACGCTTCTCCTGCATGCCAATTGCCATAACCGGTAGACGACATATAATGAGTAGAATCATTGCCGTCAGTCATTTTGGAGTAACTGGGGAATGCCCCATTTACCGCTTTGCCCTTTGCAATATTTGTAGAATCGTCTCCCTTTTTATAAAGCTTAAATTCGCTTGCCAATGATGTCATTACATAATGACTTGATCCGGTATTACCTAGTAGGACAAGCTTTACATATCTCGCGTTCACATTACTCAATAAATCGGTGACTGTTCCTTCCTTATTATTCTCATACCCATCGTAGACTTTTACATACGGGTCGTCTTTTCTCTCCTTGGCCTCAATCACGAATCGTTGGGGCCCTTTTGCAAACCACTGGGAGTCGGTTAGCTGCTGTACCAAATCAAATTTTTCCAGTTGAACAGTTTCCTCGAGATCAAGCTCAACCCACATCCCTTTTGGCAGCTCGTGCTCGCCCGGCTTAAAATAATACGTATCTTTTCCCGTTGGCAAATAAAGCGGGATCGGGTCGCCAGGATTTATAACATAAACGTTTGCGGCATTCTGTGAAGGTGCATCGTTCTCAGGCATGTTTGAAAGGATATGCAAATTGCCCTCACTCCAGCTGCCATTCACCATAATGGTGGGCTTTAATGGAGCTATGCTATTTTGCGTGAGCGAAAAGGTTAATGTTTTCCCTTCTGTTTTTTTAGCATTAATTCCATAAGCCGAAGGGCGTATTTCATAATTTTTGATTTTTTCCTTGTTATACGTTACCTTAAACTCTGCTGTACCTGAAAAGTCTACGTTAACCATGGCTGCATCCGTTGGCACATCTTGCTCCTTCTGCTCGCCGTTTTTTACGTTATAAACATAAAGCTCTTTCCACGTCTTCTGGCCGCTCTCTCTTATCCAAACCGAAAAACTATTGTTTTTTTGCTGCCAAGCAGGCGTATCCCAAGTAACGATTTTTGAAGTGCTCTGCTTATTTTCCTGATTCACAGCATGCGCCTCCCCAACATTCAAAAAAGTTGCTATCAAAAAGAGCACAAGCAACAGCTTCATCTTCATCACAAACCATTCCTCCCGATATGAAGTCATGATAATTCTTAAATCTAACCTTTCACGCTGCCAAGTACGATGCCTTTCATGAAATACTTTTGCAAAAAAGGATAGAGAACAAGCACAGGCAGTGCTGCAAGAAAAATTTGCGAGGCTTTGGTCGTACGGTCTGATACCTCAGCAAGCGCCTTCATATCTTCCGCTGTCAGGTTTCCCCCTGCCGTAAATAATTCCGTACTTACAACAAGTGTCTGCAGATACGTCTGCAACGGATAATTCATAGGCGAGTTCATATAGATCAGTCCATCGAACCAAGAATTCCACTGTCCTACGCATGTAAACAACAGAATTGTCGCAAGTGCAGGAATCGATATCGGAACCATCATTTTCCAAAGCAGCTGCCAATGGGTACATCCGTCAACAAGTGCAGCCTCTTGAATTTCTTTCGGTGTACCGCGAAAGAAATTCAGCAGCAGCACGATGTTGAACACCGCCACAGCGCCTGGAAGTACAAGTGCCCAGATCGTATCAAGCATATGGTAATTTCGAATGACCATGTAGGTTGGGATTAATCCCCCGCTAAACAAAATGGTTACAAAGAAGAACCACACATAGAAGGTTCGCATTGGAAACTCCGTCCGTTCCTTCGACAACGGATACGCGGAAATAACAACCACCAACAAACTGATGATCGTACCCAGAACAACCCGTACAATAGAAACAAAAAGCGACTGTAAAAATTCCGGTTTGGACAGAGCGTACTTGTAGGAGCTCAGCGTAAAATCAACTGGCCACAGCTTGACCGCCCCAGCCGTCGCCGCCGAGCTTGAGCTAAACGACAGAGCCAATATATTAATGAGAGGAAGCAAACAAACAACAGCTAACGTAATAAGGAAAACATTATTGCAGATAAGAAAAACTTTTCTTCCCAGTGAATCATTGAAGTCCATAACGGTCTCTCCTTTCCTTAAAAAATACGGTAACCAGCAATACGATAAGCAAGCCAGTACGATGCTCCTACAAAAATCAAAGATACCACCGATTTGAACAAGCCGACAGCTGTCGCAACCGCATATTGAGCATCTATAAGACCTAGTCGATACACAAAAGTGTCCAGAATATCTCCCGTACGATAGACAAGCGGGTTATACAAATTGAATACTTGATCGAAGCCAGCATTCAGCACGCCCCCAAGCCCGAGTGTCGCCAGCAGCACGATGATGGGAAGCATGCCTGGCAATGTCACATGAATCGTTTGTTTCCATCTGCCTGCCCCATCCATAATGGCGGCTTCGTATAATGTAGGATTAATGCTTGTAAGCGCAGCGAGATAAACAATCGTGCCAAACCCGAATTCCTTCCACACATCCGTGACAACGAGCACATAAGGAAACAGCTTATCATTGCCAAGAAAAAATAGCGGTTCCATTCCAAACCAGCTAATCACTTCATTCAGTAGTCCCTGTGATGGTGAGAGAATATCAATCAGAATGCCGCCAAGAATGACCCACGATAGGAAATGCGGCAAATAAATAAGAGTCTGCACCGATCTCTTGATCGATGATTTCCGCACTTCATTAAGCAGCAATGCCGTCACAATAGGGGCAATTTGACCGAAGATGATTTTCAGAAAAGCAATAAAAATGGTGTTCCATAATACTTGGCCAATCCCAGGCATTTGGAGCATAAACTCGAAATTGTTCCAACCCACCCATTTGGAATCGAAGAAGCCTTTAGCAGGAATGAAATTCTGGAAGGCAATGACGATTCCTGCCATAGGGATATAATGAAACATGATTAACAATAGAATTCCGGGCACCAGCATAAGATGCAGAGGTAGATGCTTCTTCCAAGATCGTCTTCTTTTGACGGTCGCCGCTTGCAACATGATCATTCCTTTCTAAGCTGATAGAGTAAGAAAGGAAGCAAGCCATTCGAGCTGCTTCCTCTCCCTTCTCAGGTTATTGTTTAGCCTTATACCATTCGTTTACTTCAGCCGTAATTGCATCTCCGCCAAATTTCTTCCAATCCGCTACAAACTTATCGAACTCGCTTACATCCGATTGCCCCATAATAATTTTCGTGAACACTTCCAGCTTCATCTTATCCAGTGTGCTTTTCTTGGCTGTCATCGTTGGCGTGCTTGGTCCCGAATATTCATCAACCAGATACTTGTTATCCTTCACGTAGTCGCTGACTACATTCATACCGCCTCCTGGTCCAGCCCATTTATAGGAAGACCAGGCCTGCCCTTCCTCGTTGCTGTCTATAAATTTCCCCGATAACCACAACTGGTAGAGGTCATAATGATGCTTTACATCGGCAATCGGATTATCTACATACTTCCCTGCATCAACCGATTCCTGAACACCTCGGTGAATATTTATCAGCTCCAGTGGATCACTTATGATAACAGCTGCAAATGCCGCAACATTAATTTCCTTGTTTTCTCCCCCGTACCAATAGGCGTCCAGACGTCCTTCCGGACCATATTGCTTCTCTACTGCAAAATTAAGCAGCTTCACGAGCGCTTCCGGATGCTCGAACCCTTTGCGAACGACATAATAATTCCCAACCGGAATGCCGCCTGAGGTACTTGCTGGCTGGTCGTCAAAGGAAATGAGTGGATACGGCTTCCAATCCGACTTTTCCTTCTTATAATGATCCGTCAAAGGCCACCACACGGCACCCTCGCCTGAGTAGAACATGCCCGTTTTGTTACCGGCAATTAATTCGTATGCTTTAGACTGATCCTTGACCGCAAATTCTGGATCGATCAGACCTGCTTTGAACAGATCCTGCAGCTTCTGCAGCGCTGGCTTAAGGCCAGGTTGAATGTCACCGTAGATAAGCTGCCCTGAGTCATCTTTGACCCACCGTCCCGGATAAGCATGGAAGCTTTCGAAGAAGCCCATTAAGGAGTTCAGATCCTTATGGATTCCGCCCAGCCCTAGCGTGTCCTTCTGGTTGTTGCCATCAGGATCTTGATTCGCAAACGCCTCGGCAATGCGATATACGTCTTCCATCGATTTAGGCTCTGGCAAATTAAGCTTCTTCAGCCAATCCTGCCTAATCCATAACATCTGAGCTCCGGTACCTGTGAAGGTAACACCAGGCAGGGCAAGCAATTTCCCTTCGAAAGTAGAGGCCTTCATTCCGTTGCCACCATCATTACTTATGACTTGCTTGGTTTTCTCCGAAGCGTATTTCTCAAATACTTCCGTCATGTCCTCGACCATATCGGCATCGACAAGGCGCTTCAACTCATTAGCTGACACCGTCAAAATATCAGGAATATCGCCAGATGCGATGGTCACATTCATCTTTTGCTGCCACTGTGTCTGTGGAACGCTCCACTTATTGATCAGCTTAATACCCAGCTCCTCTTCATAAGAGCGATACCAAATATTGTTATCTATGCTGTCACCCTTCTCGAACTTGATAGAAGGAGGCAGCCACCTCACCGTTGTCACTTCAATCGCAGGCTCATATTTGCCAACCGGATCAGCGGGAGCTGGCTTATCATCCGTATTCCCTGTCCCTTTGCTCTCACCTGTATTTGCACTGTTTTCTTGCTTGCCCTTGTTTCCACTCGCACCGTTATTCGTAGTGCTGCATGCTGATGTTAAGAGAAGCATGACTGCTGTAGCGAGAATTAAATATCGCTTCAAGCTTTTGTGTTGCATGTTCAATCCCCCTTTTGTTGTAAACGCTATCACTTGCATGAATAAAGTATAAGCCCGCTACATCGACTTACGTAACAGGCCATTTCTTTACTTCTGCTTATCTATTTTTTACCTTTGTGCAAAATTTGCCGAGCACGCCCATCCATCATCGTTCTTCCAGCGATCGGTAATCCTGTGGGGTATAACCGCTTGCTTTCTTGAAGAATCGTGTAAAATGGGGCGGTGAAATAAAGCCAAGCGCGGCACTTATTTCATGAATTTTCAGATCTGGTTGAAGCAGAATCCGCATCGCTTCTTTCAGCTTAGCCTCATGGATATAAGTGAGCACGTTCGTACCTGTCACCTTTTTGAAAGCTCTGGATAAATAAGACGGATTCCATTGTACAATCTCAGATAAACGCACCAAAGAGAGATCCTCTCCTAGGTGATCGTGAATATAACTCTTCACAAGATCAATGGTTCGGTCGCGGCGTTCAGCCTGGTCCTGCTGCTGCATCTCAAAAATCGTCATTGCAAGTCGATAATAATAATCCATATATGATGCCAGATTCACTTGATCAGCTGCCGGCTGCATTAATACCGACAAATCAATGCGTACCGATAGGCGCTCCTGCAAATTAAAACGATGAATATGGCGCAGGAAAACAAGCGATAGCGCAGAGTAAACCGATTCCATTCGCATAGGCTCAGCTTTGAAGCGAGCCCAGGCCGAATCGAAAGCTTCGGCTTGGCCGTTTGCTAAATATTCGCCAAACAAATCCGTTTTGCGCAGCATCTTCGCAAGGTAAAGCTCGGTCTCGTCGAATTCAACTTGAACAACACCGTTTCGATCACCGGATTGACGATGATACTCATGCTCCAGCATCGCCCATCGGTCGGCAATGTCATCCCACTCGCAAGGAGACCTGTCCAGCAGAAAAAATAGTGAAATATGGAAAGAGAGCTGAAAGGCAGCCTCTGCATTCTCCGCATATTCCCGAACCGCTAGACGAGTGTCGCTCCACAAAGCAGATTGTTCAAGTTCAATCGGTTCGCTTAGATGACTGGCTGCCGGTTGTATGAACCAGACCATTGTTTCCTTGTCCACAAATATATACTTCATATGCAGGTGGGAATAACCATACTGCTCCTCGATTACCTTCATCCCTGCATGCAGCTGCGCCTTTCCAGCCTGCCGCGATCCAGAATCCAATCCGATCAGTTTAGCCATCATAAGGAGAACTGGACGCTTCGGATCGAGCGGAATACCCAGCTCCTCGAATTGATTGGATCTGCTGCGCCTATCAAATGATTCATCATAGAGAAGTTCGCTTAACAACTCGTTTTGAAGCAGCGGCAGCGTTTGCTCCATCTGCTGCATCGCTTTGCCCATAAGACCTTCAATCTGCTGTTCTCCGGCGATATCCTCTGCCAGCTTGCCAATCGTATCCAAAATTTTCTCATGGCCCTCCGTCTTAAGAAGATAGCTGGTATTGTCATAATGGATAGCCTCGTATACATAATCAAATTCGCTATGCCCGGTCAAAAAAACAACTTTGCATCTAGGCCATAACCTGCGAATATGCTTGTGAAGCTCCAGACCGCTTAAAACAGGCATCCGAATATCGGTCATTACGATGTCAAATCTTCCCCTCCTTAACCATTCGAGAGCGCTCTTCGCAGAATAAGCCTTATATAATTCGAACTCGATTGGAAAACGTTCCTGCAGAAGTGTATAGAGGCCGTCCGCAATATCAGGCTCGTCATCAACAATTAACAATCTAAGCATACTCCTTGTCCTCCTTCCATATGGTCAAACGAACTTCCAATCCTCCAAGGCGGCTGCGCTCGACAACGATTCCGCCTCTCTCCCCGTATTTCATCCTTAACCTTCGATGTATGTTTAGCAGGCCAGTCGTTTCAATCGTACTCTCATCCGTTCTCAGCAGCTTCTCTAGCGTCTCCAGCCGTTCCTGATCCAATAATAGGCCATTATCTTCCACACGAATGAACAAACAATCCTCTGCTTCTTCAAAAGTGATAGACAGAAGTCCGCCTTCCTCTATATGATCAAATACATGCTCGAAAGCGTTTTCGATTAAGGGCTGAAGAATAAGGCGCGGTACCTTAACCTCAAGGTAAGCAGTTGGAACTTCGCCGCACTTGGCCTTCATCCGCAGACGAAAGCGCCTACCCTGAATTTCAGCATAAATTGTGGCATGCTTGGCCTCCTCGAAAAGCGGTACTTCATCTGAGGAATTGCGGGTAATGTACTGTAAATAGCTGCCCATCTGTGAAGCGAACTGCTTGGCGCTGTCATGATCTTCTACCGCAATCATGTTATACAGCGTGAAATAGCTGTTATATAGAAAATGCGGGTTAATTTGTGATTGCAGATGCTTCAGCTCCGCTCGTTGAACTAATATTTTGTGCGTATATACTTGTTCAATCAAATCCCGCATATAACGGGACATTTTATTAAAGCCCTGGAGCAAATATCCGAACTCACTGCGGCTGTTCTCGGTAATCGTTACGTCCAATTCGCCCTTCTCCATCTTCCTAAATGCGCGCAGAAGCGCCAGCAACGGCCGATGGATCATACGGTACAAGGAAAGACACAAAACAATAATAAAGAAGAGGAATACGGCAATTAACACCCAGAACAGCTGCTGGTAACGATGTAAATTATTGAACAAATGCTTCTCAGGAACAAAATGAATGAGCGAGAACCCAAGAAGCTCGGAAAACCGAGAGGATACGAGCACTCTATCATCTCCCTCACCGACACTCCTGATATTCTCGTATTCATTTGGTGCACCCGATTTATATTGATCGATGTACTGATCCAAATAGGGATTCTCATAATGATGAGTGCGAATAATAAAATCGCCGTTTGGGTCGCTTAGAACGGAGCCGCTATTCTCGCTGCTCTCTAAAGAGGAAAGTGATTTGCTTAGCTCATTCGGTGAAAGCTCCACAATAATGGAATACATCGCATTTTCCGCTTCGTACAAACCACGCACCTCGTGAACAAGAACAATATACGGAATATGATTGAGGAAATAGATCGCTTTTCCCGGACTTTTTCTAGCCAGCTCACTAGTAGCATTAAATTGTTCATGCATCATCGCGCCCGTTCCCTGCATAGCGGATATCGTACGGTTAAGGGAGGGAATATGTACGGACACATCCGATATATATACGCTGCTGTTTTTTAGTGCAAACAGCCTGTCCTGTACCATTAATATAGCTTGGCTTTTGTCATATTGATTCATGTAGTCTGGAATAACCGCCAGCTTGTTCAGCGATTCGTCGTTAATTAATTCATACTGCAGCAGTTGAATCCGTTCGACTTCTTTCTCCATCGCACGTATATTTGCATCAACCCTCGACTCCATCGAGTTGGATATTTCCCTTCGCAGCAGCTCCCTGCCTCCAGAATAAAAGTTGTTCCCGATCAAGATAATCGGTATCAGCAACAATGCCAGCAATAACGCGAAACGAAGCAACAGTGAGCTCTTTATTCTGCTAAACCCTGTACGGATAAATACCGCCTCCATTTTTGCTAAGATTGCCATGAAGCAGCAGCTTAGACTCGTTTTTTGTTTCCACTTGCAAATGATGCGGCTTCACCGTATACACTTTTTCATTATTTAGAAGATTGTGCTCAAAAGCAATACAAACACTAGTTTAATGTTAAGCGATTTCATGTGCTTTCAACATTGACGTTTTTAACATTTGGACAGAAAAAAGACTAGATAAATCAATAGCTTGATTCATCTAGTCTTCGACTCCATTACATCGATGTCTTATACTATAGGTATACATAAAATAGAAAGAGGTGCCCGATATGTGGAAACACTTTGTAGCTATAGGTGATAGCTTTACGGAAGGTATTGGTGATGAAGTTGAGGAGACCCCATTAAAGAGCTGGGTCCATCACTTCGCCGAGCTGCATGAGCCCACATTAAAATACACCAATTTGGCTAAACGTGGATTGATAACCAAAGAGATTCGCTTAAAGCAGCTGGAAGAGGCTCTAGCACTAGAGCCCGACTTAGTCAGCCTAATCGCAGGCGCAAATGATATTTTAAAAGGCCGCTGGAACTTCAATGAGTATAAGTCGGAAATGGAGCTCATGATAGATGCGTTAAGCAAGTCAGGTGCTGCTGTTATAATCGGAAATCTTCCCGACTTTACAGCTAGATTGCCTTTACCTGATGAAAAAAAACGAGTAATAAAAGAACAGCTGCTGCAAGCAAATGAAGTCGTTCGTTCACTTAGCAATGAGTACAAATTAATGCCTATCGATTTCTGGAATCATCCAATGGCTGAAGACAATACCTTTTGGTCTAAGGATTTGATTCACCCCAACTCCATAGGATACAGAAAAATTGGCGAAATCATCTTTAATCGCTGCTCAATTTGAATGAAACAAACGGCTATTTCTTGCTATGAGCAAGAGAGAACAATAAATATACAGGATTTAATTGTTTATGATTGTTTAAATGGAGGAAATTCTATGAGCAAAAAAGCAGGTCTAATTCATCATATTGAAATCTACGTCTCAAATTTAGAGCATTCTTCAGAATTTTGGGGATGGTTTCTAAGTGAACTTGGTTATGAGGAGTTTCAGAAATGGAGTCAAGGGATAAGTTGGAAGCATGAAGAAACATATATTGTATTCGTTCAAACAGAGGAAAAGTACCTAGATACCACTTATCATAGGTGTCGTGTAGGGCTGAACCATTTGGCATTCCAAGCAGAATCCCGTCAGCAAGTCGATAACTTCACCAAAAAGTTGCGAGCACGTGGTATGAAGATATTGTACGAAGACAAACATCCGTATGCAGGAGGGGAGCATAATTATGCAGTGTTTTTTGAAGACCCCGACAGAATTAAGGTTGAACTGGTTTCAACGCTAACGCAGAACGATAGTTAAATTAACTACTTTTTCTTCCTTTAATGACAATACAGTACATATGCTTATTTTATATTCGTGTACGATGGCGTTTATTTATTAATGTAATAGTTTGCGTAAAACCTTAATCCAACGTGGTTCATACGCTTCGCTAATTGGACCTCCAATATAATATTTGTTATCCGGGTCCATTTCAAATATTTTTCTAAGACCTTCAGACAGCTCATATTTAACAATTGGTGAAGTCGCATCCGATTTAAAATAGTATTGCTTACATAATGGACATAGTAAGATTAATGAGACGTCTGATAGATATGCATAAATGTTAAGCTCTTTTCCACATAAATCACAAGGAATAATTCGTTTACGATTCAACCAATTAATGAACGAACCCATTATCATTCCCCCATAGAAAATATCACTTCTTTCCCATTTCGCGTCTTATTTTACGACTAATTACCAACGGTGTAAACAGCAAAAAAAAGTCCCTAAAGATAGGGACTTTTTTTTCTGATTTAAATATACGTGCCATTAAATCATTTTTCCGAAAGTTCAATTTCTTGCTTTGTTGCTTCGTCAGCTGGTTGGTCGTTTTTCACATATTCATCTTGGTCACTGCCCCAAACATAATCGTAATTCGTAATGTCTGGCTTGTAGTCTTTTTTCGGATTGTCTTTATTATTTTCCATAACTATCACTCCTTTTTGTTAGTATGCGTTCTCCCATTGAAAATTAATCCATTTGATTTCCACTGCTTCATTTGCCGGTTATTTCGAAAAGTTTAAATCTTATTAGGGAGTATGCTAAAATGTGATGTACAACAAAAAATAATAAACTAATCCCGTTTAAGATAAAGGAGTCGAACGATGTTTCATCAAGAACAATACGAAGGATCAAAGGAGCAAAAATACGATTTGGCCATCCGGCAGCTTCAAGCTTTGCTGGAGGGTGAATCTGATGTAATTGCCAACCTGTCCAATGCATCGGCCTTGCTTAATCAATTTTTAGATCGTATTAATTGGGTTGGATTTTACGTGTATCGGGGCGAAGAACTAGTCCTAGGACCTTTTCAAGGATTACCCGCTTGCGTCCGCATTCCTCTACATCGAGGCGTTTGCGGGAAAGCTGCCAGCCAAAGAGTAACTGTCAGAGTTGGAAATGTGCATGAGTTCCCGGGACATATCGCATGTGATGCCGCATCCCAATCCGAAATTGTTATTCCAATCATTATAAACGACGAGTTGTTCGGCGTTCTCGACATAGATAGCCCTGAGCTTGATCGTTTTGATGAGGTTGACCAGCTTTACTTGGAAAAGCTCGTTAAGCAACTGATTCAGCACTTGTAATACCAAATAGCCTGTCTTAACGATAACCCGCAACTTGAAGGTCATATTCAAAAAAATAACGAGCCCTAGAATCGCTTCTAGTGGCTCGTTTTAGGTTGAGATAACATTGAATTTTAACAATCCTCTATTACAAATTTGTATAGGATAACTTGCATGCCTCGATAAGATCTGCCCGTTCATTCGTCCCCTCTACAAAAAAAGAATTCTCTTGGATAAGATCGATATACAGCGTTCCATTTAAGTGGTCCACCTCATGTTGTATGCATCTCGCCAGAAAACCCTCTGCTTCAATAACGAGCTCTTCACCTGATCTAGTTAACGTTTTCACTTTCACATGTTGTGATCTTTTAACTATTCCATAATATCCTGGAAGAGATAAACACCCTTCAGAGCCAACTTGTACACCGCTTTGATAGACGATCTCCGGGTTAATCAGTTCAATTAGCCCATCGCCACAATCCATGACAATCAATCTTCTTAGAATGCCTATTTGAGGAGCAGCTAGACCAGCCCCATCATTCGAATCGTAGAGTGTTTCAGCCAAATCATCCAATAGCTTTAAAATTTTCGTAGTAATGCTTTCAATTGGCTTAGCTTTCTTTCGAAGAACAGGTTCACCAAAAGGCAGAATTTCTTTTATAGCCACAAACTAAGCCTCCTTGACTTGCAAAGTTGGGGTATGTACCCAAAGATCATTAGGTTTACATTCTAATGCAGTACAAAGTGCATCTAACGTTTCAGCCTTCATTTGTTTCGGTTTACCTGATATTAGAGCACTGATTGAAGGAGCAGAAAGGTTATAGTTAGCCTTATCCTCCAGCAGGCGAGCCAGTGCTGCACCCGTCCATATTCCTCGATCAGCCATCATTTTTCTGAGCATCCATTCAAGCAAGTTAAACACCTCTCGACACCGCATTAGGCAGCAACTAAAATAATTAGGCACTGCCTAAATTTAGAGTATCATTAAATATAAATTTTCTCAACAAATGAGCTCACTCTTTTTGTTCAACACTCTTGACTACAAAAAACACAAAAAACCTCTAAACCGTGTATCTTCACGCTAGAGAGGTTATATATTTAAAAATCACTTTTCAATTGAATATAATTGGTACAAGTCCCTAACGATTTGGGCCTCTTTGAAGACGTTCTTGAAGATTGGCTCGCACCGCTGGCCATTCCTCGGCAAGTATCGAATAATAAGCTGTATCTCTAATACCCCCATCACTTGCAGGGACATGTGCCCTTCGAATACCTTCAAAAGCAGCACCAAGCCGTAATATCGCTGAACGAGAACGTAAATTGCGAGCATCTGTTTTGAGCGAAATTCTAGTCGCCTTCCACGTTTCAAACGCATGGGTAAGCAGAAGAAGCTTAGATTGTGTATTAACTCCTGAACGAATAACTGATGCTGCATACCAAGTGCTGCCGATTTCGGCCACGGTTGGCGGTTTCTCATCCGAAGGCGATGGTCCACTCGCAACGCCTGGAGGCCATGGAGGCGGCCATGAGAAAACTTCTAAATCCAGAAATCTTGTAGTTCCTACAATACGCCCTGTTTCAATATGACGGACCACAAATGGCACTGCACGGCCTTTCTCGTAGGACATTAATGCACACTCTATGTATCGTTCGGTATCCACCCGCCCATTTGGCACATTCGTATACGTATAAAGTGACCGATCTTCCGAGGCTGCGGAGCAGAGATCATCGACGTGGTCCATTGTCATTGGTTCGAGATGGACTAGATTCCCTCGAAGGGTGACTGGTGTTAGCATGGAATCACAACCTTTATATATTAATTATTTGTTGTTTGAAATTCAATTTGTGGAATTGCTTTAAATATAACGTTACGAATTGGTTAGTCAAAGTGAATATTTCTTGCTTTAGATCATTCACTAATGACAAAAAAACTCCCCACAGACAAGCAATACTGTAGAGAGGTTTATTTTTAAGAGAGATACGTAATCTTGGAAGCAATTGATGTTCTTGGCTTAGTATTTGGAACTTCTGCTGGATAACCAATTCCAAATACACCAATAACATCGTAATCTTCCGGCACATCTAAAATGGTGCGGTTATGAGCCAAAGCCCCCAGAGAAGCCCAATACATACCAACACCAGCTTCATGAGCGGCTAATAAGAAGTTCTGTACAAAACATGAGACAGCCATAACATTCTCGTCGCGTTCAAATGAAGTCGAACCTGGTTTAGACAATACTCCAATAACGACAGGCGCTTTGCCAAAGTCCGTTTTATGATTTAATTTAGTTCTTGTTTCTGGTCCAATAAACAGGAGCTCCCAAGGCTCGTTAAAGCGATGGTTTGGCGCATAGCTGGCAGTCTCTAGCCAAGAAATCAAATCACTTTCGGAAATGGGCTGAGAACTGAATGATTTGATACTTCTACGGGCTCTGATTGCTTCAGTTACTGTCATTTTTCTCATCTTCTCCAATCCTGTTATTGTCGCTTTCAGGAGCTGCTTCGCGAAGCTCAAACGACTGGATAAACTCCTGAATAATCGCATCCGTAGCTTTTAATTCACCGCTTATAACTAGTTTGATGGCGTCGTATTCTGGCTGATTCAGTTGATGCAGTAAAGTTGAGCGCTTCGTTTGAAGTCTCTCCAGGAATGCAATCGCTCTGCCTCGGCGAAAGGTTTGAGCGCTTGAAGTACGCTCATGTCTTCTACCGTCGTGTTCATGTCCCCGATCTCTGTGTCCTCTGTGTTCGTGATGCCCTATGTGTCCGTGTCTTCCCTCGCGCATCGTTACTCCTCCTCAAGTTGTATACATTTGTATACAAACGGTTTATGTATACAAATGTATACCGACTCGAAGTGAGCTGTCAAGAAATTATTTGTTTACCATTTTTATTTAGAGAGATAAGACTCCAGCCTTGCCTTAACCGACGGCCATTCCTGATTCGTAATGCTGTACATTACTGTATCGCGAATATAGCCGTCACTTAACACGCGATGGTTGCGCAGCACCCCTTCTCGAATGCCACCGATGCGCTCAATAGCTGCCTGTGACCTCGTATTACGAAGATCCGCTTTAAGCTGTACTCTGATCATGTTGTGATTGTCGAATGCTTCGCGCAGCAGCAAATATTTGCATTCGGTATTCACCCTTGTCCGCCAAACGCTGGGGTTCATCCAGGTGTAGCCGATTTCCAAACCGCGATGCTCTGCTGAAATATCGAAAAATCGGGTACTCCCAACAATTTTATTCTGTACCTGATCCCATATAACAAAAGGAATGCAGGTTCCCGCTGCCTCTTCTTTTTTGGCTTGCCCAATATACTGCTCGGCATCAGCTAACGAAGAAATCCCTTTCAAAGACACACCCCAAATCGGTGTGTCCTTTGCCGCTTCCAGCAGCATGTCAGCATGATGCTCCTCCAACAAGGTCAGCTTTGCGCGCGTTCCTTGCAATGTGTTTTTTTCTGTATTCATTACCGTGACCTCCGATTTTATATAAGAATAGTATCTCTGTTATGGTGTGGATTCCGTATTGCTTGTTTACTTGAAATGTGAGATTGTTGTCATTATATGATGCATATCGGATTAGTAATAGATCCATTTTCGATCCATTTCATTAGACCACTTTAGAAACGGCAGGTAAGCAAACATGACTATTTATTTAGCTTTAGAGCCGTATAAGGAACGTTACACCACCAAATATGAGATGTTGTACCATGCGCTGCGGGATGCTTTGATGGAAGGCAAGCTTGTCCATGGGGATAAGCTTCCTTCTAGCCGGGAACTAGCGAGGATGTATGGATTTTCACGCGGTACAGTTTCGAATGTACTTGAAGCACTCGCAGCTGAAGGCTATGTGGCTCCCATGACCGGCAGCGGAACATACGTTAGTTATCAGACTACGAACCTTTCTTTGCTCCCTTTTGCCAAGAGAGAAATACAATTGTCTGAATGGGGGGAGCGGATTGCAGGCATGGCAGTTCATGTCAGGGAAACAGATACCCACATTGATGGGACGGATAGCCATCAGACATTAGTAAATGATGGTTCAGAGCATTCAAAATGTTCCGAGAAAATATCCTTTCAACTGGGAATAACCGACATGAGCTCGTTTTCGAAGGAAGACTGGAATCGGTGCCTGTATGATGAAACAAGGAAAATGACAGAAAAAGCTAATATCGATGCACACAAGCCGCTTGGTGTGGAAACTTTGCGCGAAGCCATCGCTAAGCATCTTCAGCGCTATCGGGGTATTGTTGCTAATTCGGAGCAAATTGCGATCGTAAACGGATCGATGCAAGCAATTGCCTTGTTGACACAGCTTTTAGCAGGCTCTGGGGATGCCGTCGTAGCCGAAAGCCCCGGTTATTATGGGATTCGGAAAGCTGTGCTTGCTTCAGGAGCAATGTTGATTGAAGGTGAAGTTGACGATCAAGGACTAGTTCCGCAACCGTGGAATGCCAAGCTGCTTTTTGTTACACCGAATCGCCAATACCCAACGGGGGCTGTGTTGAACATGGAGCGAAGGCAGCAGCTGCTCCAATGGGCCGCTGATCAGAGTGCATTTATCGTCGAGGATGAATATGACAGTGAATTCCGCCACCGAGGCAAACCGATTGAGACGCTCAAAAGTTTGGAAACTTCAGCTGATCTCGTCATATACACAGGAACATTTTCCAAAACGATGATGACGGATATAAGGCTTGGTTTTGTTGTTCTGCCGAGAGTTTTAGTCGTGCCCTTTGCTAGAGCAAAGGCGTTATATGAGCCGCATCCAAGCGCAATTCTTGAGCAGCGGGCACTCGCCTCGTTCATGAATAGCGGGCTGTATGAACGGCATTTGAGACGAATGAAGCGAATATACAGCCACAAATTCACTCTTTTGCGCGACGCGTTGAAACGATTGACCATTCCGATTCGCTGGGTTGAGGGAGATGCAGGTTTGCATATATTCGGTTGGTGGACAGGAGCACAAGAGGATTATGATGCTTTTGAGAAGGCTTGCAGGGAAGCAGGCGTCGAGTGGGTGAAAGATCGAACGAACCGTAATCGGATTGGCATAAGCCTCGGCTTTTCCCACCTCACTGACGATGATTTGACAGTCGGGATAGAAAGAATGAGCAAAGCTTGGAAGCACATAGAATCAACATTTTAAATTCCAACAACCAAACCCATTCTCACCGGACACCAAACCAAGCTAATCAGATTGATTGTTAAGCATGGATAATCTATTAAATTACACCTATCTATTAAAATAGTTCTCTATTCAAACCTATGATATAATTCAACCATTACAGCGTAAGGTTTCCATAATATGCAGGTTATCCCTCACATTCTCAGTACGAGACAAGGAGAGTGAACGTATGAGTACTTCTACGATTAAATTAATAACAGGCGCTAATGCTCCACTTGGCGAGGCGGCCACAGTGAAGGTTTCCATTTCCTGCAAGAATTCGCCAGCAGAGCTCGATGTCAGCTGCTTTATGGTAGGCTCTGACGGTAAAGTTTCATCCGATGATTATTTCGTATTTTATAACCAGCCTGCGGATCCCGGGCGCATCGTGCAATTCACTCCACAAGACAAATGGAATAGTGAATTTATCATTAATCTTACAGCCCTCCAGTCATCGAAGGTTCAAAAATGCGTATTTGCGATCACCCTTGATGGACCAGGAACGTTCGCAGATGTAAAGGGATGCCAAATCACTGCCGAAACCTCGGTGAATAAAGTTGTATATGAAATAACAGAAGGAAATGCTGAAACCTCACTAGTGCTCGCCGAGCTGTACCTGCATTCAAGCGGCTTTAAGCTTCGTGCGGTTGGCAAAGGTTTCCACGGTGGTTTGAAACCGCTCGCAGAAGCTCATGGCGTAAACGTTGCTGAGGAAGAAGATACAAGCAGTCCCCCATCCCCTGCAGTTCCGACGATTCAAGCCGATCAAGCACGCTCAAAAGCTGTATCCGAAATCAAAGCTGCACGCTCAGGCGCAGCGAGTTCCTCGGCAAGTGCTGCGCCATCTAAAATTAATTTGAACAAAATTGATTTGTTGAAGCAAAAGGTGGCTATATCGCTTCGCAAAAAAAATATCGATCAGCAAAAAGCACGCGTAGCTGTTATATTCGACGCCTCTGGATCCATGTATGCTCTCTACGAAAAAGGCGTCGTGCAGCGAGCCTTTGAGCGGGTACTTGCAGTTGCTGCAAGCATGGATGACGATGGCATGATGGATGTCTGGTTCTTTGCCTCGAAGAGTCAACGAATGAAGAGCGTAAACGAAAATGAATACGAAAATTACGTTAAAAATACATATCCGGCCCCTCGCCTATTTGGTGGACTCGGCGCTGGTAATAATGAACCTCTCGTTATGGCCGATATAATCAAGAAGTATACACAAGAAGAGCCTTCAAAAATGCCAACCTATATAGTCTTCTTCAGTGATGGCGGCATCTATGAAACGAAGAAAATTTCGAAGCTGCTTATTGATAGCTCCGGTCAAAATATATTTTGGCAATTTGTCGGCCTCGGTAATGCCGACTTCGGCGTGCTGCGTAAGCTCGATGATTTGAGGGGACGAGTACTCGATAACGCCGATTTTTTTGCGCTGGATGATTTGGACCAAGTTAGTGACGAGGATCTGTATGATCGACTATTCAATGAATACCCGCAGTGGCTGAAAGACGCTCGGGCCAAAGGTATCATCAGCCCATAGCAAGCAGCAGACAAGTCGATAGTCATGAGCACCGTTCAGCAATGATCCGTGCTCATGGCTTTTTCACGTTTTGCGTTGTTAATTTTGCATATACAACAAAAAACACCATCACTTCTCCAATGATTATGTAATTGGGAAGTACAAGAAACAAATCCACTGTAAAAAAAGCGACTAGCAACCCTAAGAAAAGCATTAAATGTGATATGCCCAATCTTTGATGTTCATGTCTATACTTATGGAAAACTAATGAGGTTGAAAAAAAGTAGAGCAATACAGATCCAAACATATAACCTAACATAAATAAATAATCTAATTGTTTCAAAAATAACAACTGAATCGAAGCTGCGATCATACACATCGATAAATAAATGAATAAATGTCCATAAATAATCGTTTGTCCTGCAGTCTCTATTGATTTGTTTACTTTCTTCTCGACGTTATCAAAATATTGCCACCACATAGCGATGATTAACACAAAAGTAATTAACGCAAATAAGATAGATTGCCACGTCC
This sequence comes from Paenibacillus sp. 01T47, assembly GCF_056398245.1. Taxonomy (NCBI): domain Bacteria; kingdom Bacillati; phylum Bacillota; class Bacilli; order Caryophanales; family Paenibacillaceae; genus Paenibacillus; species Paenibacillus sp. 01T47. Next base: position 136,588 of record NZ_JBFTPA010000020.1, read on the forward strand.
AGTTGCTGGACTGCAATACAGCTAGTATGCTGATTACGGATTCGCCAAGCAGAATAAGGGTAAACAGTGAGAAGCGTTCTAATAAATGATGAGTATTTACCGGGCTTTTCACTAAATATTTTCGACCGATTAAAGGCAGCAATATGTCTACAGCTATTCCAGCATACAAAACGGCATAACGTATCCACGAGTCAAAAAATAATGATGATGCAGATATGACCAAACCAATCCAAAAGCGACTCCCTAAATACTGAGCAGTGATTTTTTTATGTGCTTCTTCTGTCTTATGTACCGCTAAATATTGAATGGCCGTCATAGCTCTTAAACCAATATAGCCTATTAAAAATGAAACATAATATTGATCAAAATCAACCGATAAGCTAGCCGTCATTATTAATACAAAAAATAATTGTAAAATCAGAAATATTCTGTGAGACAAGACATCTTGTCCGAAGCGATTTACAAAAAGCGATTGTCCCACCCAAGCCCACCAAATCGGAACAAAGATTAAAACGAATTTCCCTAAGTATTCTACTGGAATGGTGCCATTCTCGACATGCAGCAGCACATGAGCTGCTTTTGAAACTGCCGCTACAAAAAGCAGATCATAAAACAGCTCCAGCCAGGTAACCTTCTTTTCAGCAGATCCTTCTTTCTGTTGTAATCCTAATACTTGCTTAATCATGGTTAGTGCTCCTTTTCGATTGGGGTGCTGAACCCCCGCTATCAATCTTTTTAAGTACTAACCTATCTTAGCGGATGTGGACGAATACGAATAGAGAAATCTGATTATTTTCTGATCGAGCAAAAAAAGAAGAGCAGGCTATCGCAGCTCCTGCTCTTATTATAAAATTAAAAATGCTTTTCCATCGCTTCATCGCAGCGAAAGAAGCCATTTTTGGAGTAAAATTGTACACTATTGCTGCTCGGCCAAACCAAAAGGAACTCGACTTTATTTTCTTTTGACCAAAGCTCCATGACCAATTGAATGTCGCTGCCGATTCCTTGATTTCTAAATGCTGGTCGCGTATATACGTTGGTCACGTATCCATAATAAGGGTCCGGGGATTTACCGGGTCTCGGTACTTTATGAATGAGTTGAAGATACATATGTGACACTATGCTTCCTGAATCTTCTGCTACCCAAATATACCAGTCTCCGCTTTTCATTGCTTTAACTAAGAATTCATAACAAGTCTGATGGAACTCCTCGTAGTTTAGTGTACTATCGCTGTTCTCCTCTTCCGAGAACACCCAGCGCATTCGAACAAGTTCATCGATATCTTCCAGAGTAGCAAGGCGTATAATGGACATGATTACCTCCCTTTTTTGAACTGCACAGATGCAGTTCTTCCCTTACGCTTCTCTAATAGAAAGATGACCATCCGAGGGTTTAGCGAGTCTTTTTATGATTCAGTTTTTTGTTACTATGCTTCTATAATTTTTCGCTACCCTTGTTTCACGAGGTTCTCTGCAGTACGGAAAGCTAAAGCCATGATCGTCAACACCGGGTTAACACCGCCATTGGTCACGTGAACAGATCCGTCGCTCACCCAGAGATTGTCGTATCCATGTACACGACCTAAGGGATCAGTCACGGAAGTAGAAGGGTCATTGCCCATGCGAAGTGTACCTGCCTGATGTTGTCCGGCGCTAAGCCCGCCACCTGCCCGAGTTTGCCAAACTTCACTTGCCCCAGCAGCCCAGAGCCACTTCTCTGCTTGCTCTCCCAGCATGGCTGAAGCTCGCAGCGACTCAGGATGGACGCTACCCGAGAGCTGAGCAACAGGTATGCCAAAGCGATCCTTTACCGCATTCGATAGCCGCACTCGGGATTCCGCGCTCGGGATCTCTTGGATCGGCCCCTGAATTTGGCTGGTGCGCAAGAAGCTCTGCCGCATGGTTTCCTTGCCTGCGCTCCCCCATCGTGCCGCATTCGGGGCAAGTGCTCGATACCAGTGAATAAGCGGCAACCGAGTGAACTCGTTGGCAAGCAGCCCTCCCCCGATAATGCCCTCGTTACTATGGTCAAAGCGGAAAGTGGCAATGCTCACTCCCGGACCAAGACCGTCTTGAATCGGTTCATCAAAGAGGCCGTATGCACCAGAGTAGACGTGCCCTTGAAGGTTTCTTCCTACTTGTCCGCTCCGATTGCCGATTCCATCCGGTTCTGATTCCGTTGCCGAGTTGAGTAGGAGGCGTGCGCTTTCGATAGCTCCGGCAGCAACTACAACATGCCCCGCACGTATTATCCGTCGCTGGATTGAGCCCTCCAATTGCTGCACGAGACGAACCCCGGTAGCATGTTTTCCACCCTCGGTTTCAATGCGCTCCACAGTGGTATCACAGATCAGGTCGCAGTTACCAGTTGCGATTGCCCTCACTAACATCGTATTATGCCCGCCATTCTTGCTATTGGTCGGGCAGGCAAATCCAACACACTGTCCGCACCGGCCGCAAGCTGGCCGACCATCCCTATCAACGGAGTTGATGAGCAGCGGCACCGGACCCGCTTCCCATCCCAACTTTTCTGCTGCTCTTGCTAGACGTTCTGCCTCCAGCGTACGTGACAGCGCTGGCATTGGATAATCCTGTCGTCGCTTCCCGCGTCCAGAATGGGCATTCCCATCACCAGAGACGCCAACTTCCCACTCCGCCTGCATGTAATACGGTTCAAGTTCTTCATAGCTAATCGGCCAATCGCTCAGCGAGCTCCCATCTGGTATTCCATAGCGACTCGCCATGCGGAAGTCATCTGGATGAAATCGCCATGCCTGCGCTCCGTAAACCCGTGTCCCTCCACCCAGCGTCATTGCATTATTATGATAGTCCCCATCAATAGGCGACGTAATTCGCTCATCTCCGCCCGCCAATAGAATCGTACGAGGGCTGCCTTCCATTCCTGGTCCAGTGTTATGACCATATTTGCTAAAACGATGGTTGCGCAAATGATCACTGCCTACCTGACTGTAACGAAGCCAGCTTCCACGCTCAATAACGAGAACTTGAAGCCCTGATTCAGCTAATACAGCCGCCGCTACCGAGCCGCCAGCGCCAGCACCTATGATGACCACATCATATTGCTCCCGAAGCTGATCGAAGTTTTTTTGCGGTAAATCTATTTCTGGGACCGTGTCAATGCTTTCCGGGACAGTCCCCGGACGAAACCCGATCATTTCCCATGATCTTCCTTCACTATTCCCGCCAAGCTCCGGGCTTCCATAGTATCCTTCAACGACCAGACACAATAAAGTGTCAAAGAAACGTTTGGATGAAACAGGCCAGCCGCCAAAAGAATCATGCTCAACGTCGCGCAACAATCGATCCTTCTCATGAGGCGATAGTTCCGAAAAAGGTTGGTCATGGAGAGCTAATGCCTCTGCTTCCAATGCACGAAGTCCTGGTTCTATTAGATCCGTCCAGGCAGCGGTATCCTGAGCAGCAATACGTTTCAGGTATGCTATAACTCCTCCATCGGTCGCCGACGGCCATGCATCTCCTGGAATCAGTTGATCTGCAACCGCTTCCAAAATTAAAAGAAGCTCGCTCGAAATATACTCTTGATCGTCAATCCTCATCGAACCTCCACCACCCATTGGCTTTTAACAGCAGCGTCTTGACTCATCCTCATGCACGCCCCTCCTTTATTTGCACAACGATACCTTACCAGCTTGCTTCACGCAGTCCCCAAAGTTCTTCATGCACCACTAACCTTACTTTTTAACCTTTTAAAATGACACGAATACATCTACTTAAGTATAGCTTCATTTCCATATTATACTTTTCACCGAGTTGTTCAAGTGTTTTTCATTCTTAGTTCATTCCAAAATAGTAAACTACTATTCCTAATGATTAAAATTAATATAAAACAAAAAACCACCGTTTCTGAGAACAGTGGTTATAGGCTTAAGTTCGCAAATGCCCATAAACTAGAGCTTTTCTGGATGTTAAAACGCATATCAAGCATACGTACAAATGCCGCTTTGGTCGAAATAGTTAACTTAATGAGGTAGGATACGTTCTGTCAGACTGGATAAAACTAACCTCTTGCCTCTAAGCATGCTTAATTAAAAGCATGTTTCCCGCATCAATGATAATCGGCGGTTCAAAATGAATCCTATCTTCTACGATGATATAAGCCAAACTAGCATCGCCTAATTCGATTTGTTTAATCGTTTCGATTCTATCTTCTGGTAATGCAATCGATTTTAAGACCAGCTTGCCGCCCAGTAATTGCAGCTGAGTCTGTGTCTCGTTTTGCTCGTAGACGCCCCAGCCCATGTCAAGCGACCATAACGTTCGAAACTTATCCACATCCGACTGAACAGGTTTGAATCCGATCATGCCTTCGACCATGTCATATTCGAAGCCGCTGAAGGCTTGCAGCAAGGAGTAACTGGCCATAGATCTCGCGTAGTTGCTGCCGCATTCGATCTCGTTCCACGGATTGCGTTTCTCGCCGTCGTAACGCTCCCGGATCGCTTGAACAATGGAAACCCCCTCATCGATGAAACCCTCTTGAATCATGTGCGCAGCCGCTTGGTATTCGAAGCCGGTCATCGTCTCCGAGTTATAAGTCAGTGGAATCGCTGGCTTATGTCGGCCCTCTGGCCAAGTGCAGATCACGAGTCCGCCCTCGTCGTTTAGAGAGTACAAGCGCCAAGTATTCGCTTCCCGCCTCATGCTGGATTTGAAATTATACCGATACAACGACTTCAAAGCTGTACGCATCTGTTCCTTATCGAAAATTTCGCCCAAACCGCATAAATTAGCGTGCCATTGTGCAATGACTTGGTCAATGGCGCAGCCTTCCCCAATCTGGTATTTGATTTCCCCTCGTTCATTGTTCCAATACGTGCTGACGGTATCCGTGTCGAATTTATCGAGCAGCGATTTATCCGATAAATCGACTTGTTGCACGTAGTACTCGCCGTTGAACAGATGCTCGTCGATCCATCGTTTCCCCGATCGAAACAGGCTGTCAAATTCGTCAGCAGTTTCACTCTCACCCAAGAATGCCGCCATCTCCGCTCCCGCTTTAAGGGCCGCTAAGTAAAATCCGCTCAGCCAAGAATTCGGTCCGTATAGCTCCATGTCAAGAGTGTGATGCTGCCTGCCTGACAATACGCCCGTTTTATCTGGATCCCATTTGTCCTCGTTAGTATCGGCCCAAGCGTACGTAATGCTTTGCTTGATTTCTGGCCAGACAGACGTAAGCCACTCTGTATTGCCCGATATTTTCCAATCTCGATATGCTTTAATAACGCCGCCGAATTGTCCATCCGCGCAAGCACGGGAATCCATCCGCTCGCGTCCGAGCGGGAGCATTAACCGGAATGACATTCTCCCGTCTTCGCGTTTGTTGTATTTAAAATCTAAATCCCGCATGCTGCGCTCTAAGCGTGGGAACAGGAAGGGCAGAGCATAAGCATAATTCCATACATGCGTACAGGAACCTTCGCAACAGCCAGTATCTTCGATGCTGCCTTCGAATCCATAGAAGGAACCGTCGGTTAGACGAAGTGTTGTTGCCGATTTGACCACGGATAAATTTGCAGACACCGCATCCTTGATAACATCGGGCACAGTCGATGAGAACAACGCATCTTTGAACCTAACGGTCTCACTGTAAAGACGATCCCAATGGTCAAACGCATATTTCGCGCATGCGCTGGAATCCTCAAACAGCGTCGCATAATAATTTTTCCAGCTGTTAGAGCCTAGCGGATTGGGATTCCAATAGTTTTCCACGTTTGGAAAGTTCCAACTGATCGTGAACCGAATCTTTCTCTTTTCTCCGGGCTTCAGCTCAATATGAGCAGCAAGTGATGCCGTGTCTTTGCGAACCAAAGGCGGCTCAGTCACGGGATACTGCCGATTTTGCAAACGTCCTTGCTGCGTGAAATCATGCCAGAACATCTCGAGATTGTCGCACCAGCCGCCGCGATACCAGAATTCTTGGTAGCTGACATCTGGTGCATCAGTTGACAGTGTGATATCGCCGAACTGATCGTGCGCATCGTCATGCTGGTCAGAGCTTAGCTTAATCATGTGTATGCATTCGCCTTCGGTGCCTTCCATCATGCTGTATCGGTGATTTACCTTTTCCGTCGGAATGGGGTTGCCAGCCGAGAGGCATAACGTGTATGCAATCGTTTCATGATTTGTATTTTCAACTTCCCACTCAAAAAAAGCCGCGGGAAGACTCGAGTCATCCTCTTTGAGCGGTATGAACGGATTAAAGGCCACTAATTCGATTCGCCCGGGGAAATCGATTTCCGCGAATGACATGCCTGCCAACGGGAATTCGCCCCTGAATTCGACCTCTCGAAAATGCGGCATACCCGCCATCGTCTGGCTTTCAGGTCCGAATCCGTATCCGCTATGGAGCGGAGCACCGCGAAGATGCTCGCCGACGTATGGCGCTTGCAAATCGCCGTTCAACACCCGCGCATCCAGCACTTTTCCCTCCCGCTCCGCCTTTATTGCGAAGTGGCTAAAACCGTTGAAACTCTTCTTGTTTGGACGGTTGAATATTTCCCAGTCCACCAACCGGCCATTGCCTGCAAGACCGATGCTTCCGCTGCCGATTCCTCCAATCGGAAAACTTATTTCTCTCATTTTAGTACCCTTATACGCCTTTTTCACGCTTATACCCTCCCTTAAGATCATGGTATACTTGAACAGCAATCTACCTTCATCTTAATGGAATATAAGCTTTATTCCTGTATATATAAGATCTATTTTTTATGTATAAAACGATTATTTTATAATGAAAGAGGCAGATTACGATGAAATTAGAGGACTACATCATCGCTCCTTATGTTCGCGAATCAGATTATGCGATCCGTCCACCTTTTTTCCTAGGCGAGCGCAATTTGCTGGATTATATCATTTTTTACGTGCAGGAGGGTTCGTTCGAAATCGAGGTCAACGGTAACGTTCATCTCTTGAAAGCAGGAGATCTCTGTTTGCTTCAGCCCGGAGATGTACATACAATCAAAGGCATTACCGATACGATCAATCCTTACGTGCATCTGGATTTCTTTTATAATTCAGAGAAAGATAAGAGCTTTATCACGCGACCAGGACAATTGGACATGTCCCCCTACTCCACCTACACACAACCTAGATTGCATGAATGCGATTCCTTACTCATTCCATTTAAACTTGAAACTCCGCACTCCGTTAAGCTGCGTGACCTCGTCTTCAAGATCATCGAATGCTGGCAGTCACAAACCTATCTAGGCATCATGGAAGCCAATCAGCTGGCTTATGAATTTCTGACCGTGATTTTCAAAAGTTACATGAAGCCACAAGCTGCCTCGTCATCTCGTCGTCCTTTCTTGAACTGGATTACGTCCTATTTAGCGTTTCGCATCTCAGAACCTATCAATGTTAGTGATATGGCCAAAAGAGCAGACCTTTCTCCCTCTCGATTCACAGTACTATTCAAGAAACAATTTAATATGACACCTTATCAATACTTACTGAACTTGCGTATCCAGCATGCTCAGGAGCTGTTGAAGGAAGGCATGTCCCTGCAGCAGACGAGTGAATATTGCGGTTTCACTGATGTTCATCACTTATCCAAAACTTTCAAGTCCATAACTGGGGTCAATCCCGGTTATTTCAAAAGGAACTATGATCAGGAACGACGTCATTAACTACATTTGCCGCCTGTCCGTACCAATCTTTTTTCTTTAACTTGAACCTTTATCCGGTTTTACACCAATAAATACTGGCAAGCTTTTAACCAGCTGGCCTTTCCCAATCTCTCTCGGAAAAAATGCAATGAATAGATCGGATTTGCCCACCCTTTTTCATGTAAACGAAAGCTGAAACGAATAGCCATTTTGATAAAAACTGTCCATCCATTTACGCATGAGGCCTAGCTTGGCAGCTGTCTCTGGATTCATCATCTGTATATAGCCATAGGGAAAGGACATTTCTGTGGTATCCCTTAATTTGCGTTTCGCAAATGAAGTACCTTCGTATGTTGGTTAAAATCTGAATCCGTCTCATAACCCCGCATTGCCGCATCAGCTGGAATATCCAGCAGCTCCGCCGCCAGCGCCAGCGCGTCTTCAGCAAAGACCCTTTCTTTCTCCCAAATCGCCTTTAGTTCCACAGGGTTCACACCAGGTGAACAAACCTCAGCCCATTTTGAAGGCAGCCCGTTCCGTTTTCGGGGACGACTCCCCTCGAACATCTCGTTGAATAGATCCAAGTCATTGATTATCGTATCGGCCATCCTGCCATTCCGGTACAGACGCATGAAGAGCAAGTCGCTATCATGTACGAGGGTACCAATAGCAGGGACACCAGCAGATGCCGAGATGGAAGTGCCCAGCGCGTCCATCGCATCCATGTCCTGTTCTTGAGTCCATTCTTAAAGTTCTGTAAAACAGAATGATCGAATCTAACGTTTGTTGACTATAGTATCAAGTTTGTTATCTAGAAGCATCAAATCCTCCTATTATACAATGAGCTTAACAAGTGCAACACATCCGAGAAGACACCGAAAGGAGTAAAAGGCATGAAATCGACAGTTGAACTTCAAGATAAAAGAAAGCGCTTACGAATTCGTTGGCACAAGCAGGATACGGAACTCACCCTCTTGGCATTGCCTACAACGATATGGTACATCCTGTTTTGTTTCTTACCTATGTTCGGGATCATTATTGCCTTCAAAAACTTCAAAATTAGCGGCGGGTTTTTGAGCAATGTATTTAATAGTCCTTGGGTAGGCTTCAAAAACTTTGAGTTCTTATTCAAGTCAAATGACGCTTGGATCATTATTCGAAACACCATTGGATACAACATTATTTTTATCGTTCTAGGTATTGTGTTGCCCGTTCTCTTCGCTATTATGATCGGGCTGCTCCACAGCCGCAAAGCAAGCAAAGTCTATCAGACGATGATGTTCCTCCCTTATTTCTTATCTTGGGTTGTCGTATCTGCTGTAGGCTGGGCGTTCCTAAGCTTTGATAAAGGGATTCTTAATCAATTGCTCGTCAACATGGGCGGCGATCCTGTTAACTGGTACATGGAGCCGGCTTACTGGCCGTACATTCTAATTCTCTTAAATGTATGGAAAGGCTTAGGTTATGGCATGGTCATTTATTTGGCAACCATCACAAGCCTTGACAGCACGTACTATGAAGCAGCTGTAATTGATGGCGCTTCCATATGGCAGCAAACACGTTTTATTACATTGCCAATGCTCAAACTCGTTATCGTCATGCTGTTCATTCTATCAGTTGGACGTATATTCTACACCGATTTCGGCTTGTTCTTTCAGGTCACGCGAGATTCCAATTCATTGTTTAACGTGTCTACCACCATCGATGTCATGGTGTATAAACAACTGAAATCCGCTACCTTAGGAATGGCAGCTGCTGCCGCATTCGTACAGTCCGTTCTGGGTTGTGCAACTATTCTAATCGCTAATTGGATTGTTCGCAAAATCGATCCAGATAGCGCGATGATGTAAGGAGGTAAGACCATGTCAACGAGAAAGACTTACGAAACAGGTCTTGAGAAATTCAACCGTACAAGCAACGTTGTAAACCTATTTTTCAACCTGATCTTTATCGTCTTGGCGCTGATCTGCGTCATACCCGTAATTGTAGTGCTGTCCATTTCACTTTCCAGTGAGGACTCCATACGTGAGACAGGATATCATCTATTGCCGGTTGCATTATCAGGCGAAGCATACGCTTATGTGATCAAGCAAGGAACGATGATTTTGCGAGCGCTCGGCGTATCCGCTCTTGTTACGGTGGTTGGTACTGTGCTCGGTATATTTCTTACCACTTCCATGGGCTATGTCCTTTCTCGACCAAACTACAAACTGAAGGGCTTTCTAACTTGGGTCGTTTTCATCCCCATGATATTCAATGGCGGTCTGGTTTCCAGCTACTTCATTAATACTAATCTATTAGGACTAAAAGACAGCGTCTGGGCACTTATTCTGCCGCTTGCCGTCTCTTCATTTAACGTTATCATTTGTAAAACCTTCTTTAAAAGCACAATTCCTGACGGGCTGATTGAATCAGCAGAAATTGATGGTGCGAGCCAGCTGCGAATCTTTTTCTCCATCATTCTGCCGATTTCCCTGCCGGTCATTGCAACCATTGGACTATTTCTCTGCTTCTCTTATTGGAATGACTGGTTTCAATCGATGTTATACATCAACAACCAGAACCTATATTCTTTGCAGGCACTGCTTAACAGCTTGATGAGCAATGTCGATGCGCTTGCCAAAAACGCTGCAAGTATGGGCGTTAGCTATGCCGTGCTCGTCGCAACGATGCCGAAGGAATCTGCCCGCATGGCTGTAGCGATTATCATTGTTCTGCCTGTAGCCTTCGCCTATCCGTTCTTCCAGAAATATTTCATTTCCGGGTTAACGATTGGCGCAGTTAAAGGATAATCAACGAAATAAACCAAGCCTGCTTGGTTTATGATAGATCACTGTATAACGCTTACGGTGACACAACTTCAATAAGGGGGAAATGAAATGAAGAAATCTTGGAAGTTCATCTCTACGCTTTGTATTCTCACACTACTGGTGAGTGGCTTAGCAGCCTGCTCCGGCTCAAACTCTCCAGCTGCAACAAATGCTCCGTCAACGACAGACGCACCAAAGGACGGCGAAACACCAAGCAAGGATATTCCGACGCTCATCTGGTGGACGATCGGCGGCCAAGTACCTAATAACTTCGGCAAAGCGATCGATGCTATGAATGAATATACAGCGGAGAAAATTGGTGTAAAAATTGACATCAAAGTAGCCAGCTGGGGTGAATGGGACACCAAAATCAACACAATTGTGAATACTGGCGAACCCTTCGACATTATGTTCACAAACAGCGGTAAATACAGCAAGCAAGTGGCTATGGGAGCTTTTGCCGATATCACTGATTTAGTTCAAAGTGATGCGCCTGACTTATACAAATTGATTCCTGAAAAGGTTTGGGATGGCACGAAAATTGGCGGCAAATATTATTCCGTTCCTACTTATAAGGATTCGGCACTAACGCAATATTGGGTGTACGATGATAAATACGTCCAAAAGTACAATATTGATATCAACAACATCAAAACCCTGCAGGACCTTGATCAACCGCTTCACAACATCAAGTCCGGCGAAGGCAAAAGCTTCTACCCATTGCCGATGACGCAAGGTGAAGGCTTGAATGGTTTCTTTAACAATTATGATGATTTAACACTAGGCTTCACTCCAGTTGGCGTAAAAGCTGACGATGCATCACGTACGGTTGTTTCTGTTCTTGAGCAGCCTGATGTTATGGCCGATCTGAAGCTCCTGCATAAATGGTACCAAGATGGCATCATCAACCCAGATGCTCCGACTAAAACAGAGAATGATAAAGGCAGACCATTCTTTGCAGCTCAGGCATTTCCGGGTGCAGAAGTAAGCTGGCAAATCAATGATGCTGTTGAAAAATATGATATGGTTCAACACTTTGGCCCTATTTATACAACAAGCACGATCCAAGGCTCCCTGAATGCGATTTCTGCGAATTCGAAATATAAGAAAGAAGCATTGAAGTACCTCGAATTAGTCAATACTGATCCAAAACTACGCAATATGCTTGCATTCGGCGAGCTAGACGTAGATTACAAAAATGTGGATGGCGAAAAGGTTATCGAGCGTACTTCTGATACTTGGCCGCTGGCTGCATACTCCCAAGGTACATTCTTTAATCTAGCAGTTACCAAAGGTGCTCCTGAGGATCAATGGGATCAAGTTAAAAAGCTGAATGACGCAGCGACATCTTCCACAGTGCTAGGTTTCGCACTGGACATCAGCAATCTTCAGACTGAAGTGGCAAATTGCCAATCCGTATGGGATAAATACAAATATGAACTCATTACAGGCGCATCCGATCCAGAGAAAATGATTCCGAAAATTACTGCTGAATTAAAGTCTGCTGGTATGGATACGATTATGAAAGCGGCTCAAGAGCAAATTAATAACTACTTCAAGTAAGTTAAGTAAGTTAAATAAGCATCCCCTATTGAGACACTCTGTATGGGATGCTTATTTCTTGCTATCTATGAAGCTTCGCTTAATCATGATAAAGTGGTATGGAAACCACTTGCTTTAAGGCGAGCTGCTGCAATTGAGGTGCCATATGAGCTCTTTTTTACAAATCAAAATTTATCGTTACAAGTTTATTGCCTATGTCGTCTTTGTCGTAACTATCGGACTCGCTCTTGGCATTCTGACCTGTGTCATGCTGCTGAATCAGTGGGTTGGTGATGCTCGTTTAGAGGCTGCAAATGCGTTCGCAGGTGTAGAGAATGAGCTGCAGTACGATGCTGACCGAATTGAGGCTTACATGCAGCGTATATACTCCAATCATAGTCTAATGGAAGATGCTCGCAGCTTTTTGAACAGCAGTGTTGAAGGCTATTTAACCAATAGTCTGCAAAACAGCCAATTCTCACAGCCGTTGGTATCCTTCCCAGAGGATATTAAAACCTACCTGTACAGCTGGGCGCAGGGTGAAATTACGCAGGTTAGTCTGCATACCAATCAGTATAGCAATGTTGTACGCTTTAACGAAAACGGAATTGCAAGCTTCATATTCGGTCTTCCAAATACAGACGAAGCTTTTCACGATACGATTCTAAAAGGCTTCGTATATCGCAAGAAACTATCGGATACATCACTGGGCTCTAAGGAATTAGGGGAGCTGCGCTTCTTGGTCAGCAGCGATCAAGTCTTTAAATCTATACAAAATTATCGTTTGGGAAAAGCTGCTGCAGTCAGTACCTCTGGTGAGGTCTACCTTATCGGCAGCGGGCAGGATCAGAAATTAGAGGAATTATCGCGTCTCGCAGCGGCGAATGGACGCAGTCATGGCGTTATTTCACAGGGCTTGTTCAAGCATATATTTTATATTACCTTTCCATCCACCAAGTTTAATTTCAAGTTCGTTAGCATCGTTGATTTATCCATGCTGATTAAGCAGCATGCCAGGATGCTGCTTACCATCTTTCTGATCGTAATAACGACCATGATAAGTGTACTACTGCTCATTGTGTATAATATGCGGGATGATTTCCGCTTCCTGCACCGCATTATTCAATCGATTGGTCGCGTGAAATCTGCTAATTTCACACCTAATCGCCCTGCCCGTTATCGTCGAAATGAATACGGCATGATTGCAAGGGAACTAGATGATATGATTCAGCAGTTAGATAAGCATATCCGCAATGAATATTTACTTAAACTAAAGCAGCAAGAAACCGAGATGAAAGCGCTTCAGAATCAAATCAACCCACATTTCCTCTATAATACGTTAGAGGTCATCCGCTCCACTGCTCTAGTTAATCAGGACAGAGATACCGCTGATGCCATTGCTACCTTAGGGGCGCTCTATCGCGAAATCGTCAAAAAGGAAAATATTATTTCGATTTCAAGTGAGCTGGAATTGTTGCAAAAGTATTTAGAAATTATGGAGTTTAAATATCCAGAACGTTTTTTTTATCAGGTCAATGTAGATCCTGCGCTACTCTCGATCCCTACCGTAAAGTTCTGGATGCAGCCTTTGGCTGAAAACTTTTTCATCCATGGCTTTAGCGCAAGCAATGAGTTTAATTTGTATATCGTTAACGGCTGGGAAGCCGAAGATTATTATGTATTGGAATTTGTGGATAATGGGCGTGGTATTGGGGCGGAGCGTTTAAATGCAGTGCGAAGCACACTATCCAACCAGGATGATACTTCTTCCGAGAGTATCGGTTTGCGCAACGTCTACACGAGGCTGCACTTCTTTTACGGGAAAAGCTTTTTTATAGAGATTGGAAATAATGAGGAAGCTGGAGTTAAGATTTCTGTACGGATTCCAAAAGAGGTGATTGAACATGTACAAACTGCTGATAATGGATGATGAACCACAGATTTTGGAGGGGATGAAGCGAATCCTCGACTGGAAACAATACGGTTTCAGTCGAATAGATACGTGCGAATCTACGGAAGCCGCCATGTCCAAGGTTGTAGACCTGCTGCCTGATGTCGCTATTTTTGATGTCTGTGTTGGCAAGGATCTTGGTTATGAAACGATTCATAGACTTAATGAGCTCCAAATCCCTACCAAATATGTAATTATGAGCGGCTATAGTGAATTCAAGTATGCCCAAGAAGCCATTCGCTGTGGTGTGAAAGACTATCTGCTCAAGCCATTAGATCGTACAAAGCTGCAGCAAGTGATTGAGAAGATTATTGTTGAGGATCTCCATGGTACGATAGGTAATGCTAGCTGTGAGAGCCTGAACAAGGACCCGGTACTCGGTGTAAGTTATGACAGCTTATCCAAGCTGGTTAACCGCATTTTGCTCATGATCAAGACGGAGTATGCTCAGAATATTACTTTAAAATCAGTGGCAGAACGTTTCCAGATGAACAGTACCTATCTCGGACAATTATTTCTTAAAGAATCCGAAATAAAATTTTCAGAATATCTAATGGCTTACCGTATGCTGCTTGCACAAGAACGAATTCAATCGACAGATGAGAAGATTTCTTCTATCGCGCTTTCCGTCGGCTACAACAACCTCAATTATTTCTATACACATTTTCAAAGCTTTTTCGGAAAATCTCCCTCTGATCTGCGGGGAAAAGGTTAACAACGAACTCGGCAGAAAGGCGGATATCGATGCAAAAGCACTCTAGATACAGATATATCTTCATAACATTCAGTATTATACTGCTGCTCACAGCGTATACAACCGGTTGCTCCCGGCAAGCCAGCAAAAACAACAATGATAAATATCATGGGGACACGGTAAATCTGATCTATTACACAATTGGAGAGCCTGACAAAGATCTGAAGCTCGTAAATGATAAAATTAATGAAATTATGGCTCGTAAAATTGGCGTGACCATCACCTATATTAAGGTGGGTTGGCAGGAGTATGAGGATCGGCTGAACACGCTCATATCCGCAGGTAGCCCGTTCGACATTGCTTTTGCCCCCAACTATGCAACTACCGCTATGCGCGGCGCATGGCTAAAACTTGATGACTATCTTTTGAGTCTAGGTAAGGATTTGTACGACACGATTGACCCCACCTTCTGGCAAGGGGTACGAATGAATGATGGAGGCATTTATGGTGTACCGACCAATAAAGAACTGGCTGTACGTGATCATTGGATGTACCCTGCTTCGATCGTAAAAAAGTACAATATCGATATCACCAAGTATAATACGCTGGAATCGCTAGAACCATTGCTCCGGATGATTCAGCAGAATGAACCAACCTATATACCAATGGAATTAGATCGGGATTCACAAAATTTCTTCGCTCTCTATGGCTACGAGTATATTTTGAATCACAAAGTTCCGTTAATGGTGAAATCACTGGACCCTAACTCTAAGGTCGTGAATATTTTTGAAACAAAGGAAGCCCGGCAGATATTAGACACAATGCGACGGTATTATAAAGAGGGCTTCATTAACAAGGATGCTGCACTGCGGGAGCCTGGCGGACTTAAGCGTGGGGATCAGGTATTCTGGAAATCCTCAGGCGGCGGCCCACTCTCGGATACGAATTGGAGTAAGGATCGCGGCTACAAGGTTGTATCGAATCCTGTAACCCATAGTGTCGTCACTACGGAATCCGTCCGTGGCGGAATCATGGCCATTAATGCCAACACCAAGCATCCTGTTGCGTCTATTAAGTTTCTGAACCTGCTTAATACAGACCCTGAAATACGAAACCTATTTAACTATGGAATTGAAGGATTGCATTACACGCTAGGTGAACATGGGCAAGCGATCCCCATTCCCGGCAAAGACAGCCTAGGCAACCCGATCCCGGATGCACCAGCGAGCTATGCAGGAGTACAATATACACAGGGTAACTGGTTTATCTTGAAAACTATAGGCGGCGATAACCCGGAACCGCTCGATAAGTGGGATCAATTCCGCAAATACAACGCTGAAGCAATCAAGTCCACCATTCTAGGCTTCACGCCTGATCTATCTAAGCTGACCGCCCAAACCGATAACATCGAGATGATTTGGAAAAAATACTATCCAAGCCTTATGACCGGTACAGTCGATGTTGACACAATCCTCCCCAAATTTAACGAGGAGCTAAAACAAGCAGGTATCGAAGAGGTGCGGAAAGAAATACAGAAGCAATTGGATGAGAAGCGAAGCGCAAAGAGGTAAATGCTATAATGCTTCCCACATCCAATCAGCGAACCGATCCACACAGCCTACTATTGAATATGTACTTGAGCGGAAAAGGCAGCCGATATCGGTTGCCTTTTGTCATTCTACTATTTTACTTGGTAAAACTTACTTTATTTTAACGACTACCTTTCCTTTAGCCCTTCCGCTTTCAAGGTATTGAAAGGCTTGCCCTGTATCTTTAAAATCAAACACTTTATCAATAACCGGAATAATGTGACCCTCTTCTATAAACTTCTTAATGATCTTTAATTGCGCTCCGCTTGGTTTCATAAAGAGGAAATGATATCTCGTACCGCTTTTCTTCTCAAGGGCTGTAATTTTACGGCTCACAATGGATAGAACGGCCGTCTTCAACCAGCCTAATTTTGCTTCTTTGCCAAATCTGGAGTTAGGCAGGCCGGAGACCGATACAATTTTTCCGTTTGGTTTCAGTACCTGGAATGATTTTTCCAATGCTGTCCCACCTAAGGTATCGTACACCGCGTCATAGCCTGTAAGCATTTCTTCAAAATTCTCTGTTTTATAATTAATGATTTGATCGGCTCCCAGTGAGTTGACCAAATCATAGCCTTTATCACTTGCTGTTGTGGCGACATAAGCGCCCATCCATTTGGCCAGTTGGATAGCAAAGGTGCCTACACCACCAGATCCTGCATGTATCAAAATCTTTTGCCCTTTTTGAAGATTCAAAATATCGTAAAAGGCTTGGTATGTCGTAAGTCCGACCAGTGGGATTGATGCCGCTTCTTCAAAATTTAGGTTTCGTGGTTTTAGAGAAATATCATCTTCATGAATGGCAATATATTCAGCTAACGTTCCGATCCTGTCTTTGCGTGGTCTTCCATAAACCTCATCGCCGGGTTTAAATGCGCTCACGCGTTCACCAACCTTCGTTACTACCCCAGAAAAATCATTTCCGAGAACTAAAGGAAAGTCATACTTTAGCAGTAATTTTACTTTTCCTTCTTTTATTTTGAAATCGATAGGATTTAAGCTTGCCGCATAAATCTCAACTAATACATCATGTTCTCCAATTGTAGGCATTGGTCGTTCCGTCATTATTAAGGGTACATTTTTACCATATCTCTCAATCGTTATAGCCTTCATTATTATCACTCCCATTAAGATCATTCGTTTAAACATATAAACATATAGAACAAAAGAAATTCATTTTATTCCATTGAAGATTGCAAAGATCCGCTACACTGAGCTTCAATAGCCTCAATTAAAGATTTAAGTTGCTCTAATGGTTTGCGGAGAGTCAGGACATAGTAATTTTCCACGCTCTTTTTCTCGTAACTAACATAGCCAGACTGTCTTAATACCTTCAAATGATGGGAGACGGCAGGCCGGGACAAGTCAATTTGATCCGCTATAGTATTAACATTAAGTCCAGCTTTATGCTGTGCAAGCAGCAAAATTATGGCTTGACGTTTTTCGTCTGTAAGGACATCCAGCAAGGGAATGGAATCTTTAAATTGCTGTACAATCTGTTCAGTATTTTGGCTCATACACTCCACTTCCGTTCATTCGTTTAATTATATAAACCTATTATAACCAACTTTTTGATAAGATCAAATTTTTTATACAATACCTATACTGGCGGAGCAGCGCTTGTATCCGTTCTTATCCGCAGAATCATAATTAACTATTTTATATTTAGCACTATCTTTAATTCATTTTACAAATCGCAATTCTCATCTATGTATTTCAAGCATACTTAGTTTCTTTTTGCAGTTGGAAATTCCACAATTTGAATGTTAAATAGATCCATAACCGCAAATACTGCCAAAGCAAATCCGCTATTCCATAACGCATGAATCCAATTTTCTTCAAACTTCTTCTTGCATTCATCAATAATAGTTTGGTTAATAATAAAAGGAGTTGTTACAGCCATCTCTGAGTAGAGATGATCAGTTAAATCCAACTTATCAACCATCCAATTCAGCCCTGCCAGAGTTCCCTTATCATTTTCCATTGTAGCCTTCTGATGTGAGTCAATCCAGTTAAGCAGCTGATCTTTTCGCTCCTGAGTCATCTCCACAGTAACAATGAACATAAAATCACTCTTTTACCGTTTAGTTTAAAAAGCCAATAGATTTCATTATAAGTCCCATTAGCTAAATGGTATTTAGCGACTTGGTTCTTCTATTTCTTTCGAACAGGAAAACAAATACACATCCTAATCATTTAAACCCTTTCCATCCAAAATTTGCTGCTTATATTTTTCAACCCTTGACTCGCGAGTTTTGGATTGTTTGGGTTCAGAAAAATAAAAAATGTACACTCTTTGCCGTCCTGGCGTCAATGCTTCAAAAGCAGTTTTCAAGGCAGGCATTTCATCTAATTTGTTTTGAAATTCATCAGGAATTGTGTATTCTGTATTCTTTTTAAAAACCACTTCCAAACCGGCTTTTTCAACTTCAATGGCTTCATTAATATAGGATTTCAAGATAGCTTCCATTTCAACTATTTCTTGAACGCTGGTGAACCGAATTTGGCGTGCCGCCTGTACATTTTCTGTTTGTTGGATTAGGATGCCATTGGGATCTTTTAACAAAACACCTTTGTGAAACAAAAGCGCGCAATATTCTTTAAATCCATGGATTAAAACTATGTTTTTATTCTGAAACGTGTAACAAGGATGCATCCACTTATATTCTTCGGTCAGCTCACAGTCAAGTACGATATTTCTCAACTTCTTATATTCTTCTTTCCACTTTTTAGATTTACCTATAAATCCATCAACCTTAAGATTCAGTCCACTATTTGTCATCAAGGAATACCCCACTTCATCATATTACTATTATGTTTTTAATAATAAGCAGATCATTAATAAATCTACTGGATTACTTTCTAAGCTTGTCCCTTTTTGTGCCCGCTCCAAGCTGATGGACACCGACTAATACCGTGTCATCACTTTTTCATCAGTTGCACATAGTTTCCATTGTACTGCATTTTTATGGATTGTACAGTTTGCATACAGACTCTATTATAAATCACTTTTTTATCTTATCAAATTCATTGTATACAACCAAATTTATAGATATACCCTCACAAGATATTACCATGCTAGTTGACTCATGAGGGCTTTTGTTTCCTGCTGTTCGCCTCATACTTGTGCTTGTTGGACAATCGTTCTCATTGTTATATGAAATCAGTCTATTTTTACATTTTGGCACTTTAAACAAACAGAATAAAGGCCTCCGGAACATTCCGGAAGCCTCTCCATTCATTCCTCTTTTATGCCTAACATCGATTGAGCATACTGGCGATATTCATCTTAATTGATTTTTTCGGCGAACACTGCGATTAGCACCAGATAAGCTGTATATCGCTCCACGATCTGCTTAGCCACCGTACGTATTCCCTATGGTCATACCGATCAAGCAGAACAATTAGATCTAGAAGTTATAGCGTTCAACCTTCCCTACTCGTATAACTTGAAGAATGTATTCAATCTATATTTCTTGGTACGAAACATACGTTAGAAAAACTGAGTCCATCATCCATATCTTCGCCATCAAGAGTTTGTAATAAATGATACTGAGCAATTTCTCTCTCATTTATCTCAACATTCAATGTGGTTTGAACAAAATATTTTGGATCGTCCCATCGATAATTAATAACTAGGGCTATTCTCTCATTTGAAAGCTTTGTCGAAGTTGAGATATCATTACTGTTAAATGCCTCAACAAATTCTTTCGGCTCATCACTAAGCCAAGAGTTTACATATACCCAGAATCCCTCATGTACTTTTTCAAAAGAATTGTATTGCTTAGCGAACTTCTCCAATTCAAAAGCGTTCATATTTTCCCCCGACATCTCAACAAGTAAGCAGTATCACAACAAACTGCTCATTGTTTTTTTTAACTATTTACCCATTAACTCAAACTGTCGTTCACAGTTAAACTATCTTTTATTTAAAAGTAGCAGTCTTTTAGCCAAATAATCCTTTTCTATTGTTTTATTCACTAGGCCATACTTATTTTTTTCATATAGCTTATCGTTTTCTACTGTAAGGATAGTTATGGGTTTATCTAATGTGGTAATTCCTTGTTGAATACTTATTAATAAATTTGAATGTACTTTATTTGACTTTCTCAGAGGTTCAGAGTTTGAATGGATGGTTTCTCCCTTAATATTAATTCTCCCTTCCTCATTACGCCACCATCTAAATGTTTCGATTGCGGAGAGTGACCAATTTAGGTATTCTATCCACCCATCTCCGTGTTCTAGAAAATAAATGATCTCATCACTAGGTCCCGGATCAAATAAAGCATCTGCAGACCATTCTCCTACTATTTCATCCATACTTTTAAACCTCCATAATTATCAATTCTATCTCTTCGTTATGTAAGATTAGGAGGGTCAAAAATCATCATGCTTAAACTAAAAAAAAGTATAAAGGATACAAAACTGAACAAAACGAACCGTGATTTTCTTATATTTATTTTTCTGAAAATTGTTCGATTGCTAAATATTAAAATAGCTAGAAATGTAGTTAATAATAAAAGAGTTATGGGTAGAAGGACGATTATTACATCTTCTTCACCTCTCATATCAGAACCATCATGAAATCCCATAAAATAACCTATTACATATATACATGATGCACTGATTTTTATAATGTATGGAAACATCTGCGCTAAAAATGAATTAATGATTCCACCTAGTATTAGATATAGAGTTTTCAATTACACACCTCCACTCGTGAATAGAGAAATTTTTCATATTGTTTTTTACTATTTGAAAGTGCTCTCTCTGTTGCTTTGAGCTTATCGTTGGTTGATTGAATCGTTTCAAGCTTAAGATTCATGGATTTCACCTTTATTCTCAGTAGTTAGAAATTAACAATCTTCCCCATTCCTTTTAATACCTCAAATATTTTAGTATCATCTCTAGGATCGGGATTTTTTCCATAGCGAATTTGGTATATTTCCTTATCACTTCCTTTAAGCCAATTAGAAGAGATTTTTGGAATATCAATATCATGACTATATAGAGATGATAAATTGGACCAAAAACTACCTAAAAATATTCTTTCGTTACCCACAACTACAACAAAAGGTTTACCGCTTGCAGGTACTTTTCCTTCTAACTTTTCCTCTAGACTAATGCTTTCCTTCATTATGAATTCATGTTCGATCCAATTATATGTTCTCATTTCATTGGCTGTAAGCACAGGTATAGTTTCTAAAGGTAGATCATTAAGCTCTTTACTCATCGCATCAGTTGTAGATAGTTCTTTAACTAAATAGATGGAGAATTCATTAACATCGCTCTCCTCATTACTACTATTACAACCCATAATCAGGAATAGCATAATATTCAAACTTACAAATAATTTAATTGCAGGTAATTTCATAAGAACCCCTCTCTTTAATTTTGACAATCATAACTGAATAGACGTTAGATATTCGAAAATGTTTTATTTTATGGTATATCATCCAATATTAACTTATTCATCTCAACTAAGCTTCTCGTAAACGCAACCAGGCTACCGATTAATTGATATGCTCCCCAAATAGTAGACAGGTGAAATAATAAAAAACCTGTTGCTATGAGGGGAGCATTTTCATGTCTAAAGTTAAATATTCCGCATCAGAGAAACTTACCATAATCGGAGAGATCGAAAGTGGTGAACTTGGCTCTATGGC